>JANODL010000012.1:0-52530 GCA_031412675.1 Acidobacteriota bacterium | reverse complement strand
CGTCGGGATCAAAGCGACGCGCAACTCGGTTTGCACGGGCGTTGAAATGTTCAAAAAGCTGCTCGATGAAGGCAGAGCGGGTGACAACGTCGGCTTGCTTCTGAGAGGCGTTGAGCGCAAGGAAATCGAACGCGGACAAGTTATTGCGAAACCGGGTTCGATCAATCCGCACACGAAATTCAAAGCCGAAGCCTACGTTCTGACCAAGGAAGAAGGCGGTCGTCACACCCCGTTCTTTACGGGCTACCGACCGCAATTCTATTTCCGCACAACGGATGTCACGGGCGTGGCGCACCTGCCGTCGGGCGTGGAAATGGTGATGCCGGGCGATAACATCCAAATGGAAATCGAACTGATCGCCCCGATTGCGATGGAAAAAGGACTCAGATTCGCGATCCGCGAAGGCGGCAGAACCGTCGGCGCAGGCACAGTAAGTGACATCGTGGAATAAATTTTCGGACTTTGGTCTTTCGGTTCTAGGATTTTGATGTTCTAAGACCAAAGACCGAAGACCAAAGACCAAAATAGAATTATGTTAAACGAAAAAATTCGCATCAAGCTGAAAGCATACGACCATCGCGTTTTAGACCAGTCAACGCAAGAAATTGTGGAAACTGCGAAACGCACGGGCGCACGGATTGCGGGACCGATTCCCCTTCCGACCATCAAAAATAAATGGACGGTTTTGAGATCGCCGCACGTTGATAAAAAATCGCGCGAGCAATTTGAAATCAGAACGCACAAACGTCTGATGGACATTCTCGACCCGACCGCTGAAACGGTTGATGCGTTGATGAAATTGGATTTACCCGCCGGCGTTGATGTTGAAATCAAAGCATTCGGCAAAAGCTAAATTGATTTGGGATTTAGGATTGCGGATTTGGGATTTATAAAACCAATCCGAAATCCCAAATCACCAATCAGAAATGGAGATAATGATGATTAACGGTATCATCGGTAGAAAAGTTGGAATGACGCAATTATTTGCAGAGGACGGCACGGTCACACCCGTAACCGTCATCAAAGCAGGACCTTGCGTTGTTGTTCAAACAAAAACGGCGAACGGCAAAGACGGCTATAACGCGGTTCAACTCGGGCTTGTCGAAGACAAACCGATCAAGTTGAAAAATGTTTCAAAACCTTTGCGCGGACATTTTGAAAAGACCGGAGGCGGCACACCGCCGACCCGCATTCTGAAAGAAATTCGTCTCGAAGACGAAGCAGATGTCAGCATCGGCGATCAGGTAAAAGCTGATTTATTCGCAGACGGCGATAAAATCGAAGTTGTCGGCAAATCGAAAGGACGCGGTTTCGCGGGAACGATTAAACGGCATAACTTCAAACGCGGTCCTGAGTCGCATGGTTCGATGAACGTGCGTGAACCGGGGTCAATCGGTCAATCGGCTTATCCGTCGCGTGTTATCAAAGGCACGAAATCGTCGGGACATATGGGCGATGAACAGGTCACTGTCCGAGGATTGACGGTCGCAAAAGTTGATGTCGAAAACAATCTGATTATGGTTCGCGGCGCTGTGCCGGGACCGAACGGAAGTTTGGTTGTAGTTAGAAAAGCTGGTAAAAAAGCTAATAAATTCTAAGAAAAGAAGCGGCGAAAATATTTCGCGCTCAACGGAGTTAAAATTATGCCTACCGTCAAGGTTCGCAATTTGAGTAACAAAGAAGTCGGTGAAGTCACACTCGCAGATGCCGTGTTCGGTGTCGAATTAAACGAGTCGTTGATTCATACGGCAGTCAAAAATTATCTGGCAAATCGCCGGCAGGGAACGAGCGCGACAAAAACTCGCGGTAATGTTTCCGGCTCGGGACGCAAACTGTGGAAGCAGAAGGGAACAGGTCGTGCGCGTATCGCGTCGCTTCGTTCACCTCTCTGGAAAGGCGGCGGTAACGTCCACGGACCGCAGCCGCGAGATTGGTCATCGCTTTTGCCGAAGAAAATGCGGCGCGGCGCATTGCGCTCAGCTCTTTCGGAAAGATTGCGCGAAGGAAATATCATCGTGATTGATGAAATCTCGTTCGAGAATCCAAAAACAAAAGATTTTCTTGGTGCGTTGAATACGCTCGGACTTTCCGACGCGAAGAAAACCACGAAAACTTTGATTGTTGACTCGCTCGATAACGCAAATTTGGTTTTGTCGTCGCGCAATGTCAAGAAAACGAAAGTTACGAACAGCTACGGCTTGAACATTTACGATTTGATTTATCACGAAAAACTCGTGTTGACGAAAACAGCGGTTGACGAAATAACTCATCTGCTCGATCCGAATCGTGAAAAAGGCGTAGAAGTCGAAGCAGTTGCGGAACCGGTTGTTGAGACAAAAGCCGAAGCCAAGCCGAAAGCGAAAGCGGCTTCGCCAGCTAAACCGAAAGCCGAAAAAGTCGAAGCGAAGACGGAAGAAACTCCGGTAGTCGCGGAAACTGAAAATAAAGAGGAGGCGGCTGACAATGAATAAATTAGGAATTTGGGAAATTTTAAAGTCGCCTGTCGTGACCGAAAAATCAGTTCTTTTGAAAGAAGCGAGCAGCGAAGAAGGCGACGCACAAGTTTTGACGTTTCGCGTTGATAAAAAGGCGGATAAAAACGAAATCCGCAGTGCGGTCGAAGAAATTTTCGGCGTAAAGGTCGCAAAAATTCGCACCGTCAACTACGAAGGCAAGATGAAAAAACGCGGACGACACGAAGGTCGCCGCGCCAGCTTCAAAAAGGCTTACGTTACTTTGAAAGTCGGCGAACCGATGGTTGATTACGCAGAAGCAATCTAATTTGGGATGTGGGATTTCGGATTTGGGATTTATAAAAATTTAACCCGAAATCACCAATCCGAAATCCGAAATTGAATTATGGGAATTAAAAGATTAAAACCGACATCGCCCGCGAGACGCTATCAAACATATTTGACGCGGGATGAATTGACTCCGAACGCAAAACCCGAGAAATCTTTGCTGGAGCCGAAAACCAGAATTTCAGGTCGCAACAACGACGGACGAATTACCGTTCGCCGACGCGGCGGCGGTCATAAACGACATTACCGGATTATTGATTTCAAACGCAATAAACCAGGCATTCCGGCAAAAGTTTCGCAAATCGAATACGATCCGAACCGTTCGGCGCACATCGCTTTGATTACTTATCTCGACGGCGAAAAGCGATACATTCTCGCGCCAGTCGGATTAACGGTCGGCTCAACGGTTTTGAGCGGCGCGGAAGCCGACATTCTGCCGGGAAATGCTCTGCCGATTAAAAATATTCCGCTCGGAACGCAGATTCATAACATTGAACTTCGTCCCGGCAAAGGCGGACAAATGGCGCGTTCGGCAGGTTCGTTTGCACAGCTTGTTGCCAAAGAAGGCGATTTCGCACAATTGAGAATGCCTTCGGGTGAAGTTCGGCGCGTTCCGGTTGTTTGTATGGCAACCGTCGGACAGGTCGGTAATGTTGAAAACGAAAACGTCAGTTTGGGTAAAGCGGGAAGAAACCGTTGGAAAGGCTTACGTCCGAAAGTTCGCGGTGTGGCGATGAATCCGGTTGATCACCCGCACGGCGGCGGCGAAGGTAAAACTTCGGGCGGTCGCCATCCGGTAACACCTTGGGGACAACCGACACGCGGTTACAAAACACGCAGAAACAAACGCACTCAGAATATGATTGTGCGCGACAGAAGAAGCAAGTAAATTTGGGATTTGGGATTTGGGATTGCGGATTTGAATTCGTAGGAACAATGAACAATCCATTGAACGCGGACACTGAAAACGGAAAAATCCGAAATCAGAAATCCGCAATCCGAAATTAAAAGATATGCCACGTTCAGTAAAAAAAGGACCGTTTATTGATTTAAGTGTCCAGAAAGTTTTGAGAAAAATCAGCGAAGGCGGAAATAAACCGCAAGCGATAAAGACATGGTCGCGCCGCTCGACGATTTCGCCCGATATGGTTGGTTTGACCTTCGGCGTTCACAACGGCAAACGTCATATTCCGGTTTATATCACGGAAAATATGGTCGGACACAAACTCGGAGAATTTTCGCCGACGCGAACCTTTAAAGGACATCCGGGAACAAAAGCGGAGAAAATGGCGAAGAGAAAATAAGGACGATTCGGGATTTGGGATTGCGGATTTGGGATTTAAATATTTCAATCCGAAATCCGAAATCACCAATCCGAAATTGAATTATGGAAGCGATAGCAAAAACAAGACATTTGAAAGGCTCGCCGCGAAAAGCGCGATTGGTGATTGATTTGATTCGCGGCGTGAATGTTTCACGCGCCTTAGCGATTCTGAAATTTACCGACAAACGCGCGGCTGACCCGATTGCCAAAACTCTGCGCTCGGCGATTGCCAACGCGACTTATCTGGCGGAACAGCAAAATATTGCGATTGACCCCGATGATTTGTGGGTAAAAACCTGTTTCGTTGATATGGGCGCACACAAAAACCGTCGCCGGATGCGTCCCGCACCGCAGGGTCGCGCATATCGTGAACAGCGACATTATTGCCATATCACGATTCTGGTTTCGAGCGATGACAGTCCGCAAAAAATCGCGGATGAGGCACGGAAGGCAAAAGCTAATGTGAAGGTCAAGCCCGAAGCTGAAAAGACAGCAAAGACTTCGCCCAAAACTTCCGAGAAGAAAGACGCTGTCAAGGAAACTAAGAAAGCGAAGGAAGAAAAGGTTGAAGAAGTCGAAGTAACGGCAACCGATGCGCCGGTCGAAGCATCGGAAGTAACTTCGCCGAAAGCAAACGAAGCGGTAGTTGAAGCCAAAAACGAAGCGGAGGTCGCGGATGCGAAGGACGCAACTTCACAAACTCCGGCTGAAAAGAACGAAACAAAGCCTGCGGATGAAGCGCAGTTGGACAAAAACGAGGAACTGGAAAGACAATAACAATATCGGATTTCGGATTTCGGATTTCGGATTGAATTAAATCCCAAATCCCAAATCCCAAATCCCAAATCGAAATATTATGGGACAAAAAGTTCATCCATACGGCTTTCGGGTCGGATACAACAAAGATTGGCACTCGCACTGGTATGCGAAAAAAGAATTCGCGACGTTTTTGGCGGAAGATTTGCAACTGAAACGCGATTTGAAAAAGCGTTTCACGGGCGCGGGAGTTTCACACATTGACGTTGAACGCGCCGCCAATCGTTTGAAAATTATTATTTACACGTCGCGTCCGGGCATCATCATCGGTCGCAAAGGTTCGGAAATCGAGAAGTTAAAAGAAGATTTGTCGAAGAAAACCGGACGCGAAGTGATCGTTTCGATTCAGGAAATCACCAAACCGGAACTCAACGCCCAGCTTCAAGCCGAAAAGATCGCGCAGCAGCTCGAAAAACGAATCGCTTTTCGCCGTGCGATGCGAAAGATTCTCGAAGAATCGCAACGCTTCGGCGCACAAGGCGTTAAAGTGATGTGTGCGGGACGTTTGAACGGCGCGGAAATCGCCCGAACGGAATGGAGTTTGGAAGGTCGTCTGCCGCTTCACACGCTTCGCGCCGACATTGATTACGGATTTGCCGAAGCCTTAACGACATTCGGAATTATCGGTGTCAAAGTTTGGATTTATCGCGGTGAGATTCTCGACCCGAATGCTTCGATGGCACGCGGAACAACGAGCGATCCGATTAACGAACCGAAAGTTCAAGGCGGTGGACGCGGAGACAGAAGACCGCCGCGCCGTGACAGAAACGATAACAGAAGATAGTAGGATTTTAAGATTTTTATTTGAGGTAACTCATTATGTTAATGCCGAAAAAGGTCAAGCACCGAAGAGTCATGAAAGGTCGTATGCGCGGAAAAGCATCACGCGGCGACAAGTTGGATTTTGGTGATTTTGGACTCAAAACTTTAGAAGCAGCCTGGATCACCGACCGCCAAATCGAAGCGGCTCGTATTGCGATGACGCGCCACATCAAACGTGGCGGAAAGGTTTGGATTCGGATGTTTCCCGACAAGCCGATCACGAAGAAACCGGCTGAAACTCGTATGGGAAGCGGAAAGGGCGCACCCGATCATTGGGTTGCAGTCGTCAAACCGGGCAGAATTTTGTATGAAATTCAAGGTGTCCCCGAAGAACTGGCGCGTGAAGCGATGCGCCTCGCGGCTCAAAAACTTCCGATCAAGACGAAGTTTGTCAGCCGTGCCGACTTGGAAGGAGGAATTGTTTAATGAAACGCAAAGAACTGCTTGAACAACTCCGCGAAATGAATTTGGATGAACTGCGCGAACAAGCCGACAGTTTAAAGGAATCTCTGTTTCGTTTGAAGTTCAGAAAAACTTTGGGAGTCGGCGAAACGGTCAATGACATTCGCCGCGAAAAGAAAACTTTGGCTCGCGTTTATACGCTGATTACGGAAAAGGAAGCCGAAGTAAAATAGGTTGAAATAGGAAAATGCCAAAAAAGAAGACTGAAGAAGAAGTAGTAGAAACAGCAAACGAAGCGACCGAAGAAACGGAAGTCGCGGTGGAAGAAACGGCGGTCGAAGCGAAAGCCGACGCGGAACAGGAAACTGCTGTTGAAACACAAGCCGAAACAGAAGAAACTGCTGTAGAAGCATCGGCTGATACAGAGGAAAGTGCTGTTGAAGCAAAAGCCGACGCAGAAGAGAATGCTGTTGAAGCAAAAGCTGACGAAACGGAAGAAAAACCGAAGAAAACAGCCGGCAAAAAGAAGACGGAAGCAACCGATACGGCAGCAGAACCATCATTAATTGATTCTGTTTTTGATACGGCGGTTCAAGCCGTTGAAACCGTCGCCGCAACGATTTCCGAAGGTGTTTCCAGTGTTGTCTCAGCCATTACCGGTTCTTCAGCCGAAGAAGAAGGTAAAAAGGTTTCAAAACGCGCCGAAAGAATCGGTATCGTTGCATCGGACAAAATGACGAAAACTGTGACAGTTCGCGTTGACCGTTTAGTGAAACACCCGATTTACCGCAAATACGTCAAACGCCGCAAGAAATTTATGGCGCACGATGAAATGGGCGCGACTATCGGCGATAAAGTGCGGATTGTCGAAACCAGACCGCTTTCAGCGAAAAAACGCTGGCGTGTTGTTGAAATTATTCAGAAAGCAGAAAAATAGTAGCGAGTGGAGAGTAGAGAGTAAAAGTTTTATCTCTACACTCTTTACGCTCAACTTGAACGGAGTGATAAAGCAATGATTCAAATGCAGACCTCTTTAACGGTCGCAGATAATTCAGGCGCGAAACGTGTGGTAATGATTATGCCGATTGGCGGTTCGACGGGCAAGATTGCGCGTTTGGGCGATAAAATCAAAGTTACCGTCAAAGAAGCCTCGCCCGACGGCACGGCAAAAAAAGGTAAAGTTTATAACGCGGTGATCGTCCGCACGCGCAAAGAAGTGCGCCGCAAAGACGGAACTTACATTCGCTTTGACGAAAACGCGGCGGTTTTGATTAAAGATGACGGTTCGCCGATTGGCACACGCGTTTTTGGTCCGGTCGCACGCGAATTGCGCGAAAAGAACTTTATGAAAATCGTTTCGCTCGCGCCGGAGGTGATTTAAGAGAATGAAAACGGTAAAGAAAGGAACTATCAGAAGCAAAATTAAGCGCGGTGACCAGGTTGTGTTTATCGCCGGTCGCGAATATAACCGCTTCGACAGCGCGGGCAAACGCCAGCCGCTTCGTGCAAAGGTTATCGAAGTTGACCCGATTAACGGAAAAGTTAAGGTCGAAGGCGCGATGATTATGAAACGCCACCGCAAAGCCGTTCCGCAAATGAACGTCGAAGGCGGAATCATCGAGCAAGAAGCGTGGGTGAATATTTCAAACATTGCGCTGATTGACCCTGAAACAGGCAAACCGACACGCATCAATTACGAAGTCCGCGACGGTAAAAAAGTTCGCGTTGCAAAAAGCGGAAAATTGATTCCCGAACAGCAATGGACGCGCACTGCGAAAAAAGAAGAAGCGACCGACGAACAGTAAATTTTTAGAATTTGGTAACGCTAAGGTATTACAAATTCCAAATCAAAAATTCCAAATTAAATCTGGAATTTGAAATCTGAAATTTGAAATTTTGAGTGCGAGTCCCAAACGTGAGAAAAAACAATGGCTAGACTTAAAGATAAATACAGAAAAGAGATTGCTCCGGCAATCGCCAAAGAATTCGGCATCGAAAATGTGATGGCGATTCCGAGGATTGAAAAAGTTGTCGTTAATATGGGAATGGGCGAAGCGATTGCCAATTCCAAAATTCTCGACACGGCGGTTGAAGAATTGAGAGTAGTGACGGGACAAAAACCCGTTGTTACGAAAGCGAAAAAATCAATCGCGGCTTTCAAACTTCGTCAGGGAATGAACATCGGCACGATGGTCACCTTGCGCGGCGACCGGATGTATGAATTTCTTGACCGCCTGATTTCGGTTGCTCTGCCGCGTGTGCGCGATTTTCGCGGAATTTCCGGCAAGGCTTTCGATGGTCGCGGAAATTATACGCTCGGCATTCGTGAGCAATTGATTTTCCCTGAAATTGATTTTAACAAAGTTGATAAAACACGCGGAATGAACATTTCCATCGTGACCACGGCAAGCACGGACGAACAGGCACGTTCGCTTTTGAAAGCACTCGGAATGCCGTTCAGACAATAATTAAAAAATTCAAGATTCAAGATTCAAAATTAAATGAAATCTTGAACCTTGAATCTTGAATCTTAAATTTAATATGGCAAAGATTAGTAAAGTTGTAGCAAACAACAAACGCAAAAAGACAGTCGCAAATTATGCGGAACGCCGATTGGCACTGAAGAAAATCGTTAATAATCCGGCTTCGACCATCGAACAGGTTGATGAAGCGGTCGTTAAATTGCAAAAATTTCCGCGCAATGCCAGTCCGATTCGGGTTCGCAACCGTTGTTCCCAAACCGGTCGCCCGCGTGGTTTTCTGCGAAAATTCGGAATGTCGCGGGTTGCTTTGCGCGAATTGGCACTTCAGGGACAAATCCCGGGTGTGACAAAATCAAGTTGGTAATTTTTTAGGAATGCGGCAGGCGGAATTTTTTATATTTTTCCGAACCGCCGCAATATTTAAACGGAGTTAAAGAAGAATGACAGATCCGATAGCCGATATGCTCACGCGAATTCGCAACGCAATTGCCGCGAATCACAGCCGCGTGGATATTCCGGGTTCAAAGTTGAAATTAGAAATTGCGCGTATTTTGAAAGAAGAAGGTTATATCAATAACTTTGTCACCAAAGGTGAGGGCGTAAAATACACAATCCGCATTTTCCTGCGCTACGATGCCAAAGGCATTTCTTCGATTACACATTTGTCCAGAGTTTCGAGTCCGGGCAGACGCGTGTATGTCGGTGCAGGCGAGATTCCGCGAGTTCTCGGCGGGTATGGAATTAACATTGTCTCTACATCACGCGGTTTGATGAGTGGAAAGAAAGCCCGCAAAGAAAAAGTTGGCGGCGAAATTTTAGCACAAGTATATTAGGATTTCGGATTTGTGAATGCGGATTGCGGATTGAATTAAAAATCCCAAATCCCAAATCGAAAGAGGATATTATGTCTCGTGTAGGAAAAAAACCGATTACGATACCGTCAGGCGTAACCGTGACAATTAACGATGGCGAATTGGAAGTGAAAGGTCCGAAAGGAACTCTAAAATCTCCGATTCCGCAGGGCGTAACCTTCAAACAAGAAGAAGGCGCATTGGTTGCCGAACGTGCAAATGACGATTTAAGCGCGTTTCACGGTTTGGCACGCGCTTTGGCAAATAATGCAATTGTCGGTGTCACCGAAGGCTTTAAGAAGGATATGGATTTGGTCGGCGTTGGTTACAAAGCCGACGTGCAGGGCAAGAAAATCGTTTTCTCGCTCGGTTATTCGCATCCGATTGAATACCCTTTACCCGACGGCATCGAAGCCAAAGCAGAGCGCGTCAATTCAAAAACGACGATTAACCAATATCAGTTGACCTTGACGCTGACCGGTATTGACAAACAAAAACTCGGACAAGTGGCGGCGGAATTAAACCGTCTGCGTAAACCCGATGCCTATAAAGGCAAAGGTGTTCGCTACGCCGATAAGTATTACAGATTGAAACCCGGAAAGACGGGCAAGTAATTTCAAATTTCAAATTTCAAATTTCAAATTGTTTTTCAATCTGGAATCTGGAATCTGGAATCTGGAATCTGATATTAAAGTTATGGCACAGAAAAACAGAGCAGATATTCGTCGCGGAGTTCATACGCGCATCCGCAAAAAAGTCAGCGGAACGGCAGAGCGTCCGCGTCTGGCAGTGTTTCGCAGTCTGAATCATATTTACGCGCAAGTTATTGACGACGTGAACGGCAAAACTTTGGCGGCGGCTTCGACGACCGAAAAAGAGATTAAAGGTAAAACGGGCGGAAATATCGAAGCGGCGCAAAAAGTCGGCAAATCAATCGCCGAACGCGCCCTCGCGGCGGGAGTTTCAAATGTCGTATTTGACCGTGGCGGTTATCTTTACCACGGACGCGTCAAAGCTCTTTTGGACGCGACCCGCGAAGCAGGATTAAATAAAAGCGAAACGGCAAACGAAGAAGTAAAAGAAGAAAGCAATGAAAACTAATAAACAAAGCATTTCTGCATCAAGTTTGAATTTGAAAGACCAACTTATTTCGATCAACCGTGTAACGAAAGTCGTGAAAGGCGGTAAAAACCTTTCGTTTGCGGCATTAGTCGTTGTCGGTGACGAATCAGGGCATGTCGGGTTCGGCACGGGAAAAGCGAAAGAAGTTCCGAACGCAATTAAAAAAGCAGTCGAAGCGGCGAAGAAAAATTTGATCAAAGTGACGCTTATCGAAGGAACTCTGCCGCACGAAATTATCGGCAAATACGGCGCAGGTCGTGTTTTGCTGAAACCGGCAAAGGAAGGAACGGGAGTTATTGCGGGCGGCGCGGTGCGCGCAGTTTTGCAGAGCTTAGGCGTTCACAATGTCCGCACGAAAATCTTAGGTTCAAACAACCCGCACAACGTCATTCGCGCAACTTTCGACGGTCTTTTGAGAATGAAAGACCCGTTTGAAGTCGCCAGACTTCGCGGCAAACAAGTGGACGAACTATTATAATTTCGGATTTGTGAATGCGGATTGCGGATTGAAATTAAAATCCCAAATCTCAAATCCCAAATCCCAAATCTAAAAGGTTATGGCAAAGAAAACAGAAACATCAAGCGACGGAACAATCAAAATTCAGTATTATAAAAGCACGATTGGTTATTCCAAAAAGCAGAAGGAAATCGTCAGAAGTTTGGGCATTACCAAAATGAATCAAACGGTTACGCGCCCTGATAACGCTTCAATGCGCGGCATCGTGGCGAAAATTCCGCATATTTTGAGAATTGTCGAATAAGATTCGTAAATCGTGAATCGGTAGTCGTGAATAGATTTTTCCGAGCGGAAATTTTATAGTCTATTTACGATTTATTATTCACGATTTACCGTTTAAGAGGAAAAGAAAATGGCATTATCATTAAATAATTTGAAACCGGCGAAAGGTTCGACACACAAGAAAAAAAGAGTCGGACGCGGACCAGGTTCGGGTTTGGGAAAAACTGCCGGACGCGGACATAAAGGACAAAAATCGCGTTCGGGTTATTCGAGCAAGATCGGATTTGAAGGCGGACAGATGCCGCTCCAACGCCGTTTGCCGAAGCGCGGTTTTACAAATATTTTCAAAAAAGCCTGGCTTGAAATCAGTCTTGCGAAAATTGAAGAAAGTTTTAACGCCGGCGATGAAGTTACGCCCGAAATTTTGCACGAACGCAGTTTAATCAAGAAAGCGAAACATGATGTCGTGATCTTGGGAACCGGCGAAATCTCGAAGGCTTTGAATATTTCCGCGCACCGCTTTACCAAAACCGCCAAAGATAAAATCGAAAAAGCAGGCGGCACGGCGACGGTCATTGTCAAAGTTAAAGCAGCAGAAGGCGAATAAGATTTTAGCGATTTAGGAGAGTTATGGAAAAGTTTTTTGCCGCCGTTCAAAATATGTTCAAAATTCCCGAGCTTCGGAAGAGAATTCTCTTCACGCTCGGACTTTTGGCGATTTATCGTTTGGGCGCGCACGTTACCGCACCGGGCATCAATAAAGCCCAACTTGAACAGGTTTGGAGTCAGGTTAGCGGAACGCTTCTCGGCGTTCTCGATTTGTTTTCCGGCGGAAACTTTCGGACAATTTCGGTTTTCGCGCTCGGCGTTACGCCTTATATTACGGCTTCGATTATCTTGCAGTTAATGACGGTTCTTTATCCGCCGCTCAAGAAAATTCAGGAAGAAGGCGAAGTCGGACGGCAAAAAATAAACCAGTGGACGCGCTATCTGACAGTTGTTTTATGTACGGTTCAGACGTTTTTTGTCGCGACCTGGTTGAGTCGCAACGGAATTATCAGCAATGCTTCGGGATTTGAAGGCTGGTGGGCGACCATTATGGTTGTCGTGACGCTGACGACCGGCACTGTTTTCGTGATGTGGCTCGGTGAACAAATCACCGAACGCGGAGTCGGCAACGGCATTTCGCTCTTGATTTTTGCGGGTATCGTGATCGGCTTGCCTGCCGGTATTATGCAGATCAAGGAAAGAGTCAGTTCGGGTGATGCGGTGCAAACACTCGGCGTAATCTTTTTGGGAGTCGTCCTTGTGGCGTTGATTGCATTGATTGTTTATGTCGAATCGGCGCGTCGAAACATCGCAATTTCTTATGCGAGCCGCCGTGTCGGAAATCAGACATTTCGCGGACAGGAAACAAGTTTGCCCTTAAAAATTAATATGGGCGGCGTGATTCCCGTAATTTTCGCATCGTCGGTTCTGGCAATGCCGCAAACGCTTTTTTCGGCGTTTCCGCCGGCTCAACAGGGAACTGAAGGCTACGATCCGAATTCGACATGGACACAAGTTTATAATTTTTTCCAACAATTTCACGGCGGCGACCCGTATTATGAACTCGTTTTTATTTCGCTGATTGTCTTGTTCACATTTTTCTATATCACGATTGTTTTCAACACGGATGAAGTGGCGGACAATCTGAGAAAGCACGGCGGATTTGTTCCGGGAATTCGACCCGGTGCGCCGACGGCGGAATATTTGAACACCATCTTGACGCGTTTGACAACGGTTGGTGCGCTCTATCTCGCGTTCATTGCATTTGCTCCGCAGGTGCTTTTGAGTGGTTTCAAAGTTGCGCGTCTGCCGTTTATCGGAACTCCGCTCGACAACTTTTTCACGTCAACGCCCGGACTTAGTTGGATTCCGACGGGCTTGGGTTATCAATTCTTCTTCGGCGGCACATCACTTCTGATTTTGGTTGGGGTAGCGATGGACACGGTTGCACAAATCGAAGCGCAACTCGTGATGCGAAACTACGAAGGCTTTTTGGGCGCAGGCTCGCGATTACGCGGAAGACGAAATTAAGAAAGATGAGGAGAAGAGGAGAAAGGGAGAAGAGGAGATTGTCGTCAAACAATAAAAATCTCCTCTTCTCCTCTTCTCCCTTTCTCCTCTTCTAAATCAATTATGAGCAAGATTATTGTTCTTATCGGTGCGCCGGGCGCGGGCAAAGGAACACAGGCGCGGCTTTTAGATGAACGGCGCGGAATTCCGCAAATCTCGACGGGCGATATGTTCCGCGAGATGAAAAAAGCCGATACGCCCTTGGCGCGCGAAGTTCAGGAAATTATGGCTTCGGGCAGGTTGATTTCCGACGAGTTGACGTATCAAATCGTCAAAGACCGTACGTCACGCGAAGATTGTCAGGGAATTTACATTCTTGACGGTTATCCGCGAACTGCCGTCCAAGCCGAACAACTTGAAGAATTGGCAAAAGAACAGGGCAAGGAAATTCAGGCGATTGAAGTTGATATTGACCGCGAGGAATTGATGAAACGGCTGACAGGTCGTCGCTCGTGTCCGATTTGCGGCGAAATTTACAATGTTTATTCAAAGCCGCCCAAAAACGATAATGTTTGCGATTTTCATCCCGACACAGTATTGACGCATCGCGCCGACGACAACGAACAAAGCGTTTCGACACGGCTCGCGACTTATGATGAATTAACCAAGCCTTTACTCGATTATTACGAAAAATCGGGACGTTTGAAAAAAATCAGCGGCGAGGGCAGTTTGGAAGAAATTTACAGCGAGTTGGAAAAGTTAAGTCAAGATGTCAGATTTTAGAAAAAGTAGTTGACATCTTGAATCCGTCATCTGGCATCTATGTCGAATAATTCAAGAATCGGCAGTTTTTTTAGTAAGGTCAGCCAAGTTTTATTGGGGAAAAGAATGATTATCGCCAAATCACAAAAAGATTTAGACCGTATGCGCGAAGTCGGCGAGTTGATTGCCGAAGTTCGTGAATCTTTGCGCGGAATGGTCGAAATCGGGATTACTTCCTTAGAACTTGATGCCGCCGCCGAAAAGATGATTCGCGGTTTTGGTGCGATACCGACATTTATCGGTTATCACGGTTTTCCGTATTCAATCTGCGCGTCGGTCAACGACCAGATTGTTCACGGATTTTCAAACGATATTCCGCTCAAAAACGGCGATATTATTTCGCTCGATATGGCGGCAACTTATAACGGTTTTGTCGGCGACACGGCTTTTACCGCGCCGGTCGGTGAAATATCGGACGAATTAAAACAATTGATTCGTGTTACGGAAGAAACTTTGGTATTGGCAATTGAGCAATGTCATCCGGGCAAGCGCGTCGGCGACATCGGACACGCGATTCAGCAGCACGCCGAAAAATACGGTTACGGAATTGTCCGCGATTACACCGGACACGGAATCGGACGCGCAATGCACGAAGCTCCGCAGATTGCCAATTACGGCAGAGCGGGAACACGCGAAAAAATCCGCGCCGGATATTGTTTTGCAATCGAACCGATGCTTAATCTCGGAACGCACGAAACAAGAACTTTGGCAGATAAATGGACAGTCGTGACAAAAGACGGCAAGCCGAGCGCACACGCCGAACATTCGATTGCAATTACGGCGGACGGTCCTGAGATTTTGACGTTGACCAAAGCGCAAAAAGCCGCGCTGAAAAACGACAAGAAAGAAACCGTCGCGGCATAACTTGATAAATCACCTTTAAAAAGGTAACATAAGCAGTTTGTCAACTACGACAGGGTTGACTCTGTGAGATTCTGTTAGATATGTCGAAAGAAGAAGCGATAGAGGTTACGGCAACCGTGCTTGAAACTCTGCCGAACGCGATGTTCAAAGTCGAGATAGAAGAAAATAAACATCAGGTTCTGGCTGTTATCTCAGGCAAAATGCGGAAAAACTTTATACGGATTTTGCCGGGTGATCGAGTTCTTGTGGAACTTTCACCATACGATTTAAATCGCGGACGTATTACATATCGTTACAAATAAATCTCAAATTTGAGATTTCAGATTTCAAAATAGTAAGCCGTGTGATCGCGGTATTTAGAGAGAAGGACAAAATTATGAAAGTTCGTCCATCAGTAAAGAAAATTTGCGATAAATGCAAAATTATTCATCGGAAAGGCGTTGTTCGGGTAATTTGTGATAATCCGAAACATAAACAACGTCAGGGTTAAATTTTATTTTTTCTTGGAGAAATTATGGCTCGCGTAGCAGGAGTTGATTTACCACCAAATAAGAGGGCGCAAATCGGTTTGACGTATATTTACGGCATCGGTAAGTCGCGCTCGACGGCAATTTTAGAGGAAGCGCAAATCAATATTGATTCAAAAATCAAGGATTTGAGCGAAGATGAACTGACGCGGATTCGTACGCTGATTGACACGCAAGGCGATGTCGAAGGCGATTTGCGAAAACGTGTTCAGATGGACATCAAGCGCTTGATGGACATCGGTTGTTACCGCGGTCTTCGTCATCGTCGAGGTTTGCCCGTTCGCGGACAACGCACCAGCACTAATGCCCGAACCCGTAAAGGTCCGCGCAAAGCCGCCGTGGCGAAGAAGAAAGCA
The DNA here is from genome assembly GCA_031412675.1 of Acidobacteriota bacterium. Taxonomy (GTDB): domain Bacteria; phylum Acidobacteriota; class Blastocatellia; order Pyrinomonadales; family Pyrinomonadaceae; genus JAFDVJ01. Next base: position 36,543 of record JANODL010000012.1, on the reverse strand, counting down.
CCGGGTAAGAAGTAAGTTATTGGTTCTAAGTTTCAAGTTCCAAGTTAAAAATTTGGTTTTGACTTGGAACTTGGAACTTGGAACTTGGAACTAAAAGAAATATGGCAAAAGCAGCAGCAAAAGGTAAGAAAACTTACAAAAAGAAAGAGCGCAAGAATATTCCGTACGGAATCGTTCACATCGCGGCTTCGTTTAACAACACGCTAGTTTCGATTACCGATACGAACGGCAATTTGATTGCCCAATCTTCGTCGGGTGCGCGTGGCTTCAGAGGTTCGCGCAAAGGAACGCCGTTTGCGGCGCAGCAAGCCGCTTCGGAAGTCGCCCGTAAAGCGATTGAAGCCGGAATGCGTGAAGCGGAAGTTCGTGTGAAAGGTCCGGGCGGCGGACGCGAATCGGCAATTCGTGCAATTAATCAATCGGGCATTCGCGTCACATCAATTCGTGATACCACGCCGATTCCGCATAACGGTTGCCGACCGCCGAAACGCCGACGCGTTTGATTTCGGATTTGGGAATACGGATTTCGGATTATTAATCTGATATTTGAGATTTTAATTATCGAAAGGAAGAAGGGAAGTTTTACAAAACAATTTCCCGTAAACTTTTTCGCCTAAAATGGCGAAAGCAAACAACAAATAAATTATGGCTAGATATAGAGATGCGGTGTGCCGTTTGTGCCGCCGCGAAGGTGGAAAATTATTTTTAAAAGGCGACCGTTGTTTCAAGCCGTCGTGTGCGATTGAAAAACGCGGAACAAATCCGCCGGGACAACACGGCGCGGCGCGGCGCAAAATGCTCGCCGGTTACGGTCAACAGCTTCGGGAAAAACAGAAAGTCAAGCGCATATACTTCGTGCTTGAAAAGCAATTCCGCAATTATTTTGAAAAAGCTTTGCGGCAAAAAGGCGTGACGGGTGAAAACCTGCTCTTTTTGCTTGAGCGCAGACTCGACAATGTCGTCTATCGCGCAGGCTTTTCGACATCGCGCCGTCAGTCACGTCAGCTTGTCAATCACGGACACATTTTCGTCAACGGTAAAAAAGTAGATATTCCGTCGTTTCAAGTGAAGGTCGGCGATGTCATTACGGTCAAAGACAAGAGCGTTAAAAATGTTCATGTTGAAGGCGCGTGGCAAACTGCCGGCGGTCGCGGTCGTCCGAACTGGATTAATATCGGCGGCGAAGATTTGAGCGTTTCGATTGCGGCACTTCCGAAGCGTGAAGATATTGACGCAGCTATCAACGAACAACTTATTGTCGAACTTTACAGCAAGTAATTTTGAAGTTCCAAGTTCCGTGTTTCAGGTTTCAAGCCCGATGGCTTAACTCGGAACTTGGAACTTGGAACTTGGAACTTTTTTAAAAGAAAAGAATATGACACAAAATAATCAATGGACAGATTTTCAGATGCCGAGCCGGTTGGAAGTAGAAAAAGAAACTCTGACCGACCGTTACGGTAAGTTTTACGCACAACCTTTTGAGAGAGGTTTTGGAACAACAATCGGAAACTCCCTGCGCCGTGCGCTTCTTTCATCAATCGAAGGAGCGGCGATTACGGCAATCAAGATTGAAGGCGTTGAACACGAATTTTCGTCCATCAAAGGAGTGGTCGAAGATGCCACCGACGTAATTTTGAACCTCAAACAAATTCCGTTCAAACTGCACGGCACGACTGCGAAAACTTTGACAATCAGCAAAAGCGGCGCGGGCGAAGTCACGAGCGCAGACCTTGAAGCGGATGGCGATGTCGAAATTCTCGATACGGATGTTCACATTGCCACAATCGGCGCGGGCGGCGATATTAACATTGAAATGCGCCTTAAATCAGGACGCGGCTATGTTTCAGCCGAATTTAATAACGACGAAGACCTTTCGCTCGGTTACATTCCGATTGATTCGGTTCACACGCCGATTAAAAAAGTTAATTACAACGTCGAAAAAACCCGGATGGGTTCAAACACCGAATACGACAAATTGACCATCGAAGTCTGGACGGACGGTTCGGTCAAACCCGATGATTCAATCGGTTTGGCGGCAAAACTCGTCAAAGACCATATGTCGATCTTCGTTAATTTCGAGGAAGAAGAAGACGAATTCAAATACGAAGACATCGCGCGTCCGCCGCTTCTTCGCAACGATTTACTCGATCGTTCGGTTGACGAACTCGAACTTTCGGTTCGTTCATACAACTGTTTGAAAAATGCGGACATTCGTTCGATTCGTGATTTAATCAAGCGCAGCGAGCGCGATATGCTCAACACGAAAAATTTCGGTAAAAAATCCTTGACGGAAATCAAAGACCTGCTTCACGGTATGGGCTTGGATTTCGGAATGGATTTTGACGAGCAAGGCAATCCGATTCCGGGATCGGGCGGACGAGATTTAGACTAAAATTAGTGGAGAGTGGAGAGTGGAGAGTAAAGAGTTCAAATACTTTTTTTCTCCACTCTCCACTCTCCACTCACAACTGTTATGAGACATTTAAAAGCACATCGTAAATTGGGAAGAACGACCGAGCATCGCATTTCTTTGCTCAGAAATTTGGCGACTTCATTAATTAATTCGGAATCGGGACATATTGTCACGACCGTGCCGAAAGCCAAGGAATTGCGTCCGTTTGTCGAAAAAATTATCACATTGGCGCGTAAAGCACAGGTTTTGACGGGCGACGAAGCGACCGCGCAAGGCGTTCATCTGCGCCGTCAGGCGGCACGATTTTTCCACGCCGGAAACTCGACATATAAGGTTGAGCAAAGCCGTTTTCGCGGTAAAAAAGGCGAACCGAAGGAAGCAATTGAAAGAACAGCGGGCGTAAAAGCTGTTCAAAGACTGTTTAGCGAACTCGGCACGCGTTACAAAGATCGTAACGGCGGTTATACTCGTATTATTAAACTCGGTCGCCGCAAGGGCGATAACGCTGAAATGGCGGTTATCGAATTGGTTGATAACCCGAAAGAATTAGCGGCGAAAAATAAGGAGTAAACTCTGATGAGTGAACAAACGGCTTCAGCCAAAGCTAAAGAGGAAACAAGCAAACGCAAAAGTTCCGGCACTTCAAAAAAGCCGAGCCCGACCACCGAGGCTTCGCTGAATATGCAGGAACTCCGTGAACTTGCCGAATTGGTTAACGAACACGGATTTACCGATTTCGAGTTTGAAAACGAAAACATTCGTATTCGTTTGAGCAAAACCGCGCCGGCGCAATATGTTCAGGCTGTTCAACCGGTCGCTTCTTCGGCAACTGCCGCCACTCCGCAAACAACTGCGGCGCAAACGGCAACGACCGCAGAAACGGTTTCAGCCGAAGTTCCAACCGATACGGACGCGGATTTATTCAAAATAACTTCGCCGATTGTCGGAACTTTTTATAGTTCGCCGTCGCCCGACAAAGACCCGTATGTTCAGGAAGGCGATAAGGTTTCCGACAGCATGGTTGTTTGCATTGTCGAAGCGATGAAGCTGATGAACGAAATTCAGGCGGAAACTTCGGGCGAAGTCGTTAAAATTTACGTCGAAAACGGTCAGCCCGTCGAATACGGACAGCCGCTTTTCGGAATTAGAAAGTAACTATTAGCCACAAAGGACATAGAGAACACGGAGAGTTTGCTTTTAACCTCAGTGAACTCTGTGTCCTCTGTGGCTAAAATCTTGTAATGAAAAAACGCGAAATTCGCAAAATTTTAATCGCCAATCGCGGCGAGATTGCCTGCCGGATAATCTGGACGTGCAAGGAAATGGGCATCAAAACGGTCGCCGTTCACTCGGAAGCCGACCGCGACGCACTTCATGTGCGCTTTGCCGATGAAGCCGTCTGCATTGGCGCACCGCCGTCGGCGCAAAGTTATTTGAACATTCCGGCAATCATCAGCGCGGCGGAAATCACGAATGTTGACGCGATTCATCCGGGTTACGGATTTTTGGCGGAATCGGAAACTTTCGCGAAGATTTGCGAAGACTGCAACATAAAATTTATCGGACCGCGCCCGGAAGTGATCGGAATGATGGGCGATAAGGTCGAAGCGCGGCGGACGATGTTAGCCGCCGGTGTGCCGATTCTGCCCGGTTCGCCCGACCCGATTGAAGATGCCGACGAAGCGATAAAAATTGCCAAAGAAATCGGTTTTCCCGTAATTATCAAGGCAGCGGCTGGAGGCGGCGGACGCGGAATGCGAATTGTCCGTCAGGAAGAAGATTTGGCGACAAATCTCGAACTCGCGCAAACCGAAGCTCTCGCGGCATTCAAGAACGGTTCGGTTTACATCGAAAGATATATCGAACGACCGCGCCATATCGAAATTCAGGTTTTGGCTGACGAACACGGCAACGTGATTCATCTCGGTGAACGCGAATGTTCGATTCAGCGGCGGCATCAAAAATTATTGGAAGAAGCACCTTCGCCCGTTATTACAAAAGAACAGCGCGAAAAAATGGGCGCGGTCGCGGTCAAAGCGTGTCAGGAAATCGGTTATTCGAGTGCGGGAACTTTTGAATTTTTGCTCGACGAAGACGGTTCTTTCTATTTTATGGAAATGAACACCCGCGTGCAGGTCGAGCATCCCGTGACGGAAATGGTCACGCTCGTTGATATTGTCCGTAACCAGATTCGGATTGCGATGGGCGAAGAACTCGGCTTTACGCAGGACGAAGTGCAGATTTTCGGACATTCAATCGAGTGCCGCATCAATGCCGAAGACCCTGTAAAATTTACGCCGAGTCCGGGGAAAATTACGGCTTTGAATCTGCCGGGCGGTCCGGGCGTGCGCGTTGATACCGCCGTTTATCCGGGTTATGTCGTGCCGCCGTATTATGATTCGATGATTGCAAAGCTCATCGTTCACGCCCGCACACGCGAATCGGCGATTGCGCGAATGCGCCGTGCGCTCGAAGCAATGGTTGTCGAAGGCATTAAAACGACGATTCCGCTTCATTTAAAGATTATGAACGACGAAAAATTTCAAAAGGGAGATTTTTCGACAAAGTTTATGGAAGAATTCAAGCAATAGTCAGTAGCGTCGTAATTGTGTTGTCGGAGAAAAATGACAGTTGTCATCAGTAGAGCGAGCGGTAGCGAGTCGCGTTTCTTAATCAAAACTCGCTCAATTAACGATCGTGTTCGCTACCGCTCACTATACTGATTTTTTCAGCCACACGAATTAGGACAATATCCAATAGTCAAACGCATTGCTTGTTTCGGGTTAATTGTGTTAATTTGATAAAGACTATTAACCTATAAAATTAACAGTTAAGAAAATAAAATTTTCGTGGTTACCGTTTTAATGAACGGAGTTACTGCGAGCAACAGGAGAGGCTATTTTTAGTAATTAAAGTTTATGGCAACAGCTACGGAATTAAAAGAGCAAATCGTTACCGATTATAAAACACACACATCGGACACGGGTTCGTCACAGGTGCAAATCGCACTTTTGACACAACGCATCAATGAACTGACACAGCATTTCAGAATTCACAAGAAAGATAACAATTCTCGACGCGGATTATTAAAATTAGTCTCGCGCAGACGTAAATTGCTCGATTATCTCAAGCGTAGAGATATTAACGAATATCACATAATTATTGAGAAATTGAAATTACGCAGATAAGTAGAGAGTGGTGAGTAGAGAGTAGAGAGTAAAAAGATGAAATTAATTCTTCACTCTCCACTTTTTACTCTCCACTCACAAATTGACTTCTTCGAGTCATCGTAAGAACAAGTTCTCTCGAAGAATTTGCCAAAAGTTTGCTGAACGTGACAGCGCGAATGCTTTTAGCAAAAGAGAACAGTCGTTGAATAATTCAAAAGCGGCGGAAAAAGCATCACGGCGAGCTTTTCTGCCGCTTTTTGTTTAAGAGGAAATCACATAATGACAAATAAGAAATACTTAAAAGAATCAATCAAGCTCGGCAACGGAGAATTAACGGTTGAAACAGGGAAAGTCGCCAAACAAGCCGATGGATCGGTAGTTGTCCAATACGGCGACACGATGATTTTAGTGACGGCGGTCAGCGCACATACCGCCAAGGAAGGGCTGGATTTCTTTCCGCTGACGGTCGAATATCGTGAATCAACTTATTCTGCCGGACGAATTCCGGGAAACTATTTTCGCCGCGAAGGTCGCCCGAGTGAAAAAGAAACGCTCACTTGCCGTTTAATTGACCGACCCGTGCGTCCGCTTTTCCCCGACGGCTATCGTTTTGAAACACAAATTATCTGCACGGTTATTTCCGCCGATACCGAAAACGACCCGGACGTTTTTGCAATCACGGGCGCGTCGTGCGCGATGTATCTTTCGGATATTCCGTTTGAAACTCCGATTGCCGGAGTTCGCATCGGATTGGTTGACGAAAAATATATCATCAATCCGACCTACGACGAACGCCGCGATTCGCAATTGAATTTGATTGTCGCGGGAACGGAAGAAGCCATCGTGATGGTCGAATCCGAAGCGAAAGAAGTTTCGGAAAAAATTATGGTCGAAGCCTTGATGCTCGCGCACAAGGAAATTAAACGCCTTTGTCTCTGGCAGAAAGAGCTTTTCAAGGCTCTCGAAATCACCAAACGCGAAGTTTCGACACCGTCTTTGGACGAAACGCTGCTCGCGGAAATCGAAAAAAATTACACCGACAAATTACGCACCGCACTCGATTCGACGGGCAGAGACAAAATTTCAACTTATGCCGGACTCGATGCTTTGAAAAAAGAAGTCGTCGAAAGTTATCCCGAAGATCAACCGGCAATACGCTCAATGGCTGGAAAAGTGTTTTCGCATCTGAAGGAAAAAATCTTCCGCGAAGACATTTTGGGCAATCGCCGCCGTCCCGACGGACGCAAATTCAGCGAAATTCGCCCGATTACGTGCGAAGTCGGCTGGCTTCCGCGAGTTCACGGTTCGTCACTTTTCACACGCGGCGAAACGCAGGCAATTGTCACGTCAACTTTGGGAACAAAGGATGACGAGCAGTTTATGGACGATCTGGAAAAAGGCGAAACCAAACGACGCTTTTTGCTCCATTACAATTTCCCGCCGTATTCGGTCGGCGAAACCGGCAGAGTCGGCACGTCTTCACGGCGTGAAATCGGACACGGAAATCTGGCGCGGCGCGCTCTCGAAGCAATTTTGCCGACTGAAGCAGAATTTCCCTACACGATTCGCATCGTTTCGGACATTACCGAATCGAACGGTTCGAGTTCAATGGCATCGGTTTGCGGCGGTTGTCTGTCGTTGATGGACGCGGGCGTGCCGATCAAACGTCCGGTCGCGGGCGTGGCGATGGGTTTGGTGATGGAAGGCAATCGTTATGCGATTTTGTCGGACATCGCGGGCGCGGAAGACCATTATGGCGATATGGATTTCAAAGTGACAGGAACCGAAGAAGGCATTACGGCTTTGCAGATGGATATTAAAATCGGCGGCATTAACGCGATGATTTTGCAGGAAGCTCTCGAACAAGCCCGCAAAGGTCGTCTGCATATCCTGAATATTATGAAGGAAGCGATTGCCGAACCGCGTGAAGACATTTCACCGTATGCACCGCGCATTATCACGATTCAGATCAATCCCGAAAAAATCCGCGACGTGATCGGTAAAGGCGGAGCGGTGATTCGTTCGATTACCGAAGAAACCGGCGCGAAAATTGATATTTCCGACGACGGAACGATTAATATTGCGACACACGACGGCGAAGCGGCGCAAGCCGCGATTGACCGCATTAAAGCACTCACCGCCGAAGCCGAAATCGGTGAAACCTATCTCGGAACGGTAATGAGAATTGTTGACTTCGGCGCATTCGTCGAAATTTTCCCGGGACTCGAAGGACTTCTCCACATCTCGGAAATTTCGGATCGAAGAATCCGCGATGTCCGCGACGAACTCAAAGAAGGTCAGCAGGTTCTGGTCAAATGTATCGGCAGAGAAGGCAACAAGATAAAACTTTCGCGTAAAGCCGTTCTCCAAGAAGAAAAAGCACAGGCGAACTAAAAGCAAAAAGTAAAAGTAAAAGGGCAAAAGTAAAATTCGGAGATTTCCGCTTTTTACTTTTGCCCTTTTTTTCTTTACTAAAAAAAAATCCGAAAAAAACACAAAAAAATTAAATAATTTTTGGAAATGTTCTTTGATTATGCCTTTCCACAGATGACAGCTAGCAATAAAGGAAATTTTAGAGGAAAAATTAAGAGAATTTGCACCGCGAAATAGTGCATTTTATTTTATTTTTTGGTATAGTTTGTGCCACAAGGCTTCTAAAAATTCATATAAATCGAGCAAGTTATAAAAAACTTTAAAGACTTGCTGAAGTTGTGTTTTCTCACACGAATTAAAATTCGGCTAGGTAAAAACGATGAAAAATTTTAAATTCAGATTTTTTCTTGCGGCATTCAGTTTGATGACTGTTTTAACAGCCACATTTTCAGCAAATGCCGCGCCCGTGAAATTTAATCAGGTTGTGCAGGTTGTGAACATCAAACCCGGCAACGCTAAAACAGGTGCGTTTGCTCAATTGCGGTTGGCGAACGATCTAATCGTGTTTGGCGATAATGACGGCGACGGCGATGACGACACAAAAACACCGCAACAAGATGACCGCGTAATTACGGAAATAAAAACCGATGTGGTCGAAGACGAAGTTTGCGATTGTGTTGATGATGTTGTTAAAACACGAAGTTTCCCGAAGTGGGCTTTGTTGGGCTTGGCGGCGATTCCGATTATTTTTCTCGTAACCCGCGATAAGGACAAAACGCCGACACCAACGCCGACAACAACGCCGACGACTACGCCGACGACTACGCCGACAACCACGCCGACAACAACGCCGACACCGACACCGACGGTTACGCCAACGCCAACGCCGACGATGACACCGACTCCGACTCCGCCGCCCGAACCGGTGCCGGAACCGATGACGATATTGTTATTCGGAACAGGACTCGCGGGAATCGGTCTGGCGGCGCGCCGTAAGTTCGGCAAGAAAGACACGGACAAGACTGAGGAGTAAAGATTGGTTTTGAGTTCCGGCTTGATGGGACTCAGAACATTAGAAGAGGATAAAAGAAATGCGAAAAATCAGTTACAATTTTTTATTTGTTATCGGGCTGATGCTCACTTTAGGAATGACTTCCGTTTTCGGTTACGGCGACGAAAAGACCAAACGACCGAAAAATACGGGAACTTTAACCGTCAAAACCTCGCCCGTTTCGTATCCCGTCAAGATTGACGGAGTTTATAAAGGAATGAGCGGAATCGGCGACGCGGCGGAATTTTATCTTGAACCGGGCATTCACAAGCTCGAAATCGAATTTCCGAACGGTAAAGTTTATACGAAGGAAGTCGAGATTACCAAAGACCGCAAAAATTGCATTTGTTTGAGATATATCGAAGAAAGCGTCAAAAGACCTTGCCCATATGACGTTTCGGTCAGCGCACCGGAAAAGGTTCTGGAAGGCGATTTGATCACCTTCGCGGCTTTTAATAACGTGACAGGTTCGACGACACCGCTTAATTATCGTTGGACGGTTTCGCCCGACACGATTCGCGTGACGAGCGGACTCGGCACATCGGCAATTACGGTTGACACGACCGGAATGGGCGGACAACGCATTACTGCCGAACTCGATGTTACGGATGACGTTTACGGAAAAACTTGTTTCCAGAAAAATTCGGTTCCGACCGATGTTGAAAAGAAACCTGAAATCAAAGCCTTCAGATGCGATGAATTTGAATCAAGAGCGTTTGATGACGACAAAGCGCGTTTCGACAACTGCGTTCTGCAATTGCAGGGCAGTCCCGATGCACAGCTTTACATCATTCTTTATCAAGGCACGGACAAAATCAGTATGTCGCGCAACACTTACGATAAACTCAGCAAACGCACGCTGGATTATCTCGTCAAGACACGCGGCGTTGACCCGCGGCGAATATCAATCGTCAAGGGTGGAAATCGTTTGAAAACGACCTATGAAATCTGGTTCGTTCCGCCCGGCGCACAACTGCCTGTGCCGCAATAAAGCAGACGAGGAGAAAGGGAGAAAAGGAGAAGAGGAGATTTGGTTTTCCTCCTCTCCTTTTTTGTTTTGTCCTTTGTCCTTTGTTCTTTGTCCGTTGTAAAATCTACACTTTAATGTTTTGGACGGATGTCTCATTTGAAGCCAATCCAAAATCCAAAATCTAAAATCCAAAATCGAATTATGACAGCACCGAATATTGAAACGATTGTCAGTCTTGCAAAACGTCGCGGCTTTGTTTTTCCCGCGTCGGACATTTACGGCGGATTAGGAAGCAGTTGGGATTACGGCTCGCTCGGAGTCGAATTGGCGAACAATATCAAGCAGAGTTGGTGGCGTTGGCTCGTTCACGAACGCGACGACATCGAAGGCTTGGATTCTTCGATCATCCAAAATCGTCTGGTCTGGAAATACAGCGGACACGAAGCGACGTTCAGCGATCCGCTCGTTGATTGCCGCGCTTGCAAAGGTCGTTTTCGGCTCGATAAATTGCAGGACGTAAATTGCCCGAAAGATCCGGCGCATAATGCCGGAAGCGGCAAAGATTGCGATTTGACCGAGCCGCGTGAGTTTAATTTGATGTTTCGGACAACGGTCGGCGCGATTTCGTCGGACGAAGACGAATCGGCGTTGGCTTATCTGCGACCAGAGACCGCGCAGGGAATTTTTATCAATTTCAAACACGTTCTCGATACTTCGCGCCGCAAACTGCCGTTCGGCATCGCGCAAATCGGCAAGGCGTTTCGCAACGAAGTAACGCCCGGAAATTTTATCTTCCGCACACGCGAATTCGAGCAGATGGAGATGGAATATTTTTGCCGTCCCGAAGACGCTCCGCGTATTCATCAGGAATTTATTGACGGTTTTCAAGAGTGGTTTAACAGCTTGGGAATTTCGAGCGAAAACCTCAAACTCTACGAGCAAACCAAGGAAGAACTCGCGCATTACGCCGAGCGAACGGTTGATATTCTCTACCGCTTTTTCCCCGAGCGCGATGATGACGAAAAACAATTCGACGAGTTGATGGGCATTGCCAACCGCACCGATTTCGACCTTAAAACGCATTCCAAGAAACCCGAAGACCGCGAAGGCAAACGTCTGAACAGCGATTCGACCGACGATTTATCGTATTTCGACCCGCAAACCAATGAGCGATTTTATCCATACGTCATCGAGCCTGCCGTAGGGGTCAACCGCACGCTTTTAGCCGTTTTGATGGATGCTTACACAGAAAAAACGAACGAAAAAGGCGAAGTCCGCGTGATTCTGAAACTCAAATCCGAACTCGCACCAATCAAAGTCGCCGTTTTGCCGCTGGCGAAAAACAAACCCGAAATCGTCACGCTCGCCAAACAACTGAAAAAGGATTTGCTCCCGACGATGCGAACCGTTTACGACGACACAGGCGGCATCGGCAAACTCTATGCCCGTCAAGACGAAATCGGCACGCCCTTCTGCGTGACGGTTGACCACGAATCGCTCGAAGATAATGCCGTGACTGTCCGCGACCGCGACACTTGGGAACAGGAACGAATCAACATTTCTGAATTAAAGAAATATTTACAAGAGCGGTTGTCTAAATAGAATTTTCAACCTTAAAAAAGACAAGTTAGACCATTCACTTTGACCGATTTTCTTTCAAAGTGAATGGTCTAACTTGTCTTTTTTCAATATGTTAAACTATTATAAAAAAACTTTGACAAAGTTAAACTTTCGTGGTAAAACCATAAATGGTGTATTGAATGCACAAGCCCTGAAACGATAGTTTCCAATAAACCGATAAGTAGATGAAAAAAGCAAAATTTAATAGTCAAAGTGGAAAGTCTTTACTCGAAATTCTGATTGTGTTGGTCGTCGGCGCAGTAATCATAGCGATGGCAGTAACAGGGATGACGAGCGCAAAGGCAAATATTACACGACAGAATTACGCCCGCGAATTCAAGGGTAATCTTGAACGTGCGCGGTATGATGCTGTTAAACGTCGGGCGAAAAATCTTGATCAAATGGCACGGATAAAGATTTTGACTGCGACATCATACGAAGTTTATCTTGACTACGACCAGAACGGCATATTAGAGTCAACGGAAAAACGGACTTTTACCATTACGGCACAGAGCAATGTTAAAATTCTCGGTACTGATTTGGTGTTTCCGACGACTATCAGATTCAACCATGCCGGAAATACGACAGTCAGTAGTGAAGAAACCACTCCCGCAACCGCGGTCACACCGGTTTTTACTTTTTGTGAAGGAATCTGTACGCTCACTACGGCGACGGTCAAAAATTCAAACATCATTATGCTTTCGCCGACCGGAACGGTTGCTATGCTCAACGGCGGTGAGGCATTGCCAACTTTCAATGCTCCGTCAACTACGACCGTCGCCGGAAATGATATAGACGAATGGCTGGTTGTGAGCAACGAGAACGCAACGCCAAACCCGACGGTTTCGCCAACTGTTTTGCCAACCACAGCACCGACCACAGCACCGACCCCGACAACGCCGACCCCGACAACACCAACGCCGACAACACCAACACCGACAACACCAACACCGACCCCGACAAATTATTGTCAAAGCGGTCAGAAACCTTCAACAACCGGATGTGTGTGCAAATTGCCGATGACGACCAAAGGTAATGGCGTTTGTAGATAGTAATGCGGCAGAGAATTTATGATCTCCATTTTCAAAATATGAAAAGAAACTCAGACATTATGAAAAATAGAAAGCCGAAATTAAAAATCAAATCATCTGCGGCTTTCAAGTTCGATGGCGCAGAAGGAAAATCTGATCAAGCGGGATTTTCTTTGATTGAAGTGGTCTGTGCGATGGTTATATTTTTAATTGCTATTTTAGGTGTTTTCGTCGCCTTTACTTACGCCATTAATTACAATGGCGGAAATAGTTCGCGGGCGCAGGCATTAGCGATTTTGCAGGAAAAAGTCGAAAAAATGCGAAGTGCCGAATGGACGCTGACCGCGACAGACGGGAAACTAACCGGTGGCGTAAAACCCGAGGAATCGGTTACTCTGCCCGACGGCAACAGATTTATCATTCAGGTTGTGGTTGATGACAATCCGTTTAGTGACACGGTGTTGATTGATCCGAACACAAAACTAAAGGAAATCAGCGTAATAGTCAAACTCGCCCGACCGACTCCGGGTTGGCAGACATCAGTTCCGGCTACCATCGTGCTTCGCCGTGTAAGAGGAAATTAAAGTGGGACTCAAAATGAAAAAAGGCGCAAAAAATAAAGGATTTACACTACTCGAATTGCTTATCGCAATGATGATTACGTTGGTTTTGATGGGATTAGCAACAACCCTTTTCGCCAGAGCGTTAGGCGTGCGAAAACGGGAAAGCCGAAAAGCTGATGCTCTGACTTCGGCGCGTGCGGCTTTGAACTCGATTTCGCGTGAAATCAGTAATTGCGGGTATGGAATGATGATAAATCTGCCGACTAAAAAGGTTAAAAGCAACGGACTCGTAGTTGCAGATTCCGGGGATAAGAAAATTCGCTGCCGCTCAAATTTGAATAACAATGATTCTATTGACAACGAGGGCGAAGACATCTCTTATTTTTTTGATACGGCAACCCAGTCAATTGTCCGATACGATTCGCGCGCGGCTTCGCCCACCTCGGTAATCGTTAATCGAATCTCCGACCTGAGTTTTGCTTATTTCGATTATGACGGCACGGTTCCCACCGTTGCGTCGGCTCCGGTCAACACGACAGGACGCGTGAGGATAACAGTAACCGTACGTTTGGAAGATGTTCAAGGACAGCCGTCCAATCAAACAATTACTTTTACATCGGATGTGACGCTACGTAATTCAAGGTTTATGTTGGAGCAATACTAAAAAGGTAGAGAAAAAACAATGAAGACAGTAAAAAAGCAAAAAGATGAAAAAGGAGCGGCATTGATCACGGTATTGATGTTATCTGCACTCCTGTTGGCGGCGATCGGCGGACTTCTGGTCGAGGTGGCGATGAACACGGCGAACATTTCCGACGCAACTGCCGATCAGCAAGCCTACAATGCGGCGGAAAGCGGGATTCAGTCAGCGATCAACGTCCTTCGCGGAAATGTCGTAACGGACATTAGTTACCGAAAAGCCGTTACGCCCCTACTATCTAACCTGAACGGCGATTCGAGCACCAATGCGCGTATGTCGCGTTGGTTGAATTACAACTATACACCGAGCGGAGCAGCAAGGGCTGATCGCGTGACTCTCAGTTCAGGCTACAATCCGCAGACCGGAAGGATTGATTCCAGTTACAATCCACGGAACGGTTATGCCTTCGATGTCGTTGTCGTTGACCCCGACAATACCGGACAGATCATTACCTACGGCACACAAGGGCTTTTTTACGACAAGAATGAGGCTAATTCGGCTAACAGGTGGAAATCGTCGCTAACCTTCGGCGGTCTAACGATTTCATATACGAAGCAAAACCCGATCACGATTGATGTTTCGAGCGGTTTGAAGAAAGCCAACTACGGAACTTTTACAGTTACCGGCAGCGGTGTGATTCCCGACGACGTGCGGTTCAAAATTGTTAATAAATTAACCGCTCCATATACTTATACAAGAGAAATGTTCGGGTATATCAAAGCCGGAACCGTTACGCCCACCACTTACAGCAGCGTCAAATTCGACTTTGATTCGGCTGCACATGAGGCAATGGGAATCTTCATAACCTTAGACAACATAACAATCGAAACAGTCAACAGCAAAAATAATTTCATCATGAAACCGAACGCCGTCGGAATATTAGCCGTGACCGGCGATACGACCCAACCCGAACCTTTCCGGCTGGTTTTAACCGCGACCGGTTACGGTCCGCGCGGGGCGAAAAAAGTTCTCGAAGCGACCATTCAGAAGAATCTGTTCAATGGAATGACCGTTCCATCCACCGTTCTGTTACTCGGTCCTAAGGTTAATCCCGCTAATAACAATGACCAAATGGTGTTTGAACCCGGCGAATCGGCAAACGTCACTTATTCAGGCAAGGATATTGCCTCGGAAGTAATTATTCCGCCGATCGGAACGACCAATGACGCGAATTTAGAAACGGTTCTCGGAAAAATAGACCCTGATGCCGCCAAAGGTGGATTCAAGGGTAACATTACGGGCGAATCAGCTAATGTGGATGCGGATTTACCCTTTTGGCTGCAAAGCACGACCAATTTGAACGCCCAAATTGAACAGCTCAAACTTGCCGCCGGTAATAACTATTTCAAAGCAGGCGAAACCGTGACCAATGTAGGCGATAATGCTACGGCAAGAGGCTTAACGGTTGTGGATGGTAATTTTACTTTATCACCGTCAACGCCGGGCGGCGGAATTTTGATCGTCACGGGAAAACTGACACTTCACGGTAATTTTAACTTTAACGGCTTGATTATCGTGACCGGCACGGGCGGTGTCAAAAGAACGGGCGGCGGTACCGGACTTTTGCAAGGAAATATTGTCATCGCGCCATACAATCCGGCTGCTCTTAATAATGGTTTTCTGCCTCCGAAATACGATATTTCCGGCGGCGGTAATTCAGCCGTGCAGTATAATTCAAGCAGTATCGCCAACGGAATGCTCGCAGTCAGTAACTACGTATTGGGCGTTAAAGAAAAATAATTGTTTCTTTATAATAAGCAATTGCCGGAGTTTATTCTTCGGCAATTGCTTATTTCTTACAGACTCAAACCATTCATCCAAAAATTATGAAATTCAGGAATAATATTGTACTTGGTCTTTGCTTAATCTCATTATTACTGTCTTCAGCCTGTACGAGCGTCGAAAGTAATGAGCAGGAAGAGGTTTTTTTCGACAGCGGTGGGAAATCCTTGTCTAAGGAAGTAGTTATCAGCAATTCCGATTTCAACAAAGAGAATTTACAAGTTTCGAGTGTCCAACAAAGCGGCGAATTACCTAAAAGAACGCTGGCGGATAAATCGGAAGTTGAAACATTACTGGATGCCTTCGGCAATAAAGTCGAAACTCGGTATTTCCCGAATAATCCGCGAATTCAATCCGTTATGGTGCGTACTGCGGCTGACGGCAAAGTGCAGGTAACGGTTTATGGTTACGGAAGCGATACGAGAATCGTGGCGGAACTGGATGGCGGAGTTCTCACGGCTTCAGCCGATGAAATTTCCAATGCCGCTAAATTAACCGGCAGCCGCGCTATTTCTTCCGGCTCACAAAATTTTATGAAAAACAGTAAATCTCAGGAGGCGGCATTGCAGCCGCTTCCGAGTTCGTCATTTCAAAGACCGTCTTCGCAAATCAACCTGCCGACTGAAACCGTTCAGCCGGAAACGACTAACACGAGCGAAAACCCTTCGACGCAATCAAATGAGGAAGACGAAGATTAAGAAGATTAAAAGGAAAGGTAGTGAACTAAAAGTAATGCTTTGAAAATTGTTTTATCGAAACAAAAACTTTCATCGCCGGGAGCGCACGCATCCCCTGCGTGCAACGTCGTTTGAAAAACGGCGTAAGAGCGTTACTCAATCTTGACTCGACATTCAGCGCAATTTATTCGCGCCCTGCGCTCAGCACGCAAGGATGCGTGCGCTCCCGGCGATGACGTTATTTTTTGTTCAATGAACCAATTGAGAATTTTAATCGGCATTACTTTCTGTTCACTACCAAAGGAAAATCATTTCAAGCAAAAAGGCGAGCTTCAATTAATTGAACTCGCCTTTTTATTTTGTGCGCCCGTAATCTAAACTATTACTTTTGAAAATCGAAAATTATGACTAAACCTCCAAACAAAATTATCGAGCTTGCCAAAATCATTGATTCCAACGGCGGGCGCGCAATGCTCGTCGGCGGTTGTGTGCGCGACGATTTGATGAGCATTGAGCCGAAAGATTGGGATTTGGAAATCTACGGCATCGAACCCGTCAAACTTCGTGAAATCCTCAATAATTTCGGCGAAGTCAACGCGGTCGGCGAAGCCTTTACGGTTTATAAAATCGGGCAGGATTTGGACGTTGCGCTGCCGCGCCGCGAAAGAAAAGTCGGGCGCGGGCATAAAGGATTTGTCGTCGAAGGCGATCAGGATATGCCGTTTGAAGAAGCGGCAAAGAGGCGCGATTTTACGATCAATGCGATAATGCAGGACGCGCTGACGGGCGAAATTATTGATTGTTTCGGCGGGCGCGAAGACATCAAAAACAAAATTCTGCGCGTCGTTTCAAAAGATACTTTTGCCGAAGATTCGCTTCGTGTTCTTCGTGCCGCGCAGTTTGCCGCCCGTTTTGAATTTGAAATCGAAGCCGAAACTGAGGCGATTTGCCGCGCCATTGATTTGACCGATTTGCCGAAAGAAAGAATCTGGGGCGAACTCGAAAAACTCCTTTTGAAAGCTGAAAAACCTTCAATCGGTTTGCAGTATTTTTACGATTTAGGAATTGCAACTCAATTGTTTCCCGAACTCGTCGCGCTGGTCGGCGTTCCGCAAGAGCCGGAATGGCATCCCGAGGGACCGGTAGATGTACATTCACTTATGGTCGTTGATGAGGCGCGAAAACTGATTGACGATTTGGAATTTGCCAAGCAAGTCACGGTGATGCTCGGCGCGCTTTGTCACGATTTCGGCAAACCCTCGACGACCAGGTTTTTCGACGGTCGCTGGCGTTCGCACGCGCACGACGAAGCCGGAGTTGAGCCGACGCTTTCGTTTCTCGACACGCTCGGGATTTTCACGCTCGACGGTTACGACGTACGCAGTCAAATCGTCCAGCTCGTTCGTTATCATCTGACACCCGGAATGTTTTACAAATCGAAACCCGGCGACGGCGCATTTCGGCGGCTTGCAGGAAAAGTCGAGCCTGATTTGCTTTACCGCGTGGCAAAAGCCGACAGTTTAGGGCGCAATCCCGAATGGCTGCCGAAGGAAAAATGGTTCAAAGCCGAAGCCCAGGAATGGTTTATCGAAAAGGTGCGTGAACTGAACATCGAACGCAAAGCTCCGCAATCAATTTTGATGGGCAGACATCTGCTCGAACTCGGCTTGAAACCTTCGCCCGATTTTAAAAGAATTCTTGATGCGGTGTACGAAAAACAGCTTGACGGGCAAATCACGAATTTAGCGGAAGCGGTTGACGAAGCGAAACGATTGATTAAAATACCGTCGAAAAATGACAAGCTGAAAGCGAAAGAATAAAATTAAACGAAAAAGCCGATAGAAAGTTGATTTTTTGTGTTTGGTTCGACTTCTTTATGTTAATAGACATCACGCCGCTCAGAGTTTCACGCGATTACCGCCTTTTATTTTTCGGTCAACTCGTTTCGTTCTTCGGTTCGATGATGTCGTTTATCATTCTGCCGTGGCAAATGCTTCACCTGACGAATTCAAACGCGATGGTCGGGTTAATTTACTTCGCGGAATTTATTCCGATGTTTTTGCTTGCGCTGATCGGCGGCGCGTTGGCTGATGCGTTCGACAAGCGCAAAATGATTCGTCTGACGGAAATCGGGCAGACAATCGTTACTTTGATTCTGCTCCTGAATTCGTTTCTGCCGAATCCGCATATCTGGGTTTTATTCGTCGCGGCGGCACTTCACGCCGGACTCGCCGCGCTTCAGCGTCCGGCTTTTGAATCAATGATTCAGAAAATAATTCCCGACGATCTGATGTCGGCGGTCGCGGCGTTGAACAGTTTTAGATTCAGCTTCGGCGCGATTATCTGTCCTTCGATTGCGGGAATCATCGTTTCGCAATTTACGGCGAGTGCCGCCTACGCGATTGATTTATTTACGTTTGTTGCGTCGCTTTTCGCGGTCTTTGCGATCAGCGCAGTGCCTTCGCCGGAAAACGCCGAACGTCCGAGTCTGAAAAGCATCATCGAAGGCTGCCGTTACGCACTCAGTCGGAAAGAGCTTCTCGGAACTTATCTGATTGATATTTGCGCGATGTTTTTTGCGTTTCCGCAAGCACTCTATCCCGCGCTCGCTTTGATGTATGGCGAAAAATATCTCGGCTTTTTTCCCGCCGCTTTAGCAATCGGAATGCTCGTCGCCAATTTTACGTCGGGCTGGACAAAGAATATTCACAAACACGGATTGATGGTCGCGGTCGCCGCCGTTTTGTGGGGAGTCGGAATTATATTTTTCGGAATGTCGGAAAGCATCTGGATTGCTCTGATCTTTCTCGGCGCGGCGGGATATTTTGATATGATTTCGGGAATTTTTCGGATGACCATCTGGAATCAGACGATTCCGAATTATATTCGCGGACGACTCGCCAGTCTTGAAATGATAAGCTATCTGACAGGACCGATGCTCGGCGGCGCGAAAATGGGCATCGTCGCCGAACGCTTCGATGTCAAAACGGCAATCGTTTCAGGCGGAATTTTATGCGTCGCCTCAGTTGTTATTTCGTCGCTGTTGTTGCCGAAATTCATCACCTACGACGGACGCGAAGGCATCAAACAAAGAGAAATCGAAGAAGCCGAACGCGCCGAATTAGCGAGAGTTTCCGAAGGAGAATTTTAAATTTGAGGGAAATACGAATACTCGGAATTGCAATGTCCGAGAGAACATTTAAGTTACTTTACCTGCTGTTTTTCGGAATTACGGCGGGCTTCCTTTTAAGCTACGGGGTGGCTTTTTTTCTGCCGCAATTTTACCCCGAATCAATCGGAAAGATGGTCTGTCAGGGCAAAGTCGAATACTTCACATTCAAGCAGTCATACTTTTGCTTAACTGCGGCAAACACTTGGCAAGACATCGCCGACCCGATGTTTTGGGTGGTTTTCAAACGCGCAATTTTGCCTTCGATAGCTTTTGCGATTTTGTTTGCAATCATTTTTGTCAAAGTCGCAAGATTTTTGTGGCATCGCCGAGCCGCCGCCGGATTTTAAGAAGTTGTTTGAAAACTCGAATGATTGCCGTCGAAAAACGATTTATCAATTATTCATTATCAATTATCCATTATTTTTGAGGTTAATAAACGATTATTACCTCTGAATTTAATGGATAATTGATAATTGAAAGTTGATAATTCGAGATGTTCAACAGCTTTCGAGTTTTCAAACAGTTTCTAAGAGATTTTATCAAAAAGAGGAATAAAAAATGCCGATTTTACGAAAAAGAGAAATAGATAATTTAGAACAAATGAGCGGCGAAGAACTCGAAGAATTTCTGGATTCTCTGCCGACCGGACAGGAAGACATCGAATTGCTTTTCGACTTTCTCGAAACAAAACTCGGCAAAGAAGAATGCAATCACAGTTTGAGATTTTCGATGCAGTATATGATGGAAAACCGTCTGAACTTCGCGCAATTGAGTTCTTGGCTGCAAAGAAACGGCGGTTTCTGCGACTGCAAAGTTCTCGAACAAATCGCCCCCGAATGGCGCAAAGTTTTTACTCCGTATGACGAAACTGCTGAAACTTGAAAGGAGTTATTCTCTGACCACAAAAAAACATTACCAACCGCGATTGATTTCCCAGCGGTCAACGATTTTGCCGTCGTTGAGAACGTGATAATGCGAATGCTGAAGGGCGGTCAGGCACGAATGATTTGCCAAGATTCGGATACGCGAACCGACTTTCAAATTGTCGAAAACTTTTGCGTCGGAAACGGAAATTTCGCCGTGTTCCTGTGAAAGCGAGCCGACGCGCAAGTTCAAATCGTTTCCCGCCAAATCATAAACGCGACCGTAACCGCAAGCCGAATCAAACTCGACCGCGCCGCGATCTTTGGAAAGCGCGATTGCGCCCGCGTCAACGACGATTTTTTGGCGTATTGTGTCACGATGAACGACTGCCGCGAGAACGGTCAAAGCGCAATCGGAAACATTACAGCTTCCCAGAGTCGCCTGAAAAGCATCATAAAAAATATAGTTTCCGCAACGAAATTCCGTAATGCCTTCGAGATTATCAATCGCGCTCATTGTCGGGGTCGAGCCGATGCTCACGGTCGGAACTTCCAAACCTTTGGCGCGAAGTTCTTCCGCCAGATTTCGCATCAAATCTCTTTCCGTTTGGGCAACTGCCAGAAGTTTTTCGGGCGTGTCGGCGTGATAGGAATGTCCGGCGTGCGTTAAGATTCCGGCGAAATTCAGGTTTGACGAATCGCTTATTTTTTGCGGAATTTCAAAGGCTTCCGCCGTGTGCGGTTCAATTCCGCAACGGTGATAACCAATGTCAATTTTCACGAAAACATCGAGCTTGGCGTTTTCGTTTTGCGCCGTTTTGTTTAATTCTTCAACCGTTTCCGCGTCGTCGGTTAAAACGGCAAACCGCTCGATATTTTTAGCAATCGTAATCGCTTCGGCAAATTTTCCGCGTTCAATCGGAACGCCGTAAGTAATATCGGAAAAACCGTTTTGGGCAAAAAAATGCGCTTCCGAAAGCGTCGAAACCATAATTCCGCCGAAGTTGTTTTCAGTTTGAATCCGCGCAATTTCAAGACAGCGATGTGTTTTGACGTGCGGACGCAAGGCGACATTTAACGCTTTGGCGCGAGCCGTAATGCTTTCGGCATTGCGTTTCATTCTTTGATAATCAACAATCAGCGACGGTGTTTTAATGGTTTCCAACTGCATAATTAAAAGACCGGAGCGCAAGCGGCTCGCTTGCCTACGCCGCGTTTTTCAGCGGCGTAAAGGATTCGATATAAATTCAACTCGACTCTGTGCAAACGCTTGTTCGCGCTCCGCGCTCAGGCAAGCGAGCCGCTTGCGCTCCAGTCAAATCAAATATTCCTTCAAATATTGTCCGGTGTGCGATTTTTTTACTTTCGCAATTTCTTCGGGCGTTCCGACCGCGACGATTTCGCCGCCGCCGCTTCCGCCTTCGGGTCCTAAATCAATGATATAATCGGCGGTTTTTATCACGTCCAAATTGTGTTCGATAACCAATAAACTTCCGCCGTTATCAATCAAGGCGCGAAAGGCGGCGAGCAGTTTGTTGATGTCGTCGAAATGCAAGCCGGTCGTCGGTTCGTCGAAGATAAAAAGCGTTTTCGATTTGGTTTTGGTCGCTAAGTGAGCGGCTAATTTTACTCGCTGGGCTTCGCCGCCCGAAAGCGTTGTCGCCGATTGTCCGAGCCGTAAATAACCGAGTCCGACGGCTTCGATGACTTTTAATTTATTGACGAGTTTATTAACTTCCTTGAAAAACAAAATCGCTTCGCGGACAGTTAATTGCAGAACTTGCGCGATATTTTTGCCTTTGTATTTAACGTCCAAAACTTCATCACGAAACCGCGTTCCGCGACAATCTTCGCAGGTCAGTTCGACATCGGCGAGGAACTGCATTTCGACCGTCACCGTGCCGCTTCCCTGACAAGTTTCACAACGTCCGCCCGGGACATTGAACGAAAAATGCGAGGCGTTAAAGCCTTTTGATTTCGAGGCATTGGTCAAAGCAAAAACTTCGCGGATCGCGTCGTAAGCCTTGATGTATGTGACCGGATTCGAGCGCGGCGTTCGTCCGATCGGCGATTGGTCAACGAGAATGATTTCGTCAACAAGTTCCGCGCCTTTAATTTCCTTGAAATGTCCGACTTGTCCTTGCCATTCGCCGCGTTTTTTCTTGATTCCGGCGTATAAAATGTCGTGAACGAGCGTTGATTTACCCGAACCCGAAACGCCCGTGATGCAGACGAGCATATCGAGCGGAATTTCGACCGAAATATTTTTCAGATTGTTTTCGCGTGCGCCCGTGATTTCGAGTTGTTTCTTCGTCGGTTCTTTGCGTTTTTGCGGAACTTTGATTTCCAGATCGCCGCGCAGGTATTTTGCCGTCAGCGAAACGTCATCTTGAATAAGCCCGAGAAAATCACCTTCAAAGACGAGATTTCCGCCGAGTTCGCCCGCATAAAGTCCGATGTCCAAGATGTGATCAGCCGAGCGCATCGTTTCTTCGTCGTGTTCGACGACCAAAACCGTGTTGCCGATGTCGCGCAGATTTTCGAGAATTTTGACCAATCGTGCATTGTCTCGCGGATGAAGTCCGATTGACGGTTCGTCTAAAACATAAAGCGCACCGACGAGCAGTGAACCCAAGTTTGTCGCAAGCTGAATGCGTTGCGCTTCGCCGCCCGAAAGCGTTGAAGCTAAACGGTTTAGGGTTAAATAATCCAAACCGACATCAACCATAAATTTGATTCGTCGGCGAATTTCCAGTAATAATTTGTCGGCAATTTTGGCGCGTTCTTCGTTCAAATTAAGTTCGTCAAAAAACTTTTGCGCGTCGTTGATGGCAAAATTTACGGTTTCAGGCAAATTTTTTCCGCCGACTTTGACGGCTCGCGCTTCTTTTCTTAATCTGCCGCCTTTGCATTCGGGACAAGTCGTATAGCCGCGATATTTTGCCATAAAAACGCGGACGTGAAGTTTATATTTTTTCGTTTCGAGCCAGTTAAAAAATCCGCGAACGCCGCGCCAACCGCGTTTGCCTTCAAAAATTACGCGCTTTTCTTCTTCGCTTAAATCGGCAAAAGGAATTTTTGTATCAATGCCTTCGTTTCGCGCAAATTTCAGCAATTCTTTCTTCGCCCAATCGTATTGCGGACGCGAAAAAGGATCAACGGCATCGCCTTCGATTGAAAGATTGGCGTTCGGCACGACCAATTCAAAGTCAATATCAATCGTGTTTCCAAAACCTTGGCAAAGCGGACACGCGCCGAACGGCGAATTAAAGCTGAAAAGACGCGGTTCGGGTTCTTCGTAAACCGCGCCGTCGTATTTGCAGATAAATTTTTCTGAAAAGTTGAGAGTTTTGACGCTTAACCCATCCGCTACCGCAGATGGTTCTGACGTTTTGATAATCGCTTCGCCGCTTTCGCGGAAACAAGTTTCGAGCGAATCAACAAGCCGCTGACGAATTTCTTTGTCGGCTTTCAAACGGTCAATCAGAACGAATGTGTTTTCAAAATCCTCGAACGGATAATCTTCCGGCGTTTGCAAATCAATCATTTCACCGCTCCGAAAAAGCCGTGTAAAGCCTTGCTGCATGAGGCTCATCAGATGCGCGATCGGTTTTTGATTTTTGGTTTTCGGCTTTTGAATTTCCGTTTCCGCCGGAAACAAAACGTAAAATCGTGTTCCTTCCGACAAGGCTTCAAATATCGCGTCAGCGGCGGATTCTGGCGAATCTTTTTTTACTTCGCGGTCGCAGACGTAACAAAAAGTTTGCCCGACACGCGCAAACAAAAGACGCAGATAATCGTAGATTTCGGTTTGTGTGGCGACGGTCGAACGCGGATTGCGGGTCGAATTTTTTTGGCGAATCGCAATTGCGGGTGCGATGCCGATGATTTCGTCAACGTCGGGTTTGTCCATTCGTTCTAAGAATTGCCGCGCATACGCCGAAAGCGATTCGACGTATCTTCGTTGACCTTCGGCGTAGATCGTATCAAACGCCAAACTCGATTTTCCCGAACCCGAAACGCCCGTCACGACGGTTAATTTATTGAGCGGAAGGTGAAACGAGATGTTCTTTAAATTGTGAACACGCGCTCCGCGAACTTCGATTGTTTCTTCTTTTGACTTCACTGCTTGCATAGATGAAATATTCTGTCGTTTGAGCAAAATTAAATTTTATCAAATCGTTTAATGGAAACAAAACGCGAACGGGAAGTAACAAATTAAAAAGGTAAAAGGCAAAAGTGCGGAATAAATTTGAAGTTTTGAGTATAATAAGTTTATGAAATCAGCAGTAATTTTTCTTTTTCTAATTTTTTCCGCATCGTGCGCCGTGAATACGGTTGAAAGTCAAAAACGAGCGGAAAATCCGCAATCCGCAATCCCGAATCCGCAATCGAAACAGCCTGTCTTGGTCGAGCTTTTTACGTCGGAAGGTTGTTCGAGCTGTCCGCCCGCCGAACGCGCTTTGGCATTTTTGGAAAAAGAACAGCCTTATCCGCAAGTTGAGATTATTACGCTCGCGCTGCACGTTGATTATTGGAATCATCTCGGTTGGAAGGACGAATTTTCAACGCCGCTTTTTACGCAAAGACAAGAACTTTATGTTGAGAAACTAAAAGTAGATTCGGCTTACACGCCGCAGATGATTGTTGACGGCAAAATTCAATTCGTCGGAAGCGATTCGGGAAAAGCCGCGAAAGCCATTATCGAAGCGGCAAAAATTCAAAAAGGAAAAATCGTAATCGTTAAAAATAAGGATAAACTAACGGTCAAAATTACGGATTTGCCCGCTCACGAAAGTTCGAATATTTTTCTGGCGATTGCCGAAGACAATTTGGTTTCAAACATCGGACGCGGCGAAAATTCGGGCAAACGGCTCGAACATCAATCGGTTGTCCGCGAACTGAAATCTATCGGCACACTCAATCCGAAACAAAACTCGGCTGAAATCGAAACCGTTTTACAGCTTAATCAAAACTGGAAAAAAGAAAATCTGAAAGTAATTGTTTTCGTGCAGGAAAACGATAGTCGAAAGATTTTGGCGGTGGTTAAAGTTTTACTTGAAGAACTTTAAGAAAAATGTTTTAATCAAAAAAGATAATTCGGTTACCAATCAACATTCTTCTGCCTTTTTATCACTTCAAGGGGCTCTCTGCTTTATAAATTTTTTTTTGGAGACATCAATTAATGAAAATTACCTTCAAGCCTGTCGCCCGGCGGAGCAATTTAGTCGTTCAAAATCTGGACGGCGAAACGCTTATCTACGATTTGGAAACAAACAAAGCCCTATGTCTGAATCAGACATCAGCAATCATTTGGCAGCACTGCAACGGGAAAAACGAAATTTCCGAAATCAGTAATAACATCTCCGGTCAACTTAAATCTTCGGTTAGCGAAGACTTGATTTGGCTGGCTTTAGAACAACTTAAAAACGAAAATTTGCTTGAAAACAAACAAGAATTTTCAACCGGATTTAATCATTTATCCAGACGCGAAGTTATCAAACGGGTTGGTTTGGCAACGGCGATTGCTCTTCCGATAGTTTCTTCGGTGATTGTGCCGAATACGGCTTACGGCGCGGCATCTTCCTGTATTCCGAACAATTCAACCTGCACACAAAGCGCACAATGCTGCAGCAATTGTTGTAAGGATACCGGCGGCGGCATCAATGAATGCAAACCCGGCGGCGGTGCTTGCTTACCCTAAGAAAGACTCAGGCATTAACAATTTCAAAAGACATCAATTCGGCAATTGGTGTCTTTATCTATTATTGCAACTAAAGAAATACTGAAAAAATTAATCGGGTCGGGTTCGGACAGACTTGTTTTGCGGCATCATTTAATTTAACATTGCTTTCCAAAAAGAAAATAACAATATGAACCTGCCCTTTAAACTTACGGTTAATTCGGTTTTAATGATAATTATTGGTTTGGGTTTAATAGTCTTTGGCGGATGGTTTTCAACGTATGTCGGTTTTCGTTTATTCGGCGCAGGATTTTTCTTTACCGGAATCGGCAATGTGCTTTTCGGAATGACGAACGGGTTTACCGATATGACCTCGCCCGGACGATTACTTTACCGGCTGGCTTTGGTTGCCTATCTCGCAGGTGTTCCGATAATCGGGTATTATTTACTGACGGAGCTTTTCTAAATTTCCATAAATCCGAAACAAAAAATTGACCTTTCGAGTAATATCAGTATAGTTAGATGAGGCGGTAAAATTTTTACTGCCAATTATAATTACTTTATTTTAAAGGAATTTTTAGGGGGGAAGAGTTACATGAAGAGAGATTTTACGCCTAAAAGCCGTGAGGACAATCTGGTTGTCCAGGAGCTTGAAGGCGAATTTTTAGTTTATGATCTGGTAAAAAATAAAGCACTCTGTTTAAACAAAACATCGGCTTTAGTATGGCAAGCCTGCGACGGCAGTCGAACAATCGCAGAGATTGGCGATGTCGTCGGCAAACAGCTTAATTCGCAAGTTAATGAAGATATTGTTTGGTTGGCGCTTGACCAATTAAGCAAGGAAAGTTTGGTTGAAGAACAGATAAAACCGAATGATAAATTCAATGGCTTGTCACGGCGCGAGGTTATCAGAAAAGTCGGATTTGCTTCGTTAATTGCTTTGCCGGTTATTACATCTTTGGTTGCACCTGTTGCGGCGGCAGCCGGCACCTGCGCGCCAAATACTAATTGCGCGAGCGGCACCGCCCGCTGTCCGGGATGTGCTTGCGGTGGCAACGGCAACTGTGCAAGTAACAATTGTACGGGCGGCGTTTGCGTCTAAAAAATTGAATGTTTAGTCGTAATTAAATTTACCAGCGCAAATAACCTATAACAAAGTTTTTTTGCAAAGA
Source organism: Acidobacteriota bacterium (assembly GCA_031412675.1). Lineage (GTDB taxonomy): Bacteria > Acidobacteriota > Blastocatellia > Pyrinomonadales > Pyrinomonadaceae > JAFDVJ01. The sequence continues at coordinate 9,303 of JANODL010000012.1, read as the reverse complement.
TTTTTTTGAGACACGACGATTACACCATTGAAACTATTATCAATTTCAATGGTGTAATCGTCGTTGATTAGATAGTTATTTTTGATGATAAAACGAATTGTTCGACTGTTTTTCGCCACTATAAACCAGTCCTGAAATTTCTTATAATTTCAAATTTGAATCAATAAATTGCAGAATCGAATCGGCGGATTTTGAAACATCGCCGCGTTTTGATTTGACGAAAACGGCATCGCCCGCGATTTTGTGTAAAACTTCGAGCGTAAACTGCGGGCTTTGGCGAATCGGAACGGTGTGCATAAGCGTTTCGATAACGCCCTGCGCCGGACTCAAAATTTTCGGATTCCATCGCGCTTTTTCCTTGTATTCGCACAGCAAAACCATTCCGACACGGATTTTTTCCGTTCCCGCCGTTCCGCCCAAAGCTTCAACCGGATAATCAACCTGTTTGTAGTCATCAATTTCACCGCGCACCGAGAGCATTTTCGGAAACGGATGCAGGAAACCTTCCGCGTCCAAAATCGCGTATTCGTCCGAATAATAAACCGCGCCGCGTTTGACCAAAGCCACGGTCAAAGCCGTTTTACCGCGAAAACTTCTGCCCGGCATGACAATCGCCTTGCCTTTCCAGGCGATAACGCCGGCGTGGATAAAAACTCGCCCGACGGCAAATTCGGCAACCGTTAAGCGGATTTGCGAAGCGACAGTTTCCGCCGAAGTGTCGCGTCTTTCACGACTGATAACTTTCACGCCGTTTTTATAAAGCGTGTCGCGTTTGCTGCGGTCATTCCAAACGAATAAAAAATTATGTTCCGTGTCGGTTTCTTCAATTTCCTCGAAACAATCGGGCAGATAAATTTTGACCGATTGTTTGACGGCTTCGAGAGCTTCCGCCGAATTTGTCGAAAAGCCGATTTTTACGCCGAAAGATTTGATGTCAAAACGGTATTTGAAATCGCCTTTGGGGATTTTTTTGGTGGATCGAGTTTTCCGTTTTGGCTGCGGTGAAAAGTCTTGCGTCATTTTCTTATTTACAAGTAATTATTTAAACTATCGTAGTTTAGGAGTTCAGGTCAATTTACCATTTTTGCCGTTTAATTTGATTCAATTTATTATTTGATAAATTTTCCGCACAATTTTTATGAACGAACAAAATTCTTTATCGCCGAAACGCGGCAAATTAATTCTGGAAATCACGGTTTTCATCTGCGGCGCGTTGGTCATGATTTACGAAATCATCGGCTCGCGCATCGTTTCGCCATATATCGGCACTTCGACTTACGTTTGGACGAGCCTGATCGGCGTGATTCTCGGCGCATTGAGTCTCGGCTACTGGCTCGGCGGCAAGCTGGCTGACCGCAAGCCGGACCTTAAAATTCTCGCGTTCGTCATATTTTCGGCAGGCGGCTTGGTTGCGCTGACGATTTTTCTGAAAGACGCGGTTTTGTACGGAATCGTCAGAATCTCGCTCGGCTTGGAGTTCAAATCTCTCGTCGCCGCGCTGGTTTTGTTTGCTCCGGCAAGCGTTCTGCTCGGCTTCGTTACGCCTTACGCGGTCAAATTAAAAATGCTTTCGCTCGAAGATTCGGGCAAGACGGTCGGCAGACTTTACGCGCTTTCGACGGTCGGCAGTATTTTGGGAACTTTCATGGCAGGTTTTGTTCTGATTCCGTTTGTCGGAAGCACGCGGACGCTTTATATAATCGCCGCGATCCTCATTCTATTGTCTATTTTGCTTGTTCCTTTTACGCTTAAAAAATATAACTTGGCGATTTTGCTTCTGCTTGTCGTCGGCATCGGCGCGAGCGAAGCGAAGATTTATTATCTGCGGCAAGTGCGAAATTATCACGACATTGACACCGAATACAGCCGTTTGCGAATTTACGAGCCTGAAGGATTGCGAAACGGCAAAAAAACTCGTGTGCTGGCTTTTGACCCGCAATTTTTACAATCGGTAATGTATCTCGACAGCGACGAACTCGCGCTCGAATACGCTAAGTTTTATCATCTTTTGCGGCATTTCAAGCCCGATTTTCAAAAGACTTTATTGATCGGCGGCGCGGCGTATTCATTTCCGAAAGATTATCTGCAACGCTATCCGAACGCTGAGATCGAAACGGTCGAAATTGACCCGCAAATGACGGAAATCGCCAAAGAGTTTTTTCGACTTCAGGAAAATCCGCGTCTTAAATCTATTCACGAAGACGGCAGATTTTTTCTTAACCGTTCGGAATCGAACAAATATGACGTTGTTTTAATGGATGCGTTCGGCTCGCTTTTTACCGTTCCGTTTCAACTGACGACTATTGAGGCGATTTCGCAAATCAATCGCGTTTTGAAAGACGACGGCGTAGTGATTTTAAATCTCGGCGGCGCATTGGAAGGAAAATCCGCTCGTTTTTTTCAGGCGGAATATAATACTTACCGGAAAGTTTTTCCGCGTCTGCACGTTTTCAAGGTTTATTTTGAGCAGAACGACACGCAGATTCAAAATATTATCGTCGTTGCGCGGAAAGAGAAAAATAATGCTTCTTTGCAAAGCGACGACGAAGAAATAAAAAGGCTTCTGGCTAATCTTTATGAGAAAGAAATTTCTACGGAAGTTCCGGTTTTGACTGATGATCTTGCGCCGGTCGAGTTTTACAACGCTTTTGCCCAAAACAGTTATTGAGTTTTACCAGCGAAAATCGTATTTCGTAAAATTTTCGCGCCAATCTTCGTCGGATTGGATTTTGAGTATCGGAATAAAACCGTCAAAGATTATTTCGGCTTCCAATGCGCGGCGCAGACGATAAGTTCCACCTTTCGGCGAACAAACGATTATCGTAACCGTTTCAGCATTAATTCTGGAAACCGCCGCGCTTCGCCAATCGGTTTTCGAGCGAATCAGAAGCCGTGCGCCGATCGGCAGTTCGCCTAAGGTAATTAAAGTTTCGGTAGTTTCCACGTTGATTGAAATTGTTTGTAAGAATTTTCGGGAAGCTGAACGAGGACGGGATTTTTTGCCGCGTCAGCCCATTTCAGGATCGTTTCCAAGTTTTCGCGCGGCATCGCCGTACAGCCCGCCGTTCCGTTCATCGCATCTTTCCAGATATGCAGAAAGATGCACGATCCCGCGCCTTTCGTAACGGGATTTGAATTATGCGCGACAACCACGCCCAATTCATATTCCGCGCCGACGGCGAGCATTTTCTCCGAGCTTTTCCAATCGAAAATGCCGACCTTCATCCGGTCAACGATCTTGTTGTAATGCGACGATTTCGGGTCGTCAACGCATTCGGTATATTCTTCCAATTGGGTGAAGGGAAGTTTGATAAAATCGGGTTTCGCCGATGAGCCGAAAGTTTCGGTCAAAGAAAAAATTCCCGCCGGAGCTTTGCCGTCGCCTTCTTTTTTCATCAAAATCATTCCCGTATCGGACGGCAATTCGTTTAATCCCGCGCCCCACGCCAAACCGTTTTTGCCGACGACGACCGCAAATGATTCGCCGACCGCTTTCCATTTTACTTTGGTAGTTTTTCGCTCGAAAATCTGCGCTTTGCCCTGCACCGCCGCCCAATTTTTGGTTGTGACGACAACTGCCTGTAAAGATTTTGAATAGGGAATCGGGGGTTTCGGCGGAATCGGTTTTTTCACTTGACCGATAACGCTGAGAACGCTGAATAAAATAAGCGATATGAAAACGAATTTGTTCATAAAGTCAGAACCGCCTGCGGTAGCGGGCGGGTTTTCAAGTAAAAAGGCAAAATAAAAAATGAAAGCCGATTCGTTTTTTATTTTGCCTTTTTCAATTTATGCCAGTTACCCGCCCGCTACCGCAGACGGTTCTGACCAGTTAATCTTCAAACGGTAATTCGGTATTCTTCGCTTTTTGGCTGACCGCATAAAGCCGCAAGCCGACTGAAATCATCACAATCGAAATGCCCATCCAAAGGAAAACCCAGACAATCGAGGGAATCGCGGTCGCTTTTGCCATATTCACGGCATCCGAGTGCATTTCGGTCGTCGCGGTGATAAAAAACAAATCAACGAGACTGAAAAGCGCATTGAGCAAACATTGAACGGCGAGAAACGCGAGTCCGAAATTTACCCATTTCAGCGTTCCGAAACGTGCCAGCGCAAAAAGTCCGGCAGTCAAAATCGCGCCCGAAAAGACTGTAAAAGCAACGCTTCCGAAAGTTACTTTAAGCGAAAAGACATTCCAAATCGGCATCAGGAGTCCGAAAAGAACCGTCATCACACCGATAAAACCCGCTGAAAAATAAAGTGCTTTGCGCGACGAAATATTGTAGCGCATCCAAACGAGCAGCATTGTGCCGAAAGCCGTCGTGCCGAGATAGCCTGCGCTCGAAATGAGAAGCTGCGAAAACCAACCCGAAGATTCAGACCAGACAACGCCGCTCGTATCGGGCGAAACCGTCAGGCTCTGCACCGAATTGCCCGTTAAAACCGTGGCTAAAACGTGGCTTCCTTCGTGGATAAAAGTTGCGAAAAGCTGAAGCGGATAAACCAGATAGCTCATTGACGGGAAAAAATATTTGGAAATCAGCCACAAACCGATGCTGATAATCGTCGCAACAATTAAGAGCGTCAACTGCGGACGCGAATCTTCGGCTACTTTATATTTCATATTTTCGGTAAAACTCCTTTTCAAATCCTCGATAAACTTTACGTTTTATTCTACCGCAAAGTTCGTCAAAGCAAAAGAAAATTATTCAAACACGAGAAAATTTCGGCAATTTAAGTAAATCTTAACTTTCTTTTTCAAACTGCATTTTTTGATGAAGATTAGAGCGGATTTAGTTGCGAACGAAATCACCGCTTTTTCCGCCCGTCTTCGATTCGAGTTGAATTTCCGTGATAACAATGTCTTTCTGGACGGCTTTGCACATATCGTAAATCGTCAGAGCGGCAACTGAAACCGCCGTCAGAGCTTCCATTTCAACGCCGGTTTGCGAGGCGGTTTTCGCTTCCGCTTCGAGATAAACGCCTGTTTCGATGATTTCCGTGCGTAGGTCAACTTTTGAAAGATTGATTTGATGACACAGCGGAATCAGTTCCGAAGTTCGTTTCGCCGCCATAATTCCGGCGATTCGCGCAATTTCGAGCGGATTGCCTTTCGGATTTTCGTTCGATTGCAAAATTTCAAGCGTTTCTTTGTTCAGCAAAATCATCGCCGAAGCCACCGCACGGCGCGAAGTCGTTTCTTTGTCGGAAACGTCAACCATTTTTATCTTGCCTTGTTCGTCAAAATGCGAAAGTTTTTTCATATTTGTTTTTGCCCACGAAATACACGAAAAACACGAAAATAAAACCAAAGATTTATTTCTTTTTTCGTTTGTTTCGTGTATTTCGTGGGCAGAAAGTTTTAATTTTTCTTTGCCTTAAAAATCAATGTGTTTCCGCCGAGCAGAACTTCGTCGGAATTCAGTTCGTCCGTCCAGCGCGATTTTCTTTTCTTTTCGGATGTGAAACGCGCCGCGAGCTTTATCAAACCGACCAGCGGAAAATACGCCCACGAATTTTTTTTCGGTTTGTCGAGATAGGTTTTCTGCAACTGAAAATTGTTTTTCTCCAACCAATATCGAACTTCCGAATAAGCAATCGGATTAATGTGAAGCGCCATTTTTGCCATTGCGCCGTGTTCTGTTTCGATGTCGGCTAAAGCCTCGTTCGAGAGCGGTTTGAAATGCGAAGTATAACCGTTGAAAAGCCATTTCAGACGCTCTTCGATATTCATAATATTCGGCACGCTAACGATTAAAGTGCCGTTTTTCTTTAAGATTCGCGCAAACTCTCGAAAGGCGTTCGCCGGATTTTCGATATGTTCCAAACCCTCGACACAGACGACGTAATCGAAAAACTCATCGTCGTAAGGAAGCCGTTCATCCAAATTTCCGCCTTTTATCTCGGTGTCGGGAAGTTTGAAAAACTCGGTGTATAAATCGCAGCACAAAACCTCAAAACCGAGATTTTTCAAGCGCAGAGCCAGCGCGCCTTCGCCCGCCGGAACGTCTAAAACTTTCCCTCTTTCGGCGGATTGCAAAATATTTTCGACAGTTTCGTGAATCGCTTCGTGCGCGAGCGCAACAGGACTTTGCATAAGTTATGAAATTACAACCTAACGCGGAAAATTACAAAAACAAAATCTCGGCAACCTCGTTTTTCTCCAGATTTTTGCCTTGCGGAATAAAAACCAAAGCCTCGGCGCGTGAAAAAGCGATGAAATTCGACGAACCCGAAAAGCGTAAGGATTCGATAATCAAATTGCCGTTTTTATTGGTCGAAAGCGAAACGGGCAAATAAGAATCGCGTTCCTTTGCGCCTTTGATCTTGTCCGAACAAACGGCAAATCCGCGTTTCAAATCACAATTTTTTGCCGATTGCGTCTGCAAAATTGCGCGTTTGACAAACAAATAGAATGTCACCGCAACCGACACCGGATTGCCCGGAAGTCCGAAAATCAAAACGTCATTCAGCTTTGCAAAAACCGTCGGCTTGCCGGGTTTTAGATTTACTTTTTCAAAGAAAATTTCCGCGCCGAGTTCGCGCAAGACGGGTTTTGTAAAATCGTAATCGCCGACCGAAACGCCGCCTGTAATTATCAGGATTTTGGACTTCGGACTTTGGACTTTAGACTTTTTTATTTTGAATTTGGAAATCGGAATTTCCGCACCGATGCCGACGGCTTCGGCGATTTGATGTTTAAGCGTTTCAAAATCGTCGTGAACCTGCGGTAAAATCTCGGTTTCCGCGCCCGCGTTTTCCGATAAAACTTTTAGCATCATCGAATTTGAATTACGAATTTGGTCTTTTTGCGGAGTTTTATTGATTTCGACAATCTCGCTTCCGGTCGAAAAAATTGAAACCTGCGGCTTTTGAAAAACCTTTAATCTCGCGTAACCGAACGACGCAATCGCGGCAATCATCTGTTGGCTAACAATTTCGCCTTTACTAAAAACCTTCGCACCTTTTTTGACTTCCGAGGCGAATTTGTTGATGTTTTGCGCTAGTTTTGTTGATTCCAAAATCTCGACAAACCCGTAATTTTCTTTGGTTAATTCGACCTTTTGCACCGAATCCGCGCCTTCGGGAACTCTCGCGCCGGTCATAATCCGCACAGCTTCGCCCGATTTTAATTTGCGGTCAAAACCGTTTCCCGCGACCGATTCGCCGGTAATTCTTAAACGAGCAGGCGCATTTTTCGTGTCGTCCGCCCGCACCGCAAAACCGTCCATCTGCGAACGGTCAAACGGCGGCAAATCCATATCAGCCTTGATGTTTTCCGCCAAAACACGCCCGATTGAGTTTTCCAATTCAATCGTTTCGGCGTGCAGAGTGAAAACTTCGCGTTCGATAATTTTTAAGGCTTCGGAAATCGGTATCATTTGATTAAATAAAGTTCGGTCTGGCGCGGACGGAAAAATTCGTAGCCTTTTTCGGTCATAACCGCGTCGTCTTCCGCCATGATCGTTACTTTCTGGTCATTCCATTCGGGAACTTTGGTTGAAGTGTTCAATTCGATAGACATATACGAACCGGGACGGATTCGTTCGGGTGAAACGCCGAGTGCGCGGCGAAAATCAATTGACGCGCCGAGTCCGTGACCTTGTGTGCCGAGCGGATGCGAATAAATCATCGCTTCGATGTTTTGACGTTTCATTTCCGCCATCGCCGCGTCATAAACTTCCGTTCCGGTCATTCCCGTTCGTGCAACTTTGAAGATCGCGTCCTGCAAAGCATTCGTATTTTTCAAAGCGTTTTTCAAACCTTCTGGCGCGTCGCGTTCGCCTTCTTTGAGAATATAGGCTTGTTTCTGCCAATCGGTCGAAAGTCCCATATAAATCAAGCCGCAATCAATATGAATCAAATCGCCGCGCTCCAAAACCATTGATTCGTCGGCAACCGAAAGAAATTGCTGTGAATTTGAATTCGCCGTTGCCTGACGCTGAACGCGCAAATCGGGCTGAAACCAGGTCGTCAGACCGAGATTATTGATTTGCTGTAAAAACCACCAGCGAACATCGCCAACGGTCGTTTTTCCGGGCGTGATGACTTCGTTTGAAAAAGCGCGGCGCGTCAGAATGTCGGTCACCAAAACCGCCCTGCGGTAATGTTCCAATTCTTCGGGCAAACGCGTGTCGAGATAATCGGTCACGAGATTGCCAGCCGAAACAAAACGCGATGCATACTTTTTACCGAGCGTTTTCGCGAGAAATTTATAAGCGTCGTGCGTGATGCCGTCTGTTTGTCCGCGCCCGTAACCCATATTCAGAGCAATCGTTTTCGGCTTGCGTTCCTCGACGATTTTACGAATCGTTTCCGCCGTTTTATCACGCGCCGGACTGATCAGCGTGTAAAATTTCTTGAGCTGTTCTTCCTCATAACGGACGACCGCAAAGCGTTCGAGCGTCTGACCGTTATCAAAAAAGATAAAAAAATCGCGTCGCCCGACCATCGGAACCGGCGGCACGATTGATTCGGTAACGGCATCAGAATGAAATTCTTCGTTCGTGACAATCCACATCGAAACGCCGTGTTTTCGCATCATCGGCAAAAGCAGCGTGTCGAAACGCTTTTTAAGCCACGCTTGACGAACCTCCGATTGTTCGCGCAAAGAAAGAAGTTTCGGCATCGCCGGAATCGGTTCGGTTTTTTGTGCAGAAACTATTGAAGCAAAATTCGATATGATAAAGCACACGCTGAAAAAAAGACAGGTCAGATTTTTCATTGGTCAATTTTACTACAAAAAATTGCTTACGAAACTTGAAATGTCCAATTTGTGAAAACTAAAGCTAAGAAGGCAACTAATCAATATTTTTTTGGTAGTGAACTAAAAGTAATGCTTTGAAAATTGCTTTATCGAAACAAAAAACGTCATTGCCGGGAGCGCACGCATCCCTGCGTGCTGAGCGCGAGAGCGCGAATAAATTGCGCTGAATGTCAATTCAAGATTGAGTAACGCTTTAACGCCGCTTTCCAAGCGACGTTGCACGCTGGGATGCGTGCGCTCCCTGCGAATCACGCTTTTCTTTTTCAATCACCGATTGAGAATTTCAAACAGACTTACTTTCTGTTCACTACCAATTTTTTATGCGGATAAAAACCGGATGAAATTATGGCTTTTCTCGGAGCTATCGGCAATCTTTGATATTTTATCGAAACTACCTTGTGTGCAACTTTAATTGAAAAATAGAATCGTTGCTAAGTTATTGAAAATACATATAATTCCTTAAATGTCGCAGAGCGACAATCTGAGTTTAGCCGTGTCTTTTAAGGCACGGAACGTAAAAACCGGATATTTTG
>JANODL010000011.1:0-75106 GCA_031412675.1 Acidobacteriota bacterium | reverse complement strand
AAATAGTATTTGTGAAGAGGAAATGAGCAATCATTTCCTCTTTATTTCGGCATTGCGCAAAAATAAAAAAAAATCTGAAAATTGCCGTTGAAACCTTCCACTCTAAACTTTTAACTATCAACTGAAAAGCAGATGCTAATTGCATTTCAGTTGATAGTTAAAAGGGTAAAGTTATACGAAATCAAGTTGAATAGTGCGTATTGTCAGAACCGCCTGCGGTAGCGGGCGGGTTCTTCGCACAACATTTACCCGCCCGCTACCGCAGGCGGTTCTGACCTGTTGATACGCACAATTTCATTTGAATCGGTATTATTACAACTTTCAGCGATGTTTTCAAAAGGAAAAGCCCGTCAACTTGAATAGCTGACGGGCTTTTTCGGTCTGTCAAACTTGCTGATTTAACGGTCACCTCCGCCGAAGTAGATTCTGAGCGATGTGTATGGAAGGTTTGCGTGATAGTCTTGCGGAACGCCGACCGAGAGCGGTTGGATGCGTTCGTTGTAGCCGATGTATTGGTAGCCGATGTTCCATTCGATATTTCTCGTCAGGCGCATTGCGAGCCGCGATTCGATGGTCGAGAGTTTGAACGGATACGATGTTACGAGATTCGGCAGAACCGAAAGCCGACTGCCTTGACCGAGGTCTTCGTTGCGGTTGTAACCCGCGTAAAACGTCACGCGTTTGAACGGCTGCGCGGTAAAGTTGAAAAATGCGTAATGGTCGCGCATAAAGAATTGGCTTCTGCCGCGCACGAGCGTTCCGGTGTTGATGACAATATCGGTTTCACTCGTCAGGCGTTGGAAGGTGTAGCCCGCGCTGAGCGAAAACTTGTCAATCGGCGACCAGTCAACGAATGCCGAAAAATTACGGTTCTTCGTGTTGGCGATAAAATCGCCCGCCGGATAATTTCCCGCCGGAGCGGTCGAAGTCGAAGGGTTTTCGTTATCTTTCGTGATTGCCGAAAGATTGACGGCAAGACGATTGAAGCTCCAACGGCTGCGGACGCGGAAGTTTGTAAATTTGTAGTTCGCAAGACGTGTAAAAGCGTTGTCGGCATCGCCGTGTTCGACATCGGCAAAGATGACCCAATTTTTCATCGGCTTGATTTTCATTCCGCCGATAAACGTATGCGTCTGATTGGTTTCTTCTTCGGCAAACAGCGTCAGCGTCGGAGTCGTCGCGGGCGGCAGTGTGCGGGTAAATCCCGTCAGCTCGATCTCTCTTTTCGTGTAGCGGTAGCCGACGTTAAAGCCGAGCCAGTCGCGGAATTGATAGTCGGCTTCAATCGTATTTGCAAAACGCCGAAAGTCGGTCACGCGGTCATTGAGCGTGTTCGTAAAAACAGGGTTGCGCGGTCCGCCGGCGGCGGTTCGCGTGTAAAGTGCTTCGGCAAAAACATTATCGCCGCTGATGTTAAAGGAATCGTAGGTGAAGGAGTTTGAAATTCTGAAGTTGTTCGTCACGGCATAAGTGATGCCGAAATCGGCTCGCGTCTGCGGACGTTTCGATGCGCCGTCAATATTGAATCTGTCCAAATCAACGATATTGTTTGAACTATCGCGTCCCGTAATGGTTTCGATAAATCCGAAATTGCGGTCGGTCAGCGAGTAAATCACACGCGCCGTGAAATCCAGTTTTTTGGCAAATGTGCGTTGGACACCAAACATCGTGTAGTGCGTATCGCCTCTGATCGGATAAGACCGCTCGAAGGTCGAAATGACCGTCGTGTTGGTCGTGTTATAGCCCGGATTTCCAATAGTCGAATAATATGTGTTGTCTTTGAAGTGGCGAAAGCCATACGAAAAAGACAGGTTAAAACCGGCGAGATTTGAATCAATTCCGGCACGCAAATCGAGCGAGCCGTTATTGACCTTTGAATTAACCGGAAACTCGTCGCTGTAGGCACGCGAGGTGATACTTCCGCTGCCGTTCGTCTGATTAAATCCCGCCCCGAAACGCACCTTGAGCTTGTCGCTTTTCGGATAGAGCGTCAGATCGAAATCGCCGAAATTATGCCGCGTGTCGGCGTTATGACCGTTGCGGGCGTGGTTGTTCAGATTGTTGAAATAAACAATCTGCCGGACGTTTGAATCGAAGCGGTAAAATCCGACGCGTTCGACGCTGATCCGTGTAAAACCCGTCGGGTCGGCGTTCCAACCCGACGAAGTGACGAGCAGCGAATCAATATACTTCGATTTGCCGTCTTTGTTTTCGAGCAAAAAACTCGAATCAAAAAGACGGACACCGGGACGATAGTTAAAATCACTGCGATATTTGTTGTCGTTGCCGTTGACGCTTACGCCGCGAACGCCAATTTCAAAACTGGAAGTAACGTCATACCCCAGAAATGTCCGCACTTCGTTTGACGGCGCGGGCGTGGGCGTGGGCGTTTGCGCCCGAAAATCGAGTGTTGCCAAAAGCAAACTTGCCGTTGTGAATAATAAGAGGAACGAGATATTGTTTTTGATCCGGCTTTTTCCTCTTTCATAAAATTTGTCAGCCATTATTTTATCCTCCTCTTATCCTATCTGAAGAAAACATTACTCGTGTTCGAGCCGTGAATCTGCGAGTGGCAAACCGTGCAGTTCTGCGATCTGATAGATGTTTGGTTATGCGGTCCGCCGGTCGGTCCGTCCGAAAGCTGGTCGGTAATTCCGCTGTGGCATTCCAGACAAAGCTGTCTGACCTGCGGGCGTTTGAGCATCTTCGGATTTGCCGAACCGTGCGGCGTATGACACGCCGAACAGCCTTCGACCTTGAGCGGTGCGTGTTCAAAGACAAACGGACCTTGTTTATCCGTGTGGCATTTTACGCAAGACGCGTCTGCGCCGAAGGTCAGTTTCGTCTGTTTTTGTTCAAAACCGCCGTGCGCGTTGTGGCAATCGCTGCACTTCATCGCGCCTTCGAGAACTTTATGACGATTCGGTTTGCTGAATTGTGCTTTGGTTTCCGTATGACAACTGATGCAAAGTTGCGGTTCGCTCCTTTTGAGCATCGCAAACGTCGCTTCGCTCGGAGTTTCTCTGGTCGTTTCGCCCGGTTTGACAATCGAGCCGGGTTTGAATGCGGCGAGCTGCGGACCGTGTGCCGTGTGGCAATCCGTACAGCCGACATTATTGCGCCAATGCTCGCCGCGTCGAAAATTGTTATGACTTTCTTTGCCTGCGTGACAGGACAGACAGCTTTCCGAGATTTCTTTCGAGTTTTTGTTTTTAAATGAAATGATTTTTGTTTTGTCGCCGCTGCCTTCCACGTGTTCTTTGCCCGGACCGTGACACGATTCGCAGCCTTGAACTTTGTTCTTCCAGCTTTCCAGATTTGAAAGTTTGGCGTGTTTGGTGCTTGAAAACTGTTTAAACTGATCTTCGTGGCAAGCCTGACAGGTTTCGCTTCCGACGTATCCGGTTTTATCTTTATCGTCCGGCAGAAAACTTAAAGCCTCGACATTATTGCCGCCGCTTTTAAATATTTTCGAATACGCTCCCGAAGCCAGCCAGACCGCGAAAAACAGTGTAAATGCTCCAAGCAGGACTACTTTTATATATTTTGTCGAAGCCATAATTATTGCCTCCTTTGTGCCTTTTTGTCGGACAGCTTGTGTGTTTGAAATTAAAGACACTATTTGTGCTGTTTTAATTCTAATTTGCCCTTTCAGTTAGTGTCTGTGAGCAGTATCACCGCGAATTGTGATTCTCATCACAAAAACGCGCATTTTATTGAAGTTTTAACTATTGATTAACGTGAGTTCGGGATAAGGAATGTGCCGAACGGAGCGCAGGCTGCCAGCCTGCCAGCGTTTGAAACACGCTCAAAATGTTTGTGTTCATTCAAGAAAGTCTAAGGTTGAAATCTTTGACACCGCTTTGCAAGCGGCGTGGCAGGCTGGCAGCCTGCGCTCCTTATCTTAGCCCGAACTTACGTTATTGATTAGTAAAAAGTTGATAAACTTTTTGAAGATTTGCGCCGAGCATTTGCAGTAAGCGGAAACAAACTTCCGGCTCACTTTGCAGAAAGCGGTTAAAATCGTCGCGCCCGACGCATTCAAAAATACACGGCGAAACGGCTTTGACGCTTATTTCGTAAGGCAGATTTGTAATCGCTTCGGTCAAACCCAAGATTTCATTTCGTTTCACCGAACGCCCGAAAAGTTCGGTGGCATAAAAAATTTGCGCGTCGCCCGTCGTGAGAATGTAAATACAGCACGGCATTTGTTCGACGGCAAAAATCAGTTGATCTTTGGCGAATCGTTTAGTTTGTTTGATGGCGAGCAGGGAAGTTTGAGTTTCGGACGATAACCCGCAAAACAAATCATCGGCGAGAAACGCATTGCCGAAAAAACATTCGGAATTTGCTTGATGTTTGTTAAGCATAGATTGCCTGACAAATTTGTCAGGCAATCTATGCTCGCACTTTTGAAACTGCAAAATTAGGACGCGCATCACAGGACAAGGTGATAAACATCACAAATTTATGTATTTTGGGATTAGATGCCGACCATCATTTCGAGTCTTTTCTTGTCGTGAATAACCAAATCCGAGCCTTTCAGCGTGATTAGTTTTCTTTCCCTGAAAGTTTTCAAGAGCCGCGAAACGGTTTCGCGCGAAGTGCCGATCATTTCGGCAATTTCCTCGTGTGTGTAGGAAATTTTCAGACGAACCGTGCCGTTGCCGTTGCCGTTTTCGTGTCGGTTGGCGTTGCACCAGCCGAGAAAAAGTTTGGCGAGCTTGTCGGCGACCGAACTGGATAGACCGAGTGAGCAGATTTGCAGATGTGCGGTTTGATAATTGTGGCTGAGTTGTTTGACCGCGCTCAGACAAGCATCCGCATTTTGTTGCAGAAATCGCAGAAAATCGGCTTTTCGGATAAAATTTACCTGACACGGTTCGACGACTTCCGCCGTTGCTTCATAAACCGAATCGGAAACGACCGCGCTCAAACCGAGAACTTCGCCCGCATCGGCAATTTGCAGAATAATGACCTTGCCTTCACGCGAACAAGTCGAAAGTTTGACGCGTCCCTGACATAAAATATAAACGCCGTTCGACGGCTGTCCTTCGATAAAAAGCACCGAACCACGCGGATAAACATTCGAGATTTTCAGCGATTCGAGATTTTGCAGCGTTGATTCCTGCAAATCGCAGAAAAAACCTTCCGAAGGTATCTCGCAATCGGTGCATTTATGCTGAATTTTAAAGTTGTTGAGAACTTTCATCGTTCTTAATAGTTCGGCTTTCTGATCGGCAAATTTGAAATAATTTACAGCGCGGAAAAACTTACGCTACTCACAGATTCATTCGCAAACTTTGTTCCACCGATAAATTCGCCGAAAACCGCTAAATATAGGGCTTTAACGGCTCAAAGACCGCGAACTATTTACCGTTTCGGCAAAGTTTCCGCGAACTATTTCGCAGTTGACAAGGCTTTTGCGAAAGATTTCGGGCAATTCCGGGCGGCACGGGGTTTGAATAGGAAGTAAAGTGGTTCACGACCGTTCAGAGTTCATAATTTGGTAGTGAACTAAAAGTAATGCTTTGAAAATTGCTTTATCGGAACAAAAACTTTTATTGCCGGGAGCGCACGCATCCTTGCGTGCTGAACGCCGAGCGTTCAAAAAACCTCGTCGTCAATTCAATTTGACTTTAGATAAACGCTTTTTATGCCGCGAAGCGCGACCTAGCACGCAGGGATGCGTGCGCTCCCGGCAATGACGGTTTTTTTGTTCTTTAAACAGCATTACTTTCTGTTCACTACCTATGATTTATCGTGAATGTTTCCCCAAAATTCACGGTAAATCGTGAACTTTGAACAAAACTGAAGGAGAAAAAAATGGAGACAATGCGGGCAAATGTTTTTCACGGCGTTAATGACATCAGGGTCGAAGAAGTCGAAAAACCACGCGCAAGTTACGGCGAAGCCGTCATCCGCGTAACCTTAACGACGATTTGCGGAACGGATCTGCACATCGTGCGCGGCGAATATCCGGTCAAACAAGGCTTAATCATCGGACACGAGCCGGTCGGCGTGATCGAAGAACTCGGCGTAGGCGTAACGGGTTACGAAATCGGCGACCGCGTATTGGTCGGCGCGATTACGCCGTGCGGATGTTGTCGCGGATGTCTGTCGGGACAATGGTCGCAATGCGGACACGGCGCGGATTACGAAGCCCTCGGCGGTTGGCGGTTCGGCAACACGATCAACGGCGCACAAGCCGAATATCTGCTCGTTCCGTCGGCGCAGGCGAATCTTGCGAAAATCCCCGACGAATTGACCGATGAACAAGTCGTTCTGCTTGCCGACATTGCTTCGACGGGTTTTAGCGGCGCGGAATCGGGCGGTGTCAAAATCGGCGATTCGGTCGTCGTTTTCGCGCAGGGTCCGATCGGTTTATGCGCGGCAATCGGCGCACGTCTGATGGGCGCGTCACTCGTGATCGGCGTTGACGGCGACGCTTCAAGGCTCACGATGGCAAAGAAAATGGGCGTTGATGTCGTCTTGAATTACAAAGAGCAGGACGTTTTGGCGGAGATCAAAAAACTGACGAACGGCGGCGCGGACGTTTCGATTGAATCGCTCGGAACGCCGGAAACATTTGAAAATTGTCTGCGGGCATTGCGTCCGGGCGGCACGCTTTCGAGTTTGGGCGTTTATTCGGGCAAGCTCCAAGTTCCAAACGACGCATTCGCGGCGGGAATCGGCGATTACAAAATCGTGACGACGCTTTGCCCGGGCGGAAAGGAACGGATGCGCCGTCTGTTGGAAACGGTCAAAACAGGACGCGTTGATTTAAGCCCGCTCATCACGCACCGCTTTTCGCTCAGCAACATCGCCGAAGCCTACGAGCTTTTCGGCGAACGGCGCGACGGCGTGATGAAAGTAGCGATTAAACCATAAAACGGATAAAAGGAGGTTTGGTTATGAACACGAAACTATTACGAAAGACACTGGCAGGTTTGGCGGTCGCGGGCGGTCTCGGCGCGATTGCGGCTTATACATACAAAATTCGTCCGTGGCATCTGCGCTGGGGCGCGACCGACGGGGAATTGACCGAAACTTTGCCCGGTGACGAAATAAAACCCGACGCGGGAATTCAGGTAACACACGCCATCACGATTGACGCGCCCGCCGCTGATGTCTGGAAATGGCTCGTTCAGATCGGGCAAGATCGCGGCGGATTTTACAGCTACGATTGGATTGAAAATCTGTTCGGTCTGCAAATTCACAACACGGACGAGATCAAACCCGCTTGGCAGGAATTAAAGGTCGGCGATTTTGTGCGTTCGGCGCATACCGAATGGCTCGGCGGAAAATTTAAGGACAAATCGGGCTGGTTTGTGATGCGGATGGAAGAAAACCGCGCACTCGTCTTACGCGACGAAATAGAATACGGCAGTTGGGCGTTTATCCTAAAGCCGATTGGCGAGGGCAAAACGCGCCTGATTATCCGCGTACGCGGCAGCAAACCCGCGAATCTGCCAATGAAATTACTCAACTACGGAGTCTTTGAACCCGCGCATTTCATCATGGAGCGCAAAATGCTCCTGACCTTAAAGAAACGCGCCGAAGAATTTTCGCTCAATCACACGGACGAAGCCGAATTGCCGTTGACGGCGGAGAAAATAACGGTTTAAACCGTCAAAGTAAGTAATTGGACATAATTAAATAAAGGTAAGAACCACTTCTGAAATAATTGATATTTGATAATGAATAATTGATAAAGATGCGTTTCAGACACGATATTTATCAATTATCAACTCTCAATTATCCATTATTTCAGAGGTTTTTACTTAATCGTAAATTTGTCCGACTACTTAGAAACCGCGAAACAACACTAAATATCACGAAAAATTGTTTGATATTTAGTGTTGTTTCGCGGTTTAAAAATTTCAGACCTTTTGCAATCGAACCGCTGACAAATGTCAAAAGCGCGATGATTGATGATTTTGCTGTAGAATCAGAGTTTTAAGGGGTTTGGATAGTATCGTCGGGAGCTTTTTCGTATTCGCCGAGGCATTTGTCGAGCGGCTCTCCGTTTATGTGGACACAAACACAGAAATCTTCACCGGCTTTGGTTCGGTTAGTTCCTTTAAATTGCGGCAAACACTTCGCAAAACTGTTGCGCGGTTTAACATCGTATAGTTTTGGAATGACAAACATAAAAAAGATAACGGCGGCAAATACTCCGGCAACGAAAAGCCTCGGGAATTTATCGTTAAAAAGCTGTTTGAGAAAATTGCGGAAACGCACATAAAGTAAGCCGATTGCATAACGTGAAAAAACATTGTGCAGACCGACGCTTTCTCGGGTTTGATCGTCGCTTTCAGGTGTTATTCCGGTGTCGTTTGCCGGACGATTGAACGGAAGAATATATTTCCATTTCTCGTAATTCCAGCCGAGCAGATACAAATTAGCCAACACCATCAAAGGCGCGGTAAAAAGCGAGCCGTCAAAACGCACCGCAAACGTCAGAATACAAATATTCAGGATGATCGGGAAATAAAGAAATGCGCCGAGCGTGACCGTACGCGGAATCAGCAGCAGAATCGCCGCCGTGACCTGCACGATTCCGATGAATGTGTAGTAATAACCGGTGGTGTGCAGGGCTTCTAAATAATGCCCCATCGGGTGATTGGCGGAAACGCCGCTCGCGAACCGTTCGCCGATGATTTTGACGATTCCCGAAGGAATAAATCCGGCGGCGAGAGCGAAACGATTAAAAATCGAAAATAACCAAAGCCACCTGTTTTGCTTTGCCTGTGAATGAATCCGGTCAAGTGTCGAGGCAATACCCATAATTTCATGAAGGCGGAAACGCGACCGTCAGGAAGCCTACTAAAAGTAACATTGGCACGCTCCCTGACGGTCGCGTTTCCGCCTTTTTAATTATTCGTTTTCTTGCAGAGTGCCTTTCGTGTCATCGCCGAAGTCGGGGATTTGATTGTTACCCGCCAGACGCGACGGCGGGGCTTCGATTTCTTCGAGCGGTTCCTGATCAACCAATTCACCTTCGGATAAATCCTGTTCGCTCAACTGTTCTTCCTGTTCGTTTGCCATAAATTCCTCCTAAAAATATTAATTTCAAATCTTTTTGATACTTCTAACCTGAGTTCGGGATAAGGAATTGCCGAACGGAGCGCAGGCTGCCAGCCGGCAAGCGTTTGAAAAACGCTGATTGCTTCTGAATTCATTTAAACTTCCCGATAATCGAAGTCTTTGACACCGCTTTGCAAGCGGCGTGGCAGGCTGGCAGCCTACGCTCCGTTCAGGTTACTTCTAAATATTACCAAATTGACAGCATCGTGTTTAACTGCGCGTCAAAATTGTCTTTTGCTTTTTTTCATTGACGTAATCGTCAATTTCTCCTTCATTGTGAAGTTTCTCGGCACACTTCGGGCAATAGTCTTTGCGAAGAATACGCACGAGCAATCCTTTGGCTTTGGCTTTTTTTCGCGCCTGCCGCGCACTGCCCGTCTGAAGATCAATCATCTCTCCGCAAACGTCGCAATAAATCGTATATTCAATCATTGGAATCCGTCTTTTCTCAAAAGAGTTCGTTTTTGAAACACACCGAAACATTATAGCAACAGAAGTTAATGAGAAACGCCGAAAGCCGGATTAAACAAAAAAAAAGCGGGAAGGTCTTTATAAAACCTTCCCGCTTTTCTTGTTGATCGGTTCAAACCTTAGATGTCTTTTTTATCACCTAATTTATCGTCAGGGTTAACCTTTTCGGCAATTTCATGACCGGCAACTGCGCCCGCGACACCGCCGACGACACCGCCGACCGCTGTTCCGACACCCGGAGCAACCGCCGAACCGACCGCCGCGCCTGTTGCCGCACCGCCGAGGATGCCCGTGCCTGTGCCAACGGCATGGACATTGTTACCATAGCCGCTCCAGTTATTGTGAATGTAATCGGCATCTTCCGCATTGCGCGGATTAACACCCATAAAAATTCCGCCGTCTTTAATGCCTGATTCATATTCGGCGGCACGTTCTTCAGGAATGCCTGAACCAACTAATGCTCCGATTAATCCGCCGGTTAATCCGCCTGCTCCTGCTCCTGCCAAAGCTGCGGCAAGCGGTCCCCAAACAACCAAGCCCAAACCCGGCAGAAAAATATTCGTGCCGATCGCGGCGATACCGCCGATGATTGCGCCGAGTGTTCCGCCGATTGCCGAGCCTGTTCCGGCACCTTCCAATGCTTTACTGCCGAGTTCCGTGTCAGCTGTTCCTTCACCGAAATGTCTGTTGCGGGCATCGTCCGACATCATTAAATTGACATCATCACGACTGTAGCCGCGGCTTTCCAAGGCTGTGTACGCCTTTTCGGCACTATCTCTGTCATTAAAAAGACCTGTTACTACTGGTTTTTGATCCGTTGATTGATTCATTTTTTTTTCCCCTTATTCGTTTATTTTTGTTATGTCCTAATATCAGCTTTTAAGTTGATACTAATTTATTTGAGATATTTTTTAAGTTCTGTATGAATTTCATCCAAAACAAATCTCTTACTTTGTCAGAAAGCAAAAGCTATGCCATTTAAAATTCTAAATTATTCGACCTTTCGCGTGTGAATCGGGTGTTCTAATAGAAGACAGTAATTTGCAGTATTCTCGTGAAACAAACCCGCATTAAATATCGCCGCCGCACGCTTGGAACATTCCGTTTATATAGGTAGTGTCCTAATAATGTGTTGCTCAAAAAACTCTGCGTCCTTTGCGACTCTGCGTGAAATTATCTCACGCAGAGTCGCAAAGGACGCAGAGAAAAAACAAAAGTTTTCGTCAACAACACATTATTAGGACACTATCGTTTATATAAAAATCTTGACTTAACCGGCGCAAAATAGTAGATATTGAAACAGTGACTGACAAAATCTAAACGGTATTTGCTTTCCCCCGTTTCGAGAGAAATTTGACAATAATTTGTGTTACAAAAGCCGATTCGGCAGTTTGGCAGTTTTAGAAAAAGGCTTTCGCCGCATACATTTTCGGAACAACTTTCCAATTCACTTGTGAATCAGAACCGAGGACGTTATGCGGTAAAAAATTAAAGTTAATCAGCAGTTAATCAGAGGGGGTAAGTTTTAATGAAGGTTTGTTCCGTTTGTCAGCGGTGTTACGAAGACGAGATTCTCTCCTGTTCCGAAGAAAATCACGGTGTTTTAAACGATGCGCGGGCGGGAAACTGCGAGATAATCCCGAATTACCGTCTCGAATTTCTGCACGAATCTCTCGCTTCGGGCGAAACCTACCGCGCCGTTAATACAATCCTCAAAAAAAATTATTTCATCAAAATCATCGCGCCTACATTTTTTGACGACGCGGCGAAAAAACAATTCTTGCGCGAAACGCAATCTTTGGCGGCGGTAATTCATCCGAATGTCGCACGGGTTTATGAATCAGGCACTCTGGCGGGCGGTTCGCTCTATGCGGTCACGGAATTTTCGGCGGCGCAAACTTTGCGCGAATGTCTGGAAAACGTCGGCGCACCTTCCGAAGTAACCGCGCTGACGATTACGCGCCAGGCGGCGGAAGGTCTCGAAGCGATCCACGCGGGCGGCGTTCTGCATCGCAATATCAATCCCGAAAACATAATCTTAACGGCAGACGCGGAAAATCCTTTTCTGGTCAAACTCCAAAACATAGACTTCGGCGGGATTCATCAAAATAATGTTAATTCCAACGTAGAACTAAACCGTCATTCCTTAAAATATTTTTCGCCCGAACAATGCGCCGCGCAAACGGCTGACGCACAAACCGACGTTTACTCGCTTGGCGTTGTCCTCTATGAAATTCTCGCGGGAAAAGTGCCGTTCGATGCGCCGGACGCAGACATAATCATCAACAAACAAATCAACGAACCGCCGCCGCCTGTCAAAATAAATAATTTCGACATCCGAATGCTTTTGACGCATACGCTCACGGATTCTTTGCAAAAAACGGCGCGGCTTCGGCTGAAAACCGCCAATGCAATGACGCGCCGCATCCGCCATATCGAACAGCTTGCGACACATTATTCGACACCGCCGCCCGCGATGAGCTATCCCGCCAAAATGGACAAAGCCGCCGTCGTCTTTACGCCGATGCCGAAAGTTGAAACCGGGTTTGCGGTCGAAGCACCGAGCGTTGTCGAAGATTTGCCTTTAGCTGAAACTCAGCCGACTGCGGAAGATTTGCCATTAGTTGAAGCTCAAACATTCGCGGAAACGGTCGAAACTGAAACGATTGTTGAAACTCCGCCGCCGATTGAAACTCAAATTTTTTCCGAAGAATTAGCGTTAGCCGAAGTTGAAACCGTGATTGAAACTCCGCCGATAATTGAAGATTTACCTTTAGCAGAAACTGCGGCGATGGTTGAAGAATCGCCGTCGGTCGAAACCGAAACGGCATTTGAGGAATTATCTTTGGTCGAAAATGAAACGATTGTTGAAATTGCGGTCGTTGCCGAAAATCAAACGGCGGCTGAAAATTCAATCTCAATTGAAACTCAAACGGTCGTTGAAGAATCGGCATTGCCTGTCAAGGCTTTCGATGATTTTTCGACCAACAAACTTCCGCCAATCGAATCAATCATCAAAAATCGTCTGCCCGCAAATTTCAAAATAACCGAGATTGAGCCGATTTTCACTCTCAGGTCGAGACTTAAGGATATTCACACAACCGACGAACCTGCCTTGGTTGAATGGGAACAGCCCGACGATGTGCCGCTCATCACGCAAAATCTCGACGCGGAAATTAAGGAAACTGCCGACACGCGGTTTGCTTTTGCGGCGGACGCGGAAGATTCGATAATTGATGCGGGCGATGCGGACGCGCCGCCTGTTTATCTTTCCGAAGACGAGGAAAATCGCCCGAATTACGCGGCGGAAAATCCGTTTTTCGCTTACGATGATTCGGGAACTTCGTGGAATCTGCCCGACAAACGAAAAATATTAACGGGCGCGGGAATCTTTGCGCTTTTGGTTTTAGCGGTCGGCGGAACTCTGCTCAGTCGTCAATTCCAACTGTCGGGTGATGCCGAACAAACCACGGCGCAAACGGCTCCGGCGGAAAAATCTCTGCCGAAATCCGCCGAACCCGACAAGGTTTCGGAAACCGAAAAACCTTTGACCGCGAAGCCCGAACAATTGACGGTCAGCAATCCGTCCGCCGACACCGAAAATTTGGACGCGCCCGATTTGCCCGATTTTCAGCCGCGTGAAATAAACGAAAAAACGTCTGCGCCGAATCCTTCTAAAAAACGTGCGTTAAAGACGGCTTCGGAAAACCGCGAGCCAGCCAAAGATGTTTCAAGCAAGGTTTTTGACAAGAAAGGCGAAGTAAAATCGTCATCGGACAAAAAGCCGGCAGACAAAAGCAAACTTTCAACGTCGTCAACCAAAACTGATATTTTTACCCGTCCGCGGATCGTCAAAAATCCGAAGTTTTGAAAGCCGTATCAGACAATATTTATTTTTTCGGCATTTTTAATTTTCACGCCAAACGCATTGAGCGCGGCGGTTTTCATTGCTTCGACTTCGCCCGTTGTATAAAAAATATCTGCGCCGCTTTTTGTTAAATTCCAATCCGCGATTTTATCAACTAACGCGCCCGCCGGATTTAGAAAAACCGTTTCGGCGGAAACGAAATCCTTTAAGACCGATGTTATCGCCGGATAATGCGTGCAGGCAAGCAAAATGTGCGAAGAGTTTTTGATCGGCGCAAGAATTTTTCGAGATTCGGTGCGGAGTTTGTCGGACGAAATATCGCCGCTTTCGATTAAACCCGAAAGCGGTTGGGCAATGCGCTGGGCAATTTTGATTCCGCGTTCGGCAAATTTCCGGCGGTAAATTCCCGAAACAACCGTGCGCCTTCCGCCGATGACCGCGAGTTTTTTCGGCTTAAGTTTTGCCGTCATCTCGACCGCGCTTTCAATCACGCCTTCGATTTTTATATCGTCGCGGCTGAGAAAAGGAATCGCGGTGCTTGCCGCGTTACAACCGATCACGAGATGCGTCGCGCCTTTCGATTTCAAGAAATCTATGACTTTATTTAGTCTGGCGACGAGTTCGCCGCGTGACATTTTCCCGTAAGGCGTTGCGCCCGTATCGGAAAAATAAACCACGGAAACATCGCCGAGCCTCTCTTTGACGAGCCGATAAACGCTCACGCCGCCGATGCCCCAATCTAAAATTGCGAGTTTTTGTTTCATTTGAAAATTACATAACAAAACGTATTTTATCAGTTCAAGTTTTGTATTTACAAAAACTTACGTTTTATTATTTATTACCTAATTACCGCCGAGCAAAAAAATATTGACTGTCGGCAGCTTTTACCCTTATAGTGAGATTATTGGAATTGTTGCCTGAAAATTTATGAAACGATTTTTGCTTTTTTTGAATTTATTCATCATTTTGGTTTTCAATTTCGCCTGCGGTAATGAATCCGTTCGGGAAAACACACCGGTTGTTTCGGAAGAAAAGCCGCCCATTGCCGAAATCGAATCGCCTGCCGTCAAAGCCTTGCTCGAAAGCGCACTCGAACAGACGAAAATCACGAAAAACTACACACAGGATTATTTCGTTATTTCATATCCGAATGGCGACGTACCGTCGGAAACAGGCGCTTGCACGGATGTCGTAATTCGCGCTTTTCGCAAAGTCGGCATTGACCTGCAAAAGGAAGTTCACGAAGATATGCGTACGAATTTTGCCGTTTACCCGAAAAAATGGAATCTTCCGAAACCCGACCCGAACATTGACCATCGCCGCGTGCCGAACCTCCAGACATTCTTAATGCGCAAGGGAAAATCTCTGCCGCTTAGTTCGGACACGAAAAATTATAAACCGGGTGACATCGTAACGTGGGATTTGGACGGCAAGGGAATGACGCATATCGGCTTGGTTTCAAATCTCTGGAACGAAAAGTCTAAACGCTACCTGATAATTCACAATATCGGCGGCGGAACACGCGCTGAGGATAGATTATTCGACTGGAAAGTGACGGGACATTTTCGATATTTTTAGAGTTCAAAAACTCTTAATCATAAATTAAACTAAACTTACCATGAACCATTGCTCGTAATTTTTCTCTTTGAGATGACAAAACGATTGGTTTTATTCGCCAACCAGATTGTTTCATCGCTCGTGTCGTCGCCGGCATAAAATATTAAATCTGTTTTTCCGTCTTTATTAAAATCGCCTTCTGATATGAGTGCATAAACCCAATAACTACCGCCTTGTTCGGCTGTCCCGTATTTATATTTGAAGAAGGATTTGATTTAGCGACCTTTGCTTGTCGCTAAATCGAAAACAATCCAATTTTGAATATCGCGCTTTCGCAAACGCTTTCCTTTGACGCGCGGCTTAGAAATTACTTGATAATTGCGCGGCTGAATAGTATCGGGCTTTCCGTCGCCGTCAACGTCTATTTTTATTTGACCGAGTTCACTAAAGCCTCGTCTGTCATCATCGGTAATTTTCTGTGCATCGGCGATTACCGCAAACGAGAAGATAAAGAAAAGTGTTAAAATAATCCGTTTCATAAATCCAAAATCCAAAATCTAAAATCCAAAATCAAGATGTATGGTCGAGAATTATCTTCCAGCCGTCTTTGAATTTGCGGAAATTGAGCGTGAACAGTCCGGTCGGTTTATCATTTTCTCTGACAAGCGTAAAACGTCCGAGGACGACCGCCGAATCTTTGCTCGTGACGGTGATTTCCAAATCCGTAAAACTCAAAACACCCATTTTAGCGCGGGAATCATAGGATTTTTTGTAGCGTTCGAGCGTCGGCTGCCAACCTTTCGTGACATTATCGCCCGAAACAAAAGTCATCTGCGGCGAGTTCCAATATCCTTTCATAAAGCCGTCAATGTCGCCCTTGTTCCACGCCGTCACTTGTTCGTTCATCACTTTGCGAACGTCCGACTTGATTTTTTCGTCCTTCGATTGAGCAAAGATCACGCTCGTTGCGCCCAAAATTAAAAGAATTGCAAACAAAATGTTTTTCATAATGCGAATAAGATAGCTTTAAAAGTAAAAAGTAAAAAGTAAAAAGGCAAAATTAAGGAAATTTTTTGGTAATTCGACAACTTTTCTAAATTTTTTACTTTTTACTTTTTACTTTTTACTTTCAAAAATTTTGTGGTTTAATTTCAAACGGCAAATACATCTTTTCCTTTCGTGCCGATTCCGAAAATTATGTATGAAAAAATAAAATATCGCGTCTATGACATTTTGGTTGAAACCGACGACGACGAAAAAATTGACCGCGTTGTGGCGATCGGTCTGATGATTTTGATTTTTATCAGCGTCGGCGCGGTCGTGCTTGAAACGGTTGACGAATACAACGCCACATACGGCTGGCTTTTTCACATTATCGAGATTGTTTGTGTCAGCATTTTCAGTGTCGAATATCTTTTGCGAATCTGGGTTGCGCCGCTCAACCCGAAATACGCCGGACGTTTCGGCAGATTGCGCTACGCCGTTTCGCTTTTGGCGATTATTGATCTGGTGGCGATTTTGCCGACGCTTCTGCCGATGTTTTTCACGATGGATTTGCTCATTTTGCGCTTTATCCGCACGTTTCGGCTGTTTCGTCTTTTCAAAATGAGCCGTTATGCCGAATCTCTGAATACGCTCGACGACGTTTTTATCAGAAAAAAGGAAGAACTGCTTGTCACGTTAGGAATGATTTTGATGCTTTTGCTTTTTTCGTCGAGCTTGATGTATCTGGTCGAAAACGAAGCGCAGCCCGACAAATTTCCGAACATTCCGTCAGCGTTGTGGTGGGGCGTTGTCACGCTCACGTCGGTCGGCTACGGCGACACTTTTCCAATCACGCCGCTCGGCAAATTTTTCGGCGGTATTACCGCTTTTCTCGGCGTGGCGATGTTTGCCCTTCCGACAGGCATTTTTGCCGCCGGATTTGTCGAAGAACTTGCCAAACGCCGTCATAAAGGCGGCGATTCCTGCTGCCCGAATTGCGGCTGCGATATTTCGGCGGAATTTATCAAAAAGGAAAAAGCGAATGCCGAATAATTTCTCATCTTCATTTTGCTTTTTTAATTTTTAATTTCTAACTTAGTAAGTATGAGTATTGCAACCAAAACGGGTGACAAGGGAAAAACCGCGCTGATTGGCGGCGAACGGGTTTCAAAAGCGGATTTTCGCGTCGAAACATACGGCACGATTGATGAATTAGGCGCGGCGATGGGCTTTGCGCGTTCGATCTGCGGCGACGACGAAATCAACGAATTGACCAAAAAAATTCAGCGCGAATTGTTTCTGGTCGCGGGTTCGGTCGCCAATCCGAAATTTGAAGACGCGCCGAAACCTTACGTCGAACCCGAAATGATTGACCATTTAAGCGAAGAAGTTTCGCGCATCGAAACGATGAAAGGAATTCTCTCGGATTGGAGTCTTCCGGGCGATGTTTCGTCCGCCGCCGCTTACGACATTGCGCGGACAATCTGCCGGCGCGCCGAACGCTGTGTCGTCCGAATGCACGAATCGGGCGAAAATGTTGACACGCAAATTATTACTTATTTAAATCGTCTTTCGGATTTGCTCTGGCTGATCGGCAGATTGTTGGAAATGAAAGCCGGCGTTGATTCTTCTCTGCGCGACGACGAACACAAAGGCAATAAATGGTCGCGGGCTTGGTAAATTTGAAAAAAAGTATTGCAAAATTTAAGACTTTGTGGCTTCATACAGATTGAATTTTTGTCAGAACAGCGAGCGGTAGCGACCTGTTGATCACTAAAGAGAAAGTAATATTAAACAGATCGCTACCGCTCGCTGTTCTGACTTCAAGTCTTGAAAATGCAAAAATTATCCGCCTTTAAACCGGAAAAACGAACTCACACGCGCCCGCAGTCTTTAATTTTCCAAGCGAAAGCCTTTTTGCTTCAATTAAAACGCGGCGCAGAAAATCTCTTAAATTCCGAAGTCAAACGATTTCCGAAGACGGAAAATTTAATTAATCAGCCAAACATCGCCGAATCAAAAACGCCGCTTTGGACGGAAAGCGAGCCTGCCGAACAATTTCTGCTCGCGGGAAAAGTTCATAACCTGCGCCTTGCGGTTGAAAGATTAAACGGTTTGGAAATTCCTGCGAATCAAACATTTAGTTTTTGGAAACACTTGGGGCGCGCCAGCGGTTTGAAAGGCTACGTCGTCGGGCGCGAATTGCGCGAAGGCTGTATCGTGCCGAATGTTGGCGGCGGTTTATGCCAGATTTCAAACGCGCTTTACGACGCGGCTTTAAAGGCGAATTTCGAGATCGTCGAACGCCACGCGCATACGCAAATCATCGCCGGTTCGCTTGCCGAAAGCGGACGCGACGCGACCGTGTTTTGGAATTACGTTGATTTGCGGTTTCGCTCGTCGAACGCTTTCCGCATCGAAGCCAAACTCGGCAAAGACCATCTGCGCGTGATGTTCAAAGGCGAAAAACAGGAAAGTAAAACTTTAGTTCAAATCTCAAAATGTGCTGCGCTTCATTCTCCGCAGCCGAACAGCTGCGCGATGTGCGGTGTCGAAAGTTGTTTCCGAAGTTTGAAGGATGACGAAAATCTCGATTTCGGGCGAACCGCGTTTTTGCTCGACGAATATGCGCCCGAATTTGACGGATATATTCAAAACGTGCGAACGAAAAAAGATTTTCTGCTGATTCCGCTCGACGGCAAAAGATTCAAAAAGGCGAATTATGCGTGGGAAACGACAGGTTTTACCGCGAAGAAACAAAGTCTTTTCGTCACGCTGATTCGTTCTTATCGTTCGCGCAAACTCGCCGCACAAGGCGCAGAACGACAAAAATCTCTGCTCCAAATGGCAGAAAAATTGGCGGAAAGCTACGCGAAAAAACTGACGTGTGACGCAACACATCTGGTTGTTTCGCAAAATCTTTTACCTTTTTTGTGGAAAAAAGGGCATCTTGGCGGTAGAACTTTTGATGTTTTGATGAACGCTCTGCCGATGAACGAAATTCAAAAACGGCTCGATTTTGCTTTTTTACTGAATCCTAACAGTAAAACGCTCGGCGATTTTCGGGCTGAAAATTGGTTAATTGAAGCCGAAACCGAAGCCTTACAAAATGCGCGGAAAATCATTACGCCGCACACGGAAATTGCATCGCTTTTCGGCGAAAGAGCGGAAGTTTTAGATTGGAATTTGCCGAAAACAAAAGAATTTACCAAACAACAGAATGCGAAATTTACAATCGTTTTTCCCGCCTCAACCGTCGGGCGAAAGGGAAGTTACGAACTGCGCGAAGCGATTCGGGATTTGGATGTCAAGCTCATCACGCTTGGCGCGACGATTGAAGATGCGGACTTTTGGAAAACATTTGATTGGGAAAAAGGCGGTGATGATTGGTTGGAAAAAGCCAATTTGGTAATTTTACCCGCGTTTGTCGAACACAAACCGCGCCGTTTATTGCTCGCCGCCGCAAACAAAATTCCTGTCATTGCTTCAAAGGCTTGCGGCGTTGGAAATGTTGCGGGGATTAAATCAATCGAAACCGGAAACGCCGAGATTTTACGCCGCGAAATCGAAAATATTTTGAAACCGAAAGAAAAAATCTTAAAAAACAAGGCGCAGGTTTTCGTTTAATAATTTTCAAGTAAAAATCAAACAAATTTTCGCGGCGCAAAGCAACTAAAACTGAACTTCACGCACCAATAAAGGCAGGAAACATTCAAATCAATCGGTTTCGGAGATAAAACAAGTGAAAATTATCTTTATTACATTGCTCTGTCTTTTGTTCACTTTCACTTCATTTGCACAACAAGATGACGAAAAAAACGTCGAGCCGCAAATCGTCGGCGTTGAAGAAATTTATCTTGCAAAAGACAACGGCGAAGGCAAAGTCGGCGAGACGGCAGAGAGTTTTCTGACAACCGATATTCCGATTTACTGCATTGTTCAGCTTAATTCGTCGAAATCCGCGACCGTCAAAATGAATTTCGTCGCGGTCAGCGTGCAGGGCGTAAAAGCCGAAACTAAAGTAATTAGCGTCAATTATAAAACCAACGGTAAACAAAATCGCGTCAGTTTTACGGGCAAGCCCGACGGTGTTTGGACTGCCGGAAGTTATCGCATAGACATTTATATTGACGATAAACTGGCGGTCGGGAAATCCTTTGAAATTAAAAAATCGCCGACGGAGATTCAGAAAACCTTCACGCAAGTTAAAAGTTTTGTTCCGCCAAAGCCGAAACCGAAACCGAAGATCGTTAAACAGACGCGCAAAAACTGAGTTGAAATTATCCAAAAGAAAAAGCCTTCGACATTTGCCGAAGGCTTTTTTGTAACTTAATTTTACAAATTACCAGCGCGAACCGCCGCCGCCGCCGTAGCCGCCGCCGCCGCCGCCGCCGCCGCGATTGCCGCCGCGACCGCCGCCGCCGCCGCCGCCGCCGTAGCCGCCACGACCACCACCGCCGCCGCCGCCGCCGCTGCGATTTTCACGCGGTTTAGCTTCGTTGATCGTCAGGCTGCGTCCGTCCAAATCTTTACCGTTGAGTTCGGCAATCGCGTTTTGTCCTTCTTCTTTCGACGACATTTCGACGAATCCGAAACCGCGTGAGCGTCCGGTATCGCGGTCTTCAACGACATTAGCCGATTGAACCGTACCGATTTGACCGAAAAGCTCTTCTAAATCATAGCTGGTTGTATTAAAGGAAAGATTTCCTACATAAAGTTTCATTTTGTTTATTATTTATCCTTTGTTCCGCTGAAAAAACGGGAACGTAAAAAGAAGTGTCGAAATCGGGATTACTCTTCGGGAAACGGTAAGTCTGACGAAGTATCGCGTTCGGATGCTTGTGATAAGCAACTTCTGTAACCTAAAAAAACTGCCTGCTCCCGAACTATCCAAAACGCCGTCAAATAAAACTTAACTGTCGGGCGCACCACCGTTGATGCACAAGAGAAGGATTAACAGTTTTTATAATGCACGTTTTCGCAACGAGTTGCAAGCAGATTTTCACTTTATTGCTTCCAATTGTCTTTATGTTTGGCAAAAAAAACGCCTTCATTTTGAGTAATTTTAAGATTCGAGATTCGCAAAATTTCCGCTTTATTGAACCGAAGCGGAAATTCGGGCGTATGGTTTTTTGTTCGGATTAAGGATAAAATTCAAACCTGGAAGGAGATTTGCCGAAAATATGTTTTGCCCGAATTGCGGAATCGAAGAAACACAAGTCAATCAATTTTGCCGCGCCTGCGGAACGGATTTGCGTTCCGTTCGTTTTGCGGTCGAAAGTCCCGACAGCATCACGGCTTCGGCGGCTTCGGCGCGTGACGAAATCGGTCACGCCGTCGCGTTTAAAATTCGTGAAACGCAATCTGTCAAAGAACTTAAAAAGGTTGTCGAAGATGTTTTGCCCGAAATCGAGAAGTTTCTTGAATCGCCCGAAGAAAAACGTCTGCGCCGTGTGCGCGTCGGAACGCTTATCTCCTCAATCGGTCTGGGCGCGGCAATCGCTTTTACGATTGTCAGTATATTTGTTAATGAAAAGGAAATGTTCATCATCGCCGGGCTAGGTCTGGTTACTTTTTTTATCGGTTTGAGTTTTGTAATCAACGGTTTGCATCTAACTGTGCCGAAAAAAGGCGTGTCCGACAAATCGTCCGATGCCGAACACCAGCGCGAGCTTGATGCTCACGAGAGCGCACTCAACGCCAAAACCAACGAACTCGTTTTGCCCGAATCAAGACAAGTTTTTTCTTCCGTGACAGAGCCGACGACACAGCATTTAAAGGAAAAACAACCCGTCTCACGCAAATAACTTTCTTGAAAAAGTGAAAAATATCATTATCATCGGTGCCGGACTCGGCGGACTTTCGGCGGCTTGTCGTTTGGCAAAAGCGGGTTTTTCCGTGACGGTTTTGGAAAAGAACGCTAACGTCGGCGGCAAAGTCAATTTTGTCGAATCGGGCGGCTATAAATTCGACACGGGAGCGAGTCTTTTGACGATGCGCCACGTTTTGGAAGATTTGTTCGAGTTCTGCGGAAAGCGCGTGGAAGATTATCTCCAAATCGTTCCGCTCGAACCGATTTGCCGTTATTTTTGGTCGGACGGTGCGCGGTTTGACGCTTCGCAAAATATCGAAAAGACCGAAAGTGAAATTGCGAAACTCGAACCTTCGGACGTTGAAAATTTCCGCAAATATCTGGCGGATTCCAAACAAAAATACGAGATTGCCGAGCGCACTTTTTTAGCGAAAAGTCTGAACGATCTGCCGAAACTTTTAAGAGCAAAATATCTGCCCGATTTGCTGAAAATCTCGACGCTCAAAACCTTGGATAAACACAACGCGAGCTATTTCAAATCGCCGAAATTACAACAGCTTTTCAACCGATTTGCGACTTACAACGGTTCTTCGCCGTATCAAACGCCCGCGACTTTCGCGCTGATTCCGTTTGTCGAATTCGGGCTTGGCGCGTGGTATGTGCGCGGCGGAATGTATGAAATTCCGCGCGCTTTGGAAAAACTGGCAACCGAACTCGGTGTCAAGATTTTTACCGAAAGCGAGGTTGAAAAAATTATCATCGAAGACAAAAAAGCGGTCGGGGTCAAAGTCGGCGGCGAAGTTACGGGCGCGGATTTTGTTATTTCAAACGCCGACGCGGTTGAAACTTACCGCAATCTTTTGCCCGTTAAAAAATATCAAAACCGCGAACCGTCGTGCAGCGGTTTTGTTTTATTGCTCGGAACGCGCAAAAAATTCCCGAACTTGGCGCATCACAATATTTTCTTTTCGGATAATTACAAAGCGGAATTTGACGCGATTTTTAAGGAAAAAATTCCCGCGCCGCAACCGACAATTTACATCTGCGCGACTTCGCGGACGGACGAAAGCCAAGCACCCGAAAACCATGAAAATTTGTTTGTTCTGGTCAATGCGCCTTACACGAACGATAAAACAGATTGGCAAACCGAAGCAAAATCTTACCGCGATTTGATTATCAAAAAGCTCGAAAGTTTCGGTTTGGAAGATTTGGAAAGTTCGATTGATTTCGAGCAAATCATCACGCCGGAAGATTTTGAAATAAAATACCGCGCTAACCGTGGTTCGATTTACGGGATTTCTTCAAACGGAATTTTCTCGGCTTTTTTGCGTGTGCCGAACCGTTCGTGGGAGATTGAAAATCTCTATTTTGTCGGCGGCGCAACGCATCCGGGCGGCGGCATTCCGCTCGTTTTGTTGTCGGGCAAAATGACCAGCGAGATGATAAAAAGTAAAAAGTAAAAAGTAAAAAGGCAAAACTTGGAAAACCATTCTTAAGTATTGCCTTTTTACTTTTAATTGCTTTAACCGTCGCCTGTGAAAGTGCCGTTGATGTAGTCGTGATAGCGTTCGTTGGAAAGCAGCGAGCCGCGCAGTTGGTCGAGCCAGAAGCCCTGCACGCCTTCTCCGTTGACGATTGATTCGACGATTTGCCGTCCGAGATACGGCTGGGCGTTTGCGCCGATGTGATCGAGCCGCGCCGCATTGAATCCCGAATTCCGCAAATAATAACCCTGCGCGATATACGCCGCGATTTCGTTGTCGAGCCATGGGAGCGAAGCCCGCGTTAAATCAAACGAAGCGTGAACCGATTCGTGAACGAGCAATGCGTCAAAAGCCCGCGACCAACGCGGACCCGCGCCGATATAAAAAGTATTCGCCGCTTCGTCCTTCGCCGGATTGTTCCACGCGCTGTATTTGGCGCGTCCGGCAGGCACATTTGCTTCGACAATATGAATCGTGTCTTCCTCAATCGCGTTCGCCACGCGCCGAAAACTGCTGCCGTCAACCGCAATCGTAATTCCGGTCGAACCCGCGAAACTAAACCGGATCCGCTGTGCCTCGCTGCCGCGCAAAACTCCCAACATTTGTTCTTTGATACCCATAAAATTTAATCCTCTTTACAAACGGACGAAAGGCTTATCAAAAATTTGCGCGGTTTAGGCGAAATGCCCGAATTTTACAGAGTTGGCGAGTTGTTTCATTTGTTTTATTTAATGAGCGAGTTAATAGACACGAGAGCGTTTCCATTCAAAAAGGTCAGCGATTAAACCGCGTGGAAAAACGATTTTGCGCGGTGTGAAGTAACCATTTAAAACATCAGACCTGCCGCTTGCTCGTTCGATTGAAAATTCAATTTCGATTAATTTAAAAATTCCTGTGATTTGTCTTCAAGTTCGAGCGGCGCGTCGAACGGGCGCGTTTCTTCTTCGAGACTCCAGACTTCAAACAGAATCGGCGGACATTCCATAATGAAGCGCGACGGTTTTTGCAAGATTGTCTGGCGCGAATAATCAACTATCATCAGCGGATAGGTCAGATAAAGCTCGTCCTGTGCGCGGGTTAAGGCGACATACCAGAGGCGACGTTCTTCTTCTTCGCTGTCAATTTCTTTAAGCGAGCGCGGCGAAGGAAATTTGCCTTCCGCCGCCCAGATGATGAAGACGGCTTTCCATTCCAAGCCTTTTGCCTGATGAACGCTCGTTAAGGTTAAAAGCTCGTCTTCTTCGCCGCCTTGAATAACATCTTCGCCCGTGATTGCCGAAGGCTCTTTAAAGCGTTCGGTCGAAAGCAAGGCGAGTTCGGAGAGGAAACTTTCGGTCGAATCATAACGGCTCGCGTATAAAACGAGCTGGCGCAAATCTTCTAAACGCGCTTCGGCGTTCTCGAAAGTTTCCTGCAAATGCTGTTCGTAGCCGTTCGTTAAGATCAGTTCGATCTGTTTCGCCGGATTGTTGCGGTTTTCGTCGGTCGTCAGAAGTTCGAGAAGTTTGACGAAATCCTGCCACGATTGTTTGCCCTGCAAACGATTGAGCGATGGGGGAAGTGTGAGCGTCAACCTGTCAGAACCATCTGCGGTAGCGGATGGTTGAAGTTTCTTAATTGAATTACTATTGGCGTGAGTTAAACCGCCCGCTACGGCAGGCGGTTCTGACAAAACCATACTTTCGTAAATCTTATTCGCGGTCGCGTTTCCGACGCTCGGAATCATCTTTAAGATTCGCTTCCACGCAAGCTCGTCACGCGGATTGACGATTATCCGTAAGTAAGAAATCACGTCCTTTAAATGCGCTTGCTCAAAAAATCGCACGCCCGATTGAACACGATACGGAATGTTGCGGCGCGTCAGTTCGAGCTGCAATTCCAAGCTGTGATAATGCGAGCGATACATCACCGCAATCTCTTCCAGACTTGTGCCTTCGTCCCTTAATTCCAAAATCCGCGCCGCGATAAATGCCGATTGCTGTTCGACATTTGAACAAGGAATCAGCGCAGGTTTGAAATCGCGCGATTTTTTGACCGCTTGAAGGATTTTCGGAAACTGCTTGCGGTTGCAGGCAATCGAAGTATTTGCCAAACCCAAGATTTCGGGTGTCGAACGATAATTCGTTTCGAGCTTGTAAACTTCCGCTTCCGGATAGCGTTCGGGAAATTCGTAAATGTTCGTAAATTCCGCGCCGCGCCACGCGAAAATTGATTGCGCGTCGTCGCCGACGACCATCACGTTGCGGTGTTTGACTGCGAGCAGATCAATGATCTCGGCTTGCAGACGGTTCGTGTCCTGATATTCGTCAACCAAGATGTGTTCGAATTGTCCGGCGTAAAGATCGGCGATGTGGGGTTTTTCAACTAAAAGACGTTTCCAATTAAGCAGCAAATCGTCGTAATCCATCACATTCCGCTCTTTTTTGCGCTCCTGAAAGATAAAGTCAACGCGCTTGATCTGCTGTGTGAGCATCTCGAAATATGGATATTTGCCGATCACGACGTTTTCGATTGGTCGGTCGGTGTTGTTGGCGTAGGAAATTATGTCCTGAATGACCTCGGCTTTCGGAAACCGCTTTGCCTTCGTGTCAATTCCGGCTTCGTCAATGCAGACGTTGACGAATTCCTTCGCGTCTTCGCTGTCGAGAATCGAATAATTTGAATCATAACCAATCGAAACGGCGTGTTTTCTTAAAATGAGATTAGCGATGCGGTGAAATGTTCCGCCCCAAATGCGATGAACATTTTGGCTTCCCGTCAGATTTTCGACGCGCCGCAGCATTTCTCTCGCCGCGCGATTTGTAAAAGTTGCTAAAAGAATTCTTTGGGGCGAAATGCCTTGCTCGATCAAATACGCGACGCGGTAAGTAATCGTTCGCGTCTTGCCCGTCCCCGCGCCCGCGACGACCAGAGCCGCGCCCGGTTTCGCCGTCACGACCCGAAACTGCTCGGCGTTCAATTCCTCGCGGTAACGAGTCAGTTTTTCGGGCAAAGAGCCTTCGTCGCGTTTGATGACGTATTTTTTCATCAATTTTCCTGCTCAAAATGATAAGTAAAAACTTTTGTTTCTTTAACTTCTCTAAAAGGAAAAATTTCTTTTAATGCTTTTTCCATTATTTCATCATATCTCCAAGGCTCATCAATCAAACACCATCCAACGTCTAAATATTCACCGTCTCGATAGACGGAAATTCCAATACATTTTGACAATTTTTGGTCATATTTGTGGGCATAAGTGTAATTCTCAAGAGCAACTAATGTTTTGTGAACCCTTTCTTTGGGGACAATATAAAACATAAAACCACAGTCTGTTCTAGGAAATGCCACTCTGTAAGGTTTGATAGCTTCGTTCTCCTTACTCTTTTCAACACATAAGAAAAATCTTTCTTTTACTTCCTTCAATTCAGTTCGTTTCAATTTTGCTAGTTCCCTCAAGATGCGATAGTAATCAAAAGGCTCATAAATATTTCTGACAGTTTTTTCAAGGAAATTATGCAAAATTGGCAAGAGATCAAATTTTTCCATTTCTTTATTTAGAACTATCAAGTAATTGTGGAATTCATAATGCGGCTTTGCAGTTAAATCGCCTTTCAAAAATTGTCCTAATAGGGATTGTTCAGGCAAATTGTTTGTTTCTGTTTCATATTTAGAACATATTTCTTCTCTGAATGTTAGATATTCACTAACTTCTGTAGGAGTAAATAAAGTTCGGCAGATACCTATGTAGTCTTCTGCCATTACCAAATGAATAAAGCCAGCCGTAGAACTACGATGAAACTTTTTCCACTTATACTCTTTTGGTAAAATTGTGTGAGGTAAATAGATAACAGCATTATGATTCTTTTTTATCTCAGGACTAATAATATCAAAGGATGTGCCTCGTTCATTTGTTATTTCAATTTTTGGATATGTATTTAAATACCTCAGAGTATCTTTAATTTGTTTTGTTGCTTTTTTCAAAACTTGATTTTTAAACCACTTTATCTCTGTTTCGATTGTATGAGAATTCAAAGTCTTTCGTTCTTTAAGTTGCAAAGTTATAAGTAAATCATCAAGCCAAATTACCCTATCAGAAAACTCTAATTCAGATTCTTGATGAGGCGTAAATTGATTTCGTGAAAAAGAAAATTCTCGTAAATAAAAAAGTTTATTTATATTTGCGATAAGAGATTCTAAAGTCATACTGACATTTTACTTCGGCGGGTGTTTCCCATACAAATAGAGGAGTTTTCGCAGATTAACGACTTCTTCACGATTGAGTTTTAAAAGTTTTATGGTTGCACGACCTTTAGCCGTTAAGCCGACGATTTCCAGAAAATCTTCGCTCCATCCGAAATGTTTGTCCCAAATGTCTTTTCGCGGATTGTAAAGCGCAATCTTTCTTCCGCTGAATGGGTCAATTGCTGAAGTTTTGTCGGATTTAAAACTGTTACAGCCTTGACACGCAAGAGCCAGATTTTCCGGTTCATCCGAGCCTTTTTTCGAGGTCGGTTGAATATGTTCGACTGAAAAAGATTGCGGCGAATAACGTTGCGCTGAAAAACAATATTCGCAAAGATACTGCGCTCTTTCGGCAACCGCTTTTCTTTTGGCGGGCGAAATGCTCATATAACTTGTGGCGGACGAATTTCCAATTCATCCATTATTTCCGGCAAAGTTTTATTTTTGGCAGTCGCCAATTGAGCGAGGATTTCGATTCGTTTGACGTTTAATGATTCGCTTTCATCGGTAAGAGTAATTAATTCTTCCAATTCGCTTTCGGTGATTTTTTCGGCGCGTCTTTTTTTGACGAGTTTATTAAATCGGTTTTGTTTTTCGGATGAAAGCACACAATTATTGAGGCTTCTAATCATTTCAATTTCGCTTTTAGTCCAACGCGATTTTGTCGGATTTTGACGAAGTTTTCGAGCTTTTTCGATAAAGCGTTCAAATTCTTTTGCAGGTAACTGCACGACCGCGTTCAAAAGATTTTCGGTTGAAACTTCGAGATTCGCCATAAATTTACCTCACAGAACAAATTTAACACAGAAAAATGAGATACGAAACATTATAAAAAAACTCCGCCGAATAAAACTCAGCAAAGGTTTTGATGCAAATTAATTTTTGTAAATCTAGTTGTTTTCGCCCGCCGAAAGTTCTTTATCTTCTTTTGTCCAGATGACCGCGAGGCGTTTGCGTGCTTCGAGTTTGGCTTCGACACCGGGAATTTTCAAGACGAGCGTTTCGAGGTTTATCAGAAACTCAGGCTCTTGAAAGAGTTGACGGATTTCCGCCAGAAACGGCTGAATTTTTGAATAGACAAAAATATATTCGCTGCCCGCGTCGAGAAACATTTTCTCGTCAATTCCGCCATTCAATACGAACGACGAAGCCATATCCCAGTAAGAAGTTATCATCCGAAAATTCGCGCTTGCCCGTTCGCCGCCGCGAAAAAGCGCGATCACGTCCATCGCCGATTTGGGCGCGAACTGGGTAAAATACCATTGCCGCGCCGCCCGCATTTCAGGCTCGCGCCGCAGTTCGTAAAGTTTTAAAATCGCTATCACGTCATTTTGTTTTTCCATTAGTTTCTCCTTTTTTTTAGCCGCGAATGACACGAATTTCACGAATTATATTTGATTTTTATTTGTGTCATTCGCGGCTAAAATTATCTACTCAATTCCATTTTTGCTACCAATTCTTGATTGAAATTTTGCCCCAACGATTTGCAGAATTGCAAGTTGCGCTCGGCGACCGCGAATTTGCCGTTCGATTTTTTCAGCGCGGTTTCAAATTCCCTGACCGCTGAATTTAGGTCGCCATTGATCGCCAGAATCACGCCGAGATTGTTGTGTCCGACGCTCGACGCGACCGATTTCAGTTCGATTGATCTTTGAAATGCCGTTTTGGCGGAATCGTAATCTTTCTGCGCCAGATAGACGAACGCGAGATCGAACCACGCTTCGCCGTTTCGTTTGTTGAGCCGGATCGCGCCGCGAAACGCCTGTTCGGCTTTTTGCCAGTTTTTCAATTCCGCCTGCGCCATTCCGAGCGCGTAAAACGCTTTTTCGTAATCGCCTTTGACGAGCTTCACGGCTTCTTCAAATTCGCCGACCGCTTTTTCGTTCTGCTTCAGACGATACAGACAAACGCCGATGTTGAAATGAATTTTAGCGCGAAAATCGCTTTCCGCGTCTTCAATTTCGGCAAGCGTTAAAGATTTTTTGAACTCGCCGAGCGCCGTTTCAAATTTTCCTTCACTTGCCAGACCGATTCCTTTTTCAAATGTTTGGCGCGTTGCCAAAGACTGCGCCGAAACGCTCAAAACCATTGCCGTTAAAATAACAAAAATGCTCAAAAATATTCGTTTCATTCTCTATAAATCTCCCCAGACTTTTTTAGTCTGAAACGAGTTTAGAAAATGCGGCGGATGAAAATCTTTCGGCTGTTTGCTGTTTATGTTCTGAAATTGCTCATATCATTTATCATTTACCATTTACCATTTATCATTTACCAAACTCATTGTGACGGTGTTCGGTAAATGATAAATGGTAAATGATAAATGTTTACGCGAGTTTCATTTCGCGCCAAAGCTTCGGTGTGAATTTCGTGAATTTGCGGAAAAGCGTCGTGAAATGGCTTTGATTTTTGAAGCCCGTCCGCAGGCTGATCTCGACAATCGGCAGATCGTCTTTGGCGAGAAGCTGTTTGGCGCGTTCGATGCGCTGATGCATCAAATATTGCTGCGGCGTTTGTCCGGTGGATTTGCGAAAGGCGCGGGCAAAGTGAAACTGACTCAGATCGGCAACTTCCGCGAGTTCCGCCAAACTCAAATCTTCTTCGAGATTGGCGTTGATAAATTCCCGCACGCGGCGCAGTTTGTAACCCGAAAGTCCGCCGCCCGTGTTTTCCTGCGCGGAAGCCGCATTGCTGTAATTTTTCAAAAGATGAAGCGTCAGGGTTTGAATCAGCGAATCGGTATAAAGATTTCCGGCGGGCG
Source organism: Acidobacteriota bacterium (assembly GCA_031412675.1). GTDB lineage: Bacteria > Acidobacteriota > Blastocatellia > Pyrinomonadales > Pyrinomonadaceae > JAFDVJ01. Next base: position 44,861 of record JANODL010000011.1, on the reverse strand, counting down.
TTTCTGATTTCGATTCTTCGAGCAATGCAAAACCGATCTGCTGAATCAAAGAATCCTTGTCCTTGTAGATTTCCTTGAATTCGAAATCGGCGGAGAAACGATTTTCAGCCGCGACGTTTCGGACGAAATCCGGCGCGAGCAGAATGCCCATATTGTCGAGCGGTTTTTCCCAATGCGCGCCGACCGTCTGCCCGTAAGGTGTCAGGCAGAGATTGCCCGCGCTGCCTTTGGTGATGACGGTTTTGCCGGTCGAAGAACATTTTTGCGTCGTCAACTGACCCGAGATCGAGATGTTGATCTCGTGAAAGTCAGCCGTGTGTTCGAGCATTCTGCCGGGTAAAACCTTTGCGCGATGAACTTTTACGCCCGTCCATTCGGCGGCTTGGCGAAACAGATACGGCGATTGGCTGGCGTTCGGACTCCATTCGATGTGCATAAATTTTATTTGTAATGCAGTTGATTTTAAAAAGCAAGTGAGCAAACACTAACTTGAACGGCGGAATTGTTTTTAAAGTTCTGAAATATTTGGCGATTCCGCAATTAATTTTTCGTTAAAAGACATTTCAAAGGCTGAAATGTTATAATCAAACAACAGTTTTGTGAGAAATTATATATAAAGGATGTGAGAAAAAATTATGAAATTTCCCGGTGGATTTGATATGAACTCAATGATGAAGCAAGCCCAGAAAATGCAGGAAGAAATGGGCAAGCAGATGAAAACAACGGTCGTTGACGCTTCGGCGGGCGGCGGCGCGGTGACGGTCAAAATGCGCGGCGATTTTGAAGTTCTCGAACTCGTCATTTCGCCCGATTTGGTCAAAGACGGCGACGTTGAAATGATTCAAGACCTGACTATGGCGGCACTCGGCGAAGCCCGCCGCAAGGTCGAAGAAAAACTTAAAGGACAACTCGGCGGAATGCTCCCGCCCGGACTTATGTAGTGGCGAGTGGAGAGTAGAGAGTAGAGAGTAAAATCCTCCGAAATCTCCACTCTCCACTCTCTACTCTCCACTAATTATGCTTGAATATTCAGAACCCGTCGCCAAGTTGATTGACGAATTCAAACGTCTGCCCGGAATCGGACATAAATCGGCGCAGAGATTGGCTTTTCATATCTTGCGCCGTCCGCTCGCGGAAGTCGAAAACTTCGCTGATGCTCTGCGCGAGGTCAAGGAAAAGATCGTTTTCTGTTCGATCTGCAACAATATGACGGACATCAATCCGTGTATGTATTGCGCTTCGACGACCCGCGACCGCTCGCAGATTTGTATTATCGAAGAGCCTTACAATCTGGTCGCCATCGAAAAAACGCGTTCTTATAAAGGTTTGTATCACATTTTGCACGGCTCGCTTTCGCCGATTCGCGGCGTTGGTCCCGATGAATTGATGTTGGCAAATCTGCTTCCGCGGCTGATGCCGAATAATAATGAAGGTGTCGAGGTTGCGGAAGTTATCGTCGCCACAAATCCGACGACCGAAGGCGAAGCGACCGCAAATTATATTGCACGGCTTCTCAAACCTTTGGGCGTGCGCGTCACGCGGATTGCGATGGGTATGCCCGTCGGCAGCGATTTGGAATTCGTGGACGAAGTAACGATGGACAAGGCAATGACGAACCGGCACGAGATTTAACTTTAATTCAAGATTCAAGATTCAAGATTCAAGATTTTCAGGAATCGCTTAAATCTTAAATCTTGAATCTTGAATCTTGAATCTTAAATGAAAAATGACTTGAAAAAACTGCGCCTCGGAGATGTGATTTTGCATCGTCGAGGCTCTTTCTCTTTGTGGCTGATTCATTTTATTTTCGGAGTCGGCATCAGCATCTTTTTCAAAAAAATCGAGCTTTTCAACTCCGAAAACTTACCGAAAAAAAGCGGCATAATTTTTGTCAGCAATCATCCGAACGCGCTGATTGATCCGGCACTTTTGTTTATCGCTCTGCCGCGCAAAATGGCTTTTCTGGCGAAATCAACGCTCTTTAAAATGCCGGTTATCGGTTATCTCGTCCGCACGGTCGGTGCGCTTCCGCTTTATCGTCAGCAGGATTCGGGCGCGGACGTTTCAAAAAATCAGGAAACCTTTTCGGTCGCCCGCGAGCTTTTGAAAACAGGCGGCGCGATTGCGATTTTTCCCGAAGGCGTTTCGCACGATGAACCACAGCTTCAGCCGCTGAAAACAGGTGCGGCACGAATCGCTCTCGGCGCGGTTTCGAGCGGAAAAAATCCCGGGTCGCTCGATTTGCAAATCGTTCCCGTCGGGCTTTATTACACGAATAAAACGACTTTTCGGAGCGAGGCTCTGCTTCATTTCGGCGATCCCTTCGCGGTTTTGCCCGTCGAACTCGACGAACACGGACAGCCGCCGCGGGAAGCCGTTCGGGATTTGACCGCCAAAATCGAAGATTCCTTGCGCGAAGTAACTTTGAATGCCGAAACGGATGCGGCAATCGCGGTCGCACGAATTGCCGAAGAGGTTTTTACTTCCGTTACGCCGCACGAGGAAAATCTCGCGGAAAGATTGGAGTTTCTGAAAAAGTTTCTTGCTGAACCGCCGAGCGAGATGGACGCAAATCTCGAAAAAAGGCTTGCCGAATACGAAAAAAAACTGGACGACCTCGGCATCGAATCCGAGTTTCTGACGCTTGCCAATTTTTCCAAAAAGTTTGTTTTGAAACACGCTTTGATTCGTTCGTGGCATTTGCTGATTCTTTCGCCACTCGCTGTTTTCGGTGCGATCCTGCATTTTCCCGCGTATCAATTCGGCAAGTTTTTAGCATATCTGCAAGTCAAAAAAGGCTTTTTCGATATGGCTTCGACGATGAAATTTTTGACGGCGTTGGTTCTGATGCCGCTGACGTGGCTGATTTTCGCGGTTGTTTTGTGTTTTTATTTCGGCTGGCTCGTGGCACTCGTTTCGATTCCGTTGTCGTTTCTGTGCGGCTATGTTGCTCTGAAATCGCTCGAAGAAATCGGCGATTTGAGCGGTTGGCTTAACGCAATTTCGCTGTTTTTTCTCAAGCGTGAAAAGTTTTTAAGGCTTTTGGCGGAACGTCGGATGCTCTTTGAGCAAGTGAAAAGTAAAAAGCTGAAAGTGAAAAGTTAAAAAAATGAAAATCCTAACTTTTCACTTTTCACTTTTAGTTTTTCACTGTTTAGAAGCGAACTTTTTGCTCTTCCGTTTCCGAAGCATTTCGTGAAACGCTCCACTCTTCTTCGGTTTCGTAAAAATTTACGTCAAACGATGTCAAACTTTTGACGGGAATTCCTTCAAATTCGCTCGGCGCATCTTCAAATGTAACGATAGTGCCGATGCCGATAACTTCCGAACCTAATTCTCTGACGAGTTCGATTGTTTCGCTGATGGCGCGTCCCGAACGTAAGATATCATCAACGATAATCGCCGGATGAACATCGCCCGCGCCGATGTATTGCCGAAACTGGCGTTTGCCGTTTTCCATTTCCGCCCAGTAAATCTGTTCGGCACTCAATGCTTCACGAACACCGAAAGCGACCATAATGCCGCCCGGACTCGGGCTGACGATTGAAACTTTCGGCAAACGGCTCGAAATGGTTTTCTCCATCCGAAACATACGGCTCAAGCCGACCGACAAAACCCGTGCGTTGTCATAGTAACGAAACGCGAGAGGCATTTGAAAATAATGTGAGGCGTGTTTGCCGTTCGGATAAACGAAATGTCCTTTGCGGTATGCGCCTGTTTCCTGCAAAATTCCCATCACCGATTCTGCCGATGGAATTAAATCAACCATTTTCTTTCTCCTGATATAAATCGTATTAGTTTCTTTTAGTCTCTCTGATTTTAAACGGCGAAAATGTTTTTATCAAATTTCACCGCGCAAAACTTTTTTGACCGTTGATTTTTGGACGCTGCTCATTTCTTCGGGCATTTCATCAACCGCAAACCAATCGAAACTTTTAATTTCGCGGCTTAAAACCCGCGCCGTGTCGTTTGATTCGGCGCGAAAAAGCATTTCGATATGCCGGTTGAGCGTGCGGACGCGAATCATTTTCAAATTTTCGAGTTCGATTCCGGTTTCTTCGCGCAATTCTCTGCGGACAGCAACTTCGGGCTGTTCGCCTTGATTGAGAAAACCGCCCGGAATTCCCCAACCCGACGCGGGACGCAAAATATGTTCAAGGAGCAAGACTTTCTCGTCTGAGTTTGTTATGATGACAGCGACGGAAGCCGTAAATTTTTTCTGTGTGACGCGGATAATCGTGAGCCGAAACCGACTCGGTATGCGTTTCCAGATTCCCCCGATTAAATCTCCTAACATTTTTTGTGCAACTGTTCACAAATTAAGGCATCAAAATGTCTTGTATTTCGTGGAAGTTAAACTCTGTTAAAACTTTATTACTTATGTCAGAGAGATTTCCCCCGGAATCTCAATCACTCTAAAACCATATATTTTTACTTCGGAGGATTCAATGACGAAAAGGTTTTTATTTGTCATTCTACTTATTTCAGTTTCATTTTTCGCGGTTTCTGCACAGAGCGACGCGTTAAAAAATGATTTGGGAAATTCATTTAAAAACGTCAGCATTGTGCGTTTGAACACTCGCGACGCGGTTCGGCAAGTGCAGGCAAGCCGCACTATTTCGATTGCGGCTTCAAATAAAACCTTTGAATTATCGCTCACACCGAGAGATTTGCGTGCGGCGCGTTACATTGCTGAAGACACGACGGCGGTCGGCGTGCGTCGGCTTGAAAGAACGCCGGTCACGACCTACAAAGGAAAAATCGTCGGTGAAGCGGAATCCGAAGTTCGTCTGACGATTGATAATTCGGGCGTTGAAGGATATTTTCTGGACGGCGCGGAAAGATATTTTATCGAACCTGCCAAGCGATATTCCGAACTTGCTTCGGCGGATCAATTTATCGTTTATAAGGCGGAAGACGTTTTGCGCGAGACGGGTTTCATCTGTCCGCAAGACCTTAGCGAAAAGCTGGAAGACGGCAAAGAGATGGTTTTGACGAACGGCGTGCAGAGCTTGAACGGACTCAAAGCAATCGAGATTGCGACGGAAGCCGACTTTGATTTTGTCCAGACGGCAAACAACAGCGCGAGCGCGGCAAACGAGCGGATTTTGAGTATTCTAAATATGGTCGAGGGCGTGTTTGAAAACAACATCAACCTGACGGTGAGCGTTATTTTTCAGCATACATGGTCAACGGCTGATCCTTTTAACGGAGCGAACGCCGGCACGCTTTTGAGTTCATTTCAGAATCATTGGAATACGAATTATCCATTGACGCAGTATCAGCGCGATGTCGCGCATCTTTTTACAAACAAACCGAATGTTCGGTCGCAAGGCTTTGCTTACCTGGGTGTAATTTGCAACAATCCCTCGTTTGCCTATGGAATGAGCGGGAAAATTGACGTAGCCGGTTTCGACGGAGCTAATTTTCTAGTGACGGCGCACGAAATCGGTCATAATCTCGGCGCGACGCACTCGGATTTATTTTCTAATTGCGTTGACTCTTTGATGAACATTCAAATAAGTCAATATACGCAGCCGACATTCTGTTCGGCATCGCGTTCGGAAGTCGGCAATTTCGTTTCGGCGAACGGAACTTGTCTGACGGCGCGTAATTTCGGGCGGTTGGATTTTGACGGCGACGGCAAAACGGACATCGGAATTTTTCGCCCGTCGGTTGGTGAATGGTGGATTAACGGCAGTTCGACGAGTCAGACGACCGCCGCCAGATTCGGCGTAGGTTCGGACAATGTTGCGTCGGGCGATTACACGGGCGACGGCAAATCGGACATCGCTTTCTTCCGACCAAGCACGGGTTTTTGGTTTATTTTGCGTTCGCAAGATTCGTCGTTCTTTAGTTTTCCGTTCGGCACAGTCGGCGACATTCCCGTGCCGGGCGATTATGACGGCGACGGCAAATCAGACGCGGCGGTCTTTCGTCCGTCAAATTCGACCTGGTATATTCTGCAATCGGGCGGCGGCACGGCAATCGGTCAATTCGGGATTGCAGGCGACGTTCCGGTAACGGCGGACTACGACGGCGACGGCAAATCCGACATCGCTATTTTCCGTCCGGCACTCGGCGAATGGTGGATCAATCGAAGCGGCGGCGGAACAAGCGCGTTTCAGTTCGGCAACAGCGCGGATAAACCCGTGCAGGGCGATTACACGGGCGACGGCAAAGCGGACGTGGCGATTTTCCGACCTTCGACCGGCTTCTGGTTTATCCTGCGAAGCGAAAATTCGTCGTTCTACTCAACTCCATACGGCACAGTCGGCGATGTTCCCGTGCCGGGAGATTATGACGGCGACGGCAAATTCGACACGGCGGTTTTCCGTCCGTCATCGAATACTTGGTTTATCAATCGAACAACTGCCGGTTCGTCAATCGTGACATTCGGCACAGCCGGGGACAATCCGATTCCGGGCGCTTTCGTGCCGTAAAAATGCCGAAAAAGATAACAAAAAAAGGGAACGACCGAAATCGTTCCCTTTTCTTTTTGCATTCCAAACTGAGCGTTTATTTCAGCGAAGCCGAATCTACGCGGAAGGTTGTCGCCAATGAACTGTCGGTTGTCGAACGGAATTGAACGCGAACCGTCTGTCCTTTGTAAGCCGCCAGACTCAGCGATTTTTGCGAGTAAACTCCGGCAGTACCTTTGTTCAAGTTGCTGTAAGTCGCCGGTGTCGCGAGCAATGTTCCCGCGGTATTGCGGACTTCGACAAACAATTTGTCGTATTGCGTCGTGGTGGTCGTTTCAGCCGAAGTAACATTCAGCCAGAATGTTAAAGTTCCGGTTGCCGTCGAAGGAATCGTGACCTGCTGGTACGATTGTCCCGAAACGCTGTTGTTGACACCGAAATAGATGTAGCCCGTTCCGGCTTGCGGATAGCTTCCGTTGGCAACGTAGAAATAACCCGTTCCCGAACCGACCCACGGTGAAGCACTGCCTTCGAATCCGCCGTTGACGAGCAGTTCACTGCCGCCGGGTGTCGGAGTTGGAGTCGGTGTTCCGCCGCCCGGACAAGTTCCCACGCCGACCGCACACCAACTTTGTGCAACGCCGTTTGCCTGTGTGCTTCCTGCGCCGAAAAGATCGTTTGCCGCATTGATTGTTGCGGTTCTCGCCGCCGAAAAGTTCGTGCTTGCCGTCATATAAGTCGTCAATGCACGATACCAGATTCTTTCCGATGCGCTGGCACCGATTCCCGTAACCGAAATTCCGCTGACGCGGTTGGTGCCGCCTGCCGCCATCAAAAAGAAAGCGTGGTTGGCAATTCCCGAATTGGTATGAACGCCGCCGCTGTCGGCAGTTCCCGTATAGCGAATGCTGTAATGATCGGGATCGCCGTAGGTGAACGGACTGCTCATCGAACGAAGCGCGTCGCCCGGTGTTCCCGGCGTGTAGCAATCTTCGCCGATCAGCCAAGTGTTTGCCGTCACCGCTCCACCGTCGGCGCGGAGTTCGACCATCGCGCCGAAAATATCGGAAGTCGCTTCATTCAAAGCACCTGATTCATTCGCATAAGTCAGATTAGCCGTGTATTCCGTAACGCCGTGCGTCATTTCGTGTCCGGCAACATCAATCGTCGTCAAAGGCGTAAACGTCGTGCCGTCGCCGTCGCCGTAACTCATCTGATTGTTATACCAGAAAGCATTGTTGTAGCGACCGCTCGTGCCGAAGTGAACACGCGAAACAACCAGCGGAATTGCGCCGACTGCCGAAGTCGTCGTTCCCGGACCGCTTGCACCGTTGATGCCGTTGCGTCCGTGAACTGCCTGATAATAATCGTATGTTTGCGCCGCGCCGTAATGCGCGTCAACACCGGCGCGTTGGATCGTGGTGTTCCAGTTATCATCCGTGTCGGTGTAGCGCGACTGCGTTCCGCCCGTTCCGGTTGATTCGTTTCCGGTCGAATTCATATTGAAAGTTCCCATCCGGCGCGTGGTATCTTCCATATAATAAGTCGAACCTGAAACTGTCGTTGAAATCGAAACCGTTCCGCTGTAAAGCGATGAACCGGTGCCGGTTTGCAGATTGTCATATTCAAAAACTTTTTCGCCGGTTTGTGCGTCAATGAAAACAACCGGGGCTGACGGATCGCCTTTGCCGGTAATACGCGGCGTTTCAACCCGATAAACGAGATGGTCACGCGTTTCACCGCGATAAATAAACAAGCCGATTTTGTTATCTGCGCCGCCTATCGGCGATCTGCCGCGATAATCTTCAACTGCCAAATTGTAGGCATCTTTTTCCGAAAGATTAGGTTCGGTGTTGACGGCGATGCCTTCCTTCAAATCATCGGTAACGGTTGCCAGCGAACCGTCTTGTTTCAGGTGAACGATGGCTTCGCCTTCCCAGACGGGAATGCCGCCGACCGTCTGACGAACACGCGTATGCGCCATTTTCAGGTCGTCAATCTCGACCTTTTGCACCTGAAATTCGTCAACATTTCCAATCGCACGCTGCGCCGCTCTGTCGCGCAGAATGCCCAAACTGATTTGCTTGGCATTGTTTAATTCGTCTTGTGTGCCCGCGTTAAACACAGGTTTATTTGCATCGGTTTTTTTTGTAATCAATCCGAAAACAAAAATTGCGACTCCGAAAACCGCCAGAATACTTAAAAATTTTTTCACGCTCTTTAATCTCCTTGGGACCTAAATTTAAATTTGTAGTTGCCGATAAAATATCAAGCCGGTATGAATAAAATTACAAACCAGAGCCAAAACTTTATAAGTTTTTCACGAGAACATTAAAGGGGTTACTTTTATTTTCTGAAATACTAGGAAGTTCTTTGATAGTATTTCAATAGATAAAAAGACAAAGTAGAAAAAGTTTAAGCATCAGAAAATCTTGTGTCAAGCATAAACGGACAAAATACGACTATAAGCGGAAGTTTTTTTACAACCGGTGACATCGGCAGAATTTTGTCGTGGAACGAGGTCGCGGAAATTCATAAAATCCGCAACGGCATCTATCAGCGAAAAGGCAAGTTAATCTCGCTGCTCACGGATTTCGGCAAAATCAATCCGTGTTATCCCGATTTTCACGGCGATTCACTCGAAACGATTTTTTATACCGGCGCGGGCAGACGCGGCGACCAAAAGCTCGATGTTTACAATCAAGCGATGCTCGATGCCGTGAAAACTCAAGTTGCCGTCCCGCTTTTTTGTAAAATAAAGGTCAATCAATGGAAGTTTTTGGGTTTTTGGCAGGTCGTTGACGCAGATTTTGTTTTTGAAGAACAAAACAAGCGAAATGTTTGGAGCTTTGTCTTGAAAAAAGCTGAAACCGACTGAATTTGCAAGCCGTTTAAAGTATTTTCGTTCAATGCTTGATGAGAAAAAGCTTGATAAAAATAGTTTGCGACTTGACCATGCTTGAACAAAAAATCCGTACGCATTGGTCAGACATTCTTGCTATCGGTCTATCAATATTGAGTATTATCTTGATGCTTTTGGAGTTTTTCGGAATTATTAAACTTTGAAATCTATGTTGGAAATCAGAAAAGCGGTTAAAACTGATAAAGACGCGGTTTGGGAAATTATTCGAGCGGTAATTTCAACGGGCGACACCTACACTTTCGCGCCCGATACGGGCAAACAAGAAATGCTCGATTTTTGGTTCAGCCCTGAAAAATGGACGTATGTCGCGGTTTGGTCAGAACCGTCTGCGGTAGCGGGCGGGTTGGTTTTGTCAGAAGAAGGTTCTGCGGTAGCGGGCGGGTTAAACGACGAATTAAACAACTTAAACGGCAAAATCGTCGGCACATTTTTTCTCAAAGCCAATCAACCCGGCTTAGGTTCGCACGTCGGCAACGCCGGATATATGGTCGCGCCCGAAGCAAAAGGCAAACGCGTCGGGCGGACGATGGCGGAATGGTCAATCGAAGAATCGCGCCGCTTAGGATTTAAATCAATCCAGTTCAATTTCGTCGTCAAATCAAACGAAATTGCCGTTAAACTTTGGCAAGATGTCGGCTTTGAAATCATCGGCGAAATTCCCGAAGCCTTTCAACATCAAGAAAACGGTTTGACTAACGCCTACATAATGTATCGCAAATTGTAATTGAATATATGAAAAAGTTTCTCGGGTATATCAAAATCAGTTTTCAGTTTTCCGAACATGTTGGAGCAAGATTTATCGCCGCCGGTCTTACGCTACGATTAGAATATGCCGACGATTACAAATTTGTGAGTAATGCAGTTTGGGAGTCAGAGGATTATACGAAAGCCGTCGAGCGCGGTGTGTTTGATGGCTTGATTGAGTCCGAAATTAATCCAGAATTAGGAATTCACATTACTCTTTTACAAGTGGCTTTCCACCCAATAGATTCATCAGAGATGGCTTTTTATGCCGCCGCTAAGAGTGTGGTTCTATCGAGAATCGCAATCAGCGAAGCGCGAAAATCCAAAATCACCTGAAATAGATTAACGTTTTATTTATTTTTCTGTCCGAGCGCAACGGCGCGTTGGTAAGCGGCATAGACGGCTTTCGACAAAACCGTCCGAAGTCCGCCTTTTTCCATCTGATAAATCGCGTCAGCCGAAGTTCCGCCGGGCGATGTCACCATATTTCTCAGTTCCGCCGGATGTTTGTGCGATTCGATTGCAAATTTAACCGAGCCGAGCATTGTTTCCTGCACTAATTCTTTTGCCATTTCACGCGAAAATCCGAGGTGAACGCCCGCGTCCGTTAAGGCTTCCATGACGAGAAAAATATACGTCGGACCCGTCGCCGAAAGCGAAGTCGCCATATCAATCATATTTTCGGTTTCGACGTGAAGCTCTTTGCCGAGCGCGGTCAGCAAGGCTTTGATTTGCGATTTTTCTTCGTCGGAAACACTGTCGGTGCAAGTCCAAGCCGTGATGCCCGCGCCGATTTGCGAAGGCGTATTCGGCATTGCGCGGACGATTTTTTGATTATTCAAGGCGGCGGAAATCGTTTCGATTGTTGCGCCCGCGATGATTGACGCGACAATCTGATTCGGCGCGACAGAGCTTTTCAATTCCTCTAAAACGCCTTTGATTCTTTGCGGTTTGACGCACAAAATGACAATCGAATCTTCGTTTTCACGAATCTTTTCAACCGCTTCGGAGTTTTCTTCAAAAACCTCGATTCCGTATTTTTCGCCGAGTTCCTTGCGCCGATTTTCTCGCGGATGAGTTGCCGAAATTTGGTTTGCCTTGACGAGCTTTTTCCGCAAAAGTCCGGCGATGATTGATTCCGCCATCACGCCGCAGCCGATAAACGCGAGTTTCGTGTTTGCTAAATTGTTTTCCATAAAAACTCAGATTGTAATTCGGAAGTTTTACGGTTTCAAATACGAATTTTCATTGGTTTGGAAATTATGTGGGAGAGGAAGGGAATTTATGTCGGATTCGGGATCGAGATAAAAGCGGAATTCAATAAATTTCCGCTTTTATCTCAACAGTTTTGAACTATGGCACGAAAGCATTCGGAACAGGCACATCGCCCGAAACGCCGAAGGTGACGATGCCGATTCCGGCGGTTGATTGCTTGAGATACCAGGTCGAATTTGACGGTCGGAAAACCGCCGCGTCAAATTTTCCGTCGCCGTCGTAATCGCCCGGTGTGGGAATGTCGCCGACTGCGCCGAACGGGAATGAATAAAACGAATTGTCTTCGCTGCGCTGGAAAAACCATTCACCGGTCGAAGGTCTGAAAACAGCGATGTCCGCCTTGCCGTCGCCCGTGTAATCGCCTTGCACGGGTTTATCCGTAGATGTTCCGAAGTTGTAAACCTTCGTCTGACCGTTCGAGCTTTGCAAATACCACCAACTGCCGTCCGAAGGTCGGAAAATGGCAACATCCGATTTGCCGTCGCCGTCATAATCAGCCGTCACGGGTTTATCGCCTGTCGTGCCGAAGGTCACAATTGAAGTGCCGCCGCCCGAGTTCGAGATAAACCAGGTGTTGGTCGAAGGACGGAATACTGCCGGATCGGTCTTACCGTCGCCGTCGTAATCGGCAGGCGCGGGAATGTCGCCCGAAGCACCGAACGGGAATGAAAGAAACGAGAAATCTTCACTTCTCAAAATAAACCAGAAGCCGGTCGAAGGACGGAAAAAGGTAATGTCGGTTTTGCCGTCGCCCGTGTAATCGGCAGGTGCGAGCTTATCGGTTGAAGTGCCGAATCGCAGAACGCCGTTGTTGGTATCGGAACTTCTCAAATACCACCATTCACCGACCGACGGACGAAAGATTGAAACATCCGTGCGCCCGTCGCCGTCAAAATCGAACGGTGCGCGTTTGATTGGTTCTCTGCGCCAATCGGTAACGAAATCTGTTGCCGTGTTAAAGGTCAAACGCACAACATTGCTTCCGTCGGCATTCATCGTGTAAATTTCGTCGGTTGCCGTATTGGGGCGGCTTCTGAAAGCAATCTTCGCGCTGTCGGGCGACCACGCGCCGAAAGCGTCATAAACCGAATTATTTGTCAGATTCAGCAGATTGCTTCCGTCCAGATTGATGGTGAAAATTTCAAATGAATTTAAGGCACCTCCACGGAAATCCATTGCAATTTTATTTCCGTTCGGCGAGATTTTCGACGGTGAATATGATTGCGGCGGAACGGCGGTTGTCAGCGGCTGACGATTCGTGCCGTCGGCGTTCATAATAATAACATTGTAATCATCCGCCGTATTTTGCGAGCCGAAAACGATTTTGCTCCCGTTGTTTGTCCATTTCGGACCGTCGTCGTCAAACGGATTGGTCGGGGTCAGGTTTGTTTGATTCGACCCGTCGGCGTTCATCGTAAAAACATCGCAAACAAAACTTGGATTACAGCGTCCGAAAGCAATTTTGCTGCTGTCGGGCGACCAATCGGCGATATGGTCAATCGTTCCTGCATTGGTAATCTGCATTTTATTTGAACCATCGGTGTTCATCGTCCAGAGATTTTCAACCGCTGAAGATTCTCGTTTGCCGTAAAGAATTTTCTGTCCGTTCGGCGACCAACCTGCGGGAATATGTTGTCCGGTTGCGTCGGAAATTAAAGTCTTATTGCTTCCGTCAGCGTTCATTGTCCAGATTTGAATCTGTGTTGAAGAGATAGTTTTGCTAAAGAGAATTTTTGTGCCGTCGGGCGACCAGGTTGCACTACTTTCACTTTCCGGCGAGTTGGTCAGCCGCTGTTGGTTCGTGCCGTCGGGATTCATTTTGTAAATTTCAAAATTGCCGTCACGGTTGGTCAAAAACAAGATCGGCTGAGTTCCGCCGCCGGTTTCGGGAGTGAAAAGACGTGCGAGATTGTTTTTTGCCGTGCCTGCATAAGATTCAAAACCGCCGCCGATCAAAACTTTTCCGTCAATTTGGTTAAGAATTGCGCGGACGCTGTAACCGGAATTGTTTTGGATTCCCGAATTAAACGATGGATCAACGCTTCCGTCCGCATTAAGCCGCACCAGCCGACTGATCGGCGTGCCGTTAAAGCCTGAGAAAGTCCCGCCGGTCAGGATTTGTCCGTTCAATAGAACTCTTGCGGTGAAAATAAACCCGTCGCTTCCCGTGCCGACATTGAACGAAGTGTCGAGTGAACCGTCGGCGTTGAGCCGCGCAATATCGTTGCGGCTCGTCGCATTATAATTTGCAAATAGTCCGGCGATCAGAATTTTGCCGTCCGTTTGCAGAGAAACATCTAAAACCGTCGCATCCGCGCCCGCGCCCGGGTTGAACGAAGTATCAAGTGAACCGTCCGCATTGATTCGAGCAACACGATTTCGCGCCGTTCCGTTATAGTTTGTAAATTGTCCGACGAGGATGTATTTTCCGTCCGTCTGCCGAACAATACGGCGGACAACTGAATTCGGTCCGGTGCCGCCCGTGTTAAAAGTCGTGTCGAGCGTTCCGTTCGCATTCAGGCGATACAGAAATTTTCGGACGCTGACCGATTCGGCAATCGAACCGCCGATGAGAATTTTTCCGTCCGGTTGAACCACGATGTCAAAAACCGTATTTCCGACAAAACGGAAGATAAATGACGGATCGAATGTCGGATCGAGCGAACCGTCCGCGTTCAAACGCGCAAGTCCGGCGCGAAGCGTTCCGTTATAACTGTTGAAAGTTCCGCCGATGAGAATTTTGCCGTTGTTTTGAATTGCAAGAGATTCAATCGAATTTACAAAGCTCGTTCCCGGCTCGGTTCCCGTGCCGATATTGAAACTCGAATCAATCGAGCCGTCAAGGTTAAATCGCGTGAGATTGCGGCGAAGTGTTCCGTTGGCTTTCAGATACAATCCGGCGGCGAGAATTTTTCCGTCCGTTTGCTGCACCAAGCGCGACACGATGGCGAGATCCGAGAGCGAAGCATTAAACGAATTATCGAGCGAGCCGTCCGCGTTCAGACGAACCACGCCGCCGCGCTCTTCATTATTAAAAAGCGTAAAAAATCCGGTCAGATAAATTTTTCCGTCCGCGCCCGTAAAATTGTGATAACCGGCGTTGTCGGCTTGTAAAAGCTGAAAACTGCCGTCCAGATCGCCGTTCGTGTTCAGGCGCATAAAAGCGGTAAGCGTGCTGCCGATTTGAAAACCTCCGGCGATCAAAACTTTTCCGTCCGGCTGAATTTCGATAGAATCGGCAGTTGACTGCGTTAATGTCGGCAAAACGAACGACGTATCGAGCGTTCCGTCGGCATTCACTCTGGCAATCCCGAAACGATTTGTGCCGTTGTAAGTTCCGAAACTTCCGCCGACCAGATATTTGCCGTCCGTTTGGCGGGCAAGCGCATAGACGCTGCCGCTGACTCCGCTGCCGCCGCCGCTGAATGTCGCATCGCGCGTGCCGTCCGAGTTAAGCCGAATAAGACTTTGCGGAACCGATACGCCGTCATACATTGTAAAAAAACCGCCGACGACAATCTTGCCGTCCGGTTGAACATCAACGCCTTCGACAAAACTTCCGACCGGAAAGCGCGAAACAAAAGAGCTGTCGAGCGTTCCGTCAGCATTAAGCCGTGCTAAATCATTAGCCGCCGCCCCGTTGTAAATGTCAACATTGCCGATGAGAATTTTTCCATCCGCTTGCCGGACAATTGTCTGCACAAAATTTGCGCCCGCGCCGCCCGTGTTAAATGTCGGGTCGAGCGTTCCGTCGCTGTTTAGTCGCACCAATGCGCCGGTTGCCGTGCCGTTGTAAGTGGAAAATATGCCGCCAACGAGAATCTTCCCGTCGGGTAAAATAACCGCGTCCCAAACTCCGTTGTTCGGACCGCTTCCGCCCGCGTTAAATGTCGCATCGTTTGTCCCGTCCGCATTGACCCGTGTCAAATGCTGCTTGATCACGCCGTTACTCGTGCGAAACGTACCGCCGACAATAATTTTTCCATCAGCCTGCCGCGCCGAAATGCGCGTTTGCGGCAAGCCGTCCGTAACTCCGCCGGTAAAGGACGGATCAAGCGTGTTTTGCGCCAAGCAGAATGTCGAAAAGATCATTAAGAAAAAGCATATTGTGAGGAAGATTTTAAGATGATTTTTCGTGTTTAGGGAGAAATTTGTAGTTAAAGGTTTTGAATTTTTCATATTTTGAATTTTCCCGAGTTTGTGTAATTTAAAGTTCGAAAAGGATGTCCAGTTATATATGAGTTTTTTTCTCTCAAACCTAACAAAAAATCAGTAAAAATATTTTTTCACTGACTTATTGCTAAAAGTTTTGAAGGAAAAACTTGACGAGAACTGATTTCCGAATTGTAAATCAGCTATTTTATTGAAGTCAATAATTCGATCACAAATAAACCGCCTTCAATAGCCAACAATTCAAATTTTCCTTACAATAAATGGCTTATGACGATTGACGAACAAATTGAATTTTTAAAGAAAGGCGCGGTTGACGTTATCCGCGAAGAAGATTTACGCAAAAAACTCGAAAGAAGCGCGAAAACGGGCAAGCCTCTGCGCGTCAAGCTCGGTGCCGACCCGACTGCGCCCGACATTCATATCGGACATACGGTTGTCATTCGCAAGCTCCGCGCTTTTCAGGATTTGGGTCACACGGCGATTTTTCTGATCGGCGATTTTACGGGAATGATCGGCGATCCGTCGGGCAAAAACGCGACGCGTCCGCCGCTCTCGCGTGAAGAGATTTTGGTCAATGCAGAAACTTATAAAACGCAGATTTTTAAATTGCTCGACCCTGAAAAAACCGAGATTCGCTTTAATTCCGAATGGATGGACAAATATTCGGCGGCTGATTTTGTCAAACTTTGTTCGCGTGTGACGGTCAAACAAATCCTCGAACGCGACGATTTTGAAAAAAGATTAAACGAAAACCGTCCGATTTCTCTGCACGAACTGCTTTATCCTCTGACGCAAGGCTACGATTCGGTCGCGCTCGAAGCCGACATCGAACTCGGCGGAACCGACCAGAAATTTAATTTGATGGTCGGACGAAATTTGCAGCGCGAATATTCGCAGGAACCGCAAGTTATTTTAACCACGCCGCTGCTCGAAGGTTTGGACGGCGTGAATAAAATGTCGAAATCTTTGAATAACTACGTCGGAATTGACGAAAATCCGAATGAAATGTTCGGCAAAGTGATGTCAATTACCGATGATTTGATGTGGAAATATTACGACCTTTTGACCGATTCAACGCCGACGGAAATCGAAGCGATGAAAGCGGGCGACGAAAATCCGCGCAATTTAAAGGTCAATTTGGCAAAACTCATTATCAGAGATTTTCATTCGGCGGAAGATGCAAACAAAGCCGAAGAAGATTTTGTGGCGCGTTTCGTCAAAAAGGAAATGCCCGACGAAATCGAAGAAACGCAAATTTCGGCGGGCAATTACAATTTGGCAGATTTGCTGGTGCAGACAAATCTCGCGCCGTCGAAAAAAGAAGCGCGGCGTTTAATCGAACAAGGCGGCGTGAAATTGAACGGCGAAAAAGTTTCAAACACAAACGCCGAAATCGAGTTAACCGCTGAAATTTTACTGCAAGTCGGTAAGCGCAAGTTTTTGAAAGTCAAAGCAAGTTAAATTTATGGCGAAAAAAGAACTCACAAAAATTGAAGATGATTATGATTCGATTTTATCGGATTTGAGCGAACTGCTCGAACAATCGCGCCGACTAACGGCGCGTTCGGTCAATACGATTATGACCGCGACATATTGGGAAATCGGTCGGCGAATTGTTGAAGTCGAGCAGAAAGGCGAAGAACGTGCCGATTATTACGGAAAGGAAATAGTTGACCGTTTGGCGCAAGATTTGACCGATAAATTTGGTCGCGGATTTGGTCGTAGTAATCTTTTTCAAATGCGAGCGTTTTATCTGTCTTATGAAAAGATTGTCCAGACACTGTCTGGACAATCTTTCGATCTTGTTGATATTGCCAAGAATTTTCCGCTTCCGTGGTCGCATTATGTCGAGCTTCTTTCGTGCAGAGATGAAAACGAGCGTGAATTTTATGAAAGCGAAAGTTTGCGCGGCGGTTGGTCGGTGCGGCAATTGAAACGTCAGAAAAATTCGCAGTTTTACAGGCGCACTCTGCTTTCCAAAAATAAAGCGGCGATGCTCAAAAAAGGCGAAAAGGCTGAAAAGGAAGATTATGTTTCGCCCGACGAGGAAATCAAAGACCCGTTTGTTTTGGAATTTTTGAATTTGAAGGATGAATATTCCGAACTTGAACTCGAAGACGCAATCATCAAACATTTGCAGAGTTTCTTGCTCGAAATGGGCGCAGGTTTTGCGTTTGTCGGTCGGCAGATGCGTCTGCGCGTCGGCGATGAATGGTTTCGCGTTGACCTCGTTTTATTTAATCGTCGTTTGCGTTGTTTGGTGATAATTGATTTGAAAATCGGAAAATTGACGCACGCGGACATCGGACAGATGTTGCTTTACACGGGTTATGCCAATGAGCATTGGCGAATGGAAGACGAAAATCCGCCGATTGGTTTGATTTTGTGCGACCAAAACAACACGGCTTTGGCACATTACACGCTCGAAAATTTGCCTAACAAAGTTTTGGCATCCGAATACAAAATGTTTTTGCCGAGTGAAGACATTTTGGTTGAGGAAATCAATAAAGCAAAACGATTGCTGGGAAAATGAAAATTAGAAAACTTTCTGATTTTTGAAAAGTTTCGTATCCTAAAACTATGAGCAAAAACGATAAATACACAATCGGTTTGGTGCAGATGGCGATGTCTGCCGATGTGGATGAAAATCTGGAACGCGCCGGCGAATTTGTGCGCGAAGCCGACGCGAAAGGCGCGAAGATCATCTGTTTGCCGGAAATGTTCCGCTCGCAGTATTTTTGCCAGCGCGAAGATGTTGACCTTTTTGATCTGGCGGAACCGCTCAAAGGAACTTCGACCGAGCATTTGGGGAAAATCTCGAAGGAATTAAAAGTCACGGTGATTGCGCCGATTTTCGAGCGGCGCGGTATCGGGATGCATCACAACAGTCTGGCGGTTTT
The DNA here is from genome assembly GCA_031412675.1 of Acidobacteriota bacterium. GTDB lineage: Bacteria > Acidobacteriota > Blastocatellia > Pyrinomonadales > Pyrinomonadaceae > JAFDVJ01. The sequence goes on along the minus strand of JANODL010000011.1, from coordinate 26,424 downwards.
GGACGAAACGGGCGAGATCGGCGGCGTTTATCGAAAAATGCACATTCCCGACGATCCGTCTTACTACGAAAAGTTTTATTTCACTCCCGGCGATTTGGGATTCAAGGCATTCGACACGCCGCACGCGAAAATCGGGACGCTGATTTGTTGGGATCAATGGTTTCCCGAAGGCGCACGATTGACCGCCCTGCGCGGCGCGGAAATTCTTTTTTATCCGACGGCGATTGGTTGGCATCCATACGAAAAAGAAGAAGTCGGCGCGTCGCAACAAGACGCTTGGCAGACGATTCAGCGTTCGCACGCGATTGCCAACGGGCTTTTTGTCGCGTCGGTCAACCGCGTCGGACACGAAGTTTTCAACGAAGGCACGGACGGAATCCAATTTTGGGGACACAGCTTTGTTGCTGACCCGTTTGGTGTCGTCATCGCGCAGGCAAGCGATGATAAAGAAGAAGTTCTGGTCGTCGAAATTGACCGCGCACGGATGGAAGATGTCAGACGAAACTGGCAGTTTTTGCGCGACCGAAGAATCGAAAATTACGGCGATTTGCAGAAAAGATTTATTGACTAATTGATTCAAGATTCAAAAATTAAAATTAATCTTGAATTTTGAATCTTAAATTTTTGAATTATGGTGAAACAAACTCCGCTCGAAGCAGGATTCAAATTTCCTGCCGAATGGGAAGCGCATCGCGCAACTTGGATCGGCTGGTGTTATAACACGAGCGATTTTCCGGGCAAAATTGCGGCGATTCATTGGGTTTATGGTGAGATCACGCGCAAGCTCATCGAAGGCGGCGAAATTGTTTGTATTTTAGTTCAAGACGAAAAACACGAGGCGAAAGCGCGAAGCATTTTAACAAAAGTTGGCGCGGATTTCGGCAAAATCGAATTTTACCGGATTCCGCACGATCGCGGCTGGATGCGCGATTCCGGTCCGATGTTCGTTAAAAACGATGAAACGCACGAAACTGCTGTTATTAAATTCAAATTTAATGCGTGGGCAAAATACGCGGATTGGAAGCTCGATAATCAGGTCGCCGTCAAGTTTGCCAAACAGGAAAGCCGCAAGATTTTCCAGGTCGAATTTCAGGGCAAAGAAGTCGTTCTCGAAGGCGGCGCGATTGATGTCAACGGCGCGGGAACTTTGCTTTCGACCGAAGAATGTCTTTTGGATTACGAAGTGCAAACGCGCAATCCGCATCTTTCGCGTGAAGAGATCGAGCAAGTTTTGCACGCGAATTTAGCCGCGTCGAATGTTTTGTGGCTTAATAAAGGAATTGTCGGCGACGACACGCACGGACACGTTGACGATTTCTGCCGTTTCGTGAATAAAAACACGATTGTTCTCGCCGAAGAAAAGAATCCTGCGGATGCGAATCATCGGATTTTGGAAGAAAACTGCGAACGGCTCGAAGGTTTTAAACTGGAAAACGGCGCGAAACCCGAAATCGTTCGGCTTCCGATGCCCGCGCCGCTCGTTTTTGCGGGAATCCGTCTTCCGGCAAGTTACGCGAATTTTTATATTGCGAACGAATCGGTTCTCGTCCCGACTTTTAACGATGAGAATGATAGAATCGCGCTTGGAATTTTGAGCGAACTTTTTCCGGCGCGGCGAGTTGTCGGCATTCACGCCGTTGATCTGGTTTGGGGCTTGGGAACGCTGCATTGTTTATCGCAGCAGGAACCGGCGCGAACCGCTGATTAAGAAAAGACAATTATATAATTCATTGCGTAAAAATGGCGCGCACATAGAATTTATTAAGCAAAAAAGAAGAAAGAAAAAATATTTTCTTTGACTTCTTTTTTTTATTACTTTTGGAATGTAAAATGCTTTTGAGTTTCGGTTATTTTGAATTTTGAACGGTTTTCGGACATAAATGAAGTGGACTGCAATTATCATCGGGTTTTTAGGAATTATTTTAACCGTAAAACCGTTTATCCGCAGCGCGAATTGGCTGATTCGGCTGGGCGATTTTCCGCGCCTACAGGTTTTGATTTTTCTGCTTACATCGCTTCTGCTGCTGAGTTTCGGGATTGATTACGAAAATGTCTTCGATGTCGTTTTCGCGGTTTCGCTGGTCGTCTGCGTTTTTTACCAGCTTCAGACAATTATTCCGTTCACTGTTCTGCACCGCAAGGAAGTGCAGTCAGCGCGCAAAGGACACGAATACGAATCGAATATCAGTCTTTTGATTTTCAATGTTTTGATGGAAAACGAAAATTACGAAGACGCTTTGCAATTGATCCTGCGCTACGATTCGGACATCGTTCTGCTTGCCGAACCGAACGAAGCCTGGGCGGAACATCTCGCGCCGCTCAAGGAAAAGTATCCGCACACGGTTTTGTGTCCGCTCGATAATCGTTACGGAATGCTGCTTTATTCGCGGCTTCCGCTGCACGACACGGAACTGCAATTTTTGATTCAGGACGATATTCCCTCGATTCACACGCAGGTTCAAATGCCGACCGGCAGGGACATCGCGCTGCACGGCGTTCATCCGCGCCCGCCGATGATCGGCGAAAATACGCGCTCGACCGAGCGCGACGGCGAGCTGCTTTTAGTCGGCAAGGCGATCCGCGAATCGAATCTGCCGTGCATTGTCGCGGGTGATCTGAACGATGTCGCGTGGTCGCGCACGACACAGCTTTTCCGGCGCGTCAGCGGACTTCTCGACCCGCGTATCGGACGCGGCTTTTACAACACTTTTCACGCGCATTATCCATTTTTAAGAGTGCCGCTCGACCACGTTTTTCATTCGCCGCATTTTCGCCTCGCGCATATCGAACGCATCAAAGATTCGTGCGGTTCGGATCATTTTCCGGTTTTCATCAAGCTCAGTCTCGAACCCGACGCGACCGCCATTCAGGCAAAGCCGTATGCCGAAGAAGAGGAAAAGGAAGAAGCGCACGAGGTTATCGGAACCGCGCTCAAAGACAACCGCTACCAAAAATTACACTTTCGCCGCCTGCGCGAAAAAATTGTGCAGCTCAAGCACAAGATTTCGCGCAAACGGCGAAAGTAATTATAATTAATTCGGGCTGAAGGACGGAAGAAATATTTTCTGCCCGCGAAATACACGAAAAATACGAAAATAAACCATGTAATTTTCAAGAAATTTTTCGTTTCTTTCGTGTTTTTCGCGGAGCGACCGGGCAAATAAAGGCTAATCAAAATGGCGCACATCATTGAAACCGAGGAAACCTTAATTATCGAAACGCCCGAGCGCGTGCCGCTGGCGTTTGCGCTCGCCTCGATCGGTAATCGTTTTCTGGCGGTTTTGATTGACCATTTTATTCAGTATATGGCAATTTTGATCGTTGCTTGGGCATTTATCAGTTGGTCGGGCATCGGCGATATGAACAGCATCGAGCGCGACGAGCTGTTGGCGCAGATGTCGAAATGGACGATTGCGCTGATGATCGTCATTCTGTTTCTGATTTTCGCGGGTTATTTTATCTTTTTTGAATGGCTCTGGAACGGGCAAACACCCGGCAAGCGTTTGATGAAACTGCGCGTTATTCGTGAAGACGGTCGCCCGATCACGCTCTGGGAAGCAGTCGCGCGAAATCTTCTGCGTATTTTCGATGCGATTCCCGGATTTTTTATTCCGATCTATTCAATCGGGCTGGTTTCGATTTTTCTGAGCAGCCGCGACCAGCGATTCGGCGATATGTTTTCGGGAACGGTCGTCATCCGCGAACGCACCGACGAAGCGCCGACCTTTGCCGAGACGTTTTCCAATCAAATCAGCGATGCCGCATTTCGGCGTGTCCAGAAACACACGGATTTTCAGGGCAACGTCAATCTGATAACCGAAGACGAAATCGAAGTCGTCGAAAGTTTTTTGCGCCGCCGTTGGGATTTGAGCGAACGCCAACGGATTTGGATGGCGTGGCGCGTCGCGCTTCCGATTATGTATAAAATCAAGCCGAATTATGATTTGCAGACTTTTTCCTACGAAGGTTTTTTGGAAGAACTTCTTCACCGTTTCCACGCACGAAAGAGATTTTTGAACTAATGTTTTTGCCAAAAATATAAAAAGCGTGTAGCTTTTTCATAATATTCGAGTTGAATCTCGTCCTTAAAAATAAATCGTGAACAAAAGAATTTTAGTAACAGGCGGCGCGGGATTTATCGGCTCGCACCTCGTAGATAAATTACTAGCCGAAGAGGGCTGGCAGGTTTCGGCTTTAGATAATTTCAACGAATTTTATTCGTCCGACCTGAAACGCGCCAATATTGCGCGGCACACGGATAATCCGCAGTTCAAACTTTACGAAGCGGATATTTGTTGTGCGGAAACTCTGCACGGGATTTTTGCGGAAAACGAGTTTGACGCGATTGTGCATCTCGCGGCGTGGGCGGGCGTGCGACCTTCGCTTCTGAATCCGAAACTTTACACGCAGGTTAATGTCAGCGGCACGGTTAATCTGCTCGATGCAGCGAAGGAATTCGGCGTGAAACAATTTGTTTTCGGGTCGTCGAGTTCGGTTTACGGCATCAATGCCAAAATTCCTTTCGCCGAAGACGATAAGATCTCGAAACCGATTTCGCCGTATGCCGCGACCAAAGCGGCGGGCGAGCTTTTGTGTCATACGTTTTCGCATCTCTACGATATTCGCACGGTTTGTCTCAGGTTTTTCACGGTTTACGGCGCACGCCAGCGTCCCGATTTGGCGATTCATAAATTTTCCAAACTGATTTGGGAAAACTTGCCCGTTCCGATGTTCGGCGACGGCACGACGCGGCGCGATTACACATACGTTGACGACATTATTCAGGGAATTCGCGCCGCGCTTGATTACGATAAATCGAATTACGAAATCTTCAATCTCGGCGAATCGCAGACGATTGAGCTAAAGGATTTAATCGGTCTTTTGGAAGAAAACCTCGGTAAAAAGGCGATTATCGAAAGAAAACCGATGCAGCCCGGCGACGTTCCGCTGACATTTGCCGACATTTCAAAGGCGCGCGAACTCTTAAATTACAACCCGACTACCAAAATCGAGCAGGGAATTCCAAAATTTACCGAATGGTTTAAAAGTGAAAAAGTGAAAGAGTTTAAAAGTGAAAAAGTCCGCGTCGAGTCCTGATAAAAACTTTGGTAGTGAACAGAAAGTCAGGCTGTTTGAAATTCTCTCACGGTGATTGAAAAAGAAAAGCGTGATTCGCCGGGAGCGCACGCATCCCTGCGTGCAACGTCGCTTGGAAAGCGGCGTGAAAGCGTTACTCAATCTTGAACTGACATTCAGCGTAATGATTCGCGCTCTCGCGCTCAGCACGCACGGATGCGTGCGCTCCCGGCGATGACGTTTTTTGTTGCGATAAAGGAATTTTCAAAGCATTGCTTTTAGTTCACTACCAAAACTTTTTCACCTTTTCACATTTCCACTTTTAAACTTTAATAAAGTCCTTTTTCGCCTTTCGGGCGCGTGTTCCAGCGTTTGTGAATCCAGAGCCATTGTTCGGGATAAAGGCGGACGTATTTTTCGACCGTTGCGGTGATTTTTTGTGTTAAATCGCGGATATTTTCGGGCGAATTATCGTTTGATTTATATTCGACGGGCGGTTCGAGATAAACCACGTATTTCTTTTTCGATTCTTCCCAGACGGCGAAAGCGGGCAGAACGATTGCGTTGGTTTTCAGCGCAAGTTTGGCAATACTTGTTGTTGTCGAAGCCGGAACACCGAAAAAATCTACGAACACGCCTTCTTTTTCCTGCACGTTCAAATCCGCCAAGATGCCGAGCAGTTCGCCCCGTTCGAGCGCACGAAACATCGTCCGCGCCGATTTTGTTTTATCCAAAGTTACCGAACCGAACCGCGTCCGCATTTTGTCCACAAAGCCTTCGACAAGCGGATTATCAATCCGCCGCACCAAGATATTCATCCCGTAACCGAACGCCGGCGGGAGCAGATTAAAAACTTCCCAACTGCCGAAATGTCCCGTGAAAAACAAAATTCCTTTGCCGCTCGCGTGCGCCTTGTCGAAATGTTCCTTGCCGACGACTTCCGTTAATTCGCGGACGGTTTCGAGTTTGAACTTTTTGAAATGCGAGACGAAACCGAGATGTCTGCCGAGAGATTCAAACGTCCCGACAATGATTTTTTCTTTTTCCGCGTCGGGCATTTCGGGAAACGCGATTTCCAGATTCCGCCGCGCCGTTTTTTGCAGTTTCGGAAGGCTTTTAGCAAGCAATCTGCCGACCGCTTTGCCAAACCTCATCGAAGTTTCAAACGGCAACGCGCCAATTGCGCCGAGTAGAGAGCGCACGGCGAGTAGTTCTGATTTGTTCTGAAGTTTGCTTCTTTTTTTCGGCACGAAAGGGAATTGTAAATGTTTTATGACGGAAATCCAAAGTGATTCAACTCCATTTGAAGAATGTTTTGGTCAGCGGCAAAAAACGATGACCCGTGACCGTTTGACTGAAAAATATCTCGTGTTCGCCTTCGACACGCGACATTTCCATCATTTCGTCAAAACATTCCGGCATTTCGAGTTCTTTGGCAAATTCTGCCGCGTCAACATATTCCTGCACATTCCGGCTTTCCAATCTGCCCGCAAAATACATCGGGAAAAACCAGCCTGAAACGTAACAAGTCAAACCTAAACTTCGCCCGATTGTCCAAAAAACCGCTTCACGGAATTTTCGCGGTTCAGCATTTAATTCGGTCAGCCATTTGCGAACATTCGCCCGATGCGTCCATTCTTCCGCTTCGATTTGTTTGATACGCTCTTTCTCCGCCGATTCGCGCAAAGACTTCCAATGCCCGCGATAAGCATAAGCCGCCGCCAATTCGCCCGCGTGAGCGTTTTGCAAAATACTAATCAAATTTTGGCGGGCATCTTTCACCAAATTTCCGTCAAATCGAGTTCAAAGTCTTTGAGAACGTCTTCGCCCGAAACTTTGTCGGGATTTTCCAAAATTTCAACTTCGCCGTTTGCGCGATAAATGAGAGCCTGTTTATTTTTCGGATCAATCAGCCAACCGAGCCGTGCGCCGTTTTCGATATATTCGCTCATTTTGTTTTGTAAATCCTTCAAATTATCCGATTCCGAGCGAAGTTCGATGACAAAATCGGGACACAACGGCAGAAACTTTTTAAGTTCGGCGGCGGAAAAGTTTTCAAGCCGCTTTTTATCGGTCCAAGACGCGTCAGGCGCGTAAACCGCACCGTTGTTCAGAATAAAGCCGCCGTTTGAATCCGTTACTTTTCCGCTTTTGTCGGCTTTTGCCCAAAGCATTAGTTGAAAATTGATTTCCGAGTTTTTATCGCTTGTTTCAAATCCGGTCGGCGGCATAATTATGACATCTCCATCTTTTGTCAGTTCAGCGCGAAGTTTGCGATTTCGAGCGCAAAACTCCCAGAATTCGTCAGCCGACATTTTTCGCCGGTCGTCCTCAAATTCAAAATGAATCCGCAGCGACTTTGTATCTTCGGGAACAAACTTCGGAATAAAACTATCTGCCAAAACCGTCGTGTTCATAAATCTTTCTCCTCTAAAATTCTTCGGGCGTTAATTTTGTTTGGGGCATCGGGCTCATTTTCTTTCTCCAATCCAACGCTTTGTTTCGACTATTTCATCAATTTTATTTTCTAAATCGTAAAGTTGTTGAGGATAGATTTTTCCTTCCTTATCAAGATCAGCTTTTTCTTTGCAGCCGAGACTATGAGAAACCGTTTTCTCTTTCCTATAAAGACTAATCGAAAGAGTTACGTCTGGATTATCTTTCCAAAATGCTGGACAATTGAAGCCGTCAGTATACGAATTCTTCAAACTGAAAAAGTCAGCTTTGGTTATTTCGTTAATTATCTGGTTTATTTTTTCTTCGCTTATTTTTCCTTCAATCTTATTTTTGGTAATTAATTCCTCCTTTTCTCTGATTTTTACATTTTCAAAGAGAAAGTTTCCGTCCGGTTGAATTGTCAAAGTATAAACAGGACATTCTCCAAAACAGTGATTCCTTTCCATTCTTAAATTCAAAGTAGTTATTTTTGTTTGCGTTACCAAAATTTGATTTTCAGGCTGTGAAATAGAATTTCCGCAATTCGCCAACAAGCAAACAAAAAACATTGAAAAGATTTTTGAGATAAGCATAATTTTAAGCCGCAACCTTTTCGACGCGATTATAAACCGTATCGCGCTCGACGGCTTCGAAACCGGCGTTTTCGATCATCGTGATGAGTTCGGCTTTCGTCATTTTCTTTTCGCCGCCTGCTTCGACCGAATAAGCGTGCGTCAGCTCGCCGCCGTCGGTGATCGTGCCGTCAACGTCGTTTGCGCCGAAGTGCAGAGCGGTCTGCGTCGTCGCCAATCCGAGCATCACCCAATACGCTTTGATATGGTCGAAATTATCGAGCATCAGGCGCGAAACGGCAATCGTTTTCAAATTATCAATCGCGTCCGGTCCGGGCAAACTCGACAGCGCAGTTCCCGGCGGATAAAACGCGAGCGGGATAAAACATTGAAAACCGCCCGTCTTGTCTTGCTGTTCGCGCAGTTTGATGAAATGGTCAACGCGGTCTTCGGTCGTTTCGATATGCCCGTAAAGCATCGTCGTGTTTGTTTTCAAGCCCGCCTTGTGAACTTTTCCCGCGAGTTCGAGCCAGCGGTCGCCGTCGCATTTATGGTCGCAAATGCGTGAACGAGTCGGTTCGGCAAAGATTTCTGCACCGCCGCCCGGACACGAATCCATTCCCGCCGCTTTCAATTTTTCGATTACGTCTTCGTCCGACATTTTATAAAACCGCGCAAAGAAATCGAGTTCGACCATCGTCAAAGCCTTCAAATGAAGGCGCGGAAATTCGCGCTTCAAAGACGAAAACAAATCCGTATAATACTCAAACGGCAATTTCGAGTTCAAACCGCCGACAATGTGCAATTCGGTTGCGCCTTCATTTACCGCGCTTCTGGCGATTTCAATTCCTTCCGCAATCGAATAAGTATAAGCATCATCTTGCCTTGCGCGGCGATAAAAACCGCAAAATTTGCAGTCCGCGACGCAGATGTTCGTGTGATTAAAATGCCGGTTGACGTTGTAATAAGTCACGCGCCCGTGTTTTTTCCGCCGCACGAAATCGGCGAGCTTACCGAGCGCGTTCAAATCGTCGGTTTTATAAAGTTCAACGCCTTCATCAAAGGTCAGACGGTCGCCCGCTTCAACCTTTTCCGAAATCAAATTCAAATTTTTATCGTGTGAAAATTGCATATTTTTCTGTTATAATTCTATCAAATTTTGTGAATATTCAGCCGAAATTAATTATGCAAAACATTCAATATCTAAAAGACCAAGATGCAGTTATCGTGCCACTCCAATATTGGGAAAAGTTGCAGAACGAACTTTTAAGACTTAAGAAGCGTGTGAATAAAGCGGATATTCTAACCGATTTCAAAAAATCGCTGACCAATCTCAAAAAAGATTTGCAAAATGAAAATGCGGACGCAAAATGCGAAATTTCCGCTGACGAATTCATTGCTGAATTAAAAGATGAGCAATAAAATCGTTGTTCGCCAAACATTCCAAAAACAGGCGAAACGTCTCGCCAAACGCTACAAATCTTTCCCGGATGATTTACAAAAACTCGTTGACTAACTAAAAGAAAACGCCACACTCGGAACTTCGCTCGGCGGCAATGTCTATAAAATTCGCCTCGCAATTACCAGCAAAAACAGAGGCAAAAGCGGCGGTGCGCGTGTTATTTCCTACGTTTATCAAATAGCGCAAACCATTTATCTGCTCTCGATCTACGATAAAGCCGACACCGAAAACATCACCGACGACGAACTGAAATATCTCATCGCCGAAGTCGAAGAAGATTTTGAATAACATTCATCTGCTTCAATCTTTTCGGCGATTCTGTTTAAGTTTGTATCAAATGAAAATTGCATAAATGTTAATTAGAAAATTTGGAAACTCTTTCAAGTAAAAGTTTTAGAAATTCTTCCACTTCTAGTATCAAATTATTGTATAAAAATATGAACTCATCTTTTGAATATGGGATTTTATCTAGACCAAGCCACTCTAAGGCTTCTTTTCGATGCAAATGTGATTTTTTTATATCAGATTCTTTTCCATGGTCAATGTCGTGTCGTAACCATTTGTTTCGTAAGTGTTTGATTTTCCATATTAATTCTGCTTCATCTGCACTAATATATCCTTGCTCAATGAATCTTAATTTGTCCTTTCCAGCTCCTTCATAAAGCATTAAATAAAGACAATCAACTATAATCGCAAAGTTATCTTTGGTTGTTGGAACAATGTCTATGAGTTTCACAGCAGATAACCACAGGCTAGATGTATAGGTGAAAATTGTATTACCTTTTGTAGTTTCCGAAGCTTCATTACATAACCCTATTAAATTCATACAATTTAAAATTAATTCATAAGAAATTGCAGATGGAGTTTTGACTATTAATTCTTCGTAAGTTTCTTCTTCTGAAATATCATCTCTTTGAGTTAAATCATATCTCTGAACTCGAAATCTATTGGCTTTAACTAAGGGAATATGATTTATGTTGTCTTCATAATATTCACGGAGAAAAGGTTGAATTGAAGACACAGAACGGAGCATTTGCTCATTTGCTAAAGTAATACTTCCTTTTAAGGCATTTGCAATCTGAGTGTTTTCAGCTAATTCCAACCCTTTCAAAGTATTTGCTAAAAAACTACTATGAGAAGTTGATATAGAAGCGATACTTTGAGTAAATAAATCACTGCTAAATAAATCTTTTTGAGACTTAGCAACTAGTCCTATTTCATTGATAAAAGAAAGATTTGTCGCAACTCCTAAATTTCTCAGATTATAAAGTTCCTCAGTTGAAATAATGCCCAGACCACTTATGGATTCTAAAGCGTTTTTCATTAAGGCAGAATGAGAATCACCGAAGACTTCAGCGACACTTCTCATTTGTCCTGATAAAACATCTTGAAAACTATTCTTAGCAAAGCCACGCATCAATTCGGCAATATTCTCTCCTAAGTGTGTTGAAAATAGAGAACTAGAAGAGTTTTCCCATATTCCAGCAATATGCTTCAAATGTTCTTCTCGCCAATTTATCCCAATCCCCAATGATTTGAAATATTGGTCTTTCATTATTTGAGATTCAGAAAGTTGTCTTGCCATTTCAATGGCAGGATTTTTAACTAATTGCTTATCTATTTCTTGAAATTGTTGAAGTTTTTTTATATCAATTGGCATACTGGCTAATTCCTCAACACTATTTTACCAAAGATTTTGATAGTAGCTATTTTGTAAGACAAATTTTGGGTAGTGAACTAAAAGTAATGCTTTGAAAAATGCTTCATCGGAACAAGAACTTTCATCGCCGGGAGCGCACGCATCCGTGCGTGCTACGTCGCTTGAAAAAGCGGCGTAAAAGCGTTGCTCAATCTTGACTCGACATTCAGCGCAATGATTCGCGCTCGCGCGCTCAGCACGCAGGGGATGCGTGCGCTCCCGGCGAACCACGCTTTTCTTTTTGAGTCACCGTAAGAGAATCTCGAACAGCCTGAATTTCTGTTCACTACCAAATTTTGAACTAATTGAGTATTTTAAGATTTGTTTTTCCAAAGCGTCAAAAACAGACTGTAAAACTGCCTCAACGCACGGAATTGCAACAGAGTTTCCCGCAAGTTTTCGCATTGCTTGATAGCCGACGACGATTTTGTAATCTTCGGGAAAACCTTGCAAACGTAACATTTCGCGTTCGGTTAAACGTCTTTCGCCATTAACCAATAAATAGTTGTAAGACGCACCCGAACGCAGAGCGCACGAATACGGCAAAGGGCTGATATTTCCGCCTTTGTTTTCGTGCCAAATTGTTAATTCACCCTTGATAATTTTGTTTTCAACGCTTTTCAGACGATTTAGTTTAATTTGTTCCGAAGCAAAATAATTCGGCGCAACTTCGGTTTCCAAAACTTCGTGCAAAGGCTTCATCAATATTTTTTGCAAATTCCAAACAAAATGTTTAGGCTCACGAAATCCGATAATAAAAACTCGTTCGCGCTTTTGCGGCAAGCCAAAATCGAGCGCGTTCAAAACTTTGAAATGAACTTGATAACCGAGATTTTCTAAAGTTTCTAAAATTCTTTCAAGCGTTTTGCCTTGATTATGCGAAACGAGTTGTTTGACGTTTTCGAGAACAAAAGCCTTTGGTCTTTTCGCCTTCAAAATTCGTGCAATGTCGAAAAACAAAGTTCCGCGTGTATCTTCAAAACCTTTTTGGTCGCCGCAAATACTGAACGCCTGACACGGAAAACCGGCAAATAAAATATCGTGGTCGGGAATTTCAGATTCGTGAATTTTTGTAATATCGCCGAAAGGTTTTTCGCCAAAGTTTGCTTCGTAGGATTTTTGCGAATCAGCATCAAAATCACAAGAAAAAACACATTCGCTGTTTTGCGATTGATTTTCCATTGCAATGCGAAATCCTCCAATGCCACAAAACAAATCAATAAATTTCAGGTTTTTGTCTTTCATGATTTAACTAGCCCTTCTACATTGAAACGCAAACGGCAAAAGCCGGAAAAAAAGTAAATGCGATGAAAATTTTTGCTCGATTCATAAGTTATCCCCAAATCTCTTTCAAGTTCAGCACGAATCCTTGAAGAATCGGTTCGCCCGAAATTTCCGTCGGGTTTTCTAAAATTTCTATTTCATTGTTTGAACTATAAACATAAATTTTGCGTCTCGTAGCATCAATCAGCCAGCCTAAAGACACGCCGTTTTCGATATATTCCTGCATTTTGTCTTTGAGTTTTTGCAGGGAATCGCTTTGTGAACGAAGTTCAATCACGAAATCGGGCGCAATCGGCAGAAATTTTCGGCGTTTTGCAGGTGAAACTTTTTCGAGTCGTTCTTTTAAAATCCACGAAGCAGCAGGCGAGATGGTTGCGCCGTTCGGTAAAATATATCCTGTCGAAGAATCGGCACTTTTACCGCGTCCGTCTTGTTTTGCCCAAATTCCCAATTGTATTGTTATTTCAGCATTTTTATTCCCTGTTTCCCAGCCTGTCGGCGGCATAATGATAATGTCTCCCTGCGAATTTCGCTCGATTCGGACATCGCGGTTTGCCTGACAAAATTCAAAGAACTGCGCGTCGTCCATTTCTATAAACGGACTAAATTGCAAAACGAATCTCGAAACTCCGAACTCGTTAATGACAGGTTTTTCTAAAACAGCACTCATACTTTTTAACTTCTTGCAAAACTTATTCCATCGGCAAACAAGTAAATTTTATCAGAAACAACGAAGAAAGTTTATTCAAAAGTCCAAGTAAATACGCGGTTTATTTGACGCTTGCGGCTTTTGGCTTTATGGTTAGAGAACAATTCTTCTAAGCAATTTGCAAAAACTAAAGTGAGATTCGGAAAAATGCGAAAAATTATTTGTTCGATTTTGTTGGCGGTTTTGTTTTTTAGTTCGGCTTCGTTTGCGAACGCGCAAGCGGTTTCGGTGACGGTGATTAAAGCGGGAAAATTGATTGATACGGAAAGCGGCAAGGTTTTGACGAATCAGATGATTCTGATTGAGAACGATATTATCAAAGCCGTCGGCGCAAATCTGACGATTCCGACGGGCGCGAAGGTGATTGACCTTTCAAATGCGACCGTGATGCCCGGATTTATTGACACGCATACGCATATTACGGGCGAGGCGGACGAAAATTATTATGATATGTTTCGCAAATCGTTTGTTGACAGCGCGGTGACGGCGCATCTCAATGCGCGAAAAACGCTCGACGCGGGATTTACGACCGTACGCGATGTCGGTTCGGGCGGATTTGTTGACGTTGCCTTGCGAAACGCGATCAACGCCGGAAAAATTCCCGGACCGCGGATGCAGGTCGCGACCTTTTACATCGGCTCGACGGGCAGTCACGGCGATTTGAACGGCTTTTCACCGTGGCTCGGTTCAAGAATGCCGGAGGAAATGTCGGGCATCGCGGACGGCGTTGACGGCGTACGCAAAAAAGTTCGCTATCTCATCAAATACGGCGCGGATGTCATTAAATTCGGCGCGACCGCCGGAGTTTTGTCGGAAGAAGCGAGCGTCGGCGCGCCGCAGTTTTCGCAGGAAGAAATGAACGCGATTGTTGACGAAGCGCGGCTTCACGGCATCAAGGTTTGCGCCCACGCGCACGGCACAGAAGGAATCAAAATGGCGACCCGTGCGGGCGTTGCGTCCATCGAACACGGCTCGTTTCTGGACGACGAAGCGATTCGTTTGATGAAGGAACGCGGCACATATCTTTCCGCCGACATCTACAACGACGATTATATTATGGCGGAATTCGGGCGGCTCGGTTATCCGCAAAAGATTCTCGATAAGGAAAAGCTCGTCGGCAGAACGCAGCGCGAAAGTTTTCAAAAAGCCGTCAAAGCCGGTTTGAAAATCGCTTACGGCACGGACGCGGGCGTTTATCCGCACGGCTGGAACGCGAAACAGTTTTCAAAACACGTCGAATGGGGACAAACGCCGATGCAGGCGATTCAGTCGGCAACGATAAATTCGGCGGACTTGCTCGGCTGGAAAGATAAAATCGGCTCGATTGCGGTCGGAAAATACGCCGATATTATCGCGGTCACGGAAAATCCGCTGGATAAAATCAGCGTTCTGGAAAATATGCAGTTCGTGATGAAAGGCGGCACGATTTATAAAAACACGCTGACGAAATAATTTTAGAGAAGGAATTTAGTTGCCCACGAAACATACGAAAGATACGAAAAAAAATCATTTGAATTTTTCGTTTAATTCGTGTATTTCATGGGCAAAATTTTTGTTAAATTTTAGCGAGCAAAACTGCGCCTCCGAATGTTAAAAATAAAATCACGCTGACGAAGGCGTTAGTCGTAAAAAATGCGGCGTTCATTCGGCTTAAATCGTTTGGTTTGACGAGCGTATGTTGATAAATCATCAATGCGCCGACAGCCAAAACGCCGCCGAGCGCGAGCCAGCCGAGTTCGGTGACGAGATATAAAAGAAGCAAAACGATAAAGGCTTGCAGATGAAAAAAACGTGCAATCCACAGCGAATTTTTGATGCCGAACCGCGCCGGAATCGAACGCAAGCCCGCCTTTTTATCGAATTCGTAGTCCTGACAGGCGTATAAAACATCAAATCCGGCAGTCCACATCATTACGATTAAAGATAATAAAATCGGAACTTCGGAATCAATCGCGCCGCGCACGGCAATCCACGCGGCGGTCGGCGAAATCGCTAACGACCAACCCAAAATCAAATGTGCCAAACTCGTAAATCTTTTCGCGTAGGAATAACCCAAAACGCTCAAAAGTGCGACGGGCGAAAGCGCGAACGTCAGCCAATTAAGGCTGTAAGCGGCGATTTCAAAAAAAACGACTGAAGCGATAAAAAACGCCCACGCGAAACTCACGGAAAGTTTTCCGCTCGGCAATTCGCGGTTGGCGGTGCGCGGATTTTCCGCATCGAATTTGCGGTCAATGAGGCGGTTAAAAGTCATCGCTGCCGAACGTGCGCCGAACATTGCGGCGGTAATCCAAAGAATCTGCCACCAAGACGGCAAACCGTCTGCCGCGAGAACCGCGCCCAAAAACGCAAACGGAAGCGCGAATAAAGTATGCTCGAACTTTATCATTTCGAGCGTCATTTTTAATTTTGTCCAAAAGCTCATAAAGTCAGAACCATCTGCCGTAGCGGATGGTTTCAGATTCAAACTTGTAATCTGAAAGTATATCTTCAACCGCCCGCTACCGCAGACGGTTCTGACAAGCGCGATGCCAAACAAAAAGTCTAACAAAACGCACCGTTTTTTTCAGTTCCGCAGGGCATTTTGCAAATTAATATTTGGGTAGTCGCAAAATGCGGTATAATCATCAGCGGAACTTTTCTGCGCGTCAAACGACAAATCCAAAATCCGAAATCTAAAATCCAAAATCGAAATATGCCTTCAGGAAAAACACACGACGCAATCACCTTTCTATTTGTCGCGCCCGTCTTTGCGGCAGCGTGGAAATTGACCGAAAACACGGCGATCTCCGCCGTCATTACCGCCGCGTTTCTGGTCGGCGGACTGATGTTCGGTCCCGATCTGGACACGATGAGCAAGCAATATACGCGCTGGGGAATTTTACGGTTTTTGTGGTATCCGTATCAGGCGTTTTTCGCGCATCGCTCGCGCTGGTCGCACGGACTCGTTTTCGGAACTTTTCTGCGTGTCGTCTATTTTATGGGCGTTCTGACGCTTGTTGCTTTTGCGGTTGTTTATCTTTACGCGAGTTATTCGGGCGGCGATTTGCCGAATTTGATTGAAATTGCGAAAACTTGGGGCGGAATCGGCGAATATATTCGTCAAAATGTCGGCGAATATTTTCTGCCGTCGGTTTTTGTCGGTTTATGGGTCGGCGCGGCAAGTCACACTCTAACCGATATGGCGGGAACATTCGTGAAAACCGGAAGAATTACGGAATTCCTTTGATTTTGGATTTGGGATTGCTGATTTCGGATTTGAAGAAAATAAATCCCAAATCCGAAATCAGCAATCCCAAATTGAATCATCTTCCCATTCGCGCCGTTGCCAGACGCAGAGCCTGTTTGCGGATGGCATCAGAAACATTGCGGTTTTTTGTCATCGCCAGTAAATCGCGGAGTTGCAAACGAGTGAGAATCGTGAACGCGCTTCCCAAAGGCGTACGCGGATTTTGGGCAAGTTTATACACAATCTGGTAATTTCGCGCCCAGTTTCGATTCATCGCAATCAGCCGCAAAACCTCTTCGGGAACGGTCTTCATCGAAGCGATTTTTTCGACTTCGTTTTCGGTGATTTTCGGATTTTGGACGACGGCTTGCGCGACGATCCGGTTCGGGTCGCGGATCAGCACATTGCGCGCTTCGCGGTCGCCTTTCATCGCCAATTTCATACGGTCTTTCATACCCATTTTCAAAATCCGGTTGATCATCGAGATTCTTTCGCCCGAAACCGAATCTTCCTCGAATCTTAATTCGCCGAGAATTTTATTGACGATTGCCTCACGCTGTTCTTCGGTTTCCTCGTAAAGCTCTTCGATTAAATCGAGCGAGAGCCACGAATCGTCAACTTCCGCATCCGGAACTTCGATGTGCGAGGCGAGCAGAATTGCGTCTTCAAAACTCAACTCCGTTTCGTCTAAATTCTGGACAAATTCCGCTGTTTCGATAAATTCCGCCGCGGCTTCTTTGCCCTGTGCGCGAAGCTCGTCGGCAATTTGCTGTGCGCCGCGTTCTTTTTCAAAAAACTCGCGCTTTGTTTCCTGTGCGCGGCGTTCGGCTTCCGCCGTCCGATACGGATTGGCGATAATCGCCTCAATAATCGCCGGCGTTTGAATCAGTAATTGCTGGTTAAATGAAACGAGTTCGAGCAGTCCGCCGTTCGTCGTTTTTCGCGCAAATTTGACAATGGAATGTTCGGGCGTTCGCGGGTTTTGCAGAATCGTTTCATGAATCTCGACCGGCAAATCATCGAAATCAACGAAAAAATCAAGCACACGCGGCGCGACTTCGCTTGATCCGACGGCACTTTTTAACGCCGAATTGTCCTGCGCCGATAAAGTCTGACGCGCCGTTTCGGCAAGTTCCGCGTCGTTTCCGGTTGCCAGCGCAACTAAAATTTCGAGCAAATCATTTTGCGCCAAAGGGAGCATTCCGCGAGCGGCGGCAAGTTTGGCAGGCTGCGGAGCAGTTCCCGCGATGACGGCTTTGACAACCGGATTAGTGGAATTTACTTCAAAATACATACAATTGGGTGGATATTTAAGATTGTTGGGGATTTTAATTATGAAGCGCGTCCCTGAAAAGTCACGCTGAAACATTGTAACATAAGTTTGACTTGAAATGATTACCTTCTTGACTAACGCTCATCGCATCACTTAGATTAAAGGTTTGCGGAAAAACCTCTCGGTCGCCGCAAAATAAATCCTTGTTGATAAAGCATTTATATTTTGATTTCAAACGAATACTAAAAAATGGTTAAAGACGAATTAAAAAATCTTATTACAGAAAAAACGGCGCACATCGGCGTAATCGGTCTCGGTTATGTCGGTTTGCCGCTGATTATCGAATTTGCGCTGAAAGGTTACGGAACGGTCGGCTTTGAAGTTGACGCGAAAAAAGTTGACGCGCTGAATCAAGGCACATCGCATATTGTTGACGTGCCTTCGGAAAATGTTCAAAAAGCCATCGCCGACGGGAAATTTACGGCGACGACCGATTTTGCCGAACTTAAAAAATGCGACGTGATTATCATTTGCGTTCCGACACCGCTTCGGAAAACGAAAGACCCCGATATGTCATATATTTTGGCGGCGGGCGAGCAAATTAAAAAATATGCGCGGCGCGGTCAGCTCGTGATTCTCGAATCAACGACTTATCCAGGTACGACCGACGAAGTTCTCCAACCGATGATTGAAGAAGCCGGATTGAAATTAGACGAAGATTTTCTGCTCGCGTTTTCGCCCGAACGGGTTGATCCGGGCAATCCGCAATATCAAACGCATAATATTACAAAGGTCGTCGGCGGTGTCGGGCAGGATTCGACCGAAGTTTCCGCGCTTTTGTATTCAAACATCGTTGATAATGTTCACGCCGTCAGCTCGGCGCGGGTTGCCGAAGCCTGCAAATTGTGGGAAAACACTTTTCGTGCCATCAATATCGGGATGGCAAACGAAATGGCGAAGGTTTGCAACGCGCTCGGGATTGACAGTTGGGAAGTTGTCCGCGCCGCCGCGACCAAACCGTTCGGCTTTATGCCGTTTTATCCGGGACCCGGAATCGGCGGACATTGTATTCCGCTCGACCCGCATTATTTGAGTTGGAAGGCGCGTCAGCACGGTTTCGATTCGCAATTTATCACGCTCGCCGAGCAAATTAATTCGGGAATGCCGAAATATGTCGCAGGTTTGGTGCGCGATGCTTTGAACGATAACGAAAAATCAGTCAAAGGCGCGAAAATTTTGATTCTTGGCGTAGCGTATAAAAAAGACATTGACGATATGCGCGAATCGCCCGCGCTGTCGGTGATTGACCTGCTTCGTTCACGCGGCGCGGATGTCGTTTATCACGATGATTTTGTCGCGGAAGTAACATTCGACCACGCCTACACCATCGGCGCCGGCGACCCGCTCTTCAATCAGGATTTGACCGACGATCTACTGCAATCAGCCGATTGCGTGGTCATCTGCACCGAACATTCGGGCGTTGATTACAAACGCGTCTGCGAGTTATCGAAAGTCATCGTTGACACGCGCAACGCCTTGAAGGAAGATGTCCGCAACGGCAGTAAAGCGAAAATTGTCAGACTTTAAATGACTGGAGCGCAATCGGCTCGATTGCCTGAGCGTTTGAAAAACGCTCAAATGGCGTTGCGTTAAAATCAACTTGATTTGATTTCTAGCTTCGTTTTCGCACTGCCGCGCTCAGGCAATCGAGCCGATTGCGCTCCAGTCAAATATTTATGCCAAAAATTCTAAACATCGTCGGAGCGCGTCCCAATTTTATGAAAATCGCGCCGATTGTCCGCGAAATGCGGCGGCGTTTCGATGAATTTCTGCCGTTAATCGTCCATACCGGACAACATTACGACGAAGCGATGTCCGATTCGTTTTTTGTTGATTTGGGAATCCCGAAGCCCGATTTTCATCTCGAAGTCGGCTCACACTCGCACGCCGTTCAAACCGCACGGATTATGACGGCTTTCGAGCCGGTTGTTTTGGCGGAAAACCCCGATTGGGTTTTGGTCGTCGGCGATGTCAATTCGACCATCGCCTGTGCGCTGGTTTGCGCCAAACTCGGCGTTAAAGTCGCGCACGTCGAAGCCGGACTTCGTTCGCGTGATCGAACAATGCCCGAAGAAATCAACCGCATTTTGACCGACGCGATTTCCGATTTACTACTCACGACCTCGCAGGACGCGGACGAAAATCTGAAAGCGGAAGGCATTGCGGCGGATAAAATAAAATTTGTCGGTAACGTGATGATTGATTCGCTTTTTTACAATCTGGAGAAATCGAAACAATCAAAAGCGCGTGAAAATTTAGAATTAAACGAGAAGGATTACGCTGTTCTAACACTTCATCGCCCGTCGAATGTTGACGAAGAAGATATTTTCAGCGGCTTGCTCGACGCTTTGATCGAAATCGGCGAAAAACTTCCCGTAATTTTTCCCGCTCATCCGCGCACCAAAGCGAATATCGAAAAATTCGGGTTTGCCGATAGAGTTAGAAATTCAAATATTCGACTGATCGAACCGCTCGGTTATCTGGATTTTATGAATTTATATTCGGGCGCAAAACTGGTTTTGACCGATTCGGGCGGTTTGCAGGAAGAAACGACCGCGCTCGGAATTCCGTGCCTGACAGTGCGCGAAAACACCGAACGTCCAATCACCATCGAACTCGGAACGAATATTTTAGTCGGCACGAATCCCGAAAAAATCAAACAAGCCGCGTTTTCAATTTTGGAAAGCTCCGAACAAAAAGGCAAACAAATTCCGCCGCTTTGGGACGGACACGCGGCGGAACGAATTTGCGACGCTCTTATTAGTGAATAACGAAAAGTGAAACACGAATAGTGATTTAATCAATTAATCACTATTCGTGTTTCACTTTTCACTTTTCGTTATTTACTGCTTTCCATCGGATAATTCGCGGTTTTCCAACCTTGAGTTCCGCCGACGAGTGCAAAAGCATTACCGATACCTTTTTCTTTTAATTTAGCAACCAGACCGGCGCTTGTGTGTTCAGCCGGTCAGGAGCAGTAAGCGATAATTTTCTTGCCGGTCGGAATTTCTTTGTAGCGTGTTTCCATCGCTTCCGCCGGAACATTTATCGCGCCTTTGATATGTTCCTGTTTGTATTGAACTTCGGCGCGTGTGTCAACAAAAACCACATTGCCTTCGTCAAAAGCCTGTTTTGCCTCAGCCAAAGAAATTCGCGGCGCACTGTCCGCCGGGTCAGGCGTTTTTGTCGCGGCAGGAGCGGAATTTGTTTGAGCTGTTTCCATCGTCGGTGCGGTTTTTTCGCACGCCGTAAAAATTGAAATACTGATAACTGCAATCGCTATCAGCGATATGTAATAACGCATTTTTCCTCCAAAAATTAAATGTCTTAATTGTTCTCGATTGTCGGTTTGCCGTTGGCAATCAGCGTCGGATATTTGCCGTTCCAACAGGCGACGCACATTGATTTCGGTTCAAGCCCGATGGCTTCGATCATTCCTTTGAGCGAAAGATAACCGAGCGAGTCGGCTTCGATATAACGGCAAACCTCGTCAACCGACATTTGCGCGGCAATCAAATCGGCTTTGCGCGGCGTATCAACGCCGTAATAACAAGGCGAAATCGTCGGCGGACACGAGATTCGCATATGAACTTCCTTCGCGCCCGCTTCTCTGACCATTTGCACGATTTTCTTCGAGGTCGTTCCGCGCACAATCGAATCGTCCACGAGAATGATTTTTTTACCCGCAATCAAATCTTTGATCGGATTCAATTTCAAACGCACGCCGAATGAACGGATGCTCTGCGAAGGTTCGATAAATGTCCGCCCGACGTAATGATTGCGGATAATCGCCTGACGGTAATTGATGCCCGATTGACGCGCATAACCGATTGCCGCCGCGACACCCGAATCGGGAACCGGCACGACCAATGCCTCGTTGTCGGAATTATCAACCGGATGTTCCATCGCCAGTTTTTTGCCCATCAAATGCCTCGATTGATTGACCGAACGGCTGAAAATCGTCGAATCGGGACGCGAAAAATAGACGTGTTCAAACGCGCAAACGGAAAGCGGCTTTTCGTCGAACGGGAAACTCGAATGAAGCTCGTGTTCGTCAATCACGAGCATTTCGCCCGCCTTGATCTCTCTGACAAATTCCGCGTCAATCAAATCAAACGCGCAGGTTTCCGACGCAACGCACCACGCATCTTTTAATTTACCAAGATTGAGCGGACGAAAACCACGCGGGTCGCGCACGGCGATCAAACATTCGGGCGTTAAAAAAAGAAGCGAAAATGCTCCTTCGGTTTCTTTCAAAACTACTTTAATCGCTTCGATGGCATTTGCCGAATGGTCGCGGGCGATGCTGTGCAGAATCGTTTCGGTGTCGGAAGTCGAAGAAAAAATCGCGCCAGCCTTTTCGAGTTCCTTGCGCTTTTCGTTGGCAAACGGCAGATTTCCGTTATGACAGATGGCAATTTGCCCGTGTTGGCACGTCACCGAAAAAGGCTGAACTTCTTTAATCGTATTTTTTCCGGCGGTCGAATAACGCGTATGCCCGATTGCGCTCGTGCCGGTCAGCGATTTCAAAACGTCTTCGGTCAAAACATCTGCAACCAAGCCTTGCGAGCGAAACTGGTGCAGATCTTCGCCGTCCGACGAAACAATTCCGCACGCTTCCTGTCCGCGATGCTGAAGCGCAAAAAGTCCGAGCTGTGTCAAAGTCGAGGCTTCGGCGTGTCCGTAGATGCCGAAAATGCCGCATTCCTCGTGAAATTTGTCTAAAACTAAATCCATTTCAAATATAAACAATTTGATTTATCATTTCATCCGCCGTGAAATCGTTTAAAACTTCCAATAATTTTTTAGTGATTTCGTGCGGCGGACGTTGAACCGAAATGATAATTCCGTGATGAGTCAGATTATCGAAAAAATAGTCTTGCGCCAACTCTTCAAAATCAACCCGATTATGAGTTAAAATCACATAACTTTCGCTAACGGCATATTTAAGTTGTTCCGCGTCGCTTTTTCCCTTACGTCCGATTTCATTAGCTGAAACTGCCTGAAAATTCTGTGCGCGAAGCAATTCTGCAATGAAAAGGTCAACATCTTCATCCAAATAAAGTTTGATAAAAAGTTCGTTCACTTATTTCTGACGAGCGGATGAATCAGTTCGTCGGGAATGCGGTTTCGTTCAATAAAATCATCAATTTCTGCCTGATTATCGTAATAATAACTCATCGCCTCGAAAATCTGCGCCAAAGTCAGATGCGGAAGTCCGCGCACCATATCTTCGGGCGTGTAACCGATGCGCCATTTTTCGACAATCGTCCGCACAGATGTATTCGTGTCTTTAATAATCGGCTCGCCGCTCGTTTCCTTCCTTATAATGTAGCGATATGCAACTGCGGTATCCATAATGAAAGTTTAGCACAAACGCGCCGTTTAATTCACGCCCATACCGTGCGCCAAACGATTGAGCAAAATCAAAAGATGCGCGTCTTGGATTTGGTCGGAATTCTCAAGCAAATCGCTTAGAGGATAAAATTTTAAATCGGTTGCGCCCAAACTTTTTGCGTCTAGTTCGACCGCCAACGGATAAACGATTTCGGGCGTAATTCCCGCCGATGTAAAATAGCTTCCGCCGAGTTCCCAAGCCTTTTTGACCGAAACGCTGAAATCCTTCGGAAACTTTTCGCGCAAGAATGACTCTAAATCGAATTTATGTTCAATCTCAAAGGGAAGCCGCCACGCCGGAACGCACGCGAGATTTGAACTGCCCGAAAATCTCTGCGGCGCGGGCAAATCGCGCAATTCGATGCCGACGAGAATTGTATTTTCGGTCTGCACGAACGGAATTGCCGCGACCGTGTTTTTGCTCAAGTTTTTCGGGACGACGTATTCAAACTCGGCGCGTGAAATTTCGTTATTATCTGAGTCGGTTTCGATAAATTTGCTTTTGCAGAGTTTGAGAAATTTATTTTCAATTAATTCGATTTCTTCAAACATTTCGCGCTTTTCGATTTCAAAATTCGTTTCGATTTCGCCCGAAAAATTTTGAATTGTCGGCGAAATTGTCGCGCCAATCCACGCGCTTGCCGAACGATTTAATTTACGCAAAAGCCGATAAATATTGATTTCCAGTCGCGCATCAAACATTCCGCCGACGTGCGAAGCGCGCAAAACCTGAAGCGCGTCGAGTTCGCGGACAAAACCCGCGCTTTTGAACTTCGTGTAATTTTCAATTTCCTGCGGTTCTTGGTTGAAAGGCGAAATTTTCACGAGAAAACTTTCGACGCGCTCGTCAATTCCGCCCGCCGACGTGAAATAAAAATTCGGTTTACCGATTTCCAAAATTTTATCTGTTCGTAGGCTTGCGCGTTTCAATAAAATTTCTTCAATCTTCGAGTTCAACCCGCCCGCTACCGCAGGCGGTTCTGACATAATCGCGCTAATCGGTTCGGTTAAATATCCCGAATAATTGGCACGATTCAGATTTTTCCTTTCGTTGTTTGCATTAACAATCGGTCGCGGAAAATCTTTTTTGGCGAGAACAAAGATTTGCCCGTTTTCACCTTCAAACCAGGGCAAAAGATCAATCGTCTGATTCGGACGCTCGGCGAGTTCGTAGATTTGATTCGTTTCTTTGTGGCGATAGGCTTTGAGATTGAGAAATGACTGGAGCGCAAGCGGCTCGCTTGCCTTGAGCGCGGAGCGCGAAAAAGCGTCTGCCGCCGAAGCCTTTTCCTTAAGTCGAACACCTTCACCTGTCGAAACTTTTTCGCCGACGATTAAATAATTGGTCGGCGGAAAGGGCAGCGGTTTTTCCTGCAAATCCGACAAATAAAATTTTTCGACAAAACGATTTTCGACGATCCACGGATTCCAAAGCGGCATCGAAACGATGATTCGCAAATTTTCTTTCCGAAAGCCTTTTTCAAAATCCGCCTGCGAAAAATAGCAATATTCTTCCAGAAGTTCGGGCGACCAATGATCGCGGTAATCTTTGCGTAAAACGAATTCGGCGGCGGTTTTTAGGGTAACTTCAAAACGCGCGAAATCTTTTCGCGGCGATTCGTGTTTCCGAAAAGAAACGGGCGAATCGAGATTTAAGCAACTGCGAAAATCGCGCACAAAAACTTCAAACAGCGCGGCGGTTGAAAGCTCGGCGATTTCGCCCGAATCTTTGCCGTCATTGGTCGGTAAATCTAAAAATATTACTTTTTCGGCTTCGTCGGGAATGACGAAATCGCGGATGATTAAAACGCCGCCTTGCTTTAATTGCGCGACTTGGTTTTGCAGAGTTTTGGTAATCTGCAAAACATCGAAACCGTTAAAGCTCGTGACGTGATGCAGAACCGATGAATCCAGAATGCCGTCGAGCGAATTTGGCGGAAAGACGTTTTCGGCAATGTCGCCGACCGCAAAAGACAGGTTTTCCGCCTTGTAATGATTTCGGGAATATTCGACCGTGACGGAATTTATATCAACGCCGACGAGTTCCAAATCGTGAAAAAGTCCGGCTAAATCAAAAGTCCCGCTGCCCGAACCGCTGCCCATATCGGCAATTCTTCCCCGACTCGGAAAATGCGCCGTCGTCAGCGCGATCTTCTGCTGCATCGAAGCATCCATTCCCGCGAAATATTCTTCGTAGGCGGAAAGATTACCGCGATCTTGTTTGGCGTATTTATCCATACTTTTATTTAACGCAAAGGCGCAAAGTCCGCGAAGTCGCAAAGGGAATTAATTAAAAAAAACTTTGCGGCTCTGCGCTCTTTGCGCCTTTGCGTTAAAAATTTTACTCAGCAGGCAGAATGCGTCCGCGGCATTCGCCGAAGCCGATTCTTCTGAAACCTTCGCGTTCGCAGAAGCCTTTCATGATGATTTCGTCGCCGTCTTCGAGGAATCGGCGTTGTTCGCCGTTCGGCAGTTCGATTGGTTCTTTGCCGCGCCACGTTAGTTCAAGCAGACAGCCGCGTTCGGTTTTTTCGCGTCCCGAAACCGTTCCCGTTGCCATCAGATCGCCGGTTTGAAGATTACAGCCGTTCGAGGCGTGATGCGTCAGCATTTGCCCGATTGTCCAGTATAAATCCTTCATATTCGAGCGCGAAAGCAGAAAAGGTTCGATGTTTTCATCGCGCATTTTCGGCGTTTGGATATAAACTTCGAGTTTGATGTCGAATCCGCCGGATTTTCGATTTGTTTCGCCGTTCAGATAATCGAGCGGCTGCGGATCGCCTTTTTCGCGTTCAAAAGCGGGAACGCGAAACGGCGCGAGGGCTTCCATCGTGACAACAAAAGGCGAAACGGTCGTCGCAAAGTTTTTGGCGAGAAAAGGTCCGAGCGGCTGATATTCCCACGCCTGAATATCACGCGCCGACCAATCGTTGACCAAACAAAGCCCGAAAATATGTTCTTCCGCGTTTTCGATGGGGATTGATTCGCCCATCTCGTTGCCTTTGCCGACGAAAAAGCCGACTTCCATTTCGTAATCCAAATTTTTGCACGGAATAAACGACGGCGGCTGTTCGGCATCAGGTCGCGTCTGACCTTTCGGGCGTTTCACATCAGTTCCCGAAACGACGATTGACGAAGCGCGTCCGTGATAGCCGATGGGAATATACTTGTAATTCGGCAGCAGCGGGTTATCGGGACGAAACATCGCGCCGACATTTGTCGCGTGA
>JANODL010000010.1:0-28821 GCA_031412675.1 Acidobacteriota bacterium | reverse complement strand
GATATTTTGTCGCGTCAGCGACAACTGAATTATCGCCCGTTCAGTTGTCGCTGATGCGACAGGAAATCAGCTAAAACAAGACCGTGCAATAAATTACACGGCTAAATTCAAGTAATCGCTACGCGATATTTAAGGAAAATTAAGTTGCACACAAGGTAAAGATTTTATTTAAGCCATTAGCTCATATTTATCACAATTTACAAGATTTAAAGCACAAAAAAGGTAAGAGTCTTTTTTTAAGACTCTTACCTTTTCTTTAACCAATCAAATTCTTTAATCAATCAAAATTGAACTACGGTCTGTCAAATTCAAACGGATACACATCCATATGTTTAATTAATTCACCGTCGGCATATTTGAGGTCAAAGTCTAGTTTTAAGTCCCACTTACCTCTTGAAATGATAATTTGATTATACGGTAAAAACACATCGGCATCTTTAAAAACTGTCGTGTCAAATCCGGGTTTCATACTGAAAGTAACTTCCAATTCTCCGGCATCATTTGAATAACTGCTGTTACTATTTGTCAGAATATCTCCGTTTTCCTTCATCACACGCACCGCGAGTAGAGAATCAACTCCTTTAAGTCCGGTAACTTCAAAATTAACGTGAATGCGCATTCCTTTTTGTCCGTCTTCGGTGACGTTATAATCAACCCACTTTCGGATTACTTTAAAAGTTACTCCCTCCGAATTTCTGCTGACGGTAGCACCTTTCTTGTAGTTAAATGGCTTTTTCGTCAATTCCGAAATCAACCCGCCGGCTTTGTAGATTAACTTAACATCCATCTTCAAATCCCAATTGCCATTCGGTAAATCCAATTCGGAATAAGGCATAAAAACCGAGAAATCAGCATATTCAGCCGGATCATAGCCGGGTTTTAAATCCCGATAAACGGCAACGTCGCCGGAAGAACTGTTAAATTTCCGGTTATTGTCTTTCAGATAATTGCCGTCTTCATCCATAAAATATATGGCAAGATACGAATCGAGATTTTTCATTCCGTAAGCCGTAAATTTGACGTGAATTCGCATTCCGTTTTCTCCGCCTTCGGTTACACCGTAATCAATCCAGATTTCTTTAAATGCGGCACTCGGAGTAGAATTTGTCGTTCGCGGTGTCGGATTTGGGGTCGCGGACGGACCATTTGCACGAATCGCGGCAATCAATACCGCGGATGCTCCGGCAATGCGGAGCTCCTTTTCGATTTCGGGTGTCAGACGAAAAGTTACGCCGTATGTTTCAACCCTTCTCGTAATAAAGATGTTGCGTTTAGGCAATGTCGCGGTTTCCGGCGTTTTGCCTTTTGTCTGTAAGCCGGTCAGAATCGCTGCCAAAGTCAGCGGTTGTTGAGCCGAGACATTTACCGTCAATTGCCAAAAGCTGAACAATATCAGGCTCGTCAATAAAGTTACTGTTAGTTTTCTTCTCATATACACTCCTTAGAACGGACTCGGGTATTTAAATTTGCGATTAAATTTCACTCTCTTTGAAATAAATTTTTATTGGGTTCGGCTTTTCAATATAATAATCCGCAAGCCGGATTTTAGCAAGGGAAAGCTCTTGCGGATTATTATGTAAATCAAGCCGTTACCGGCATTAACAATCACCTGTAAAAATACAGTCCGAATTTTTCTTGGGTGTCGTGTTTTTCGGTTTCGGTGTCTTGACGACCGGCGGCGGCGTTCTAACCTGTGTCGGATTGGTTATGACAGGTTTTGTTACCGTCGGCACTGCCGTCGGCGTAGGTGTTTCCTCTTTTCCGGCACCCTCGGTCGGCGAAGGTGAAGGCGAAGCTGTCGGAACCGGTGTTTTGCTCGCTGAAACAGTCGCTGACGGAGTTGTATTAACATTATCCGTTACCCCGCTGTTTGATTGATACCATAAGAAAAACCCGCCGCCCGCGCCCGCCACGCCTAAAAAGAGCAAAAGCAAAATTGGTATCGCCCACCAAATTTTGCTCGACTTTTGTGGTTGTTGAACTCCGTAATTTTGTACAAAAGCGGGATTTGGCGAAATCGGGTTGTTTGAATTCATCGCGCCGCCGGTTGAAGCGGGATTGTTCGGAAAGTTCGGCGGCGGAATATTTCCACCCGTCGAAACTCCCGCGAAATTAACCATTTCGGTCGGTTGCGGATTGCTTCCCGTTTGATATTGATTGCCCGTATTAAACGGCGAATTTCCGCCCGTATTGAACGGACTGTTCGGTGTTGGCGGAAGATTGCCGGATGTTTGTCCGAATCCTTGCGAGTAACCGATTGCGCCGCCCTGAATGGTTTCTTCGGAAACAGATTGCTGCGAAATTTGCGGTAATTTGTCCGCCGGAATTTGTTGGGTGGCGGCATCCTGATATGTTTGTTCGCCCGGCAGACGGGTTTGCTGCCGGTTTTGTTCAAGTCGAAGACGTTCCTGTTCAATTTGCCAAGCCGTTTGACCGGACATTTCGAGCGTATTTTGCGCCTGATTGGCTTCACGCGTTTTTATAGTATCAAGTGCCGCGTGCAAAGCCCGCTGCATTTCGAGTGCCGAAACGTAGCGTTTGTCGTGGTCGAGTTCCATTGCTTTGAGCAGAACATTCGATATTTCGGGCGGAATGTGACTATTTAAAGTTGTCGGATGTGTCAGCGGATCGGGTTTGTTCGACCAAACTTCGAGCGTTCTCTTGAGCGAATCAATCGGCAAAACTCCGGTCACAAGATGATAAACGGTCGCGCCCAACGCATATAAATCGCTTCGCGCATCGGCATTTTGCAAGATAACGGCTTGCAGTCTGGCTTCGAATCTCTGCGTCAGAACTTCGCGGAAAACCGGATCGAGAACTCGGAAAATCTGTTCGAGCGGCGAATAGTTAAGCGTCGCGGCGACGAACGTCTGATTGTTAATGGTTGTCGAATTCGGTGCTTCCGCGCCGCCCTTAGCGATGCCGAAATCTAGCAGCTTGATCTTGCCGCGCGGTGTCAGCTTCAGATTTTGGGGTTTGAGATCGCGGTGAAAAATCGGCGGATTCTGCGTGTGCAGATAATCGAGTCCGTCCAGAAGCTGTTCCATCCAGCGCATCACGTCTTCGAGCGGAAACGGGATTTTGCGGTCTTCGAGAAGCTCGCCCAAATCCTTGCCTTCGACCAGTTCCATGACGAGATACTGCTGATCGTCCTGTGTAAAATAATCGCGAACGTGCGGGACGGCTTCGTGTTTGATCTTCGCGAGCAGCTTCGCTTCGCGCTCGAATGCGCGGAGCAGCATTTCCTGTTGTTTATTGTTCGAGGATTTTGCGACGAGCATTATTTCCTTGACCGCGCAGGTCGTGTCGAACACGTTGTCGTGCGCCTCATAAACCGCGCCCATCCCGCCCTGTCCGAGCTGACGCATAATGCGATAACGGTTATGAAGAATTTGATTAACTAAAAGCATTTTTATTTGAACGTCCGAATTCTAGATTTATCTCGCAAAATTATACCCGTTTTTTGGAAAAATTGAAAAAGATTTGACGAAAATACGCGTGAAAAGTGTGTAATTAAACTTACTGACGACAAATCACGAACAAAAGATTCAAATTTCGACTTAAATAGTTGCTTTTATTTTTTAAATGAAAGCGTTCATTTTAGAAATAAGCGCGATTATTTTCTAAATCAATCAGATTATTTCCCAACTGAAAGCAATTATCTAACCTCTGAACACGATTTTTTAGAAAATGAAATGTTATATCAGGTAAATAAAAGCGGTTATTTTTGCCTGAAAGTCATAAATTTTGATTTGTGGGAATAAAAACGCGTGATTTTGACATGAATTACTTTCATCGGCAGGAATTCGGCTTTCGCGGAAATCTTGGCGATTCTAGTTTTGTCAGCAAAAACAGTTTGATTTAGCAGTTTGGACAAAGAAAAACCGAATAAACCGCTGTCTTGAATCTGCCGACACCGAATCAGGCGAATACAATTGACAACGAAAAAGATTCTTTGCAAATTCATCATCAGTCAAAAAAAATTTTGAACAAAGCGAAACGAAGGCATAGAATTAAATAAAAAGATGGCAAACGACATAAAATCAAGCGAAATCACGCCCGAAAGCGTTTATCTCAACCGGCGCAATTTTATTCGTGCCGCATTGTTTGGCGGAACGACTTTTGCGAGCGGTTTGGCGTATCGTTTTTTTAATCCGCCGCCGCCGAAAGAGGTCGTTACGGCGGAGATTCAGTATATTAAACAGCCGACCGACTTTAAAATCGAGGACAAACCGAATTCGTTTGAAGAAATCACGAACTACAACAATTATTACGAGTTTTCGACGAGCAAAACCTCGGTGGCGCGGGCGGCGCAGGATTTTATCACGCGACCTTGGACGGTCGAAGTCGGCGGATTAGTGGGCAAACCGAAGGTTTTCGACATCGAAGAACTGCTCAAATTTGAACAGGAAGAAAGAATCTATCGTTTCCGATGCGTCGAAGGCTGGTCAATGGTCATTCCGTGGGTCGGTTTTCCGCTCAAGAAGATTTTGGACGCGGTCGAACCGCTCGGAAAAGCAAAATACGTCGCGTTTGAAACATTTTACGGCGGTGCTAAATCTTCAAACCCGAATGTAAAATTGCCCGAAGGCAAAAATTCGATGCAGTCGTCGTTTTCGGCGGGAATTGATTTGCCGTATGTCGAAGGTTTGCGGCTTGACGAAGCTCTGCATCCTTTAACAATCTTGGCAACCGGACTTTACGGCAAACAGATGCCGAATCAAAACGGCGCGCCGATTCGCCTTGTCGTGCCTTGGAAATACGGTTTTAAGAGCATCAAATCAATCGTCAAAATCACTTTGACCGAAGAAATCCCGCCGATCACATGGAACATTGCCGCGCCGAGCGAATACGGATTTTACTCGAACGTCAACCCGGACGTTTCGCACCCGCGTTGGTCGCAGGCGACCGAACAAAGAATCGGCGAATACGCGCGCCGCAAAAGTTTGATGTTTAACGGTTACGCCGACGAAGTGGCAAGCCTTTACGAAGGAATGGATTTGAAAAAGTTTTTCTAGCGAAAAACGGTTTTTGGTCTTTGGTTCTCGGTCTTTGTAAAAAGCTAAAACCAAAGACCAAAGACCAAAGACCAAAAATGCAAGATATAAAATTCAACAAAATCTTACTTTTTACAAACGCGCTCGTGCCGCTTGCTTTGCTCGGTTTTGACGCTTGGCGCGGAAATTTGGGCGCGAATCCGGTCGAGTTTTTTCTGCGGACGACCGGCGTTTTGACGCTCGTTTTTTTGCTCATAACTTTGTCCGTAACACCGCTTCGCAAATATTTCGGTTGGAATAATTTGGTGAAATTCAGGCGAATGTTGGGACTTTACGCATTCTTTTACGGCTTTTTGCATCTCGTCACTTACAGCGTTTTCGACAAATCTTTGAGTCTTTCGGCGATTGTTTCAGACGTTTGGCAGCGTCCGTTTATCGCCGTCGGAATGTTCGCGTTTTTTCTGCTGATTCCGCTCGCCGTCACTTCGACGAACGGAATGATCAAACGGCTCGGCGGCAAAAATTGGGCGCGGCTTCATAAATTGACATATTTAATCGCAATCTTGGGCGTGATTCATTTTTGGATGATCGTCAAATCCGACGTTTTTTATCCCGCGCTTTTCGGAATTGTGCTGGCAATTCTGCTTTTTTACCGGATTTACAATGCCAAATCCAAAACTGTGAAAACAAATTAGCCACGAATTACACGAATAGCACGAATATTTTATTAAATTTTATTCGTGCTATTCGTGTAATTCGTGGCTAAAAAATTCCTAGCGTTTTTTAATCTGTGTAACCTGGTCGAAAGTTCGGCGGAAATCTTCGCCGCCCATCGTGACTGTGCGGCACATTTCGTAGATTCGTGAGCGCAGACGAACGCCGATTCTTTCTTCGAGAGTTTCCTCGCGCTCGTTGCGTTTTTCGTCGAGATAATTAGTCGTAAAAATCGTCAATTTCTTATCATTGTAGCGCGTGTTGATGATATTTGCCATCGTGTCGCGCACCCATTCGGACGGTTTAGTGGCTCCGATTTCATCCAAAACCAGAATTTCGGCTTCGAGAATCGGAGCAAGCAGTTTCAGTTCGGAAGTTTGTGTATTGACGTTGTAAGAACCTTGAATTTCCTTGAGCAGCGAACCCGATTCGTAAAATAAACAACCGAATCCGCGTTCGGTCAAACCTTTCAAAATCGAGACCGCGAGATGCGTTTTGCCGACTCCGACCGTTCCCATAAAAAGCAGACCGCGCTCGATTGCCGGATATTCCATCGTCAGTTTCGACGCATATTTGAAAGCGCGTTCCTGCGACGGATTCAAAATTCGGTAGCTGTGAAAATGACATTCTTCATAGCGTTTCGGAATACGGGTTTTATCGAGCTGATTGGTGTGCGATTTTTGTTTGCGGCATTCGCATTTGCGTGCGCCTTTGCCCGCGACGACTTCCATTCCCGAACCGTAGCATTTCGGGCAGATTTCAGGCTCGCCGCCAACTTCGGGCGCGTTATAAAAATCGCGTTCAGGCGCATCCTGAGCCGTGTTCGGAACGGCGAAAAGCGAATGAATTTTGGCTTTTTCCTGCGGCATCCAAATTCTAAAACTTATTATACCCTAAACTGACCTTGTTCTTTTGTGGGTGAGTTTCATTAAAATACTGAAGCTGTTTTTGGATTATATCACCGAAAAAAATGATTTCAAGTTTTTTCTTATGTTTTAAAAGTCAATGAATACGGGGCTTTGAATGATTTTAAAAAAGCCGAAAAAACGAAGTTGCTGAAAACACAAGACTTAGCAGTTAACAAAAAATTCACATCGGGCGAAAAAAGTAACGGCTCAATAAAAAGTTAGAAACTCAAATTAAGTTGTTTTGGTTTTTGTCGCTGAAGGCGACTGACCTTATAGCCTAGCGAGAATCGCTAGGTAGCTTGTGATAATTTGTTCGCTCGCTGAAGGCGAGCAACAATCGCCGCTCGGTTTGTTCGTCGCCTTCAGCGACGGGAAATCTTTTGAAAAATAACCTAGCGATTCTCGCTAGGCTATAATGTTGGTCGCTTTCAGCGACAAAAGTTAGAAATGCTTCGTCTAACTTTTGATTGAGGCATTACGAAAAAAATATTTGAATCGTTTTTTGTATTGACGGCGTGTGTTATATTAACACTTTCGGATTTTAGAGCTTTATTAAGTTATGGGAATTTTACGCAGTTTGTTAATCAGATTCGGATTAGCAAGTTTTGAAGTCGAACGCGCACCGATTTCGGTATTTTTGCTCGACGACGACCGTCGCCGTCATCGTTGGTTTAAGAAAAGATTCGACGGCGACGAGCTGACGATTGCCGAAACGGTCGAAGAAGCGAAAAAGCATCTGGCGGAAGGCAATTTTGACGCGATTTTTCTCGACCACGATTTACTTCCCGAACATTACGAAACAAACGACCACGACGATTATTCGCGCACCGGCTATGCGATTGCCGAATTTCTCCACGACAAAAAGGAATTACAACGCGCCGCGACGATTATCGTTCACACACGCAACGCCGATGCCGCGATTAGAATGGTTCAAAAACTCCGCGAAGCCGGCAGAAACTGCGAATACTGCGCCTTTCCGATGCTCGATTTGAAAATCAAAAATTACTGGAAACGCTGAAAGAAGTAAAAAGTAAAAAGGCAAAAGTTAGAAAATCGTTTCTCGCTTTGCCTTTTATTTTTACGGAATAAATTTTTTACTTTTTACTTTTTACTTTTGCCTTGCGGTAGTTTTCGTTCAAATCGTTTTCGAGCAAAATTATTGCCGCAATTCGCCGTATCATATTCGTAACTTCGGTAATTTCATCCAACGTCAAAGGTCTGCCCAAAAGTTCGAGTTCGCGGTAACTGAGCCATTTTTTGATGACCTGATAACCGCCGACGTAGTAATTCCATACTTTTTCGGGGACGTTTCGCCAATACGCAAAATTGTTGATAAAAATATCGTAAGTTGTTTCGCCTAAATCATTTATCTCGGCTTCGCGGATGTTGTATTTGCCTTTGGCGGGCATCGTAACGCCGTCTTTTCCCGCGTGTCCCCAACCTGCCGTCAACGCAAAATCTTCATCGTCAAACTGTTTGCCTTCCGCGTGCGCGGCGACTCCGACGCTTCGCAACGTCGCGTCAATTTTGCCGACGGTAACGCCCGAAACTTGTTTTTCCGTATCGAGCAGTGCGGCGATTTTTTTGCCCAAGTCCGCCGACGCGATTAAATCATCTTTCGTGCGCGGCAAAGGAATTCGCGGAAAGTTTTGACGCAATGCGCTGGCGTGTTCGGCGCGATATTCGGGCGAATGCAAAATCGCTAAACTGTGAAAAAACAAATCCGCCGCATCGCCCGAAATGTCCGCGAGATATTTCGCCGCCGCGTCGCTCAAATTCGGCACGACACTATTTTCCGCATCAAAAAGCGTTTGTTTCGATTTAGCGAGATAAAGCGGGAAATAACTCGATAATCCATTTCCGAAATTATCGCTCAAATTTTTGACGAAATAACCTCTGTCGAATTTAAGCATTGGTTGTTTTTGCCGAGCTTCAATCCAAATATTTCCGTCGAAAACTTGGGGGAAATAATTGGCACGTTTTTCGTCAAGCAGTTTTGTTTCGCCTTCCCAATAAAGCCAACGCACATCAAACGGACGATAAGCGTAACGGACAATACTTTCGTGTTTGAAACCGCGCTTTATCAAATAATCCCGAATCTTTCGCGCTTCAAATCTCTTCGATTCTTCCATTATGCCCGGCGCAAGTCGTTTCATTTCTTCGTGGCTGATGTTCACGTCGAAATATTTTTCCATTCGATTGATTAAACTTTCGCGGTCAATCGAAACTAAAAAATCGTCGCGTCCTGTTTGAACGCCCGGAAACGAAACGGGAAAAAGTTCGGGCAGTAATTTCCACTCAAAATATTCTTCAACGACTTGATGCGGTTTGAACGGATAGCCGAGCGTTACATTCGGCGCGAGAGTTTGATATTCGTTTTCGGTTTCGTCAAGACTGGCAATCAACGCTTCACGTCTGGCTTGCGGATTCGATTCGTCAAAATCACGATAGAACAGGTCAGAACCGCCTGCGGTAGCGGGCGGTTGAAGATTGCCGTTTGAAACGTCCGCCAGCGTCTGAGAATCCGAACTTAAACCATCCGCTACCGCAGACGGTTCTGACCTGACGAACAAACCGATTGCCGTGCCGACTTTGATTCCGACCGAATTTCCCTGCACGGCAAAAATCGTGTTGCTGGCTTTTCCGTCCGGCGCAACTTCGGAAATAATGCGGTCGCCGTGCAGATTGTCAATCCAAATTTTATCAAACGCTTCCAAATATCTTTCGCACATTCCGGTATGCGACAAACCTTCGAGCCACGAATAATTCGAGATGTAGCAAACCACGCCTTGCCGCGAGATTTCCGCAATGCGCCGTTCAGCCATTCGGAAAAATCGCACATATAAATCGTTCAAACCTTGACCTTGCGGCGCGGGCGCAAGTTTCGTCGTGCGGTAAGCGTTCGACAATTCGCGCTCTTCTTCAACCGCCACGCCCGCCAAACCGTTATACGGCGGATTGCCGATAATCACCAAAATCTTTGCTTCTTTTTTAACTTGGTCGGCTAACTCGCGTTCTTCTTCAAATTCGGGAAAAGGCAATTTGGTTTTCGGATGTTCGTCCCAACCCGTCAAACTGTTGGTCAGAAAAACTCCCGCACGTTCTTTTTTATCATCGCTCAAACCGATGCCGAATTGTTCCAGTAAAAGCCCGATCTGCAAATGCGAAACGACAAACGGCGCGGGCAAAATCTCGAAGCCGAAAACCCTTGATTGAACGGCTTTTTTGAGTTTCTGTCCGCGTGTCGCATCTTCGCCTTTTTCTTCCAGAGTTTGATTGATTCGTTTGAGAACTTCGACCAAATACGCGCCCGTTCCGCACGCCGGATCAAGCACATAAACCGATTCGTCCGCCAAACCGTCGGGCAATCCGAGTTCGTCAATCAAAACCGTGTTCACCCGTTCGACCATATATTTGACGATTTCCTGCGGCGTGTACCAAACGCCCAATTCCTTGCGAAGTTCGGGGTCGAAGGCTTGCAAAAACGGTTCGTAAAAATACTGAACGGCGTGGTCTTCGGAAAAGCGTTGGAAAAATTCTTCGCGCACAACGCGATTCAAAACATTGCCCGTCCAATCCAAAACTTCGACTAAATCGAGATTTTTGAGATTTGAAGGCGTGGCGATTTGCTCAAACAAAACTGAAATCATCGGCACACGAAGTTCCCAAACCGCCGTTTTCCAATCGAACCTGTCAGAACCGTCTGCGGTCGCGGGCGGGTTGATATGACCAATCGAATTTACCCGGTCGCTACCGCTCGCGGTTCTGACTTGGCGGCGTTTGTGCCACAAAACCCAAGCCGAAAACACACCGTAAAAAAGCGTCTGCACCAAAGTCGAGCGGAAAAACTTCTCGCCTTTTTCGCCTTCAAACTTGATACCGAGTGATTCTTCCAAAGCCTTACGAATCGTTGACAAGGCAGAAATATCCGAGTGTTCGATTCGCGCTTTCGCATCACGGGCATAAGAAGCCAAAAACCACGCGACATCTTCCGGCTTGGAAATCGGCGCGGCGTGAAGCATTACGCGCTTGAGAAATTCGCTAAATCTGGCTTCGAGAATCTGCGCCGTTTCGTGCGGTTCATCGGCTTTTTGCCAAAAATCTTTTTCGTCCACCGCCAAACTGAAACTTTCAAGTTTTTGCTTTTGATTATTTTCATCCAAAACAACGAGCAGAAAATCGCGGTAATTCGTTACCAAAACTTGCCTGTAAGTTTGCAGATATTTCGCTACCTGTTCGCTTTCGGCAATCTTTTCAACATCATCTTTGGTAGATTTTATTTCGATGCAGCCGCGTTCGGGCAATTGTCCTTTAAGAACTTCGTGCGATTGTTTTTGAAACTGATTCGGCGTAAAAAATCCGCCGTCGGGAATTCCGCCGCCGCGATTTTGCAGATTGATAACGCACCGAACTTTCGGCTTCAATTCCTTGCCGACTTCATTAAAAAGATTTTCGAGCGTTCCGTAAAACGAAGTTTCTTTAACGGCTGAACCCGTACGGCGAATTTCGCTCATTCGTTGGAGATAATTGGCTAAAATACTCATCGTAAAGTTCTGTCGGAAAAGTGAATTTTAAGATGATTTAAGTTAGCAGAACTTTATGACGATGACAACAAAAAAAAAGGCAAATCGAAAGGTTTGCCCTTTTAATTAAAAAAGCCATCGGAGATGGTGATAGCGTGTAGCCCATAGCGCGAGCTATGGGAAATAGAGCAG
Source organism: Acidobacteriota bacterium (assembly GCA_031412675.1). Lineage (GTDB taxonomy): Bacteria > Acidobacteriota > Blastocatellia > Pyrinomonadales > Pyrinomonadaceae > JAFDVJ01. Next base: position 17,487 of record JANODL010000010.1, on the reverse strand, counting down.
CGTAAGATTTAAGCTATCGTATGATAGCGGCAGAAAATTCCGTTCTTCGTAAAATCTGTCGCCCGACTACGCGGGCTTTGATGTTTGCGCCCGCCGTTCCCTCGCGCTATGGGCGACACGCTGTTGCTCGCTACACGAGCTGAATCTTATACTTTTTTTTACTTTTTAGCTCTCATCTCATCCAATTCTTTTTGATTTTGGTCAATCAAGACTTTCAAATTCTTTTTCAGATTTTCGTCTTTCGTGGTGTTGAAAGATTTGTTCAAAGCCAGCAAATACGCGGTTTTGAGCGATTGGTCTTTCGGCACGGCAACATCGGGCAAAACGCCCGTGCCTTCCCAATTCGTTTTCGTCACGGGATTGATGGCGCGTCCGGTCGGGACGAACATACCGAAATGTTCGCCGACGCGGAACATTCCGCCCGGATTTGCGCCGCCGCCGGTCGTTTCGCCGACAATCGTCGCACGTTTTAAGACTTTCAAGTTGTTGGTGAATTCTTCCGCACCTGAAAACGAGCGGTTCGAGGTCAAAACATAAACGTCTTTATCGAGATATTTTTTACCCGAAACAGTCGGCTTGGTGAAAAAATCTTCGGTGCGATTGCCTTCGCGCCAGTATAAACTGTTCAAATGAACGGGTTTGTCGCCGAACAGATACGAACAAATGAGCGCGACCATTTCGGGATCGCCGCCGCCGTTTTCGCGTAAATCAAAAATCAGCGCGTCCGTGTTGGTGACAAAATTCATTGCCGCCGCGACCGTTTCCGCGCCCAATTCGGGGGCAAAAAAGTTATTGAGCTTGATGTAACCGATATTTCCGGGCAAGCGTTCGACCTTTTCAAAAGCGAAATTTATGCGCTTCATTTCGTTTTCAAATTCGGCGCGCTGTTCGGCGGACGGTTCGCCGCCCTGTTTTCTGACGGGAATCGGTCGCGCCGAATAACGGACGCGCAAATGTTTGTCACGGCTGACGGATTGCAAATCTTCCGTCAACTTTTTGGCAAACGCATCCGCGCTCGTAATCGAGTCATATTCCTTGCTGCCGATTCTTTGACGGACATTCGTTTCCATCTGTTTGGCGACTTCGGGAAAAACGTAGCGGTCGTTTAATTCCTTCAAAACGGCATCAATAACCTGCGTTTTGGTTGCCGAGTCTATTGTCATATCGGCTTGTTTCGCGCCTTGTTGAGCGCGTCCCGTGTCGGGATTTAAAACAAACGAAATCACCGCGAGAGCGAATAAAGTTAATTTTATGAATTGTTTTTTCATTGCGTTTTACTCCTTACAATTTATGAATTGAAATGAATTTATTTTCTAACTTAGCGACGGCACAAGCCTTGCAAAAGCAAATCGGCAAGGCGCAGCGTTTTTGCTTCGATGTCTTTGCGTGCGCCGAGTTCCTGAACCGTCAAGTTAAAAGGAAGCAGGGAATTGGTCGCCAAAATCATTGATTCGGCGATTTCCGCCGCGTCGCCCGCCGTAAAATCTCCGCTTTGCTGTCCGTCCTTGATGACTAATGCAAAGATTCGCGCTTCCTGTCCGAAATACGATTCGCGCCGCGCCAGAAAATTCGGACGAATCGCCGACAGCAAATCGTTCAGGTTTTGCGTGTAATGCTGAACGCTCTCGAAACGATGCAAAACCCGCGTTTTTAACATCTTTCGCAAACGCGCTTCGGGGCTTTCGTTGCTTTTCGCAATCGCCGAAAGTCTGTCTTTTAACTGTTCGATAATGCGGTCAATATGCGACAGGACAATTTCTTCTTTGCTCGTGAAATGCAGATAAACACTGCCTTTGCCGATGCCGACTTCCTTTGCCAAATCGTCAATCGTCATCTTCTTATAACCGTAGCGCGAAAGCAGCGAATCGGTCGCATCAAGAATCGCTTCACGAATTTCTTTTTGTTTGACAGAACTCTTCATAATTTACAATTCTGACCGGATTTCGATTTTAGTCAACTTTTAAACGTGCAAAATTTTAGATTTGTTTCAGATTTTACAAAGTTTTTACATTCTTAATTTTCTTCGGTGAGAATTTCCTGCACGCGACCGACTTGTCCGTCGGTTAAGCGAACCTTGATGCCGTGCGGGTGAAAATTCGAGTTGGTCAGCAAATCTTTGACGATGCCGATGGTTTGTTTGCCCGTGCGCTGGTCTTGTTTGAGGACGATGGCGACGCGCAATCCGGGGCGAATATCATTTCTATTTTTTCCGTTCATAATCTGCCGAAAATAATTTTACCGCATTTTTCTGAAAAACTTCGGGAACAAATCCCGAAATGCGGTGTCTAAGTCGGCGCAGGTAAATTTCTACCGCACTTTTTCAAAAAACTTTGACCAAAACGGCACCGGAAACAAAGGAGGAATGAAAAATGTTAAATCAACTTATCGAATCGAAAAGTCATAACGAAGAAAATTCGCGAAAGAACGGGTTTCTGATTACCACGCTCGGAGTTTTGGTCGCCGTCCTTTTAAGCGGCTGGACTTACAGCCTTTTTGCCAAAAATTACGGAATGGGAACGGGTGAATTTGAATTGTCGAAATTAGTCGCGCCGGTTTCTGTTCCCGACCCTGCGCCACAGCCGAAGCCCGAGATAAAAATCGAAAGATCAGAGAGAAGCTCGTCGGACAGAATAATTTTGAAGGAATTGTATGAAGATATTTCGGTGTCAAAAAATCCGCCGAAAGATTTGAGCGGTACGAAAGAAGTCGTCAACGCCCGCCAATTTGATTTGAGCAAAATCCAACGCGGCGATTTCAATCAAGTTCCCGATAATGTCGGCAGAAATTCAACGACAGATGATTCCGATTGCGGTTTGTGCCAAAATGTCAGCCCGAATAATCAAACTAAAAACGATGAAAAAACGCCCGAAGTCGTCGTTAAACCGTCGCCAAAAGTTGAAGATACACCGAAGAAACCTACAACCGTTTCGTTGGGCGTGATTAATGGCAAAGCCGTTAATTTAGTGAAACCGTCGTATCCTGCCGCCGCAAAACAGTTGCGTATCGAAGGTGCGGTCAATGTTCAGGTTTTGATTGATGAAAGTGGAAATGTCGTTTCGGCAACCGCAGTTTCGGGGCATCCGCTTCTGCGTACGGTTTCGGTCAATGCCGCCCGTCAAAGTAAATTCACGCCGACGTTTCTTTCAAAACAGCCGGTCAAAGTAACGGGCGTGATCGTCTATCAATTTAAGCCTTTCTAGGAGATATAATCGGTATCGTGAGCGGTAGCGGACACTGTTGCAAATAATGATTTTAGAGCAAACCGATGCTCACTACCGTTCACTATACCGATTTAAAATATGCGATTCCAAATCGCGGAGGCGAGATTCAAACTCCCGCGCAAGCCTTCATACCAAAAACTCCCGAAACCTTTGCGCCCGCCCGCGACGAAAGCGAGAATCGAGCCGTAGGAAATCAAGTTCATCACAGGCAAAATCAGGAGCGTTTTCAAGGTTCCGGCTTTCTGTAAATCAGGCTGACGAAAGCTCGTTTCGCTCCAATTCGTGACGAGATGAAACGCCGTCGTCCAACCGAGAACGGCGAGAAAGGTTTTCGGATTCAGGTCAATAAAATACGCGAAAACAAGAACGAAAAGGGAAATCGTCGGGAAAAAATAAGGCGCGAGCGCGACCCACGTTTGACCTGTCGAACCGAAACCGATTTGGCGAACTTCGCCGCCTTCGTGTGCGCTGACGCGAATGCCGACGGGAATTTTCAGAAACAATAAACCGATCAACAGATGCGTCAATTCGTGTTCGAGCGTTTCGAGATAATTCCACGCGCTCAAAAAAAGGCGTTTGGCGACGAACAGACACGGAAAGAAAATCGCCAATCCAACCAGAAACGCGAGCCAGCGCGAATCTTTCAGAGAGATTTTTCCGAAAATCCGCAGCATTTCGCCGCCGAAGCCGTAAAACAAAAACGGCACGGCAACGAGAAACAGCGTCATCGAGATTTTGGCAATAATTCTCAGCATTCGATTCAGTCAAAAAATAATACAATGACAGACTATCAAATGTTTCCGAAAACTTTTACTCAAACAGTTCGGGATAGGAAAATAAAAATGTATCGCCGCTCGTAATGTCCGCGACACATTCTGATTTGCCGTCTTTTAAAATGTTTCGACGCTTTTCGGGACATTTTAAAAGGCGATCCGAAGACCGCCTTAAAGATCAAACCAAAAGACTTATGATTTATTGGGCAGGAGTCACGAAATTCAAGTCCGAGATGTTATTAGTGATTTGCATCGTTTGGGACGTGAACGTATAACGCCTTGCGGCAACCGCAATCGTGTATGTTCCGCCGCCTGTGACGTTATCAAAGTTGTAATAGCCGAATGTTCCCGTAATGAATGTGCGTACATTATTGCTTGAGTCCGTAATCGTCACCCGGGCATTCGCGACACCCTGTCCGGTTGAGGTCATTACGCGACCCGAGACTGACAGATTCGTTGCGGCTGCCGGAGCCGGACCCTGAACTTGAACGGTAATCGGCGCACCCGTCTTAAAGAATCCGACCGTTGCATTCATGGTCTGCGGCGGACGATTGGAATCAAAACGGAAGTTATACATTGTTCCCCACCGAAGAGCGTTCGCGTTCGGATTCTGTGCAAGAGTTTCCGAACTCCAGGTCAGCAGACCGCCGGTCTGTGTCTGAGTCCAAGCGGCATTGCTGAATCCGGCACTTCCGACCGTTCCGTCGCCTGACCATCCGGGATGCTGCGGCGGCGCGTGGAATCCGATGTTGTTCAATGTCACGCCGTTTCCAATCGGGACGCTGAAAGCCTGCATGGCGCGGTCGAGATTTTGGTTATAGATTGCATACTCGTAATGCCAGACTCCGGGCGACGGATTCGTTACTTTATAAGCTACTGTTCCAACGCCGTCGATTCCGGGAGCCGGTTTGATTTCGACAGACGTTGATCCTGTCCACGCAGAAATCGCTGTTTTGGCTCGTACCGTCGCGCCGACCGGCGAAAAGCTGAACGGACTGCCGGTGCCGCTGACACTGTATCTGCGGTACGAAACATTGTTATACATGTTGCACTGCGTCGGGTTTGCCTGACAGTGGGCATATTCGTGCGGCGTGATGTATTGTGCCTCGGCATAATACGTTGCGCCGGTATTAAGCGTTGTGTTCAGGTCATTAATTTCAGTCAGAATCCGGTGCGACGGTCCGGTGTGTGCATGTCCTGAGTGATTGTTATTCGGGGTTGCGGAATCATTTCGCGGATAAAAACCGCTAAATGGATTTATCCATGCGCGTGAACCGAGATTCGGTCCCGAATTCAAACTCGCCGAATAAGGATCGGAACAACCCGAACCGAGTCGCGTGCCGCCGACTCCGTTACAGCCTAAAGCGCAAAGATTCTGCGTCAACGCCGTAAACGCATGCTTGACGCTTGATTGACCGACTTGTTCAAAGCGTTCATCGTTGCCTGCACCGCCGCTCATACGGTAGAGATTCTGCGGAATAACCGGATGGTCATTGCTCGGATTTTGGAACCAATTCAGGTCAACAGTTCCGAAATTGCAAGAGTCTGTTCCGACCGCGAGTCCGACTTGCGTTCCGCTGCTGCTGCCGAATTGCGCCAGTCCGATTAAGTCCCCGACGACGACATCGGGACCCGGAACCGTTCCGGCATTTTCGCTGTTGAGTGCCGGAAGGACATTCGATGTAACTTCATCATTGACAACCTGTGTAACTTCAATCGGGCGCATATTTGCCCTGATCGAGATTTCTCCGATGACCGTTCCGGTTTCGGACGTACGACCGAGTTCGGCGGCAAAGTCTCTTGAAATCAGCAATCTGCCTTTTTGAATGTTGAGTACATCACCGTCGGCTTGAAATTCTACTTCTTGTCCTTCAATATTGAAAAAGAGAAATCCTGTTTTGCCGTCGCGAACGACAAGCTCATACGGTTCGCCCGCCGGCATGCTTTCGACGACGAGCTGTCCGTACGAAGCATTCAATTTTGCGGGCAAAGCCGCAGAATCTCGAGGAACGAGTCCCATTGAACTTGGCAGCGTTCCGCGCAGCTCATCGTTAAAAACAATGGCTGTGAAAAAAGAATTTTGCTCCGCGTCAAAACGCAGTGCGTTCGGTTTCGAGGCTCTCGTGCGCGAGCCGGTTCCGTTGAGCCGGTTCAGATTAAGATCCATCGTGACACTGCCGTTTGCCACGATCATTTTCTCGAGAGTCCCGTTATTACCTTCTTGTCCTTTTTGGTTAAGTCCGGCTAATGAATGGTTCGACCCATTACCGAAGAGGAGAAAAACTCCTATCAGCGATAGCAAAGCGATAAATATTGTCTTTGTCATAAATTTCAGATTCCAGCCATTTGGGGTTTCAAACGCGATAAATTTTAAATAGTTTTGTTGACGAAAAATTTGAACTGTTCAGTTAATGTAGATTTAAACTTTTCAGTTACGTAGATTTTATCTTTTTTTATACACTCTTTTAGGTGCTTTAATCAAGTCGGGTATAATAAGTTGTTCTGTCAGACCTTTTCGGTGCAGAACTGAAATTGATTTATGAAAGATGGCTGTACCAGTTCAAAAGTGAAGAAACCGCGTTCGATCGAGCTTCCGGTTTTAAAGAACGTCGCACCTCAGAAAAGTGTTATCAAAGATTCACGGGCGAGTCGCTGGCGGGCGGCGGCGCTCATAACTCTTAATCTGTTAATGATTGCACACATTATTCAATGGCTCGTGATGGGTCGGACGATTTCGCCGATCGAGCCTTCGGAAACGATGTACACGCTTCAAAAGGGCGTAGTCAATGCAGGATTTATCTTCTTTTCGCTGGCGATTCTGGCGACGCTTATTTTCGGACGTTTTATCTGCGGATGGGGCTGTCACGTGCTTGCTCTTCAAGACTTCTGCGCGTGGCTGTTAAAGAAAATGGGACTTAAACCGAAACCGTTTCGCTCGCGGCTTTTGGTTTTCGTACCGCTCATCGTCGCGCTCTATATGTTCGTTTATCCGACTGCTTACCGATTCTTTGCAAAGCCGCCGGGCGAGCCGCTCTTTCCGCAGTTCACCAATCATCTTGTGACCACCGAATATTGGGCAACTTTTCCGACCGTTGCGGTTGCCATTCCTTTTCTGTTCATCTGCGGATTTATGACCGTTTATTTTTTGGGACAAAAAGGTTTCTGCACTTACGCCTGTCCGTACGGCGGTTTTTTCAGTCTTGCCGACAAGGTTGCGCCCGGAAAGATTCGCGTGACCGATGCCTGCAATCAATGCGGGCATTGCACTGCCGTCTGCACTTCAAACGTGCTGGTTCACGCCGAAGTCAAAGAATACGGAATGGTCGTTGATCCGGGCTGTATGAAATGTATGGATTGCGTCAGCGTCTGTCCGAACGACGCTTTGTATTTCGGTTTCGGGAAACCGGCGGTCGCCGTCAAGCAAACGATTAAGAAAAACTATTCTCTGACGTGGATTGAGGAATTTGCGGGCGCGGTAATCTTTCTGACGAGTTTTTTAGCCGTCTGGGATGTTTACCAGCTCGTGCCGATGTTGATGGCACTCGGAATTGCGACGGTCACGACGTTTCTTGCGCTTCGGGTTATAAGATTGGTCAGTGCCAAACATTTGTCATTCTACCGTTTCAATCTCAAATCGTCCGGCAATATTCAAAAAGCCGGTTGGACATTTTTGAGTTTTGCGCTGTTGTGGATTGGTTTGAATGCCCACAGCGGTTGGGTGCGTTATCACGAATCGGCGGGCGCACGAGCGTTTGAGAACATCAAGATTCCCGACGAACTCGCGCTGGCGCGGACAAATCCCGCCCGCTGGCTCAGCGGCAGCGATAACGAAAATATCGCCAAAGGGAAAAAACATTTTTACGCCGCGATGAATGCCGGTTTGTTCGTTAATAAAGAAGCACTGTCGAAGCTCGCGTGGATTGAATATCTCTCCGGTAATAACGAGCAAGCCGTCAAAATACTCGACAAAGCCGCCGATTACCAGCAAGGACAGGGCAAAGCCTTGAGCCTCTATTATCGCGGCGCGATTCTGAATCGCTTACGGCGTTACGAGGAAGCACTATCGAATCTCGAACAGGCTTTGGCGGAACGCCCCGACTTGGTTGTCGCGCATGAAGAAAAAGGCGAATCGCTCTGGCAGCTCGGGCGCAGGCAGGAAGCCGTTGCAGTCTGGAACGAAGCCGTTGGACGCTCTGCCGGTCTTCCTTTAGCGAATAATTTTCTTGCCGGAGCCGCCGCTTTGCTCGGACAACCCGAAGCCGCCGCCGCGTATGAAAAACAAGCCGACGGATACACGCCGTCAGATCCGCTTTTTTACTGGGTACTCGGACTCCGACTGCAAAATGCCGGAATGAACGAACTTGCCGAAAAACATTTCGGGCGAGCCATCCAACTTAATCCCGAATTTAGAAGAGCCAGAAATTGAGACTTTATACGAAATCAAGTTGAATAGTGCATATTATCAGAACCGCTCTAAGGTACGAATGCACTCGGAACAGGTTTGTCGCCCGATACTCCAAACGTCACGATGCCGACACCGGCAGTCGTTTGATTCATAAACCAGGTCGAATTCGACGGTCGGAAAACCGATGTGTCGAATTTACCGTCGCCGTCGTAATCTCCCGGCACGGGAACGTCGCCGCTTGCGCCCCAGACAAACGAGAAATATGAATTGTCCTCGCTGCGCTGGATGAACCATTCACCCGTCGTAGGTCTGAAAACCGAGATGTCTGCCTTGCCGTCGCCGGTGTAATCGCCCGGCACGGGTTTATCCGTGCCGACACCGAACCTGAACACTCTAAACTGGCTGTCCGATGAGCGAACATACCACCAACTGCCGTCCGACGGGCGGAAGATGGCGATGTCCGCTTTGCCGTCGCCGTCAAAGTCTGCCGGAACGGGTTTATCTTCCGAAGTGCCGAAATTGACGATTCCGGTTCCGCTGCCGCCTGAATTCAAGATAAACCAGGTTGCTGTCGAAGGTCGAAACACCGCCGCATCGGTTTTGCCGTCGCCGTCGTAATCCGAAGGCGCGGGAATGTCGCCCGCCGCGCCGAACGGAAACGAGAAGAAGGAATTGTCCTCGTTGCGCTGGATAAACCAGAAGCCGGTCGAAGCACGAAAGACGGCAATGTCGGCTTTGCCGTCGCCGGTAAAATCGCCGGGGACAATCATATCGGTCGCACTACCGAAGCTGAAAACTCGATAAGTGGTGTCCGAACTGCGGACATACCACCAGCTGCCGTCCGAAGGTCGAAAGATGCCGACCTCGGTTTTGCCGTCGCCGTCAAAATCATACGGTGCGCTGGCGGAAGGAACATCCGCCCAGAAACCGCTTTGCAGATTGTAGCTGCCGCCCTTTGAATTTTGTCCCGCAAACGCCTGACCGACGGTATCAACGAGCGTATAATTGCCGCCGCTTGTAACGCCGCCGCCCATCGAAGTGGTTTGCTGTTCGGAATAGACGGGCGCGATGCCGCCGACCCATTCGGGCGCGGCTCCCGGCGTAATCGGAATTTGCGTGATTGTGCCGCTGCCGTCTGCCGCGATCTTGTAGATTCCGGCGACACCGTTTATTTTGGCGGCGTTGATGATCGTCGAGTTGTTTTCAGTCCAAACCAGACTGTAGCTGAAACCTTCGCCAAATGGCTGTGTGATATTTGTAAGCTGTGTTCGATTCGAGCCGTCCGCATTGATTTTAAACAGATTGGTAAAAAAATACGGCTCAGCGCGAGTTGTCGGGTAAGCCGCGAAAGCAATTTTTTGCCCGTCGTTCGACCACGAAGGGTTCAAATCGCGCCCGACGGTGTTGGGAATTTTCTGGCGGTTCTGCAAAGTGTCGTAATCCAACGTGTAAAGCCCGCCGTCCGCGTTGTCGAGAAAGTTCTGCACGACCAGCAAATTGTCCGTGCCGCGTACGCTCATGTGTCCCGCGCCGCGAATCGGGTCGAGGTTCGGGATGAGAGTGCAGACACGGTTCGTGCCGTCCGAGTTCATCAGGCACAGCGCGTTTAATTCATTATTGATGATCTGATTCGCGCCGCGATTGGTTTCGGGCGAGAAAAAATATCCGACCGACCCGCGAGCTTGTTCGGAAATCTGCGTTTCGCGCCGCGTCGCCAGATCACGAATCCATAATTTAAACCCGATGTTGAACGGGGCGCAAAGCGAAGAGGGATCGAACCGCTTGAACATCAGATAGCGTCCGTCGGGCGAGATGCGCGGGTGAAAGCCGAGCGTGATGTATCGGTCGTTCGAGCCGTCCTGCCCGACCGCCCAAACCGCGCCCGTATCGCAGCTCCCGTTCGGCGCGGTCGAAGCGCGGCTGTAGATCAACTCGCCGGGTTTTAAGATTTGCGCCCGCGCGTCCGCCGAAAACAACATTGCCGCCAGTATTCCAAACACGCATTTAATCGTTAGAACTTTCATAATCTGTTTTTCCTGCTCATTCATAAGGATTTAACTGCCGCATACTCATTCATCACTTTTCTCCCTGACATTTTTTCAATTTCGGACAGTTTGCTCGTCTCAATAAATGAAGATCATAAAAGCAGCGGGACTATCAGAGTCACGGTGATCAATATCCGTTATATTGACTTTGACGAAAATCCTGTTAGGAAACTCCGCGCGGAGCACAAAGCTCGCCGCGAGTGTTACCTGATCGGATCCGAGTGGCGTAATGCTGACAAAACGGTCATTGACTTGAAAACCGAAATCTACGCCGTATCGCCCAAAACCGGGCAGGTCGAGCGTTACTGCAAATCCGCAGTTGTTGGTCGTCGAGCCGGTGATTGCGTTGAAACAGCGCAAAATTTGACCATTCGCACCGATGAATGCCATCGCCTTAACAAAGCCGCCTTTATCCCGATTTTGCGCGGCATTGCCGGCGGCGGTAATGTTTCCCGATATGTTGAGATTGCTGGTGACGGTCGGGCTGCCGATTGTCGTATTTCCGGCGACGTTCAAAGTCCCGTTGATCACGCCGTTGCCGACGATATTGAAGTTTTGATTCGCTATCGGAGTGACGGAATTTCGGATAAAGTCCGATGAACTTAATCCATTGAGCGCGTTTGAGTTTGCGGCATTTTGTGAATTCACGGCGTTCGTCGAATTGTCGGCGTTTGTCGCGTTGTTCGCCCTGACGGCAAACGGCACAACTGTTAATTGCTGGCGCGGTCCGAGGATTGTAAAAGCGTTCGGGCTGCCCGAAGGTTTGACGGCGATTTCGATAAACACCGCGTTCGGATTATTAAAAGCCGTCGCGCCGAAATCGAGATTGACGCTGAACACGCCGTTGATCAAACCGGTGTTCGGACGCTCCGCTACTGTGCCGATCAGCGTGCCGCCCGTAATCGCATTGAACAGTCGAAACTGCAAATCATAACTGCCGTTCGCCGGATTCGTGCCATCATTCAATCGTCCCTGAAAGTTGAACGCGTTGCCCTGCGCCGCCGCGAAAACGGGCAGCATCATTGTCAGTATGATTATCAAAATGATCTTTTTCATAGTTATATTGCTCCTCTGGTTTTTCCTCATTAAATTTTGTTCGGTTAAAGATTACAGTTCGTCGGCGATAAAATTTATATCGGCGACCGCGTCCAATACCGCAACGACCCGCGTCGGCTGGCTGAAAGTAAAGCGTCTGGAAAATATGCTGATAATGTAAGTTTCGCCGACCGGAACTCCTTCAAAACGGTAATAGCCGAACGTGCCGGTCTGAGCGGTTCTTATTTGACCGTCGGGCGCGGTCAGCGTCACCCGGACATTGCGGATTCCGCCGCCGTCGGGTGTCATAATTCGACCGCTGACGCTGACGTTCGCCGCCGTCGGCGCAAGCGGCGAGAAATTCCAAAAGCCCGAAGTGAGGGAAAACGGCGTGTTGCCGATTGCGCCTCCGGCAACGCTTTGCCCGATCGTGCCGTCGAGCGAAAACGCGCCGCCCGCCGATTGTTGACCGCCGCCGCCCGCAATCACGGATTGCGTGATGGTAAAATCGCCGCCCGTCTGCGCGTTAATTTGGCTGGTCGAGAAAACCAGCAACCCTAGAAGCCATAAAGTTTTTCTCTGTAAATTTGATAATTTCATTGTCATTTCTCCATCGGCGACACGTTTTTGCCGCTTTATTTTAGGTTTTGTCTTTGATTGCCATCCTTACTTTCGTTTATCAATCGGTTTCGTCTTTTGAAAACGCTGTCGGCAAGTCCACGGAATAACCCGTCACGGCGATAGTTCCGACGGTCGGCACACCGTCAAGAGAGGCTTGTTGCGCTCTTGCGCGGTTTTCTCTACTACTGCGCCTTTTGTTTTATTAAAAGTTACCGTCATTTTTGTTCGATTTTACCGCGGCAGACGGCACATCAACGTAGTATCCGCTCACGCTGACACTGGATTCTTCCGACGCACCGAAAGTAACCACAAGCGATTGCCCGGCGGGAACATAGATTCGTGTCAGCTGGCTTACCGTATGAAAATTTCTGTTATTGGTGGCAGGACGAACGCTCGATGCCGCGATTTTGTAAAACATTAATCCAACACTAAGTTCAATGCTTCCGGGGTTAAAACTGGAAGTCGGAATGACTTGACTGCCCGTGACAAACTCGACTATTAAAAGTTTGCCGGCAGGAACTGTAACTAACACGCCGGAGGAAAATCTCAGGACATTGAAAGGCTGAAAAGCGGGATTATCCGTATCACGCACCATTAACGGAGAGGCGATACCGAGCGGCGATGCAGGAGTTCCGTCTCCGGTTAGCGGCGAGTTAGTAGTGACGCTCGTCAATCCGGCTGTATTTTGGGTGGTTGCATCGGGAAATTTGATGCCGCCGGTTGTTGATTCAATGACACCCGAAACAGTCAGTTTTGAGCCGGTGCTGACAGTTCCAATGCCCACATCGCCGTTCAAGTCATATTGCACAAAACTGTCCGGCAACAATCCGCCAAGTTGATTGGCATTTTCGGCATTGGTCGCAGTTATCGCCGTGTCCGCCGATTTACTTTTTATTGAATACGGCGCACTGGTAAATTTCTGACGCGGAGCAAGACTCGTGTAGCCGCCCGAACTGCCCGTCGAACGCAGACTGATTTCCAAATACAAATCCGCGCCGGCTGCGAAAACCGCCGCGCCGAAATCGAGTTCAACCGAAAAAACTCCGTTTGAAGTTGCCACGGCGGGCTTTGAAACGGTCGCTCCGGTTTGCGTTCCTTCGCCCGCGTCCGGATCGTCGAAAAGGCGAAACTGCATATCGAAGTTTCCGGTTGCCGGACTTGAGCCGTTGTTTAATTTGCCTTGATAAGTAAAAGCGGTTGTCTGCGCCGAAATCGCGTTCGCGCCGCCAACGATTAAAAAAATAAAAAGCAAAAGCATATTTTTGCCGTTGAAAATTAAACCCGACATCTTTATTTCTCCCGTTGTGGTTTCTGCTCGCTGCGTTCCTGTTCGGTCTTTTCGACTTCGACTTGAATCCGGTTTTCGTTCGCAAACTTGTCTTTGCGAATTCCGGTGACTTGCCACGAAACTTTCACGCCGGGTTTGTCGGTGCGGATGACGAAAGAGTTACCTTTGATTTCTTCGCCGACGATAGCTTGCGCGAATTGCCCGATAACGGTTAATTGATAACGAAAATCGCGGTTGAGCGCGTCGAAATAATCCGGCAAAGTAACAACCGCTTCGCCCGTCGCGTCGGTCGTCGTGTTGCCGTTATAGACGTTCATCATATCGGGCGATTCGACAAACGAGTGGTAAAGATATTTATTTTCCGGGTCGAGCGGATGATCAATGCGAAACGAGCCGCCGCCTTTTGAAACAGTTCCGGTAACGACGAGATTGCCGGGAATGCGAACGGTGTCAACGCTTCTGCCGAGAACGACGCTGTTGTTTGAACTAACGACGGCATTCGCGCCGACGGCGGTAGCGAACGAAAGATTGCCACCGCTGACATTGGCATTGTTGCCGATAATCGTGTTGTTACTGCCCGTCGAATTCGCTCGACCGGCATCAAAGCCGACGAACGAGTTGCCGCTGCCCGTCGTGTTAAAAAAACCGCTGCCCGCGCCGACGAATGAGTTGTTAAAGCCCGTATTATTGAAACTGCCCGAACTCGCGCCTATAAACGAGTTATCGTTGCCCGTCGTGTTGGCAAAACCGGCACCCGCGCCGAAGAACGAGTTGCCGAAGCTCGTGGTGTTGAAGTAACCGGCTGTGTCGCCAAAAAAGGCGTTATTCATTCCCGTCGTGTTCGCTTGACCGGCATCTCTGCCGAAGAATGCGTTCCCGCCGCCGGTCGTATTAAAGCGACCCGCACCCGAACCGAAGAATGCATTGAAGACCCCGACGGTATTGCTCATACCAGCCGCTCTGCCGAAGAATGAATTGTCGCTGCCCGTTCCGTTATCTCTCCCCGCCTGAACACCGAAAAACGAGTTGCTGTTGCCCGTTGTGTTGTTGAGACCCGCCGACCTGCCGAAAAACGAGTTGAAACTGCCTGTATTATTTAAGCCCGCCGACATACCGAAGAACGAGTTTGCCCCGCCTCCAGCGTTTGCTTGTCCGGCATACGCACCGACGAATGTATTATCAATGCCGGTCGTGTTGCCAATGCCTGCGGCGCGTCCGAAAAACGAGTTGTTGTTGCCCGTCGAATTGTCTCTGCCCGCCTGCGACCCGTAAAACGAGTTGTCAATACCCGTCGTATTTTGAAACCCCGCCGACCTGCCGAAAAACGAGTTAGCACTGCCCGTATTATTAAAACCAGCCGACACACCGAAAAATGAGTTGGAATTGCCTGCGCCGTTGCCTTGTCCGGCAAACGCTCCGACAAAAGTGTTGTCAAGTCCCGTCGTGTTTCCGATTCCCGCCGAACGTCCGAAAAACGAGTTTTGCAAGCCCGTCGAATTATCACGTCCGGCTTGTGTGCCGAAAAAAGAGTTGCCGTTTGATACCGTGTTTTCGCCCGCGCCGACTCCGGCAAAAAGATTGTCCGCGCCGCCCAAACTCAAAACGCGGTTGCCGCCGATATTGAACTGCGTATCGGAATTGACGACGCTGCCGGAGAGCGTTCCGCCCGTTGTGCCGTCGCCGGAAATGTTAAAATTCGCGGGTTGCTGAGTCGTGTTGTTTTGAATAAAATCGCCCGTCGTAAATCCGTCGAACTGCGCGGCGTTCGTTGCGTTCAGAGCGCGAATCGCATACGGCGCACTCGTTACCGGCTCGCGCGGAACGAGCGTCGTATAAGTTGCCGGTGCCGGCGGCGGACGCTTGACGGCGATTTCCAGCCAGCGGTTCGAACCGTCGAAAACCGTCGCCGGGAAATTGAGCCGGACGGTGAACACTCCACCCGACACCGGAACTCCCGTGATTTCCTGCGTGGCAAGCGGCACGGTGCAATCCGCCATCAGCGAATCACAGAGACGAAACTCGAAATCGTAAGTCGCCGACGGCGTTCCCGTGTCGGTTAATTTCCCCTGATAAGTAAATTCGTTCGTCTGCGCCGCAATCGAAACGGCGCACAAAACTATTGTAAATAAAGCTGAAAATAAAGGTCGTTTGAAATTTTTGTCATTCATAATGTTCCTCGTGACTCATTGTTTGGAGTTCCGCCTTTTTATGGACAGGCGACGCTCGTTAAGACCATCGCGCCCGCGTTGTCGATCGAAAGTTTTTTGCACGTCGCGCCGTCCGACGACTTTAAAATAATTCCCTGACCGGGCGAGCCGACTAATATATCGCCGCCCGTTATTTTTAACTTTGTCGGCGCGATGATAACCGGTGGCTGACCGCCCCACGACGGCTGCGAGTCGCCGGTGTTGAAGCTGATTTGCGTTCGATTGGAGCCGTCGGCGTTCATTACGTATATGCCGCCGCTGCTGCCGCCGTTTGCCAGGGACTGATAAGCGATTTTGCCGCCGTCGGGACTAAAGGAGGGATGGACATTGTAATCGTTGTCGCCGGGCAGACAAATTCGGTTCGTACCGTTATCGTTCATGACACAAATATTAAAAGCAAAATTTCCGGGAACGGGTTGGGTGACAAAAGCAATTTTGCCGTTCGGTCCGAATGACGGTTCAAAATCCACTGTCCCGTTATCTAAGCAAGTTTCATTAGTGCCGTTGGCATTCATCACACATATTCCCTGAAAAGTAGTTTGGTCAGGACGTGTCCGTGATGTGGAAAAAGCGATCTTACTTCCGTCCCGGCTAAACGTCGGATCGACATCAGCGGAAGTGTTGCTGGTCAGGCGCGTTTGATTTGAGCCGTTGGCATCCATCACGTAAATTTCCGCGTTGAAGTCGCGGGTCGAGGAAAAAGCGATTTTGCCGTTAGGACCGAACGACGGGTTCAAGTCATCCCCGGCACTATTCGTCAAGCGGATTGTGTTTGTGCCATCGGCGTTCATTAAATAGATACTGCGAAAGAATCCGGTGCGGAAGCCGGAAAAAGCAATTTTAGTAGCGTCCGGGCTAAATGACGGATCGGCACGGTAAAAAAGCGATGCGCCGCCCAAAAGCGTTCGACCGGTTCCATCCGGGTTCATGGAATAAATCTCCGAGTTGGAAGTAAAGGCAATTTTCCCCTGCGCGCCTGCGATCGGCGGTATGGAAAATAAAAATACCGCCATAACCAAACCGACAAAGAATTTGCTGCGTATTGTTTCCCGTAATTTCATGGTTTTCTCCAGTCCGAAGGAAAATTGTTGTCCTACGGACAAACGACTGCGGTCAATGCAATCGCTCCCGCGTTGTCAATCGTCAGCAGCCGGCAGGTATTCGCGTCGGGCGATTTGAGAATGATTCCGTTGCCGGGCGAGTCAACTAAAATATTGCCGCCCGTTACGTCTAATTTAGCTCTCGGCGCAGTAGTCCCGATGCCGAAGCTGCCGAGAACGAAGCTGTCGCTCGTCGCCTGCACTTTATTCGCCGTCAAAGTTCCGCCGACCGTGCCGTTGCCCGCGACGTTGAAATTAGCACCCGACTGCGGCGTATTCGTATTTTGAATGTAACCCGTCAGATTCGTCGGAATATCCGCTGCGAGAATCGGCGAACTCGTCCACGCCGCGCCGTTGCTCCGCAAAAAATTGCCGTTTCCTCCGACCGCGCTCAAACCCGTTCCGCCGTTGGCAAACGGTATAATTCCGAGTCTCGCGTTTGAAAGCGTTCCCGTCGTAATGTTGCTCGCGTCGAGATTGGTCAAATTCGCGCCGCTGCCGTTGAGCGTACCGCCGAACGTGAGATTGCCGCCGACGATTCCATTGCCGGAGATATTGAAATTGCTCGCCGCCTGCTGCGTTGTCGTGTTCTGAATAAAGCTGTTGCTCGTCCCCGTGAAAGCCGAAGTTTGAATCGTGCCGTCGGGAAACTTCACGCCGCCCGTCGTCGTTTCAATCAAACCGACAACCGTTAATTTTGAATTCGGCGACGAAGTGCCGATGCCGACGTTGGCGTTATTGCCCAAAATTAGAGAATTGCTTTGTGAAACGACGGTGTTCGCGCCGATTGCG
>JANODL010000009.1:0-19558 GCA_031412675.1 Acidobacteriota bacterium | reverse complement strand
GAAAATTGCTCTATCGGAACAACAAACTTTCATCGCCGGGAGCGCACGCATCCGTGCGTGCTGAGCGCGAGCGCGAATCATTGCGCTGAATGTCGAGTCAAGATTGAGCAACGCTTTTACGCCGCTTTTTCAAGCGACGTAGCACGCACGGATGCGTGCGCTCCCGGCGATGAAAGTTTGTTGTTCCGATAGAGCAATTTTCAAAGCATTACTTTCAGTTCACTACCAAAATTTCAGATAAGGAATTACGAATCGTGTAGCGATTAAATGAGTTTAGCCGCTGTCAAAACAATAAATTAACCGCAAAGGACGCAGAGAAAATTTAAAAATTTCTGCGTCCTTTGCGTCCTCTGCGGTTAAAAATTATATTGTCTAGCTTCCAATCGCGCCAAAGTCTTGTGCCGCGTTTTGGTCAATATGAGGTTTTTCGGCGTTGATGCGGATGCAGGCGGCGAAATGTCTGGGTTTGATTTCGACGAGTTGGGGGACGATTTGTTTGCATTCGGGAATCGTGTATGGACAGCGCGTGTGGAAATGACAGCCTTTCGGCGGATTGATCGGCGACGGAACATCGCCGGTTAAGATGATGCGTTCGCGTTTGGCTTCGATTTCGGGGTCGGGGACGGGAACGGCGGAGATTAATGCTTTGGTGTAGGGCATTAAAGGGTCGCGGTAAATTTCTTTGCCGCCCGCGAGTTCGACGATTTTGCCGAGATACATCACGGCAACTCTGTCCGAAAGATGTCGGACGGCGCGCAGGTCGTGCGAGATGAACAGATAAGTCAGATTCTTTTCGGCTTGGAGGCGTTCCATCAAATTCATGATCTGCGCCTGAATCGAAACGTCGAGCGCCGAGATCGGTTCGTCGGCGACGATAAATTCGGGGTCAACCGCGAGCGCCCGGGCAATGCCGATGCGTTGCCGCTGTCCGCCCGAAAATTCGTGCGGGTAACGCTTCACGAAACGGCGCGACATTCCGACGGTTTCCATCAAATCCTGCACACGCGCTTCGACCGAACCGCCGTTTGCCAGATCAAACGTGCGAATCGGTTCGCCGATAATCTGCCCGACGTTCATCCGCGGATTAAGCGAAGCATACGGGTCTTGGAAAATCATCTGCAAATTCTTGCGGTGATTCCGCATAATACTCGGTTTGAGATGCGTCAGGTTTGTTCCTTTATACAAAACCTCGCCGCCAGTCGGTTCCGTCAGGCGCAGAATCGCTTTGCCGAGCGTTGATTTTCCGCAGCCCGATTCGCCGACGAGTCCCAAAGTTTCCCCTTTGCGAATATCGAGCGAAACACCGTCAACCGCTTTGACATACTTTGTTTCCTTGAACAAACCGCCGCCGATTTTGAAATAAACTTTGAGATTGCGAATCGAAATCAAAACCTCGCTCGTTTCATCAAAACGACTGTCGGCGGCTAATTCCCGAACGCGTTGGGCGGTTTCCGCGTCATAAACTTCGGTCGGTTTTTCGGTCGCCGAAAGCTCCGCGCCCGAAGTTTCGACCGTGATGTTTTCGGTCACTAACTCATCGCCGTTTTCGCTCGTTTCGTTCGGAATGTTTTTCTCTTCTGTCATAGCTTTATAGTTCCAAGTTCCAAGTTCCAAGTTTCAAGTTCCAAGTTCGATTCTTTTTTTAACTTGAAACTTGAAACTTGGAACTTGGAACTTTTAATTAATCTTCGGTGCTTCGATGGTTACCTTTTTGTCGTAATCATAGACGGTCGTTTGTTTTACGATCTTTCCGCCGACGTTGGCTTCGACTTCATTTTTTAACTGCAATCCGCTTTCGGTGCCGATCCAAACCTTCGTCGAGATGTCGCCGAATTTATGCGTGTAAACGGTCGCGTCTTTGCCGTTGACCTTTTCTTTGCCGACGATTTGCACGTCTTTCAGATTTTTAACGCCTTCTTCGATGCCGGTGCGCGTCTGTGTGCGGATAAATTCGCCGATGTCGTCGTCGAGCTTTTCCCACTTGCCTTCTTCGTTGGAATACGAATCGTTGCCGATGACGACAACTTCGCCGTCCGTCTTTTTGATGCGGTAACGGTCAGGCGCGACAAACTGCATCTCGGCGTTGGCTTCGGGCGTGGTTGCGCTCGTAATCTTTGCCGACCAAAACGTCACTTTTTGAAGTTTCTGCGTCGCGCTAATCAAATCGGCTCGCGGATTTACGCCCGCCGTAAAAGTTTCTTCTTTGACGGGTTCGGTCATCGTCGTATTGGTTTGAGTATTTGCGGGCGCAACATTAGTCGTTCTGGTTCCGATTTCCTCTTTCGTTCGACAACCGAATGCGACCAGAACAAAAGCGGCTAAAAATATAATCTTTTTCATACTTCCCTACTTGCTCTACTTAACGTGATTTGCCTGTGATTCGGCATAGACTTCCTTCGCAAAATGACACAGCGACCAGTGATTTTCGTTGATCTGCACGAACGGCGGAGAATCCGTGCGGCAAATGTCCTGCGCTTTGTCACAGCGTTCGGCAAACGAACAACCCGGCGGCAGATGCGCGACATCGGGCGGAAGTCCCGGAATCTGATAAAGCTCCGTGCCGTCTTCGTGCGCCGGATCGGGAACGCTTTTTAATAAACCTTTCGTGTATGGATTCGCCGGAGTTGCAAACAATTCGCGTGTCGGTGCTTGCTCGAAAACCTTTCCGGCATACATCACGATAATCTTTTCGGTCATTCCCGCGACCACGCCCAAATCGTGCGTAATCAGAATCACACTCGTTCCCGTCCGCACTTTTAATTCCTTAATGAGTTCGAGAATCTGCGCCTGAATCGTCACATCGAGCGCGGTGGTTGGTTCGTCGGCAATCAATAATTCGGGGTCGCACGACAAAGCCATCGCAATCATCACGCGCTGGCGCATTCCGCCCGAAAATTCGTGCGGATAACTGTCAATCCGGTTTTCCGCGTCGGGAATTCCGACCGTTTGGAGCATCTTGATCGCGTGTTCGCGGGCTTGCCGTCTATCGTGTCCGAGATGAAGCTGCGTGACTTCCATCAATTGCGTCGAGATTTTCAAGAACGGATTGAGCGAAGTCATCGGGTCTTGAAAAATCATCGCCATCCGCTTGCCGCGAATCTTCCGCACCTCGTCAATCGGAAGTTTGCGGACATCAATCCCGTTAAAAATAATGTCGCCCTCAACAATTTTTCCCGGCGGTTCGGGAATCAGACGCATCACCGAAAGATTCGTCACCGATTTGCCGCTGCCCGATTCGCCGACGATGCCGAGCGTTTCGCCTTTTTTCAGTTCAAACGTGATGCCGTCAACCGCTTTGACCACGCCGTCTTCGGTCTGAAAATACGTTTTCAGATTGTTGACCGTTAAAATTGTGCCGTTTGTTTCGCTCATTTATTTTCTTGTAACCAATTTTGAAAATCCGATAAAACAGTAAATTGCTGTTCCGTCTGTCCGCGTTTGAGAAATTCGCTCAAAATTTCGCCCGTCAAAATCGGCAATTCTTCGCTTCGTTCGATTTCTTTATATTCGTTGTTTCCCTGTAATTTGAAAATCTTCAATTTTTCGCCGTTGTATTGCCAAAATTCCGAAACGCCGAATTCCGCGTAAATCTCGAATTTGTCGTCCGACGGATGATGCACGTCAACTTCACCGACAACATCGGGAGCGAGTTCGATTTCTTTTGGAACATAATCTTTTGTCTGATGAATGTCGGCTTTGCTGACAAAAAACGATAAATCAGGTTCGACTCCGTATTTTCTGCGCTCGGAACGCATCGTCGCTTTGCCGGTTGCAATCACGTTGATTTGCAAAGCCAATCCTGCAAATCTGATAAAGTCGTGTAATAATCCCGTTAAAAGTTCGTGTAATTCCGTAACCGGCATAATTGTTAAAACTCCATTATCGTAGGTCAAATGAAGCGAAGTTGATTCGCCCAACTCTTCGGAAATATCCTCGTAAGTTTCCCAATCAATCCCGACATACTGCATCGGATGTTTCAAACTTATTAAGGATTCTCTCGAAAATGTAACTTCTGCCGTGATCATAAAATTTCTAATTTTCCTTGCACTGCCGAATACCTGAATTTTCGACAATATCAATCACCGTGACGACCTTTTTGCCTTTGTAATTGGCGTAGAAAAAACTCACGCCGCGATACTGCAAACCGCCGTCTGCAGTTTTGCCGTAGATTTTTTGAATGTCTTCCTTCGTGCTTTTGCCCAATGTAATACCTTTACTCGTTTTTGCCTCGAACGGCACGCGGATTTCGATGTCGAAAATTTGTTTGCGTTTGTCCGATTGGCAAACATAAAACGACAATCCGTTTGGATAAATCATCTGATACGAGTATTTTTTGTGAGTTTTCAACTTGTAATCTTTACCGAGCCGTTTGGCGACATCCGCCATCGTTGATTTGCCGACCACGAGACCGTCAAAACCGACACCTTCTCTGACAATTTTTACTTTGTTTGTTTGTTTTTTGCTTTGCGCGTCCGTTTCCGAAACTGCCGAAAAACAACTGACTAAAACCGCTAAAGCTAAGACGAAATAGCTTTTCTTCATCCAATTCTCCTGTCAATTTTTATCAAAAATCAGGGGCAATTTTTATTACTGCTTATTTTCTTTCAACCAATTTTGAAATTCACCTAAAACCTTAAACTGCTCTTCTTTTTGGGCGCGATTGATGAAATCCGTCAAAGCCTTCGCCGTTAAAATCGGGAGTGACGCACTTTTTTCGGCTTCGAGATATTCGCCCGTTTCCGTCAACCTAAAGATATGCAAAACTTCCCGACTGTAAAGCCAAAACTCTTTGATTCCAAACGCTACATATATCTCGAATTTATCATCTGATCTATGTTTTTCATCAATTTCAATTACCAAGTCAGGCACTAAATCACACTCGTCCGGCACATAATCTTTTAATTCAACACACTCAGCGTTTTGAATGTAAAATGAAGCATCCGGCTCAGTCGCAATTCTACGATTTGCCGAGCGCATTGTTGCTTGTCCGACGAAAATTATATTGCATTTATTTTCTAACATTATCATCGAAATTAATCTTTCAAGCGTTAACTTAATCCCTTCGTGAAACGATGAAAACGATGTCAAGATAGTCAAATTTTCACGCCATAAAGACATTTTCATTCGGGGACGTTCAAATTCAATCGCCGACTGCAAAATTTTGTAATCTCGCCACGAAACATCATGCAACGTAACAGCTTTTTCAAGGAACGTAGTTTTGAGAACTTCGCCTAAATCTGTAATAGAACTTATCATTCTCAAAAATCTAAAACTTGCGTGTCTGCGGGTCGAAGGCATCGCGCAAACCGTCGCCGACAAAATTTAACGAAAAGAGCGTCAACGCCATCGTGACACCCGGAAAAATCGTCTGCCACGGGAAAATCCCGATATTTTTAACGCCGTCCGCCGCAAGGCTTCCCCACGAAGCGTAAGGTGCTTGAACGCCGAGTCCGAGGAACGAAAGAAACGCTTCGGAAAGCATCACCGAAGGAATTGTCAGCGTCGCATATACAATCACGGGACCGAGCGTGTTCGGAACGAGATGTTTAAAGATAATGCCGAGCGTCGAAACACCCGTCGCCCGCGCCGCCAGCACAAATTCCTGATTTTTCAGACTGAGAACTTGTCCGCGCACAACCCGCGCCATCGTCAGCCACGAAATCATTCCAAGCGCAAAGAAAAGCAGAAAAATCTGATTTAAGCCTTGATTTCCCGCACCGCCGAAAATTGACGAAAGCGATTTGATCCATTCGGGCGTGTTTTGTCCGCTGAAAACATTAATTAAAACAACGACCATCAGCAAATACGGAATCGAGTAAATAACATCAACAATCCGCATCATCAAATTATCAATCCGCCCGCCTAAGTATCCGGCAATCGCGCCGTAGGAAACTCCGATAATCAGCGAAACGATTGTCGAAATAAACCCGACCGTCAAGCTGATGCGTCCGCCCTGCAAAACCCTGGCAAGCAAATCGCGTCCGGCTTCGTCCGTTCCCATCGGATGCACAAGCGAAGGCGGTAATGATTTAATCAAATTACCATCCGCCGGAATTCCGTCCGCCGTAAAACCCGTTGTCCAATAGACAACCGAGGGTCCGATGATTACCGCGACAAGCATAAATGCCAGAACAATCAAACCGAAAACGGCTAATTTGTTTTTCAAAAGACGTTTCCAAGCGTCTTTCCAAAGCGATGTTCCTTTAACTATTTCTGTGTTTGCCATAAATTTATAAACCTAAGATTTCATTAATCGTCAGGGTCAAATTCTCGATTGAATTTAACTTCAAAGTTTCGCCGGATTCTAAAATTCTCGCTAACCGATAATTACCATTTTTGGGCTGTGAATAAAATTCCAAAGTGTCGTCCTGTAAATTTATTATCCAAAATTCTGTAATTCCGGCTTTTGCATAAAGCGTTTTTTTGATTTTCCGGTCGTATTCAATAGTCGAATCGGAAACTTCGATGAGAAGTAAAATTTCTTGCGGAAGCGGATGATTTTTCGAGTAGAAATCTTCACGCGGCTTAAGTAAAGCAATATCCGGTTCGGGTTCGTTGTAATCGTCAAGACGAATCGGGTCTTGCACCGAAACAATTGCATTATCCTTTACCAGCTTTGTCAGGATTCTGTTCAATCTTTTTACAGTGCTTGCGTGTTTGCTTCCAATACTCATTTTGTCAATTAAATATCCGTCAACAATTTCCCAACCGCTCTCTTCGGGCAATATACCCAATTCGGTCATTTTATGAAATTCTTCGACGCGAAATCTTTTTCGAGTAACCGGAGAAATTAATTCTATCTGTTCAACCGTCATCATAATTTTTACTCGTAACGAATACGCGGGTCTAAAAATCCGTATGAAATGTCAACAATCAAGTTGAAAATCATAATCATAATCGAAAGAAAAGCCACGATTCCCAAAGTCAGCGGCTCATCGCGGTTAAAAATTGACTGGATAAACATATTGCCCAATCCCGGAATCGCAAAAACTTTTTCGACGACGACCGTTCCCGCGAGAAGTGCCGCGAGTGCCGGACCGGTGAACGAAATGACCGGAATAATTCCGCCGCGAATGCCGTGTTTGAGCAAGACGGTTGTTTCGTCCAAACCTTTGGCGCGTGCCGTGCGGATATAATCGGAACGCATCACTTCGAGCATTCCGGCGCGTGTCAAACGCGCAATATACGCCATATAAATCGCCGAAAGCGTGATGACGGGCAAGACCAAACTCATAATTCCGCCGAACCGCGCCGGCGGGAAGATATATAATGTCAGCGAAAAAACCGACACGAGAATCGGACCCAAAACAAAATTCGGAACGGAAAGTCCGAGCATCGCAAACGTCATCGAGCCGTAATCGAACGCCGAATTTTGCTTGAGCGCGGCGATAATTCCTGCCGTTAAACCCAACGCCAACGCCAACAGATACGCGAGCAGTCCGATGGTTGCCGAATACGGCAAATGGTCGCTGATGATTTGATTGACCGAACGGTCGGGATATTTGAGCGAATCACCGAAATCGAAACATTTGAAATTGAGGCTGCCGACCGCAAACTGAACGCCGCTCTTGGTCGTTTCGTCCGCCGCTTTTGTGCGGCACGTAATATTGCCGAGCATCAGCAGATATTGTTTATAAATAGGTTGGTCTAAGCCGTATTTTTTCTTGATATTTGCCTCGATCGCGGGCGGCAATTTCTTTTCGGTCGAATAAAAAGTGCCGGGAGCGAGACGAATCAAGCCCCACGTCAAGGTAATGACAAGCAATGCCATCGGGATAATTATCAATAATCGGCGAATGATGAAACTTAGCATTTTTCCTCTACTTCTCTGATTTTCCGTTTTGACTGCCGAAAAACTTTTCAGCCATGTAAATTACCGCGTTCAATCGCGCATCGGTTGCCTTTTGAGCTTCACGCTGTTCTTTTATATCTTCGGTTAATTGGACAATCTGCTTTCCGTTTTCGGTAATCTGCTTGCCGTGTTCAACCGAAATGTTGTAAAGATTTAAACAGGCACGCTCTAAAACATTAACCCGTTTTTCGGCTTCCTTCTGAGTTTCTTGAATTTGCTTGTTGGTTTCCTGAACCTGTTGCAAATCAGCATAAAACTGCGCCTGATTATTCAAAATAAACTCTATGGTTTTATCTATTTTTTCGTCATCCATACTATTCAGCCTTCGCTGCTTTGGTTTTATCTTGCGTTTCCGTTTGCGGCGGTGTCGCCTTCGCTTTTTGCGCGGCTTCCTGCGTTGCCATCAGCGTTTTAAGCTGAGTTTCAAACTGTGGGTCTTCGGTCGTCATAATGTCGTCCATCGAAACATTCCATTTGCTCTGGTCGCGTTCGATATAGACGAATTTCCACGGATGCAGCGTTCCCGGATTCGGGTAGAGTCCTTTGATATAAGGTTTTTTGACAAAGCTCGTGCCGGCTGTCCCGAGCGGAATCACGATTTGCTGCTGCATCACATAAAATTCGGCTTTCGCCAGTATTTCGTAACGCTTCATTTCGTCAACTTCCTTATTGGCATCGTCGAGCAATTTATCGTATTTCGGATCCCACCAACCGGTCGCGCCGTCATTTTGCTGTGAATAGAAAAGATTCAAAAACGTGAACGGATCCATATAATCGCCGATCCAACCGTTTCTGACCGCGCCCGTATATTCGACCGCCGAACGGAACGGCAGAAACGTCTTGAACTCCATATTTTTGAGCGGAACAGTAATTCCCAGATTTTGTTTCCACTGCGCCTGCACGAATTCGGCAACCGCTTTGTTCGATTCCGCCGTGTTGTAAGTTAAATTTACGACATCCACCGGAAACGTCGGGCAAGAATAGCCATTGCCGGTTTGCTGAACCGGAAAACCCGCTTCGGTCATCAATTTCCGCGCTTTTTCGGCATCGAATTTGCGCGCCTTCCATTCATCGAGATTGCTTCCGATTTTCGCCAGTTCTTCCGTGTAAACTTTCCGCCGCGCTTCTTCATACTTCGGAAAAATCCCTTCGGGCGTAAAATCAACGAGCGGTTTAATCGTCTTGCGGAATTTGGCAAGTGAGTCGCGGTCAATCGCCAGTGCCAGAGCCTTGCGGACGTTAATATTGTCCATCGGTTTCTTTTTGACGCTCAGGCTGTAATATTCGACCGCCGCTTCCGGGTGAAGCGAATATTCGTCCTTGTATTGTCTGACGGTTTCGTTCCACGGCGCGGGAATCGTGTGATTATAAGTCGCGTCGAGCCGTCCGGCTTTGTAAAGGTTGAGCATCGTCGTCTGCTCGTCGAGCGGATAATATTCGATGCCGTCAAGATGCACATTTGCCGCGTCCCAGTAGTTTGAATCTCGCGTCACAGTCAGTTCGTCATACGGCTTGTGCGTGACGACCTTAAATGCTCCGCTCGTCACGATATTCGCGGGTTTGACCCAATCTTTGCCGAACTTTTCGATTGTCGGCTGATGAACGACGCGGAAAAATTGATGCGCGAGCAAGCCTAAGAAAAACGGCGCGGGCTGATAAAGTTTGATGCGGAACGTGTAATCGTCAATTGCCTCAACGCCGAGGTCTTCGGCTTTGACCTCGACCAGTTCCTTGCCTTCCAACGCGGCTTTCAGTTTCGCGTCTTTTTCCGTTGATTTATTGCGTTCCTTTTCATCGCTCGGCACGGTCAAACGCTCCGGTTCGTCGAGAAATTTGTGAAATTCGGTATCCGTTCCGACCGTTTCGTGGATTGCAACAGTTGGTTGTGTAGGTTCGGCTTTTTTCTCTTCATCAAGGTCGGCTTTGTGTAAAAATTTTCCGTCCGCGCCTTTGACAAACGACTTGCCCGAATTATAGGCTTCCGAATTTTTGATGTAATACGCCAAATTCGCGTTACGCGAAGCGAGTTCGGGCGAAAGTCCGCGCCGGAACGAGTAAACAAAATCTTTCGCGGTAACCGGATCGCCGTTCGAGAATTTGGCGTTTTTGCGAAGACGAAAAATATACTCGGTGCCGTCTTTGTTGATTTCCCAACTTTCGGCGATTGCCGGAATCGGTTCCATCGTTTTCGGATGATATTCGAGCAGACCGTCATAAATTGCCATCATAATGCGCGCTTCGGGCTGTCCGGTGACAAACTGCGGGTCGAGCGATTCAGGCTCGGAACCCGTCGTATAGCGCATAATATTATCCGACGGAGCGACGGTTTGTCCGAAATATTTGCTCGTTGCTTGTGTCGAACAGCTAATCAGAAACGAAGACAAAACGACGATTGCCAGAATCGAACGAAATTGAATAAAACGGATTCGTGTCATAATTCGATACTCCTTTGATATGCACTTTCGATTGAAAGAAATGCTCTAAACTAAAGCCGGAGAGAACAGGACAAACTAACGCAACTGACCTAAACTTATCACGTTATAAGTTTTATACGCAAGAATTCAGCCGAGGGTTTTTCATTGGCGAAAATTATTAAACTGCCAACGGCGACTGCCTTCTGCTTACTGTTATTTACGATTCACCGTTCGGCTTTTTCGGTTGCCAGTTATTATCAATTTTTACGTCTTTCAGCGAAGGAGCATCGAGGGTATTTATTTCAAATCCTTGAATATACGGTTTGACCAGAGAATAAGATGTCGGAAAATAGAGCGGAATGGCGGAAACCTCGTTAATTGCTTCGGCTTCCGTCAGAACGGGAGCGTTTTCTGTAATTTCCGACGGCGTATTTGGCTCCGATTGTTCATTTGAAGACGTTTCGTCAGTATTTTTTGATTCCGAATTTAGATTCTCCGTCGGAGTTTCTGAAGTATTTTCGGTTGTCTGATTCGGTGCCGAAATTTCGCTTTCGGGCGGTGTTTCCGGCGCAAAAATCGCCATCAAACCGGCTGTTTCATCGGCGGTCGGCAGAACCACGCCGCGCCGCAAAATATCGAATTCGCCCGTCGCCCGCGTAGTTTCGAGTTCCGACGCTTCTTTAACAATAATCACGGCATCAATGTTGAGCGTCTGTTTCCACATCTTGACAACCGCCCGCGCAATCCGCTGTTGAATGTCGTTGCGGTTGACAACCAAACGAATCACCGGAAAATTTTCGCCGTCCTCGAATCCGGCTTCCGCCAAAAGTTCCTTCGCACGGTCTTTGTCCTGCACGAGTTTTTTGGTAGTCTCCTCGTCAAACGGCAGAAAGCTGAGTGCCGGACGAGTCGAGCCGTCCATCTCGATCTCGGTCAGGCGTTCGCGTTCGATGGAAATCGCCAGAGCCTCGCGCACACGGCGGTCGTCAAACGGTTTTTTGTTGCGGTTAAATTCGTAAAAATTCAACGCGCTGTGTGTTTTGCGCTTAAAGTCTTTGTAAGGCGCGAGCAATTTCAGCGCGAGCGGTTCAAAACTCGCATTTGTCACCGCGTCAATTTCGCCCAACCGATAGGCTTCGAGAGCCTTTTCCGCGTTTTCCTTCGGGACAAAACGGACTCTTTCGAGTTCGACCGTTTCTTTGCCCCAGAAATATTCGGCGCGGTCGAGCGTGATGCCTTCCTGCCCGATTGAAGAAATGCGAAACGCGCCGTTCGTGACAATCGCGGCGTTTAATTTTCCTTCCTCAAAATCCTTTCCGTCACCGTAAATCGGGCGAAACATCGGATGCGCGACGAGCGCGGGAAAATCTTTGTCGGCTTTGACGAGCGAAACTTTCAGCGTCAAATCATTAACCGCTTCCGCGCCGAATTTCACTTCGGGCAGCGTTTTCGGCTTTGTTTCTTTCTCCGTTTTTACTAACGGTTTTTCGGTCGTCGTTGGCAGTTTGGTTTCACTCTTTTGCGCGCTGTTGGTGTTTGAAGGACTTTTCAGAATCGGCAAATTCGGGCTGACTTCGGGTTTCGACAAAATATCAACTTCCGTGCCTTTAATAATCGTCGGCGGCGTTTCGGGTTTCAAAATCTTTGTTCCGGCAATACTTTCCAGAAGCTGCGGATGCGAAACTTTATCGCTCATTTCCGCCAGACGCTTCCACGAACGCACAAAATCTTGCGCTTTGACACTTTCGCCGTTTGACCATTTCGCGTCTTTCCGCAAGTAAAATGTCCACGTTTTGAAATCTTCCGAAGCCGTCCATTTTTCGGCAACCGACGGCATTGCTTCGAGTGTTTTCGGATTCGTGTCGGTCAAGCCTTCAAAAACGGCGCGGATAATATCGGTTTCGGGCGGAGCGGAAGCAAGCGCGGGGTCAAAGGATTTCGGCATTTTGCCGTTGCTCCAGCGAAATTCTTTTTTCTGCGGCGGCGCGGTTTGCGCGTAGAAAGGTTCGGTTTTCGGCTTTTCAAGTTCGTTACACGCGCTCAAGAATAAAGCAAAAATAATTAACCACAGATGGACACAGATGGACACAGACATTTTTTTCTCTTTCCGTCTGTGCTTACCTGTGATCATCTGTGGTTTCATTTCTTTCTTCTAATTTATAAAGTTTTAATTGCTCGAAAACTTCAATCGTCTGTTTTCTCGTATTTTCAAAACCGCCCGAAGTATCAATCAGAAAATCGGCGTAGAGCTTTTTTTCTTCCTGCGGCATCTGCGCGTTGATCCGTTTGAGAGCTTCCGCTTCGCTTAGACTATTGCGGAGCATCAAGCGTTGTAATTGTATCGCAGGTTCACACCGGACAACAATTAACTTCGTAAACCTTTTGTAACCTCCAGATTCTATCATCAAAGCCGCGTCAATAACAGCGATGCCGTCAGGCTTTTCCCTTTCTTTTTCAGCCAGCCATTCGTTTTGCGCCTCAAAAACAAGCGGATGAACTATCGAATTCAGAAGCTGCCGCCGCGCTTCATCGGCAAAAACAACCGCACCCATTTTCACGCGGTCAAGCTCGCCCGATTCCAACAAAAAATCTTCGCCAAACTTTTCGGCAATCAACGCTAAACCTTGAGAACCAACCGCCACAACTTCCCGCGCCGTTTGGTCGGCATCCAAAACAAACGCACCAAGCTCGCGAAATATTTCGCAAACGAAAGATTTGCCGACGGCAATTGAGCCTGTTAAGCCAACTTTGAGCATATTTGTGGTTTCGCTTCGGACGAATTCTCACATCAAACTATCCAATAACAGAAGCTCGCACGTTAGTAAGGACAGCGAACCATTCAAACGCCGCCCTTACTAACGTACGGGCTTCTGTTCGCAAAGCGTAAAAGTGTAAAGTGTAATCACTGCCTGACGACGCGAAATCCCAAGGCGTAGAAGCGCTTGAACGGCGGATAGTAGAAGCGACTCGCCGAACGCAGATACGGCGCGGTATAGAGCCAACTGCCGCCGCGAATGACGCGATGCGAGCCGGAACTTGCTCCTGTCGGGTCTGTTACGCTTCCGCTTGGATAGTCTCCATACCAATCCGCCGTCCATTCCCACACATTGCCGTGCATATCATACAATCCAAAGGCATTCGGCTGTTTCGTTCCGACTTCGTGTGATGTATTGACGGAATTTTTATCATAACCATACCACGCCATAGAATCTAAACTTCCCGCATAATCACCCGTCGTCCCTGCCCGACACGCATATTCCCATTCGGCTTCCGTTGGCAAACGATATGTTCCTTCGCCTTTGGCGTTTAACTTTTTAATAAATTCCTGTGCATCTTCCCAGGAAACATTTTGCACCGGACAACGCGGACAATTATTGGGCAACGATGATGGATTCGCTCCCATCACTTTTTCATATTCTTCCTGAGTAACTTCGTATTTGCCCAGATAGAAATCTTTGCTGATAGTTACCCGATGTTGTGTTTCATCACCATCTCTTTCTTTCTCGCTCGTCGGCGAACCCATCATAAACGAACCTGCCGGAATTTTGACAAACTCCATCCCGATTGAGTTTTTGAGAGGGTTTGAACTGCTCGAAGAATTTGTATTTTTGTTTGCCGAACTGTTTTTGGTTTGGTCTACCGGACTTTGGTTAGCAGACCAAATAATTATACCGACGGGAACAATAGAGCCAAGCACCAATGTAATCAAGACAATCCAGACCGGATGTAATTTCTTTTTGAATGTTTGAGGCGGAGATTGCCGGTTTAAAAACGCTTGGTAATCGATTGCTCTTTGGCGCGTAAGTTCTTCTTCAGCTTGCCCGCCTGCTTCTCTGATTTGCTGCCGGACGACGGTTCTTATTTCGGTCTGGTCGTCACGGATTTCGGTCGGTCTTTCCTCGTCTTCAATAAACGGTCTGTCTTGCTGCGCGGGCGCAAATTCATATTTTGCCGTTTTGTCCGAATCTTCAAATTCGATTGTTTCGGCTGGCGGAACTGCGACAATTTTCTGCCGCATCAAAAAATTTTGCAGAGCCTCGCGCATTTCATTTGCGGATTGAAAACGCATCGCACGGTTTTTCTGCAAAGATTTCCTGACGATTTCTCGCAAACTCGGATTTACGCTTTCCGGCATCTCGTCTGGTTCGCTCATTAAAATTGCGGCAATCAGCGAAGGCTGGTCGTCCTGCGGATAGGGCAGTTTGCCCGTCAGAAGTCTCTGCAAAATCGCGCCGACTGCCCAGATGTCGGTTTGCGGCGTAACCGAAGGCATTTTCTCGAACGCTTCCGGCGGCATATATTCCATCGTTCCGGCTGTTCCGGTCGCCCTCGAATGCGTTTTTACCTCGCGCGAAATGCCGAAATCCGCCAGACAAAATCTGCCGTTCATTATCAAAATATTGTCGGGCTTCAAATCACGATGAACAAAACCTTTTTCATGCAGATTTTCGAGTCCCGACAAAATTTGCAATGCGGCATTAACGGCATTCGCTTCGGACGAAGCCTTGCCGCCATTGGTTCTCAACCATTTTTCCAGCGATCCGCCGTCGGCAAAATCGCTGACGACATAAACGTAATCTTCAAAACGGTCTAATTCGATAACCGAAATGATGTGCGGCAAACCTCTGAGCCGCTTCCAGACGGCAAGCTCTTTGCCGATTTTGTCAAAATCGACGCCGTCTTCTTTCGGGCGAAAAAACTTCAGGGCAAAATGGTTACTATCCAAAACCGTCCGCTTTTCCGCCTTCCAGACATCGCCGAAACCGCCCGAGCCGAGTTTTTCGAGCAAAACATATTCACCGACCTTTTTGCCTTTTTCGAGCATATCGCTTTTCTCCGACAGTGAGAGATTTTTGTAAAACTTTTGCTTGATGGCGATTTTAATTTTTTTTTGGCGTTATATCAAGACTTTATGCTTTACGATTGTGCCGCACGGCGAGTTTTTCAACATTAAACTCCGCAATTTCCGTGAGTGTCAGATTCAATTCATCCGC
The DNA here is from genome assembly GCA_031412675.1 of Acidobacteriota bacterium. Classification (GTDB taxonomy): domain Bacteria; phylum Acidobacteriota; class Blastocatellia; order Pyrinomonadales; family Pyrinomonadaceae; genus JAFDVJ01. The sequence goes on along the minus strand of JANODL010000009.1, from coordinate 4,298 downwards.
GCAAGCGGAAATATACCACAGCACATCGCCGAGTTCGTCTTTCAACTTAGCGCGGATTTCGTCGGTGATCACGCCGCCCGAATCGCGCTGGATTTTCTTGACGATATTGGCGACTTCGCCCGCTTCGCCGGTTAAACCGAGCGTCGGATATTCGAGATTTTTTAAGCGATTCGGATACAGAGCCGTCTGCTTTGCTTCCGTTTGGTATTCTTCAAATTTCATAATTTTTAAAGTTGAAAGGGTTAAAAGTGAGAGAGTGAAAAATTTTTTTTGTAATCGGTTAACCTGACTTTTCCCTTTTTCACTCTTTCACTTTTAACCTTTTGCTCTTCGCCTCTGCGCCGCATCAACCGTATTTCTCATCAGCATTGCGACGGTTAATAAGCCGACACCGCCGGGAACGGGCGTAAAGTTTGCCGCTTTCGCCTTCGCTTCTTTCGGGTTCACGTCGCCGACTAAGGTAAAGCCGCGCTTTTCGATGGTAGCGAGGCGTTTTTCGAGTTCGGTTTCGTCGAATAATTCTCCGGCAAATTCGACACCCGAAACATTGTTGATGCCGACATCAATGACGGTCGCGCCTTCCTTGATATGTTCGCCGCGCACAAATCCCGCGCGTCCGATTGCGGCGACGAGAATATCAGCCCGGCTCGTGATTTCCGCCAGATTCACAGTCCGCGAATGGCAGATCGTGACCGTCGCGTTTTCCTGCAAAAGCAGAAACGCCGACGGTTTGCCGACGATATTACTGCGCCCGACGATGACAGCGTGTTTGCCCGCAATTTCGATATTCGAACGCTTTAAAATTTCAATCACACCGGCGGGCGTGCAGGGCGCGAGAGTTTTCTGTCCCTGTGCCAACTTTCCCGCGTTGACCGGATGAAAACCGTCAACGTCTTTTTCGGGATTGATTGCCTGCAAAATGGCATTTTCGTCAATCTGCTTCGGCAGCGGAAGCTGAACTAAAATGCCGTCAACGTCGTCGCGCTCGTTCAATTCTTCAACGATTTTCAAAAGTTCTGCCTGCGTCGTTTCCGCCGGAAGATGAATATATTCAGAACGCAGACCGAGTTCTTCGCTCGTTTTCACCTTATTGCCGACATAAACTTTTGAAGCCGCGTCTTCGCCGACACGCACCGCCGCCAGACACGGTTTATAAGATAGATTTTTCACCGTTTCGGCGACTTCCGATTTTATCTGTCCGGCGATTTCCGCGCCGCTTAAAATTTTTGCCGTCATACTTTTAACGATTTTACAGTAAAGCCGAAAAGTTTGCTAAAATGCCGTTTATGAAACGCTCTATCTTTATTTTGTTATATTTGCTTTCCTGCATAACTCACGCTTTTGCTCAGGACCTTAACGAAGTTCATCGCAAAATAAAAACGGCGACTGAAAATCGCCAATATCAGACGGCGATAACCGAACTCGAAACGCTCAAAAAAGCCGATCAAAAGATTTACGAACTGAACAATTACGATTATCTGGCGGCGCGTCTGGCGGAAAAGCAGGGCGATTTCGCTGCGGCGACGGCGAATTATGAAGCGGTCGCGGCGCGGAATTCCGTGTTGAGCGAATATGCTCTATGGCATCTGTCGCAGATTTACCGCGCTTCGGGAAATTTGTTTTTAGAGCGAGTTTATTTGCAGAAAATTTCCGTAATTGCGCCGGAAAGTCTTTTAAATAACACAATTAACCGGCGAACGGCGCGAAGTTATTACGAAAGCAAAGATTATGAAGCGACGATTCGGCTGTTAAACAGTGGACAGACGGCAGTCGGCAGTCGGCAAACGGCAAACGGCGGTTCGCCGTCCACCGTCAATCAGAACCGCGAAACTTCGGTTTTGCTCGGACAGGCTTATCTGCAAAGCGGAAAAACGAATGAAGCGAAGGAAATTTTTAGCCGTTTAATTTCGGATTTGCCGAACTCCGGACAGCCGGACGATTTCGCTTTGACGAGTTTGAGACTGCTTGACGAAATGACGAGCGGAAAGGAATTTTCGAGTGCAAAGCTGCCGCCTTTGACAGATTTCGAGTATTTGCGGCGCGCACAGATTTATCAATTTAACCGGGATTTTCCGCGAGCGCGAATTTATTTTCAGGCGATTCTCGAAAAGCATCCGACGAGCGGCATCGTCCCCGACGCGATTTTTCAAATCGGTCGCGGTTACGCGCAGGAAAAAAAATACGACGAAGCAATTAATTGGTTCGAGCGCGTCCAAGCCGAATTTCCAACGCATCCGATTGCGAAAGACGCTTTGAGTCAGGCGGCATCAGCTTTCGCTCGCGTTAACAAACCTAAAGAATCCGTCGCGCGTTATCAAAAATTCATCGCGCAGTATCCCGACGCGGAAACGCTCGACCGCGCTTATTTGAACATCGTTGACGTTTTCCGGGACACGGGCGCGAACGCCGACGCGCTGAAATGGACTTTGAGGACACAGACTGATTTTAAGGGCAAATTACCCGAAGCCATCGCCCTGTTCGCACAGGCGCGGATTCGTATCGCGCAAAACGACTGGGCGAATGCGCTGACCGACCTGAATAACCTGCGAAACTTTCCCGATTTGGGCGGAACGCGCGTTCCCGGCGGCACAAACGAAGCGGAAGTCGTTTTTCTGAAAGGTTTTGTTTTAGAGAATCTCAGTGGCTACGCCGAAGCTATGGAGGCTTATCTTACAATCTCCGACGGGCGAAACGAGTACTACGGCTGGCGGGCGACCGAACGATTAAGAGCGTTGGCGAATGGCGAACAGACAAAAAACCTCGCCGCGCAGAAAATCTCCGAACTGGTAAAAAACATCGAGACGCGTAACGCCGAAGCGCAGAGAAAAGCCGCGCAGTCGGTTCTGCGCCTGATGGAAAACGCCGAACTTCGCGCTCGAATGCTGGAAATCGTCAAAAGGGCTTATATGACTTTGCCCGCTTATCAAAAAATCCCGAACGGCAGATTTCTCGAACTCGGACGCAGGGAAATCTTAAAGGAAAAACCGGCGAGTTTACCGGCAAATTATCATAAAACCATCGCCGACGAAATGCTTTTTCTCGCGCTTTACGACGAAGCCGCGCCGGAACTGGAGAACAGTCAGCAGAAATCTGAAGCCAGACCAATTTCAGATTCCAAACTCCAGATTCCAAATTCTAAATTCGACTTCGATTACACTTTAGCCGTTTTATACAAGCGCGGCGAAATGGCGAATAAAGCGATTGCATACATCGAACCGCTTTGGAGAAATGTTCCCGCCGATTACGAAATCGAGTTGATTCCGCGTGACCAAATCGAACTGCTTTATCCTGCGCCATACGCTGATTCGCTGTTGAAATACGCGCCTGAAAAATCAGTTGACGCGCGGCTTTTGCTGGCGATTATGCGGCAGGAATCGCGCTTTCGTCCCGATGTTAAATCGAACGCGGCGGCGCGTGGTTTGATGCAGTTTATTTCAACGACCGCCGACCAGATCGCGGGCGAATTAAACCGCGAAACATTTGATCAGGACGAGCTTTACAATCCGCCGACGGCGATTCTTTTCGGGTCGCAGTATCTTTCAAACTTATTCAAAATATTTCCCAATCAACCGGCGGCAGTAGCGGCGAGTTATAACGGCGGCGAAGACAACATCGGGCGTTGGATGGCGCGGGCGAAAACCGATAACCCGGATCGTTACGTTCCTGAAATCATCTTTACGCAGTCGAAAGACTATGTTTATAAAGTGTTGACGGCTTATCGCGTTTACCAGACGATTTACGACGAGAATTTGAAAGCCAAATAGCGTCGAAATATAAAAAGAGCGGCATTGAGTTTCGTAAAACTCAATGCCGCTCTGTAAATTTAGATTCCTTTGGATATTAGCGATAAACGCGGTAATATCTTTTCGTTTTCGGATTAATTTTGTAGGTGTAAAGTGCCGAACCGCCTGCGCCGACTGCCGTTCCGATGAGTGCGCCTTTTTTACCGCCGATCAATCCGCCGAGTAAAGCACCCGCGCCCGTTCCGATTCCGACGTTGATCAAATTACGATGTCTCTGATAAAAGTTCGGTCGCTTATAAGTTTGAGTCGTGTAAGTGCGGTTTTGAACGCGGCGCGAATTTCTCGTCTGCGCGTTTGCCGCCAAAGGTAACATCACCGCCATCATCGCCATCATCATTATAGTTGCTATAAATTTTTTCAGTGCTTTATTTCTCCTTATAATTCCGAAGGTTGTTATCCTTCACTTGCCCTCTATAAATCAATCACCGTGCCAAAAATGCAATTCCAATGATTTCAACAATTTATAGATATCTGCTGCTTGGCGACGGCTTTTGA
>JANODL010000008.1:0-46623 GCA_031412675.1 Acidobacteriota bacterium | reverse complement strand
GAACGGAAAGCCTTTGCCGATCTTCAAGCGAAGCGAGAAAACGAGGCGTTTCGCACTTGTTCTCGCAAAGCCTCGAACGCGCGATGCGGGCAAGCTGCCCGCGCTCCAACTTTTGCAAATTAATTTTGTCCAGCTACTTACCACTAATTAACTTTTTTTCCTCTTGATTTTCGTTTAATTTCAAAATGTTTTAAAGTTTGACCGCGTAGGCTTCGGGGAAGAAAGCGGCTTGAATATAGTCTTCGGAGGCGAAAGCAAAACCGTTATTGCCCCAGCTTGTTCCCCAACTGTTGCGGATAATAAATCTGCCGTCCGCCCGATAACCGACAATCGAAACGCAATGTCCGGCGGGTTTCGTCGGCGGAATATAAGCATCCAGATTGCTGTTTGCCGCGTCGGCATTGTAGAAATTTCCGTCAACATTGAGCGCGACGAGGAGCGGACCGCTGGTCGCCAGCCACGTCCGCCACTCGTGCAGATTCTTGAACAGGTTAAAATACGAACCGATTTTCAACTGCGAGGCGATTGCATAGAACGTATTGGCATCGCCCCCGAAAAGTTTGCCCGAACCGAACGGCAGAACGCTGTCCTTGACGACACCGAATTTGCGGGCGATGTCGAGCGCGGATTTGAGACTCGTCCCGTCGCCTTCGATAAACGTCGAAGGACGCGAAATAAACTCGTCGGTTTCCTTTGCCGCCATCCAGATATAGCGCGGCGAAATAGTTTCGTTATTGGCGATGCGGTTTGCTTTGACAAAATGCCACCGCAAAACGCCTTCGCCCGCGCCCCAACCGACGCACGAGCCGGTTGTGCCTTGATCGCCGACTTTCCACCACGTTTGGCGCAAATCAACGCTTGCCGGAAGCGCAACGGGCGCGGCAAGCATTCCCGCCTCGACCGCATTATCCATCACCCAATCATTCTCGACCTCAGTCGAAGGAACGACATTAAATATTCTTTTGACATTCTTTTTCTTTGCCATTGTTTTTCTCCTTTTATTTTTTATTTCCGGTTATCGGTTAATTCTAAAATCTGCAACGCCCCGTGTTTAATCGCGTCGTTGTCGAAAACTATCGCCAATTTTATTTTGTTGCTGTTGGCAAACGGCAACAGGCTTAAGCCTTCGGCTTTCATTTCCGGCTCGAATTCATAAATATTTTTTAGCGAAACCGCCTTGAATCCGTCGGTTTTGTCCAGCTTAATCGCCGCAGTCTGCGCGTCGCCGATAAACCAGAGCGCGTTTCCGTGAAATTTATTTTTCGTGTCTTCGGTCGAGGTCACAATTAGGAAACCCTTTAATTTTTCGACATATTCGAGCGACGAGAGTTTAAAAAATTCAGTGGTCGGCGACGATTGCGGTTTTCCGGCGGCGAACTTGAAAAACGGCTTGACGGAAACATTGACGATGGTTTGTGCCGCTTCCGAATCGGGCAGTTCGCCCGCATACACGCGCACCATATTCGCTTTCAAAGGGTCTTCCCTCAGTCCGATAAGCAGTTCTTTCCGGCAACCGATTCCGCGAACTTCCAATCCTTCTATTTTTAGTTTGTTCTTTTTTGGATCGGCATCGTAAATGCCGAGTTTGGCAAATGAATCCTTGACGTTGAGTTCTCTGACCGATGCGGTATCAATCGAAAAATTCAGCGGGTTTTCTTCCCATTCGCTCGACAGCCGAAATCTGAACATCCGCGAGCGGGTGGCGAGTTTGGCAGCATCCGATTCGTCGTTGTGCGAACCGATGACGTAAAAATTTCCTTCCGCGTCTTTCGCCAGAGCCTCCCACTTCGGATTCTTTTTCGAGTTTTGAAGATTTTCGGCAAGCGTCTTGATAACCTTTCCCGTCGAAGCCTCGATTATTTTCAAACTTAACCCGTCATCATTGTCCTTGTCGTTAGCCGCCAACAAATATTTACCGCTCCCAATCGGCTCAACCCCCGACGGTTCCGATTTCTTGTTTGCGATAACGACCCCGTTTTGATCGCGGTCTTCGAGTAATTCCAGCGTGTTTCCCGTTTTTTCCACCTTAAAATCCTGCGCGGCGGACGCGGCGGCGATCACGAATAACGCAATCCAGACAGTCGCTATTTTGTAAATGATTTTAGTTCTCTTCATTTTTTTTCTCCTTTGAATTTATTCACGCAAATTTCCGGATTTGCCCAAACACTTCCGCTTGACGGTTAATGATTTCGGTAGTGAACTAAAAGTAATGCTTTGAAATTTGTTTTGTAAATTAAAAAGAACGTCCTCGCCGAGAGCGCACGCATCCTTGCGTTCTGAACGCCGAGCGTTCAAAAAAACTCGGTGCAAATTCAAGTTGAATATAAATAATCTCTCCTACGCCGCGAAGCGCGACGTAGCACGCAGGGATGCGTGCGCTTCCGGCGATGCAGAGTCTTATTTTCAATCAACCATTCAGAATTTCAAATAGCATTACTTTATTGTTCACTACCATAACTTCTATAAAGCCGTAATCAGAGCCTTGGCGATTGCTTTGGCAATATCCTGGCGGACTTGCGGGGCATTCTGTCCGATGTTCAGCAAATCGTCAACGGCTTTGACATCTATGAATTCCAGTTCCACCAAACAGCCGCGCGTTTTTGTGCCTAGGTCGGATCTTCTCAAAACGCGCAACTTTTGGTCTTTCACGCCACGGTTCGCGGCTTTCGGATCGTGCGCTTGAATCGCCGTAAAGACCGCGGTTTGAATTAGCTGGGCAAAGATTTTGTCGGCGGCGTGGTTAGTATTGCCCGAAGCAACCGGACTGATCAGCGTTTCGGTTCCCCGCGCTTTGCCGTTAAAAGCGTTGCAATGGATGCACAAAAACAAATCGGCTTTGTTCTTTTTAGCGACAATTGCCCTTGCCCCGAGTCCTAAATTTTCATCCTTATCACGGGTTAAGAAAACGGTCAGCTGATGCCCTTCGGCGGCTGCCATCAAAGCCAGTTGTTCACGCACCAGAAACGCCATCCGCAGCGTAATGTTTTTTTCCAATACGCCGCTCGCGCTCGTCGCATTATTGGGAGACGAACCGCCGACTTCAAATTTCCCGCCGTGTCCGGGATCAATCACGATAATTCCTGTTTTTATCATATTTCCTCCTTTTGATTCTAATAATCGGTCTAATTTTTGGCAGTAAACAGAAAGTAATGCCGGTTAAAATTCTCAGACGCGCATTGAACAAAAATAACCGTCATCGCCGGGAGCGCACGCATCCTTGCGTGCTGAGCGCGAGAGCGCGAATAAATGCGCTGAAATTACATTCAAGATTGAGCAACGCTTTTACGCCGCTTTCCAAGCGACGCAGCACGCAGGAGGGATGCGTGCGCTCCCGGCAATGACGGTTCTTGTTCCGTATAAAACAATTTTCAAAGCATTACTTTTTAGTTCACTACCTAATGTTTAACCCGTTTAGGGCTGTGGTATTTCAATGTGATAAGCCGGATCACCGTTGCGCGGCGTAATAAACCGGCTCACTTTTCTGTTATTTAGCGCAACATTGACGGCGTTTTCAAACGCGTGTTTGTTGGCAATGGACAACGGTGAAATGTCAACGACATTCAAAACCGCCGGGTCGGCACAGTGGCGGCTGACCTTTTCCGGTCCGATGGCTTTGATTTTGGCTTCCATCGCAGTTTTGATTTGCGCGTCGGTTTTTCCCTCGGCTTTTTTCTCGGAATAGACATCAATCACCTGATCGCCGGCGGCGGCATAAAGTGCTTTTTGCGCCGCGACTCCGAGCGTTTCGAGATTATTAAACATCACGCGGGCTTGATCGGCAGGCGTGCGGCTCGTGCTGGTAATCAAACACGAACCGAGTCCGGCATGGTTAAGCATTTCCGTTAAAATCGTCTTACTATGCGTACTGACGACCGTCTGATTGGCATTTGAACCAAAATTAATTGTTGGTTGACTCATATTTTTATCCTCCTTTTTTTTCCTGTTTCTGAATATTTATTCGATACAAATTGAAAATTCGGCACCGGCTTCGACGCTTTTGCACCAGCCTTGCAGCGTCACGATGTAGGCTTCCTTGTTGACTTCGAGCTTTGCCCGTGCCAACTGCGTGTCGGCTTCGGTTCGGGAAGTAAAATTCGGAATAACCGTCCGATACATATTTCCCTTTTTATATATTTTCGCTTGCGGATTGATTTTTAGAGCTTTTTTCAGCTCATCCTTCGCGGCAACCAGCGTCGTATCGCCGCCCGCGACGATTAACAACTCCTTTGCGTCAACGGGTTGGTTCGGCGTTTGCTGAATTGGTGATTGTTGAACCGGTGTTTGCGTAACGGGTTTCAAAGGTTGTTCATACTTCTCCGTTTTTGCCTTCAAATCCACGAGGTTTTTTTCTTGTTCCTCGGTTCGATTGGTAACTTTTTCCAGTTCTTTTTCCTTTTGCTTGATCTCCAAATATTCCTTCCGACGTTCTTCAACAACCTTCAGGTATCTCTCCCACGAATCCCGCAATTCGCCGTTGGGCGAAACGACCGAAAAATATTCGGCTAATTGCCACCTTTTTTCAACCCCGTCGGCTTCCATAATGGTGCTGACATATTTGTCGAAAACCGCGAATTCCTTGATGTCCTGCTCGCGTTCCTTAAATCCGTCGGCGATGATCGTCGCGCCGACAACCAACGCGACCGAAGCGATAAACCATTTGCCGAGTTCGATTATTTTTTCAACCCGCGTTGTTTCCAAACTGCTTTTGATCAGCTTGTAAGCAACCAAAAGACCGACAAAAGCCGCCAAAATAAACCCGATTCCCATATAAAACGATAAATTTCCCGTGTTTGTGAACATATTTTTTCTCCTTTTGATAACCCTCTTCAATTATCAGCGGTTATCGTCAAACGGCGGTCGAAATTACACGACCGTCAAAGTATAAGTCGGCGACCATTTGCCGACGCGTTCGTTTTTGATAATCAAAATGGCGCGGAACTCGAAATTTTCAGGCACGCCCGGAGTCGTTAGCGGCGGCGCGAAACGGATAATTTTCTCCGTGCTTTTGTCCGCCAACTGCCAGAGCGGCGCGCCGACCTTGCGATATTTCAGTTCGAGCGCATCGAAACCCTTCTTTTTCCAAGCCGTCACGACTTCCGTGTCTTCGACCGAAAATTCCAATTCCGGCTCGGCATCCGCCAAATTCAAATCATCGCCCTTTTCGCGTTCGAGCATTAAATCAAGCCCGTCCGCCGCGCTGTAATTAAACTAACTCTTCAAAAGCCCGCGAAACTCGCGGCAAAACTTCTTGATCCCCTCAAACGCTCCCAACTGGCAAAACTATCGGCATAAAAACCGGCGGCGCAGACGCGGGCTTGTTGTCCTGCTTGCTCGCCACGATTATTGTTAAACCACGAAGTCGCCTGCCTCCCCGTCGCGCGGTTATACTCGATTTTGTCGTAAGCCTCGATAAACGTCCCGCACATCGCATGCACCTTCGCCAACAATTCCGCCGTCAAAAAAGGATACTTCGCCGCATAACCGTCAATCTTCTCCTCAATATTTCCATACATCAACCTTTCGGTTGCTCCGTCCCTCGGATACCAATCATCAATTGTTTTAGCCATAATTTAATTACTCCTTTTTTAGTCTTTCTATGGTTTAAACGTCCTCTCAAAGATTCCGCGTGTCCGTCGAATCTTCGACCGACTCCGTCCAAAGATTAAACGACTTCGTCCGAAGGCTGGACGGTTTCGTCCGAAGGCTGGGCGGTTTTGTCCTAAGGCTGGACGAATTAGTCAAATCTTTGAACTATTTGGTTGTATCTTTCGACGTTTCCGCTCTGTCTTTGAACGGAACCGCCGAAAGACTCCGATGCCTCGTTTAATGATTCATAGAAGCTGATTTACGCGCTTCTGGAAATTGAAACTTTCCTTTTCTCCTCATTAATAAAACACGAATTACTGCCGGGTTCGGTAATTCTTGCCTTTCCGAGTTCGTCAAAATCACCGTCAAAGGCTTTAAAAGTGCCTTCTGTAGCCTTCTCTCCGCCTACGTCGATAACTGCCTCTAGTTTCTCTAATTTAACAGAGTTAGCTTCTTCAAAAGCATTACATTGCACTTCTAACTCTGTAAGTGAACCGATTGCACCATCAAAATTTCCTTTCATTTTTTTTCTCCTTTTATTTTCCTTTTGAAATTACTATATCTCGGACTTGTTGCTGTAACTCAGTACCGTTTTCCTTGCTGTTAAGCTCGCGCGTTAAAATCCTAATCGCCTGAAAAATTTCCTCGCCGGTTGATTTATCATTCACATTCTTCAAAGATTCATTGGTTGCTAAAACATCTTTTATGACCGCTTTAGTCTTTAACTCAGCGAGAATCGCTTTCAACGAAGCGGTTGCCCCCGGTTCGGTTGCCGCGTTTCTCAGATTCTTTTGAAGTAATGACATTGTTGCCGAATATGTCTTAATGTTCGAGATTTCCGCTTGCGTAAAATTAGATTCACGCACTTTCTCAGCTTGTCTTCGTAAACTGTCGTCGGAACGAACTTCGACCGTCGGCGCGTCATTGTCGATTAATACACCGGTTGCCGACGAAAGCATTATTGTTTCGAGAATGAGCTTGAGTTTAAGCGCGCCATCATCGCTGTCTCTGGCAGGTTTTATATATTCAGACCATGATTTTTTAAAGAAAATACGCTCGGTCGGGACAAAAATATTAAAGGTTCTCGACTCCTTACTTTTGATAATAACGTCTTCGGTCGGCACGGCATTTCTAAGATTTTCGAGTTTGCGTGCAGAACTGTCAGGAAAAAGTCCGGCAGTAGCAGCCGTCGCCGTCGTTCCTAAAACATTTATTCCCTTAATACCATCACGCCCGATAAGCCCGCTGAAGCCTGTCAGAATTGAGCCGAAAGTAGCGGTAAAAGCTAAAATACGAAAACCGACGTTACGATTGCTGCGGTTTAAATCTGCTTCTCCCGTGGCGATTATATCTTCACTGGTAACGGGCAACTTCGAGTTTGTAAAGAAAAAATTCTTGTCAAAGGTGTCGTCACATGTTTTTTGATCAAAGTTTTCGTCCAAAAAAGCCTTCGCAAACCGACATTGCTTTCGGTCAAAAGTGACATTAACGGTCTGCACAATGAACTGTTTGTCGAGCGTGTCATTCCTTATGTCAACCTGAACTACAAAGTATGATTGGGCAAATTTTTTACCGAATCTATCTTTGACTGTCTTGAATGGTAAATAAGTTGACCTCGCCACAACTTCCATCCTAGCGTCGTTCTCAATATTTTCCTGTGCTAAACAAATGTTGTTAAAAACAAGCATCATGATTAGCATAATTATCAAATAACATTTTTTTACTTGCATAAAATTCTCCTTTTGTTTTTGGGGTTAAACGATTGTGGAATTTAGGAAAATCTACTAAATCAACACACAATTTGACCCGTTTTTTGATTACCTCAGTTTGTGAAATAGGGTGATTGGTCACAAACCGTCGTTTAACTAATTTTATTTTTTCGGGTGAACGCATTTCAGAGTCTTGAGAACTGATTTTTGTCTTTCGGCAATGAAACGGTTCGTCGGAAGATTTCAAAGGGTGGCGGAATTTCATCATTCTTTGTTTGAAATGACGGAATTTAAAGAGCCTCTTTAAAAAACTTTCCAACTATAATGATTTTTTTGGGGCAAAAACTTACATTTTTTTTGAAGTTTTTTTGATTTTTTTTTGCGATTTCGGCTAAGTGTTGAAATATGTAAGTTTGCGGGCGAAAAAAATTTGCGAAAATTATCGCTGAAAATCGGTTTGAGCGTAGGAATTGTAGAATTCGACGGGCGCGAGGTCGTCGGTCAGGATTTTTTCGTCGGAAATCAGCGGTTGATTAGACAAGTTATCCAAAATTTCGGATATTTGCGGGTCAACGCTTTTCGGGTTGAAGGGATTCGGGCTTTTGAGGGCGACGATGATCAGGTTTTGGACATCTTCGTCGGGGCGTTCGGGGCGGACTTTGAAAAGCAGGACTTGCGGGAAGATTTGTTTGTAAGTGGCAAGTTCGGCGTTTAAGAAGCGGCTCGCTTTACCTTTGATTGCGCCGCCGACGTTGAAGATGACCACGCCGTCCGGCTTTAGAACGCGGTTGATTTCCGCGACGGCTTCGATGGTCGTCAGGTGAAACGGGACTGTAAAGAGCGAGCCGAATGCGTCGAGAAAAACCGCGTCATATTTATTTGCGTCAGCGCGGTTGAGAAAGATTCTGCCGTCTTCGTGAAAGATTTTTAAGTTCGGGTTTTCTTGCAGATTGAAAAATTTTTTGGCGATTTCGGTCATCTGCGGGTCAATCTCGACCGTTTCGATTTGTTTGTCGGGATAGGTTTTAAGAAAATCCTTCGGGAACGAATAGCCCGCGCCGCCGATCAGCAGAGTCGTCTGAAAATCGGGTTTGAAATGGCGGACGAGATGATAATATTTGAGGTATTCGGTCGCCAGTTCGTCCGAGTCGAGATACATTTTCGACTGGATAAAATGCGGGTCAAAAGCCATCGCCCGAACCTTTCTGCCGCTTTCTTCATCCGTCATCGTGAAGACTTGCACGCGGCTGTATTCGGTGTCAATGTCGCGCAAATCGTTCATCTTAAACAATAACCAGCCTTGCAGTTCGGTCGCCGAAATACCGAAAATGAAGAGAATCAAAGTCGTCAGATTCGTCCTGGTGAGCGTGAACGGCGCAAGCATCAGCGAGAGCGCGACTAAGGAAAAACCGACCAGATAAAGCGTCCGCGTGCTGCCGACGAACGGAATCAGCACGAATCCGGCAAGGAATGTGCCGAAAATACTTCCGATCGTCGAGAGCGCGTAAAGTCTGCCGACGGTTTTGCCCGAATCTTCGAGCGAAAGCGTTTTGAGTTTAACGGCGTAAGGCGCGACGAATCCGAGCAGAACGCTCGCCGGAGCAAATAATACGAGCGCGGCAACGACGGATTTAAATTCCAAAATCAGCGGACTGCTTGCGATCAACGAAAGAAAAATGTCTTTGAAAAGAATCGTCGCTCCAACCGCGCCGCCCGCGATAAATATGACCGATGCGAGAGTTTTCAAATCGGGTTTGCGGTCGGCGATTTTTCCGCCGAGCCAATAACCGAGGCTCAATGCGCCTAAGATTACGCCGATCAAGCTCGTCCAAACATAGGTCGAAGTTCCGATATACGGCGAAACAATCCGCGAGCCGATGATCTCGTAAATCATGACCAACGCGCCGCAGACGAAAACGGTCATTTCGAGCGCGAATTTTGAAAGAGTTTGGCGTTTGGACATTGTTTATAAAATTCCGATTATTGAAAAATCAAAACCGTCATCGCCGGGAGCGCACGCATCCGTGCGTGCTGAACGCCGAGCGTTCAAAAAGCCTCGTCGTCAATTCAAGTTGATTTTAGATAGACGCTTTTATGCCGCGAAGCGCGACCTGGCACGCACGGATGCGTGCGTTCCAAGCCAAAACGGTTTTCAGCAGTAATGTAATCTTTTACAATTTATCAATTTTTACTTATCGCCCTTGTAAATCGCCAAAAATTTTATCGCTTTGCCGTCCGCGTCTTTGCCGGCATCAATCACGGCGACGGCAATTGTCTGACCTTCGTTTTTCCAGATGTTTATTTGGTAATTTTTGCCCTGAAGCGGAACATCTCCGTCTTTTGTAAAGCCTTTTTCGGTCAGGCGCGGCGCGTAAAACTCGAAAACCTTCGCGGGTTCAGTGTCGCCTGGCAGAAAGAGAATTTTTTCCTCTTGTCTGCCCGTAGATTTTTTCAGTTCGGACAAAATCGTGTTGGTCGCGCCGTCGAGTTCGACTTCATATCTGCCGTTAATCGTTCCCTGTTTTGCTTCGGGCGGCAGCGGAATTTCTTCGATATTCATAAAAATACTCTTTTGATTACATGAAATTAGAACGAAAACCAAAACAAACGGTAAAATTCGGTAAAACTTTTTCATCTTAAAAAACATTATAACAAACGCAAAAAAGCGGAAAGAAATTTTCTTCCCGCTTTTTCGATTGCGGATTTCAGATTTGGGATTACGGATTGAATTAAAAATCCCAAATCCGCAATCCCAAATCCCAAATCCAGATTATTGATTCCGCAAAACAACCCGACTAAAGGCTGAATCGAAATCGGCTTCCGCCGCGCCTTCGTAGCTTGCGCCCGTTGTCGTATTACGCGGGAAAAGCAGTTTTTCGATGGCTTCCTGCATATCCATCGTGCCTTTGTTCAAACCGTCCGTGACTTCGTTGACGATGCCTTGCGTCAAGCCGTTCAGCACCGACGAAACTACGCCCGAAGTCGGATTTGCTGCGCCGGTTGCGCCCGCGATCGTGCCGAAAATGTTTTTCAGCATATCGGCTTGTTTGGTGCGGTCGCCCGTGATTTGCTTCGCTCCGGCAAATAATGCGCCCGCGAAATAGCCGAGAACCTGCGCGTTTTGGTAATGCGGATTGCCGTCCGTGCCGCGCACTTGCGTGCCGAAACGTGCGAGCGGATCGCCTGTTAAATCGTTCCCTTTCGAGAGTCGGGCGACGATTTGTCCGAGTTCCGCAGTTTTTCCGCCCGCGAGCATTGATTTGGCATAAGCCGCGATGCCTTCGCCGTTACGGTATGTGTGTTCGAGACTCGTCATAATGCCCGTCGTGTCGCTGTTGATAACGCTTGTCAGACCGTCGCGGATTTTTGCCGCCGCGTCATTTTTGCCGATAATTGCTGTCGCGGGCATCAAATTCGGTGCGCCTTCGATTGCTTTTAATTGCAAAGCGGCGGCGTTGAAAACTCGCGCTTTAACTTCGGGATTGTTCGATTTGGAAACCGCGTCGAGCATTTTGCCCAACAATTCGCCGTTGTATTGAATTGTGTAAGCACCGCCATACGGCGACGATGTGCTGTAGCCGTTGACGGTAATATTTTCCATCAACTTCTGCAATTGCGTGTCGGACAAAGAACCGAGTGCGCGGTCTAAAGCCGCCGGATTGTTTTGAAGTCCGCTGATAACTTCGGCAACCGCTTCGGACGCGCCGCGACTTTTCTCGACCGAACCCGACATATTTCGGACGAAATCAACCTTTGTTTGCGCCGACGAATTTTGTCCGATTGCTCTGCCTAAAGCCGCCGCATCGCCGTTGTCGTTGCCGAGAGCGCGTCCCAAACGTGACAGATTTGCGCCGTTTAATTTTCCGGCTAATTCTTTGAAAAGCTGTTGTTTTTCTTCGCGGCTGTAGCTACCGTTCAAGCCGTTCAGCTCACCGACCCATTTTTGAATGTCACCGTCGGAAAGCTGCCCGAAAGCCTGATTCGCTTCTTCGGTGTTGAGACCTTGAAACTGTTTTTGGATATTATTTAAATCGCCGTGTGTTACGTCCCAATCCAAAAACCCTTCGGACAAACTGCTTTTTATCGAGTTGACCGCGTTTTCGACCTTTTTCGGGTCAACAGTCGGCGGATTTCCACCCCCGCCGCCATCGTCAAATCGTGCCAGCAAACCAAGTTTAAATGTTTCCGCACCGAGATTATTCTGTTTGATTAACAGATTTTTGTCCGTCGGCGACAGAAAATTTACTTCCGTCGTGTTTGGCTTAACGACGGTCGGTTCTTGCGTTTTCGGTTTAAAGATTTCCTGATTTTGTTTGACTCCATCAACTTTCAGCGTCATAAATTTCTCCCGATAATGAATTCTGAATACATTATCGGCGCGAAGTTGTCGGAGTTTCCTGTTTTGTTAAATCGGCGGCAAAACAAATGCGCCAATGTGCGGTTGATTGGTGTTCAGAGTCGTTTGCAGAGCAAGCGTCAGCGCATCGCGCAGATTTTCGGGTATCACAATCGCGTCCAATAAACCACGCGCCGCCGCGTGTTTTGCGTCGAGTTCTTTTTCGTAGGTTTGGCGCACTTTTTCCATTTCCGAAAGCGTCGCTTCGTCGGGCTGTTTGCCTTCTTTTTTAAGGCGTTCGAGCTGTGTTCCGAAAATCGCCTGCACCGCCGAATCGCCTTCCATGACACCCATTCTGCCCGTCGGCAAACTGAAAATAAAATCGGGGTCGAAGCCTTGTCCAGCCATCGCGTAATAACCCGCGCCGGAAGCGTGATTAATCGTCAAAACAAGTTTCGGAACGACGGCGCAAGCCATCTGTTCGACAAAATGCGCGCCCGCTCGGATGATTCCCGAATGTTCGGCTTCCGCGCCGATCATAAAGCCCGAAACGTCTTGCACGAAAAGAATCGGTGTCGAATGCCGGTTGCAGTTTTCGATAAAATACGCCGTTTTTTCAGCCGATTCGGTATAAACGATGCCGCCGAATTTGGGCGGTTTCTGTGGCTTACCTTTAACCATTCCGCGATGGTTGGCGACGATTCCGACCAAAATTCCGCCGATTCGCGCCGTCCCGCAAATCATTTCTTTCGCGTAATCGGCTTGAAATTCGTCAAGCTCGCCGCCGTCCAAGATACAATTCAAAACCTCGCGCATATTGTATGGCGCACGATGGTCTTCGGGCAGAATTTCGTAAAGTTTTTCAGCCGAATTTTTCGCGTCTTTCGGTTCGATGATCGAAACCCGCGTTTCTTCTTTTTTCGGCAATTCCAAAACGAGCGCACGAATTTTTTCGATACATTCCTTTTCATTGGCGGTTCGATAATGCGCGACACCCGAAATCGAATTATGCGTCATCGCGCCGCCCAAGCTCTCGTTGTCAATCGTCTGTCCGGTCGCGCCTTTGACGAGATTTGCGCCGCCCAAGCCCATAAACGAAGTGCCTTCGACCATCAAAATCACGTCCGAAAGCGCAGGCAAATACGCGCCGCCCGCGACGCACATTCCCATCACGGCGGATATTTGGGGAACTTTCAAATATCGGCGCATAATCGAGTTGTAATAAAAAATCCGCGCCGCGCCGTATTGACCCGGAAAAACGCCGCCCTGAAAAGGCAGATTCACGCCCGCCGAATCAACCAGATAAACAATCGGCACACGATTACGCATCGCAATTTCCTGTGCGCGAAGGATTTTTTTAATCGTTTCGGGATACCACGCGCCCGCCTTGATCGTCGCGTCGTTGGCAACGACAACCGCTTCGCGCCCGTGAATTTTGCCGATTGCAGTCACAACCGCCGCCGCCGGAGCTTGCCCTTTGTATTCGTCATACGCGATTAAAAGCCCTATTTCTTGGCTGTATGAGTCTTTATCAAACAGCAAATCAACGCGTTCACGCGCCGTCAGTTTTCCCTGTTTATGGATTTTCTCGATCTTTTCCGCGCCGCCGCCGAGCTTTAATTTGCGCTCAAGGCGTTTATATTCTTCGGTCAATTCGAGCAGTCGTGATTTTTTTTCTGATGTTTTCATCTTGTAAAAATAAATCTGAACGGACGTTTTTCATCCGCGACATTTTGGTAGCTTTCAAAACAATCCAATCTGTCTTCAATCAGTTCTTTTCGGTTCAATTTATAAATGTTGATAGTCGTTTCGGCTTTCGTTTTCTCCGATTCGTCGGCTTGCGGATTAACCGTAATTTCGCCCGTAAAAGCATTGTAAAGAAAGTATCTCCGAAACTCGTAATCTATTCGGTCCGGTTTGAGCAGTTTTTTGTCAAACGCGCCGCCTTTTTCCTGACATTCGCTGCAACTCGGAAAAAGATTATGCCAAAAATACGAAAGCAGAGGATGTTTTGAAGTCGGGCGAAAATGTTCAATCGTGCCTTTTTTGATTTTGTCGTCGCAGAAAGCGCAATGCTTTTTCGTGGCAGTTCTCAAAATCGGCAGCAATTTTACGTTAACCTTTATTTTTTGATGCGTCGCCCAAATAAAATCATTACTCAAATCAGCATTTGCCAATTTCTGCTTAAATCTATTTCCCCATTTTTTATAATTTTCTTTGAGCCATTCGGGTTGTTGAGGACGCTCCATTTTCATCATAAACTAAAACTCTTCTCCCGTGATTTCGCTCAATTGAAATAACTCAAAATCAATTTTAGTTTTCAACTCTTTGCTTTGCTTGGAAAGTTCATTAGCAATTTTCTTCAATTCGGCTTTGGCTTTTTTCGAGTTTCCGTTTCCCGCCAAAATTTTCTCTCTTTCCCCGTAAAAATCCTTTAATCTTCGTTCAATTTCAATGCCGAACTCGTTTTCAATATCAAAGGTATTCCGCAAAACATACCGATAACTTCTGGCATCTTCCGACCTTTCAACGCTTTCGACTTTTGCCTTGCCTTTCGCATCGAGTTTCAACTTATAAACCCAAGCATCATCAACCGAATTAACGACAAACGGCGAATGTGTCGAAACAAAAATCTGCGAGTTTTTGAAAAGTTTCTGCACGACAGGCAAAACTTTTCTCTGCCAAGCCGGATGCAAATGCACTTCGATTTCGTCAAGAAATAGAATAATTTCACGGTCAAAAATAGGCGTATTGTTTTTCCAATGCAAAGAATCAAGCCGCATTAGTAAATCGCCAATCCAACTTATCAAAGACTTTAAGCCATCTGGCAAAACATCAAAATCAAACTCTTCATCATCTTTTATCAAAACAAGAGATAAATCAGTTTTCAGTTTGAAGCGAATTTTATAACCAATAATATCAGTAATAGCTTTTTCCAAGTTTTGAATATTCTCGGTAAATTGTTTTGCATTTTCGTTTTTATCTTCCAAAGCTAAAGCACGTTTTGAAAGATTGCGACCAAGCCATTGATTTATAGTAAATTTAGAGTTTTCATCCTTTATAAAATCCAATGCTTGACGTAAAGGATTTTCTTCAATTTCATCTGATAGATTTATTTTTTCATCTTTTATTCGACGATAGCCGGAATAAGCAAACGCAGCAAAATCTAAATGATAGATTGGATAATCTTCCAGTCTTGTTGGATAAGACAAAATTGCTTCATCGACAACTTTATTAATATCAAGAGTATTTACAAAAACAATATTTATAATTTGTTGACCGATGGCACGTGAATAATTAAAATCATACCTTTCTAAAATATTTTTGTAGCTGACATCAAAAGAAAACTGTGTATTGTAATAATCATTATTTTTTGATTCAACAATTTTCTTTCGGAGTCTTTTTTCTAAGCCATTTTTTTCTAAATTTAGTTGAGCTTCAAACCATCTATTATTTTCTATCCATCCTTCATCCTTTTCAGCAATGTCTTTTGCTTTACTCTCAAGAGCAAATAAACTTGATAATCCCATTAAAATCGTCGTTTTTCCGCTTCCGTTTTGACCTGTGAAAATATGAATTTCCGCTTTATCTTTCGCAGGGCAAGGCTGAAATTCGATGGTTTCGTCATCGAAAACGCCAATGTTTTTGAGTTGTAGTTTGCGGATTTTCATAGCATTAAAATATCACAATTTTTTGGATAACCAATAATTCGCGCTTTAAGTTTGACGTTTTTCCGATGACTAACTTAACATTCAAATTGTTTATGATTTGCCAAAAATGCCACGCGGAAGTTGCCGACGATTTAATATTTTGCACAAACTGCGGCGAGCGACTTATTCATTCACAAAGCGAAACGCAGACCGTTTTGATAAATAATCCCGCACGAACGCAATCAACGGTTAGTTCACCGTCGCCGAAACAGTCGTCAAACCTCAAATGGGTCGCGTTAATCGTCGCGCTGATGACGATTCCAGCTTCGATCTTCGGCGTTTATCTGCTGACTAAATCCAATAACCAGCAAGTTTCGCCAAATATCAAAAAACCGAATACGCCGACCGCCACGCCGACGCGCAAAGCCGACACGAATCAAAATTCAAACGCGAATCTTTCAAATACGGCAAATACGAATGTCAACGCGAATACAAACTCGGCAACGCCCAAAGAAAAAACCGAAGTAATGAACGAACGCATCGAAATCGCGCCCGATTCGCATTATGCGCTGCCGTTTGAACTCGAAAAAGAAAACACCAAACTCATCGGCGAAGCGAAACTTTTGGAAGGCGAAAACCTTGCCGGATTCGTTTATTTGCAGAAAAATTATGACGAATATTTTCCCGATCCAACCTACAAAATGTTCAGTTTTGAAGGCAGAAAAACAGCAGAAATCAACGCGACATTGGTCGAAGAAAAATACGTTCTCGTTTTTGTCAATGAGACCGATAAACCGATGATTATTCAGGGAAATTTTTGGGTCGAATAATTAAGTTTCCTTTTCAGCATTTAGAGAAATGTTTTTACTTTCTCGTCGCGCATCGGTTTCTTTTCTGGCGTTTCCGAGCGAAAGACTCAATCGCCAAATTGCGAAACTAATTTTGAACAACCTTTGACAGCTTTCGGCGACATATCTACTTTCATTTCACAATATTTTAACGTCAGTATTGTATAAGAAAATTACAAATTGGAGCGCGGACGGCTCGTCCGCATCGTCCCGTGGGACGAAAAAAAGACGCTTCAATGACATTCGATATTGAATAAAATGAAACGTCTTTTTCACGCGTGCGCGTGATGCGGACGAGCCGTCCGCGCTCCAGTCTTATCCAATATTCACGTTATTTTATCTACCGAATCGAAATATTTCTGATGCTCGAATCGCTGACGGTCGGGCTGTCAATGCTGACTATTCGCAATCTGGCGCGTTTGGTTGCTCTGCCTGAAACGACTACGTTTTCCGCACCGTCGTTCGGCGTGTTGGCGATAAGGGTTTGCCAGTTGGTGCTTTCGTCGCGGGAGATTTCGATGCGGACATTTCCCGTTAAATTATCCGACGACCACGTTAAATTTCGGGCGATATTGCGCGGCAAAACCTCGCCGCCGTTGAAATTATTCATCATCAGATTCGCGCCGCTGTAACGATAATTGGCAATCGGATCCGCCGTCAGATTTATCGAACGCGCATTGTCGCGGGCATTGTCAATGCCGGTCGGAAAACCGCTGAAAATCACTTCGGGATTTGAAAAATAAGGTCGCCGCGTACAGCCGTTCGGACACGGGTCAACATAGCTCATAACGGTTCGGTAAACGCCGTTGACATAATGCCCGAAACCGAACGAATAAGTCGGATTCGAGCCGTTTTCGGGATTGTGCTGGCTTCCCATATTATGACCGAGTTCGTGGGCGAAACTGAGGTTTCCGACCGCGCAGCTTCGTGTCGTCACCGTAAAACCGTTGGTCGGATTGCCGCTCGCCTGATTGCTTCCCATCAGATAACCGATTCCGCAAACGCCCGAAACTTCGCCGATCATCGCGACCAAATCGGCTTTATGCGTGTCGCGCAAAGCCTGAATCGCCGCGTTGCTTCGCAAATTGCTCAAATCGGTCGAGGAATTTCCGCTTTCGGTGTAGAGATGTTCCTGAGAATGAACCAATCTCACGCGTTGTCGGATTTTACTGTTGAAATACGCCGTGTTGGTCGAATCAATCGCCTGTTGCGCGAGTGCTTGCGCCTGCGCGTCGCCGCCCAGAAAATTCTTTGTCGCGGTCGTATAAACTAACAAAACGTCAATCCGGTCGCCCGAATCAATAGTTGCCAGAGTGTTTTCGCGGCTGGTTTTCAACGGATTTTCATCGGATTTTATCTCGCCGCCGCATTCGGGGAAAAGCTCTTGATTTAATTCGACTAAAATCTGCTTGCCGCCCCGCGGAACGATTTCATAGACGGCGTTCAGCGGCGCGTAAATCAAACCTGAAACAGAACCTTTTTTGAATGTCAGAATCACATCGCCTTCAAACTTCCCTTCCGTGATTTTTCCGCGCCAGGTGTAATCGTTCATTGCCCGGGTTTCGGTCTGAAAACGCTTTGCCGAATAAGTTTTGCCGTCAAAAAGCGGAATTTCGAGCGTTTCGGCTTGAACCAAACTCAATGAATCAAAGCTGATTTCGCTTTCACGAACCGAAGCAAGTGAAGTTTTATCGAGTTTGGCGGACGCAGATTCTTTAAATTCAAATAATTTCGCGCTCTTTTGCGCCGAAGCCGAATTCGCGCCGCAGAGAACAACAACAAATAACGTAATAGCCAACAAAAGTCTTTTCATAATTATTTTTCCTTGATAATAAAGGTCGGCACCATTCCGCCGCCCGATGAAACATTTGCTAATTCCGAGGTCGAAAGCCGCGTGAACGCCGAACCGACTTTGCCGAAAAACAAAAGCGGGTCGAGGTCAACAAGCTGTTCCAGAAACTCGAATTTCCCTTCTTCGCCAAAGAGCATCGGGAAAAGTTCTTTGGAAGTTTCGACGCGTTCCTGCACCAGATAATCTTCGTCCATAAGCGCGATTTTCATCGCTTCTTCCCATTCTTCTTCGCTCGAAATCCAACCGATATAAATTCCGTGTCCGCCATAATCGTCGTTCGGTTTTAAGACCAGTTTCGATTTATTGGCGCGTGTCCATTCGATCAAATCAATTTCTTCGCCGTTGTTAAAAGTCTTTTCTTCACGGAATTTGCGTGTCCAGGGAACGTGTTTCGCAATCGCGTTTAACTCTTCTTCGTTAAACAAATGCGCGTATTTTTCGTTGGTCAGAATCGCAAAAACCGCTTTTTTGTGAATCAGTTTCGACTGGAAACTGTTGACCATACAAATCGCTCCGGCGCGGTAGGCGTTGAGCAAATCGGGATATTTGTCCATAATCGGCAAATATTCATTAACGAGCAAGCGTTTATAAACAATGTCAATTTTCACGCCTTTGCAGTAAAGTTTTTCGCCATCGAATTCGAGTTCATCGGGCGAACAAATTATTGACGTACAGCCGTTTTCCTGAAAATAATCTTTAAAAAGCTCGAATTCCTTCTGCGTCGGCAAATCCTTCAGGTCAACAATCGCAATGACGGGCGATTCTTCGGGTTTGTGTCCGAGATATTCCTCGTAGGCGCGAAGCAGAACGTCGAGCATTTTCGGGCGACCTTCAAGAGTTTCAATTTCGTATTTTTCGGCAAATTTTTGCATCACGGGCAGTGACATAAAAATCTCCGTCGCCGAATCAGCATAAGCAATTCCCGCCGGCGATTCGCCGTTTAATTCGACGTAGGAATAGGAGTTTTCGGTCAAAAACGAATCGAGCCGCGCTGTCGGCGAAACCGTGTTGTATTTCGGGTCAATGGCAACCAAATCTTTTTCGATTTCGGTAATTCCGAGTTCGTCGAGCATTTCATTATTGCCGACTGCCGCATCTTTGACCTTTTGAAGCGCCGACCAGACGACCTCGCAAATCGCTATGATCCGAAGCCAATCCGATTCCAAAACGAAATGCGGACGCAAATAGGGCGACAGACGGCGACCGCCGAAAATCAGACGCGCTTTTTCCAAACCTTCGTCCAACTCGCGGCGCGACGCTTCGGCTAATTCTTCATCTTCAAGGAGTTCGTGATAATAGGCAACGGCTTTTTTTAACATATTTGTCGGAACCATCTGCGGTAGCGGATGGTTTAAGATTCATATTGAAATTTATTTATTTGATAAATTCAACCGCCCGCTACCGCAGACGGTTCTGACATTCTCACAATTGTTTCAAATTCTTTTTTGCTCAAAGGCATCACGCTCAAACGCGAATGTTTGATGAGCGGAATGTTTTCAAGCGATTTTTCGGTCTTGATTTGTTCTAAGGTAACGGGTTTCGCAAGTTTTTCAATCGGCTTGATTTCAACCGCAATCCATTTTTCATCCGTCGGGTCGGGAAATTCCGCACGCGAAACTTCTGCCAGACCGACCACGGATTTTTCCGAAACCGAATGATAAAAAAGCACTCTATCGCCGATTTTCATATCGCGCAGATTATTCCGCGCCTGATAATTCCGCACACCCGTCCAATCGGTTTTCCCGTCTTTCACCAAATCGTCAAATGAATACGCTTCGGGTTCTTGTTTCACGAGCCAATAGTTCATATTTTGCCTGTGTTATTTAGATTTCTGCGCGTTTACCGCTTTTTTGTTGAGCCATTTTGCCCAGCGTTCGATATGCGGACGCAAAGGTTTGAAGAGTTTGGCGCGAAAGGTATTGACGTTTTGTTTTTCGCTCCACGCTTTCAAATTTTTCTCGGCATATTGACGAACTTGCGATTCGATGCCCTGCCTTTTGACCGAATGCCGGAGCGTCAAATAATAATGCTGTCCGACGAGCGAAAAAATCAATCCGGCGATATTGCCTTTGAAAGATTGTTTCGCCATCCATTTTTTCGCAAAACCTTCGGTCGGCTGCAAAAGCGCGCCCGCCGAGATTTCCATAAACGCATTCTGATTGCCCATTTTCGGGTGATAAAGCCCCGGCAGATCGCCTTTGAGCGGCACATCCATTTTTTGCAGACGCGGATCGTTGATGTAATCCACGATCTTTACTTTCTCGAGTCCGCGAATATGTTCGGTCGGCAGATAGTCCAAAATTTTATATATCTGTTCTTCGGTATCCTTCGGCAAGTCGAAACTCGCCTGATTTTCTATTTTTAACTTTGTTGCTTTGGCAGGCTTTTGTCCTGCGGTTTGTATTGCCATAAATCAAATTTTAATAAATTCCTGCTTTAATAATTTGCTTTCGAGATAGAGTGTTTCGGGCGCAAAATCCTGCTCATTTTTCCACTGAACCGTACCGAAAACTATTTTTATATTTTTGAAATATTCTAAATCTTTAAGTTCCGTAAAAATTCCTTTGTCTAAATAAGGTTTGGTGTCAAAACGCCGACTTGAACCGTCGTTAAATTCCAAGTCCAACGTAAAATCGTCGTTTGCTTTTGCTGAAACAACTTTCTTCATAACTTTAGCGTAGTGGCTCTATCTTAAAAACTGACTGTCCATTGACGGCAAGTTGCCAATTTGCCATTAATTCTTCACGGTGAATTTCAATCCAAGCCTGTACAAGTTTCATTTTAGCACTTCGCAGACTGCCTTCGATAATTTCGCCGCTGGGAATTGCCAAAATCACTTCTTCGTCGCCGTATTGAACGTGAATATGAGGCAAATGATGTTGACGATTGTCGAAATAATACATCAACACAATCACACCGTAAAACATTGAAATAACAGGCATCGAAATTCTCTTTCACTTCTCTAATCTAACTTCTCTAAATTGTAAATTGTAATTCGTGATTAGTAAATTGTGCCACAGGTTTGTCGCTAAATTACAACATTTGAAGTTTGAAATTTGAAATTTGAAATTTGAAATTCAAGTATTTACAGTCTTTTGTCACTTTTGAAAAATGCGGCACGAGGTTTGTTAATAGATTTAATTTTGTAATTAATAATGAATCAAACAACTCTTGCCAAATCAATCGAAATCAGCGGAATCGGTCTGCACACGGGCGTTGAAGTCAATCTTGCCTTAAAACCTGCGCCCGAAAACACGGGTTATATTTTTGTCCGCACCGATTTGGACGATTTTGAAATTCCCGCGTCGGTCGAATATATCTCGCATTGCAGTTATGCGACGACGCTTGTGCGGAAAGGCGTTTTGCTTTCGACGTGCGAGCATCTGCTCTCGGCTTTGCGCGGCGCGGACGTGGACAATTGTTTTATCGAACTCGACAATATCGAAATTCCGATTATGGACGGCTCGTCGGAAAATTTCATCGAATTGATTGAAAACGCCGGAATTGCCGACCAAAACACGCCGCGCCACTATTTGAAAATTCTCGAAAAAGTCGAATTCGAGCAAGGCGACCGCAAAATGTCGGTCGAGCCTTCCGACAAATTCGAGATCGAATGCGTGATTGATTTTCCGCACCCTTTTATCAATCGCCAAACCTATCATTTCGAGATGAAAAACGGTTCGTTCGGGCGCGAAATCGCTTCGGCGCGAACCTTCGGCTTTACGACCGAAATTGAAATGCTTCGGAAAGCTAATTTAGCTCTCGGCGGTTCGCTCGACAACGCGATTGTCCTAACTCCTGACGGAATGCTCAACGAAAATCCTCTGCGTTTTGCGGACGAATTCGTGCGCCATAAAATTCTCGACATTATCGGCGATTTTGCGCTTCTCGGAATGCCGATTCTGGGCAAAATTACGGCTGAAAAATCAGGACACGCCGTTCACGCAAGTTTGATGAGCAAACTCTTAAAGACCGAATCGGCTTGGGAAATTGTTGAAAAAGCATAAAACGAACGACCACAAAATCCGAATACGACAATTTTTGCTTGACCAAACTCCAAAAATCTTCAAAACTAATATCACTTTTTCACAAGTTTTATGATTGAGCTTTCGGAATCGAGGATTTATGAGTTTGAAGAATTCCGGCTCGATGCGAAAAGTCACAGGCTTTTCCGACGTGCCGCCGGCGAACTTGTGCCGCTTTCGCCGAAAGCCGTCGAACTTTTGCTTTTTTTAGTTCAAAATGTCGGACGAAGTTTGTCGAAAGAAGAATTGCTCGACGCGGTTTGGGAAAATTCGTTTGTCGAAGAAGCCAATCTTTCGCAGACGATTTTTGTTTTGCGGAAAACTCTCGGCGAAAACACCAAGAAACCGCGATTTATCCTGACCCTACCAAATCGCGGCTATCAATTTATCGCTCCGGTCAAGGAAATAAACGCGGACGACGAGATTTTGGAAGAAAGTTTTTTCTCGAACAATCATTCGTCAAAGATTCAAGATTCAAGATTCAAGATTCAAGATTCAAATCCGAAATCTAAAATCCGAAATCTAAAATCGGTCTGGTTTGCCGTTCCGCTCATTTTGCTGATTGCCTACGGTATTTATTGGTTTTATCCGACCGCAAAACCTGCGACCGTGCGCGAAATTAAAACAATTGCGGTTTTGCCGTTTGAAGATTTGAGCGCAGAACAAACGGATAAATATCTCGGCGCGGGTTTGGCGGAAGCGTTGGCGAATAAATTCAGCGGCTTAAAACAAATTGTCGTGCGCCCGTCGCGTTCGGTTTCAAAATATGCCGAAAGCCGCGCCGATGCCCAAACAATCGGACGCGAGCTTCAGGTTGATGCCGTCATTGACGGGCGGATTCAGCGCGTCGGCGAACGCATCCGCGTCAATATTCAACTGATTCGCACCGCCGACAATGCCACAATTTGGTCGGAAAATTTTGATGATAATTTTACAAACTTTTTCGCCGTACAAGATTCAATCAGTCAAAAAGTCGTGAAAGCTCTCGCTCTCCAATTGGACGAAAATGAGCGTGAAAAATTCAACCGCCACGGCACGGAAAACGCGGCGGCTTATCAGGATTATCTGCGCGGTCGTTATTTCTGGAACAAACGCACGACGGGCAATTTGCAAAAAGCAATCGAACATTTTGACAAGGCAATCGAAAAAGATTCAAACTTTGCGCTCGCCTACACGGGATTGGCGGATGCGTATCAACTGCTGGCGGAATACGGCGCGGCGACTCCGCACGAAGTTTTTCCAAAAGCAAAAATCGCCGCTCAAAAGGCTTTGGAAATTGATGACCAATCGGCGGAAACGCATACCGCGATTGCCTACACACAGGCTTTTTATGATTGGGACTGGGCGGGCGCGGAAAAATCTTTCCAACGTGCGTTTGAACTGAATCCCAATTATGCGACCGCGCATCAATGGTTTGCCGAGTATTTGATGGTCACGGGACGTTTTGACGAAGCCCGCACACATCTTGAACGCGCCCTCGAAATTGAACCCGTTTCGCCAATTATTCTGAGTGATTTAGCGGCTTTCTACGACCATTTAGGCAATGCCGAACAGGAAATCGAACAAGCCCGCAAAGTCATCGAAATAGACCCGAATTTTGCTTACGGATATTTTTATTTGGGAATGGGTTATGAACGAAAAGGAATGTTCTCCGAAGCCTCCGAAACTCTTGCCAAAACAATGATCCTTTTCGGTGAACCGCCCGAATGTGCCGAAGAAGTTAAAACGGCATTTAAGAAAAACGGGATGAAAGGCTGGTGGCAAAAACGGCTCGAACAAATTGAAACACGACCGCATTTGAAGAATTTCCAAGCCTATCACAAAACATTGGTGAAAATTCGTCTCGGCGACAAAGAAGGAGCTTTAGAAGCGTTAAATCAAGCATTTGAACGAAAAGACCGTTTAGTAATAAACGCGAAATATGATCCGCGACTTGAACCTCTGCGGCAAGATCCGCGTTTTCAGGATTTATTGAAACGAATGGGACTCTAAAAAACAAATCAAAAAATTGGGAGATTTTATCAATGGTATTTTGTGAGAGAGCGGGATTCTTTCCATTGAATATGTTTGTGAATGTGTTTAGTTAAGGTGTATAACCGCAATCAAATGATGAACAGCGCAATAAAACTGCGTCGTAACCAAAGTAATTCACATTCTTAAAATTAAGGGTGTAACCGGCAAAGTATAATGTCGAGTTCAAAAAACCATTGCCGGCAGCGCCGACCTTGACCGCATTGAAACCGTCATGGTCGTTGACGTTAAATTGGCTGAGAGATAATTCCGTGCCCGTTACTCTCGAATATCTAGCTAAAAACGCGTCGGTTCGGGCGTTCATCGCGGTCGGCGCGCCGCGATTCGGATTTGTTCCCCGAAGCGAATCCCAGGTGTAGCCCGCACAAATAATATTGCCGCTCGCATCAATATCGAGAGCTGTGATTTCCGTTTGAAGCAGGTTGACGAAAGGTTCGGTAAACCAAACCCGTGCGCCGGATGTGTCGAGTTTGACCAACCAAGCATTAGAATAAACAAGCACACCGACAAACTCTCTGCTAAACTTTGTCCCGACCGCAAAAACATTGCCGCTTGCGTCAACCTTCAAATGGTTCGCCTTAAACGCATTCCCGTTCGACGGCATAACAGGCTGGCTTCGGTAGATGGATTGACCGTTCAAAGGATTGAACTTTTCAACCTGCGAAGTTACGATCAAAAAGCGCGGTGGAGGACTTATCTGACTATGGTCTTCGCCCAAAACATAAAGAGATCCATCGCCGCCAACCGCTAAATCTTTAGGTTCTCCCGTTCCGTCAACAACAATTGTTGAACTCGTTCGATTAAAATTAGGGTCAAACGTAAAGCGTGTCAGGTCGAATTGCCCGAACGTGGCTGGAACATTCTGCGCGTCGCGCTGACCGACAATATTATCAATGCGAACCCGCGTCACGGCAGTCAATATCGTATTTCCCATTGCGCCGACACCAAACTGCATACCGCTTTGACCTTCGTCGTACGCTGTCCCAAACAATGAAACCGGCGAAGTTAGAGTCCCGCCTGCATCGAATTTGGCGATAAAAATATCCAGACTTTGTCCACGCATACTGCCGGCGACATAAACATTTCCTGCCACATCGGCAAAAACGTCGGTCGGTTTGTCCTCAAGCAACCCCGGAATCATGCTCAGCCAAAGCTGATTTCCTGCCGAATCAAATTTTGCGACCCATGAATCAAAGTCAGATGTCGCCACATTTATGAGATAACCGGCGAGATATACATTTCCGGCGGAATCGTAGGTCACATCGGTTGCAAATTCATGATTACCCGATTGATTATTCGGAGCGCCGAATTGGGCAGCCCAATTTATCCCGTAATTTACGCGCAATTGGACAAATGTCAGTTTATCAATTCCGTTGCCAAAGGCTCTGACGGCAATCGAGTAATTATTCGAGAAAAACGGCAAATTATTTGAATAGAGATACATCCGCGACGAATTGCCGTAAGTTGATTCGGGTTCAAAAAACGCGGTCACACCGTTCGGCAGATTCTGCGCCGAAAGCGTTAATTTGCCGTCAAAGTTAAAACGGCTGATCGCAATATCGTAAAAAGTTGATTGTCCGGCAACGATAAACTGCGTGGACGGAGTTATCGAAACCGAAATCGAAGGGACAGGTCTGGTTATCAGTTGAACGACAATCGGCGCAATCGTAATGCCGTTCGCCGTGCCTTTGACGTTGATATTAAATGTTCCGATTGGCGTTGTTGTTAATGTTTGCAGTTTTAAAGTCGAACTCGCCGCCGTCGTCGGATTGGGTGTAAGTGTCGCGGTTACGCCTGACGGCAATCCGGTTGCTGAAAGCGTTACTTTGTCTGCAAAATTGTCACGGTTGATTTTTATCGTATAAGTCGCCGTTTGCCCGACGTTGACGGTTTGCGTGGTCGGCACAGCGACCAGCGAAACGCCCGCCGCCAGTGCCTGTGCCGATAAAACCAACCCGAAAAAAATAATTAGCAAAGAATTAAAAGTAAATAATTTGATTTTTTTCTGTTTCATTTTTTCTCCCCAAAACTTATCGTTGCCTTTTGCCAATAAAATTTATTAGCGTTGATTCCATTAAAATTCGACTTGCGTTCAAAAGTCCTCAAAATCGGTATCAGAATTTCTCAAAAGTTATTAGAAACGATGATTGATGTTGCGAAATCAACAACTTGCGGATTTGATATTTTTTGTTTTGAAACAGAATTCGGTCGAAAAACCAAATAACCGGGGCTGTTCAGGCGAAAAGCCTTGTCGAATTAGTATCCGGCATTTGTTATAATTTCAGTGCATCTTCAAATTTTTATGGCGCAATCGGCAACCACAGCCAAAGGGCAAAATTTTGAAACGGAAATTCAAAGAATCTCGGCAAATAATTTAACCGAATCGGCGGTTGATTTGCTTGCCGTCGAAGAACCCCTCGAAATTCGGCTCGGCTTTACGGAAAACGGGAAATTCATGCACAAAGCCGTTTCAATCACGATGCGAACGCCCGAACACGATGCCGAACTTGCCGCCGGATTTCTTTTTACTGAAGGAATTCTGCAATTTAAAGGCGAGATAAAATCCGTCAAACATTGCGGTAAATTTCCGAATAATCAAAATACGATTCGGGTTGATTTGGCGGAAAATGTCGGGGTTGATTTCAAACGGCTCGAACGCAATTTTTACACGACTTCGAGCTGCGGCGTGTGCGGAAAATCTTCGCTCGAGGCTTTACAAATTGCCGGTGCAAAGGAAATTCTGCAAACCGATTTTCATAAAGTTTCGGCTGAAATTATCCACGCTTTGCCCAAAACTTTGCGGAAAAATCAGACGGTTTTTGACGAAACGGGCGGACTTCACGCCGCCGCTTTGTTTGATTTTGCGGGAAATTTGATTGATTTAAAGGAAGATGTCGGACGGCACAACGCGGTTGATAAATTAATCGGCAAACAGTTTTTGGATGGGAATCTGCCGCTTGCCGAAAAGATTCTTTTTCTCAGCGGACGCGCTTCGTTCGAGCTTGTCCAAAAAGCCGTAATGGCGCAAATTCCGATTGTTTGTGCAGTCGGTGCGCCGTCGAGTCTGGCGGTCGAAGCGGCGCGTGAATTCAACCTGACAATGCTTGGTTTTGTCCGCGAAAGACGATTTAATATTTATAGCGGGAACGAAAGAATAAGTTCTGAGTCCCGCCTTTAAGCGGCATTATTGTCGAACGAGTGCCGCCTTAAGGCGGGACGCAAAACTCAAATTTATGAAAACCAAAGTACAAAATCTCGGCAAACTCAAGGTCAGGGAAATTAAGGAGAAAGCCGCCGGATTGCCGGCGATTCTCAAAACAACCGCCGAAATCATCACCAAAGCGGGCGCAATTCGCGGCACGAAATTGCTTTTGGCACTAAATCAAAAAGGCGGAATTGATTGCAATTCGTGCGCGTGGGCTGACCCTGAGGGCGAACGCACGCACGCCGAATTTTGCGAAAACGGCGCGAAAGCCATCGCCGACGAAGCGACGACCAGGCGCGTGACACGCGACTTTTTTGCCAAATACAGCGTCGCCGAACTTTCCGCCCAGCCCGACCAATGGCTCAACGCGCAAGGTCGCCTGACCGAACCGATGTTTTTGGCGGAAAACGCGACACATTACGCGCCGATTTCGTGGGAAAAAGCCTTTCACATCCTCGCCGAAGAATTGAATTCGCTGAAAACGCCCGACGAAGCCGTTTTTTACACTTCGGGCAGAACATCGAACGAAGCCGCGTTTCTTTACCAGCTTTTCGTCCGCAATTTCGGCACGAATAATCTGCCCGATTGCTCGAATATGTGCCACGAATCAACGTCGGTTGCGCTTTCGGAAGCAATCGGTTTGGGCAAAGCGACGATTCGGCTCGAAGATTTGGAAGACACCGATTTGATCATCATCATCGGTCAAAATCCCGGGACGAACGCGGCACGTATGATGAGTTCGCTGCAAAAAGCCAAAGAAAAAGGTGCGCGCATTATCGCCGTCAATCCTCTGCCCGAAGCCGGTCTGATGAATTTCGTCAATCCGAATCCCGAACAAGCCGAAAGCCTTTGGAAATTTCCCTTGGAAATTCTCAGCAATCACGCGGCAAAGCTCGCCGACATTTATCTGCCGGTTCGCATCGGCGGCGATATGGCTTTTTTGAAAGGTGTTCTGAAAACGCTTCTCGAACGCGAAAAATACAGCCCGTCACCGGTTTTCGACCATCAGTTTATCAACGAAAAAACCGAAGGCTTTCAGGATTTTATCGCTCATCTCGAAACGATTGACTGGCAAACCATCATCGAACAGAGCGGCTTGACGCAAGCGCAAATCGAAGAAGTTGCCGATCTTTACATCAAATCAAACCGCGTCATCACTTGTTGGGCGATGGGTATTACGCAGCACCGCAAAGCCGTTGCGACGATTCGGGACATCGCCAATCTGCATTTTTTGCGCGGAAACATCGGTCGGCAAGGCGCGGGACTTTGCCCCGTGCGCGGACATTCCAACGTGCAGGGCGACCGCACAATGGGCGTTTGGGAACAGATGAACCCGAAGTTTCGCGCCTCTCTCGAAAAGGAATTTCACTTCAAAACGCCCGAAAAAGACGGCTTCGACACGGTTAAAGCGATCAAAGCGATGCACGACGGAAGCGCGAAAATCTTCTTCGGTTTGGGCGGAAATTTTCTGGTCGCCACGCCCGACACCGAATTTACCGAAGCTGCGCTCAGAAACTGCAATCTGACGGCGCAGGTCATCACGAAATTAAACCGCACCGCGCTCGTGACGGGCAAAAAGTCTTTGATTTTGCCGTGTTTGGGCAGAACGGAAATTGATCTAACGGGCGGCAGAGAGCAGTTCGTTTCGACCGAAAGCACGATGCTCAACGTGCAGATGTCGAAAGGAATTGCCGAACCCGCGAGCGAACATCTGCGGAGCGAAGTCTGGATTGTCGGCAAGCTCGCGCAAGCCGTTTTGAAGAACAAAATGCGCGTTGATTGGGATCGGATGATTAACGATTACGACCGAATCCGCGAAGCAATCTCGAAAGTCGTCGCGGGCTGCGAAAATTACAATCAAAAAGTGCGGCAAGACGGCGGTTTTTATATGCCGAATCCGCCGCGTGAAGGCACGTTTCCGACCGATTCGGGCAAGGCGCAATTTTACGCGTCAGAGCTTGAAAAAATCGAGCTTGCCGAAAATGAACTTTTGATGACGACGATTCGTTCACACGACCAATTTAACACGACGGTTTATGATACGAACGACCGTTATCGAGGGATTTCAGGCTCGCGCCGTGTGATTTTGATGAACGAAAAGGACATCGCCGAGCGCGGTTTGAAACAGGGCGAAGTCGTTGATCTTACGAGTCATTTTGAAGGTGAAACGCGCCGCGTCGAATCGTTTATCGTCGTCAAATATTCGATTCCGAAAGATTGCGCGGCGACCTATTTTCCCGAAGCCAATCCGCTCGTGCCAATCGGGAGCGTTGCCGAAAAAAGCAATTGTCCGACCTCGAAATTGGTCAAAATCACGGTCGCGCCGCATTTGCACAACGGCGAGAGAGTTTTTACGGGAGAGTTCAAACAATGACGGAAAAAGACATCAACGAACTTATCGAAAAAAATCTGAAGTCGAATCCGAATCCGATGATTGCGACCGAAACGGGGTTGAAGGCATTAAGCAAACTTGCAAAACTCGCCGAAAAAGCGAATGTTCAATGGGCTTTGGTCGGCGGAATTGCGATGCATCTTTACGGCAGTCCGCGTCTGACCAAAGATGTTGATGTCATCGCTTCGGCTATTTTAGATTTGGACTCGGAAAGAAATTTGGGGTTCGGCGGCAAACGCTATTCGGTTAGATTGAATAATCTCGAAGTGCCGATTGATTGGATTGTTCGGAATGATACGGCGCAAAAATTTTACGAAACCGCGCTTAAAGAAGCGCATAAATCACTCTCCGGTTTGCCGATTATCACACCCGAATGGATGATTATTTTGAAATACATCGCGGGACGTTTCAAAGACCAGCAAGATGCGGTTTTTCTACTCAAACAAAAAAACTTAGTTAATCGGCGGCTTGTGCGAAAGAAAATTGCCGAAACTGCGGGAAATGGATTTTGGGCTTTGGTCGCGGTCGGTTTAAAGCGTTGGTATGATTTGGCTGACGGAAAAATAACAACCGAAAAAGAAGATTATGAAGCCGAAAGGTTATAAAAATTTATGAAAAATAATTTTACAGGCTTTGTTCTCGCGGGCGGCAAATCTTCGCGGATGGGCGCGGATAAATATGCTTTGGAACACGACGGCGAAACTTTTCTCGACCGCGCCTTGAAAGTTTTGAAACCCGTCTGCGAAACCGTCAAGATCGTTCTCAACGACGACCAGAACATCGAAATAGAGCAGCCCGTGATCCGCGATATTTATAAAGGACGCGGCGCAAACGGCGGAATTCACGCCGCGCTCAAGTATTGCGAAACGAAATTTGCCGTCATTCTCGCGGTTGATTTGCCGTTCGTAACGACCGAAGCGATTGAGAATCTCACGAACATCGCGCTTGCCTCGAACAAATACATCGCCTTCGTTCCGCGCCAGACCGACTCACGACCGCAGCCGCTCTGCGCCGTCTATCGCGCCAAATATTGTTTGCCGACGCTCGAAAAACTGCTCGACGAAAACGACACGGCATCGGTCAAAGACTTTCTCGACCGGATTTTGCCGAAATACATCGAAGCGAGTCGCCTGAGCGCAGACGAAAGACTATTATTCAATATCAATTCGCCGTCTGACTTTCGATTTTTCAAATAATTTTTTAAGACTGGAGCGCAAGCAGCTTGCTTGCCCGCACGTTCGAGGCTTTGCGAGAACAAGTGCAAACGCTTTGATTTACTCGAAGGTTACGCTATCCCCAAGCGTTTTCCGTTCTTGCTCCGCTCGAACGGTGCAATCGAGCCGATTGCGCTCCAGTCTTAATTACTTATCCCAATCGGGCGTATGAAAGACTCCTTCTTTATCAACTCTTTGATAAGTATGTGCGCCGAAAAAGTCGCGTTGGGCTTGAATCAGGTTCGCGGGCAGGCGTTCCGAGCGGAATGCGTCGAAATAGGCGAGCGCGGACGACAGGCAGAGCGACGGAATGAGGCTTTCTGCGAATTTGGTGTTGATCGAACGCCAGTCTTCGCGGTTTTGGCTGAGGATTTCGGCAAATTTGTCGTCTAAAATCAGGTTCGGCAAATCGGCGTTTTCGGCGAAGGCGCGGCGCATTTCTTCTAAGAGCGCGGAACGGATAATACAGCCGCCGCGCCAGATTTTAGCGATTTCCGCGAGGTCTAAGCCGTATTCTTTTTCGGTCGAAACCGTTTGAAGCAAAGACATTCCCTGCGCGTAAGTCGTGATAAACGAGGCGAGCAGAGTGTTTTTGAGTTCTTCGATAAATCGGTCGAAATCCTCGACGCATTCGGCTCTGACTTCTTTATTTTTTGAACTGTTCGCCGTGTTTGCGACCGTCTTTTCAGCCGTCTGATATTCCTGTGCGCCGATTGTTGCTTTATGTTGTTCGCTGACGGTTGTTTCAACCTCTTGTTTGGCAAGCTCGGCTTTCATATCGTGTTGCGGTTCGCTTGAAACGGTGTCGCCGTTTGTTGTTTGCGGACTACTTAATTCCGGCTTCCGGCTTCCGAATTTCTCCGCGATCAAAAGGCGCGTTTCTTTTTGCGCGGAAATCTGGCGCATCGAAACGGCGGAATCAATCGTCGGAATCGGCACGCCGAAATCCATCGCGGCTTGCGAAGTCCATTTGCCCGTTCCCTTCTGCGCGGCTTTATCCAAAACCATTTCGACGAGCGGTTTGCCGGTTTCAACGTCCGTTTTCTTCAAAACTTCCGCCGTGATTTCGACCAGAAACGAATTGAGTTCGGCGTTGTTCCATTTCGCAAAAGTTTCGGACATTTGCGCGTAATCCATCTTCAAAACGCGAAGCATAAAATCGTAAGTTTCCGCCAAAATCTGCATCAAGCCGTATTCGATGCCGTTGTGAACCATCTTGACAAAATGACCCGCTGAACCGCTTCCGACATACGCCGCACACGATTCGCCGTTGACTTTGGCAGACGCGGCTTCGAGAATCGGCTGGACGTGCGCATAGACTTCGCGCTTGCCGCCGATCATAATGCTCGCGCCGTGGCGTGCGCCTTCTTCGCCGCCCGAAACGCCGACTCCGAGAAATTCGATATTCTTTTCGGCAAGCACCTTTTCGCGCCGTTCGGTTTCGGGAAAGTGCGAATTTCCGCCGTCAATGACGATGTCGCCTTCATCCAATTTCGTCAGCAAATCGTTGATGACAAGATCAACAACCTGCGCCGGAACGAGAATCATAATCTTTCGCGGACTTTCGAGTTTTTCGAGGAATTCGGGCAAGCTCGCGCCGACCTGCAAATCATAATTTTTGCCTTCTTCGAGCAGAAGTGCGCGTTTTTCTGCGTCCAAATCATAACCCGCGCCCGAAAAACCGTGTTCCGCGACATTCAACAGAAAATTTCTGCCCATCGTTCCGAGTCCAATCATCCCGAATTGTGCTTTTGTCATAAAATTATTTTAACGCAAAGCGTTTAGAGTCCAAACTTTAGTTTGCATTTTCCATCGCGCTTCGCTGACGGAAAAACACGCTGAAGCGTGGACTCTGAACGCTAACTTACGTTAATCTTTTTGTGTTATGAAAACTTTGCACGACGCAATTCGCCCGACCGTTTTTATCGAATCGCAGAAACTTAAAGACTTTTTAGGAATAGATTTAACCATCGCCACCGAAACTTTTCAGCATACGGGCAGTTTCAAGTTTC
Source organism: Acidobacteriota bacterium (assembly GCA_031412675.1). GTDB lineage: Bacteria > Acidobacteriota > Blastocatellia > Pyrinomonadales > Pyrinomonadaceae > JAFDVJ01. Next base: position 13,763 of record JANODL010000008.1, on the reverse strand, counting down.
GCGCCGCGTATAACTTGGCTTTGAATGTCGAAAACGACGAAATTCTCACGGCTTCGTCGGGCAATTTCGGTCAGGCTCTGGCTTACGCTTGCTTTTTGCTGGGCAAAAAATGCGTCGTCGTGATGCCCGAAACTTCGGCGAAAGTGAAAATCGAAGCCGTCAAATCCTACGGCGCGACGGTTGACCTTGTTGATACAAAAACGGTCGGTCGAAGCGAACGAGTCGCGCAGATCGCCGCCGAAATGCCGAACGCTTATGTCGCTTCGCCGTATGACGATTTGTTCGTGATCGAAGGAAATTCGACGATTGGCGACGAGCTTTCGCCGAAAGATTTTGATGTCGTCATCGCGCCAATCGGCGGCGGCGGTTTGATTTCGGGAATCTCCAAAGGTTTGTGCCGTAACGGTTCAAACGCCGAACTTGTCGGTGCCGAACCGCTTCTCGGCAACGACGCGGCGCGTTCGCTGAAAGCGGGCGAAATCATCGCCAACGAATCCGAACCGTTGACGATTGCCGACGGCGCACGGACTTTGAGTTTGGGCAAACATAACTGGGAAATCATTAAGTCAGGCGTGGCGGAAATCATCGAAGTTTCCGACGAAAACATCGCCGAAGCCGTGCGGCTTTATTTCGGTTTGGCAAACTTGAAATGCGAACCGACCGGCGCATTAACACTCGGCGCGATTTTAGAGAACAAAGCGCGATTTGAAAATAAAAAAATCTGTGCGGTCGTCAGCGGCGGCAATGTTGACGTGGAAATTTATCGGCAGATTTTGGCTGGATAACTTCAAACCGCCTGATTTTCCTGCGTCAGATGATTGAGCGCACGACGAGCAACGATGCTGATAAAAATTATCGAAACAATCGTCGCGACAATCCCGAAAACGATCAGCCACAATTCCTGCGGGTCGTTAAAACTCAATTCGGAAAGCCCCGAACCGACAAAAACGACCGCTGACGAACGCGGCAGCATTCCGAAAAATGTTCCCGTAACATAAGATTTGAGCGGCACACGCGCCGAAGCCATCAGAAAATTCGTCAAGGCAAAAGGCATCGCGGGCGACAAACGCACGAGAAAAATTATCAAAGTCGTCCGCCGGATATTTTGTCCGACAAGTGCCTCGTAAACGGCTTGGGCTTTCGGATGTTTTTCAAAAACGTGCGGCAGAGTGTCGCCGACAATCCGCGTATGAATCAAAAATGAAACGGTCGCCGCACTGACGACCGCTGTTAATAAAACCGCGATTCCGAGTTCAAAACCAAATGCCCAACCGCCGATAATGCCGACCACATTCGTCGGCAAAAGCGACAAACCGCAAAAAACCAATACGCCGAGAAAAAACAATCCCGAGCCGACTTCCCAATTTTCCCGCAACCAAGCTCCGAGCGGAAACGCTACGAGAAGCAAAATCATACTTCCGAGCATCGGCAAAACCGCTGTGACAAATGCAATCGGCGTGAGTTTTCCGAATTCTTTAACGTAGCCGACAATTTTTTTGAATAATTTCTTCAATCCAAAACCTCTTCAAACAAAAAGCGAGCCGATTGTTTTTCCGGCTCACTTTTATTTTTACCAAATCCGAAGGAATTTAGCAGTTCGGAAGATTATTTTTAATGCGATTACTTTGCCGCTTTCCGACGATAAACGCCCGAAAATGTAACATTTGCACCGCCGCAGTTTAAATTATCCGAAACAATCAAATATTTCCCGATCAAATGCATCGTCACTTTGCAGGCGTATTCGTCAGTTTCTTCTGCGCCGTATTTAAGCGTTCTTTCAGCAAATTTTGCCTCGCCGTCGAGTTCGCCGATATGAATATTGTCGCCCAAACCTTTCCAAAATGCGTTACCCGAAACTTTGTAAACGCCCGAATTAGCGGTTTTTACAATTTTTATATCATTACCGTAAAAATTCCAGTTTCCCGTAATTTCATCGAAACTTTGAAGCAGATTGAGAAATTTCAGCTTTTGCAAAGAAACCCAACCGACGGTTTCGCTTCCCTTTTTCGGCTGAAACCAAACGCACGCGAAATTTCCGAACTTGCGCGAAACAATCACTTCATCGTTCGGAATGACGTAACTTTTCAAACGGCAATTTTTGTTTTTCGGACAATCTCCGCGCTCATCGCCGTAAAAATAGATTTTTTCGCCTTTTCTGCCTTTGACCGCGGCGAGTGAATAATCTTTGCTCTCACGCGGAAAAAATCCATTGCGGCAAAAGTTTTCGGGATTGCCATCGAGTTGACCGAAAATTTGTGTTGTCAGGATAAAACCGAAAGTGATGATTAAAATTGCAAAGTTTAGTGTAAATTTCTTCATATAATTTTCTCCAACACCAAGAACGATTTTTGTTTATCGGTTTGTAAAATTCTACAAGTCAGAACCGCCTGCGGCAGCGGGCGGTTGAAGTTTAACTGTTTAGAGCCAATGCAGAGTTTCAAACTGCAAACTTAAACCATCCGCTACCGCAGATGGTTCTGACAAGCGGATTATTTCTTCAAAATCTGTCTTCGCAAATAATCCAACGCGGCTTGGCTCGAACGCCAGCGAATCAAATATCTATCGCCGGGCAAGACTATTTTAAAGGATTTCGTCAACTGCGCGTCCGAATAGCCGATAAAAACCGTGCCGACAGGTTTTTCGTCCGTGCCGCCCGTCGGTCCGGCGATTCCCGTAATCGAAATCGCGTAATCCGTTTTTGCCCGCTCGCGCATTCCTTTTGCCATCGCTTCGGCGGTTTCGGCGGAAACCGCGCCATATTGAGCGATAATTTCGGGCGAAACATTGAGTGCATTAATTTTCGCTTCGTTCGCGTAGGCGATGACGGCTTCGATGAAATAGCGGGACGAACCCGAAATATCGGTCAAACGCTGGCTGATCAAACCGCCCGTGCAGCTTTCGGCAACCGACAATGTTTCACCTCGTTTTGAAAGCAATTTGCCGACGACTTCTTCCATCTCTTCGCCGCTCGCAGAGAAAACCGCGATGCCCAAGGTTTCGACGATTTTTGCGGCGATTTCTTCGTTCAGCGCGTCGGCTTGCCGCTCGTTTTCGCCCTGCGCGGTCAGATGAACTTCGACCTCGCTTTTATTGAATAAAATGCTCGTCGAAACATTCGTGTAAGCCGAATAGATCGGCGCAATCGCTTCGTCAATCGCCGATTCGCCGAGTCCCGAAACCTTTAAAATCCTTTTCCGAAAAACAATCTCGCCGGCTTTCTCTTTTAACTTTTGAAAGACGAAATTATTAAACATCGGCTGATTTTCACGCGGCGGACCGGGCAAAATTATCAGAAACTTTTCGCCGATTTTGACCGACATTCCAACCGCCGAACCGTTCGGATTCGGCAAAATTTCCGCCCCTTCGATGACATACGCCTGACGCTTGTTGATTTCGGGCATTTCGCGTCCCCAGGCGCGGAATCTGACCCGCAGATTCTCAACAATATCCTCGTGAAAAACGAGTTCGCGCCCGATTGCTTTGGCAGAAATCGTGCGCGTAATGTCGTCCTCGGTCGGACCCAAACCGCCCGTCGTGATTACGACATCCGAGCGTTTGACGGCATCTTTGATGGTTTCTTCGAGCCGCAAAGAATCGTCGCCGACAATCGTTTTGAGTTTGACCTCAATCCCGATTTCGTTGAGTTTTCCCGTCAGCCAAAGCCCGTTTGTATCTGTTTTTTCGGGAGTCAGAAGTTCCGAACCAATCGCAATAATTTCAGCAGAAAGCATATCTTCTAAAGTAAAAAGTAAAAAGTAAAAAGGCAAAAGTTCAGAAACGATTTCTTAAACTTTTGCCTTTTTACTTTTACTTTATTTACTGTCGTAAATATCGTGCAGAACTTCGGAAATCGGTTTGCGGTTGCCGAAAGCGTCTTCGTTGGATTTTTGCGTTTTGCGTTTTTCTTTTTTCGGCGCGTCGTTGCCGTTTCGGGTTTCGGCTTTTTCTTCGTCGGAGATTTGTTTTTGTTTCTGATGCTCGATTTCTTTCTGAACCGTTTCCGAGACAATCGAAACAAACTGTTTCGGCTGAGTTTGTTCGGGCAATTCTTTCTGATTGCGGCGTTCGAGTTCGACTTCGACCTTTTTGAATTCGGATTGCCGAATCGCATCGCGACTGTTCTCGAGCAGCGATTTGGCACGGTTTCGGCGGGCGCGTTCGAGAGCGCGAACGGCTGACGACATCAGCGGAGCTTCCGCCGGTTCGCGTTCGATTTTCCGCAGAGTTTTGACATACGCACGCAATTCGGGCGACGGATAAACATAAGTTTTTTCGTCGGAAGTGTCGTTTTCAACCACGTAAGCAAGTTGTTTTTCGGCGGATTGATGATCGCCGATTTTGTTGTAAAGTGCGCCGAGCGTGAAATAAACGAGCGGCGGCGCACCTTTCATATATTTCAAAATCCTTTCACCCAGCGCAATTACTTCGTGAATTTCAAAGCCGTACCAACGCCGTTCGTCGTCGCGCAAAATATCGTTGGCGAGCAAATAAAATTGAAAAATTTCGCGTGTCCCGTTGTGCGTCGGCGCAGAAAGGGTTTTCCAGATAAAAAAGGCGAGAATGCCGAAGAAAAAAATAACGAAAAGCGGAAATCCCGTGATGTAAAGCATCATCGCAATCACCCCGAAGGCAATCGCATATTGCGACTTTTCCTTGATTAATTCGGTCGGTCTTTTTTCTGCCAGTTGTGTATTTTCGCTCACTTTATTTGCTTAGGAAATTACGAAATGTCATTCTCGGCGGCGCGTTTTTTAGTCCGTTTCGTATGAGTTTTTTTCGCTTCCGGCTCTTTGGTTTTTTCTTCCTTATGTTCTTCGGGCGTTTTGGCTTGCTTGGCTTGTTTTTCAATTTTAAAGCCGAAATCGCTCAAAATATCCACGACTTTTCCGCCGATCGTATATGGCGAATTGAGAATATAAGACAGAGTTTCATTCAAAGCGACGGCTTCGAATTCCATCAGCCGCGAGATTTTTTTCTCGAGCGGAAGCTCTTCAAATTCCTTGCGGTATTCTTCGTGTTTGCGTTCTTCCGAGGGACGTTCGTCCTTTTTTTCGTGCGTTATTATGACAATTTCTCCTTCTTTGGCAATTTTTGCCTGACATGATAAGCGATCACCTTGCTTACGTCTGTCTTCGGATAGTTGTTCCAGTTCGGCTTTAGTCGGTTCGGACAAAAATTCCGCGCCTCGCTTGACCGTTACCGCACAGGAATCGCACAAGCCTAATCGCCCGCAATCGTCGTGAATTTCGACTCCCAAACGCTTTGCCGCATCAATTAAATAACTGCCGACAACCGCGATTCCGTTGATATTTTCTTTTTCAAATTTGAGTTCTGCTTCCATTTTTATTTTAATTCGAGATTCAAGATTCAAGATTCAAGATTATTTTTCAGACTCCAAATCTTGAATTTGGAATCTGGAATCTGGAATCAATTAACTACTGTTTTCACACGCACCCGCGGCTGCGCTCCCGAAGCCGAATTTTGCAGTTCGACGGTGCGTTTCTGACAATTTTCGCAAACGCCCCACATCCGCAAACTGTGATTCGTCAGCCGAAATCCGTATTTTTCCGCCATTTTGTCCTGCAAATCTTCAATTTCCGCCGAGAAAAATTCGATGATCTTGCCGCATTCGGTGCAAATCAGATGATCGTGATGTTCGTGATTATAATGATGTTCGTAATAAGTTTTCCCGTCGCCGAAACGCACTTCACGCGCTAAACCGGCTTCCGCCAAAAGTTTCAAAGTTCGATAAACCGTCGTATGCCCGACGCTCGGGTCTTGCTTTTGGACAAGCCAGTAAAGGTCTTCGCTCGAAAGATGGTCTTCGGTTTTCAGAAACATTTCCAAAATCAAATCGCGCTGCGACGTGCGGCGCAGACCGGCTTTTTGGATATGCTCCAAAAAAATCTCTCTTTCTTTTTGAAATTCTTCCGTTTTATTCACCATATCTAACTTTTTAATCAAATATGTTTTATTTTAGCACCTGAAATTCTTTTTCGCTAACGAAATTTTATCAAGAATTTTTTGCAGATTTTCTGCGTTTGCGTTTTGTCCTTTTGCAAGATGCGCCGAACGTGCGCCAAGTTGCAGATAGATTTCCCGCGCTTCGCCCGAAACATTTTCATCGAGCGCGGCGAGATGTTTTTCAAAAGTCTCGACATCGGCACGCGCAAAAGTTCCTGTCAGAGCTTCGGCAGTCGTTTGAACTTCGAGATTTTCGACCGTGCTTTTGATCAACGGAAGCAGAGCTTCTTTGGCTTGATTCTTGTCCAGCCCGCATTTTTCGAGCATTTCGATAGCAACATCAATCAGCGCGACGAGATGACCGCACGCCGTGACCGCCGAAGCGTGATACAAAGTTTTAAATTTAGTTTCGATGGAAAATGGTTTTCCGCCCAAATCCGCGACGATATTTTGCGCCGTTTTGACGGCTTCCGCATCGCCTTCGAGACAAAAATACGCATCTTTAAATCGTTCCGCGCCCAAAACCGCATCGCTCAAAGAAACGAGCGGATGAATCGAACCCGTGCGGCAGCCGATTTCTTTCAAAGAATTTAAGACTTCGGACGAAAGCGAACCGCTCGTGTGAAATACGATTGGCTTTGATTTTTTCAGCTTTTCGGCGAGATTTTTGGCGGCGTTTTCGATTTCAAAATCCTGCGCCGCGATAAAAACTATTTCCGATGAAAGGTTCGTAAGATTTTTTAAGGTTAGAATTTCGGGTTTCGGCTCGATAATTTGAGCAACCTTGTTCGCCGTTTCCTCATTTCTGACAACCAGATTCTCGATGACAAAATGTTTCCGCGACAAGGCAATTGCCAAAGCTCCGCCAACTCTGCCGACACCGATAATCGAAACTTTTCGCATAAAAACAAGATAACTTTAATTATATGGTTGTGAACTAAAAGTAATGCTTTGAAAATTGCTTTATCGAAACCAAAAACGTCATCGCCGGGAGCGCACGCATCCGTGCGTGCTGAGCGTGAGAGCGCGAATCATTGCGCTGAATGTCGAGTCAAGATTAAACAACGCTTTTACGCCGCTTTTTCAAGCGGCGTAGCACGCACGGATGCGTGCGCTCCCGGCGAACCACGCTTTTCTTTTTGAGTCACCGTGAGAGAATCTCGAACAGCCTGACTCTCTGTTCAATACCAAATTTAATCCAAAAGCGTTCCGTAGATTCCGAGCGGTAGACTGAAAACGGCTTCGGTGGTGGCGACGATCATTTCGCCTTGACGCGTAAAGCATAAGCCGATGACGTTATTTCCGGCGACGAAGATTTCAGCTTTTTCGCCGTCGGGCGTGATGCGGACGATGCCGCGCTTGCCGGCAAGACACGCCGAAACGTATAAATTGCCGTTGCGGTCGAACGCCAAGCCTTGCGGTCTGCCGAGTCCGCGATAAAATTTCGAGTCGAAACCCGCTTTATCAATCGCATAAACGTAATCGAAACTCGCCAGTCCCGGCGCGGTCACAAAGAGTCTTCCGTCTATGCCGAATGCCAGATGATACGCCGAAACGGACGGTTCGAGCGTCGCAAAGGCTTCGGGATTGCCGAAATCCGAGATGCGGAAAATCGTCCCGCTGCGGTCGCCGACAAACATCGTGCCTTCGCGGTCAAAAGCGATGCCCGTCGCAATGCCCAAGCCGGTCGAGAACGGAATTATCTCCTCGCCGCGCTCGATCCGGCAAACTTCCCCCTCCGAACGATTCGTCACGAAAAACGCGCCTTTCGGGTCAAACGCGATGCCCGTCGGATTCATCAGATCGGCTGATAATTCCTCGACGTAGCCGTCTTTTTCGAGTTTAAAAAGTGTTACCGGCAGATGCTGTCCGCGTGAACCCGAGCGCGTCAAAATCAGCGAATCGTCTTTCGGGTCAATCGCCGGATTAGCGACGATGTGCATCTCGTCCGCGAGTTTTTTACCGACGATGAGATTCACGGATTCGCTTCTCTCGCCGCCGTTTTCGAGGTGAACTTCGACATTCGTCGTATCGAAATCCGCGGGAACAATCGCCAAAACCCGGTCAGAAGACGCGCCGACGAGCCGTGCTTTCTGACCGTCGAAATAAACGCCGTATTCGTTGTCCGCGTTGATCTGAAAACCTTCGCATTCGATTGAGATTTCTCCACCCGAAATCGCGTAAGGCGGCTGGATGGAAATGATTCTGCCTGCTTTGCTCATTATTTTTCTCCGATTCAAAACTTGTATTTTACGATGCTCTGCCCGTTATGGCAATCTGAGTTTCAAGTTCCAACTTTCAAGTTCCAAGTTCCAATACTCCGGTTCAAAACAAAAGACTCACGACTCACGACTCACGACTCACGACTCACGACTCACGACTGTCATTATGTTATAATTACCGAAATTGGAGGTTTTGTTTTATCAGTAATATTCACGGTTTCACACAAGGGTTAAAGCATAATCAACTTCGCCGCATCGAACGTCTCGGAACGCGTCGCGTCGCGCCCGAACAAATCGTTTCACCCGAACTGGCGCGGCAATTAACCGAAATTTCATTTGAAACGGGCAGACAAATCGGCATTCTCTTAAACCGCAAAGGACAAGTCGAATATGTGATGGTCGGCAACGCCAAGCAAATCGAAATGCCCGATTTCGGTCGCGCCCGTGTGTCGCAGGAACGCTTTCGCGGTCTGCGCTGTGTTCACACGCATCTCAACGGCGAGAAATTGACGCAGGACGATCTTACCGACCTTGCGCTTTTGCGGCTCGATTTGATGTCAATCATTCAGGTCAACGAAAAAACGGGTTTGCCCGATCTGGTTTATTCGGCGCATCTCGTGCCTTCGACCGCCGAAAAGCTCGAAACCGAAAGCCAGTCGCTGCCATATGAGTTTCTCGAACCGAATATTCCGTCGCAGCTCAATACGGATTTTATCGGTCTGATAAATTCGCTCGAAAACGAAATGGCGCGAAATCGCGGAACGGCGCGAAATCGTCAGACCAACCGCGACCGCGTAATTTTAGTCGGCGCAACGACGGGTTATATTTCGGAAGCCGAAGAATCAATGGTCGAACTCGAAGAATTAACGCTTTCGGCTGATGCGGTCGTTTTGGATAAAATCATTCAACGCCGTCAAAAAATTGACCCGAAAACCGTTCTCGGGCGTGGAAAACTTGAAGAATTACTGGTGCGTTCGATGCGTCTCGGCGCGGATTTGATTGTTTTCGACACCGAACTTTCGCCGTCGCAGGTGCGTTCGATTTCCGAAATCACGGATTTGAAAGTCATTGACCGACCGCAATTGATTCTCGACATTTTCGCCCAACGCGCTCAATCGCGTGAAGGAAAATTACAGGTCGAACTCGCGCAACTCAAATATCTTCTGCCGCGATTGGTTCAAGGTCAAAACTCGGCGTTCTCGCGGCTTGCGGGCGGAATCGGCGGACGCGGACCCGGTGAAACAAAGCTCGAAACCGACCGTCGCCGTGTGCGTGATAAAATCTCGCAGCTTGAAAAACAGGTTGATAATCTTTCGCGTCAACGACAAGAACGGCGCAAACATCGCGTTCAAAAAAATGTTCCGATAATTTCGCTCGTCGGCTACACGAACGCCGGAAAATCAACGCTTTTGAATACTTTGACCGACAGCAAAGTTTATGCGGAAAAGAAAATGTTTGCGACTTTAGACCCGACATCGCGCCGTTTGCGGCTTCCATACGAACAGGAAGTTATCATCAACGACACGGTCGGATTTATCCGCGATTTGCCCGTAGCGTTGGTCGCCGCTTTCCGCGCCACGCTCGAAGAAATTTCCGACAGCGATTTGCTCGTTCACGTCGTTGACGCGGCGAACCCGAACGCGTTGGCGCAAATCGAATCGGTCGAAAAGATTTTGCTCGATCTGAAATTGAATGAAATTCCTCAAATTATCGTTTTAAATAAAACGGATTTATTGGACGAGGATTCAAGAAATGCGCTTGAAAGGCAGATTGAAATTGACAAGAGCTATGAATGTGTGTCAATTTCAGCTATCCAACCCCGAACATTAAAATCGTTAGTTGAAAAGATTGGAGAGATTTTGACCGTTCCAAGTTTCAAGTTTCAGGTTTCAAGTTCTTTAATTTAACCTGAAACTTGAAACTTGAAACTCGGAACCTGAAAAGAATGAGCAAGCGTTTGCCGGAAATGGCATCACCATTTACGAAAATCCGCAAAACGATAACGAAATATTTATCGCGGACTTTTGAAAATTTCACAGCCGCTCAAAGATTTTGGGCGGGTTTTGCCTTTCTTTGCATCCTGACGAGTCTTTTAATCAACAATCCGCTCTGGCGCACGGCGGGCGAACAATATAAGGAAGGCGACATTGCCCGCGAAAGCATTATTTCGCCCGCCGATATTACGGTCGTTGATAATGATGCGACCGAAGCAAGGCGAAAAACCGTCCGCGAAAAGATTGCGCCGATTTTCCGCCTTGAATCAAACAAATCCGAGCAATCCGTCCAAAGATTTTTGTCGGCGTGGGAAAAGCTCCAACGACACGGCGAAACCTCGAACAATGCAAACGAAAAAACGAACTCCAAACAGTCAAACTCGGATTCAAAAGCCGAAACGCATTGGATTGGCGCGGGCGGCGCGGAAGTCGGAACAATTCTCGCGGCAAGAAATTTCAGCCGCAACGAACTCGATACGGTGATGAGCGCACTGCGCGAAAGTGCGTCGGGTTATATTTACGACGATTCGGACAGGCAGTTTTTTCAAGGCGAAGTTTCGGTGATTGACCGTTCAAAACCGAATGTTGACCAGAAGGTTTCGATGCCCGAATCAAACTGGATTCCGCTTTCGGCGGCGCGCAACAGGCTCAAAGAACGGCTCGGTTCAATCAGAAGTCTTTCGCCGAAGGAAACCGAAGCGTTTTATACGGCGACCGAATCGCTCGTCGAACCGAGCATTTATTACGACAGCGCGGCAACCGATTCGATGCGGGATTCCGCCGCGAACCAGATTCCGCCCGTTACGATCTCGCTCAAACGAACGCAGAAAATAGTGGACGGCGGCGACATCATTACTTCGGAAGTTCTTTCAAAAATCGCCGCGATTCGCAGTTACAGCCAATCGAGCCGTCAGGTCAACCGATTTTTCGGGCTTTTGGCGATTATTTCCGCGCTTTATTGGGTCGCGTGGAAATTTATTCAACATAATCAGGTCGGAACACGGCTGACCTTATCGGAAGAAAAAACCTTCGCGCTGTTCGGTTTTATCATCGTCATTCAAACCACGATTATGGCGATATTTTTTCGGCTCGCCGAATATACCTCCGCGCAAAATCCGAGTCCGCCGCTCAATGATCCGACGCTTTGGTCTTTTGCGATTCCGTTTGCGACGGGCAGCCTTTTGATGACGTTGCTAGCAGACCGGAGAACTGCGCTTTTTACGGGACTTTTTCTTGCCTTGATTGCCGGTTTGCTTGCCCCGAAAAGTCTTGAATTCGTGCTTTTCGGCGCAATCGCTTCGGCGGTTGCGGTTTATGGAATCGGTCGTTATCGTTCGCGCCAATCCGTGACGATTGCGGGTGTTTTCGTCGGTCTGGCGAGCGTCTGTGCGGCAATCGCCTTAATCGGCTACACACAGCAACCGTTTATTTTGAACACGATTTTATCGGCAATCGCCTTCGGTTTGATAAACGGTTTGATAACTGCCGCCGTGACCGCCGTGATGCTTCCGCTCTGCGAATCAATTTTCGGAATTTTAACGGATGTTAAACTTCTCGAACTTTCAAACGCCGATTTGCCCGTTCTCGGACAGCTCGCGCTTCGTGCGCCGGGAACGAACCAGCACAGCCACGCCGTCGGACAATTATCCGAAGAAGCCTGCCGCATTGTCGGCGCAAACGGACTGCTCGCCAGAATCGGCGCACTTTATCACGACATCGGCAAAACCGCCGCGCCCGAACATTTTGTCGAAAACCAGTTAGGCAAAAATCCGCACGACAAACTCAAGCCGACTCAATCTGCGAAAATCATCATCAGCCACGTCAACTACGGCGTAAAACTGGCAAAGGAAATCGGTTTGCCCCAACGCATTATTGATTTTATCCCGCAGCATCACGGCACGCGGACACTTCATTTTTTCCTCAAAAAAGCGCAAGCCGAGGCGCGCCGGGAGGATGAAATTTCGGAAAACGATTTTCGATACCCGGGACCGAAACCGCAATTTAAGGAATCCGCGATCATGATGATTGCCGATTCCTGCGAAGCAGCGGCGCGTTCGCTCGACGAACCGAATCCCGAAAACATCCGTTTTATCGTGACCAAAATCATTGACGCGATTTTGTCGGACGACCAATTAGACGAATGCGATCTAACGCTCAGAGAATTGACCATGATTCGTGAATCAATGATCAAATCGCTCGTCGCCATCTATCATTCCCGCGTTGATTATCCGGGCTACACGCCGCCGCCGTCTTCGTCGCAGCGAATCCTCATTCCGAAAGAATTGCTCGACAGCGAAGAACGCGGAATTCATTATCATAACCCGACGGAAATTCCAATCAGCAAAGGCGGCGAAGTCGAAGACGAAGCGATTGACCGTTCGACTGCGCCGGACAAAGCGGAAGCAAAAACCGTCAAATAAAATCAAACGTCCAGAGAGCTTTTCACGCCGAGCCGGTTGGTTTGGATCACGTGCGTATAAACCTGCGTCGTCCGCACGTCTTTATGTCCGAGAAGTTCCTGCAAAGTGCGAATGTCGTAGCCGTTTTCGAGCAAGTGCGTCGCAAACGAATGACGCAAAGTGTGCGGGCTGGCTTTTTTGTGGATGTCGGTTTGTTCGATTGAATTTTTAAAGGCGCGTTGAATCGCCGCCGGAAGCAGGTGATGCCGCCGTTCTTTGTTTGAACGCGGGTCAAACGAACGCTTGGCGGCGGGAAAAACGTATTGCCAAATCCATTCCCGATTGGCTTTCGGATATTTTCTCTCGAGCGCGAACAGCAGATAAACTTCGCCGAAACCGAGCCGCAAATCTGCTTCGTGAAGTTGGCGCACACGAACGAGATGGCGTTCGAGCGGCGCAATAATTTTTTCGGGCAAAACCGTAACGCGGTCTTTCGCGCCCTTGCCGTCGCGCACGGTAATTTGGCGATATTCAAAATCCAAATCCTTGACGCGTAAGCGCAGAGGTTCCATCAGCCGCAAACCCGCGCCGTAGAGCAGATTTGCCGCAAGCCATTCTTCGCCGCGCAAAAAAGCGAGAACGCGCGAAACCTCGTCTTTGGTCAAAACATCGGGCAACCGCTTCGGACGCTTGGCACGCACCACGTTTTCGAGATTGTCGAGCGATTTGTTCAAAACATTACGATAACCTCAGTTCGGGATAAGGAATTTGCCAAACGGAGCGCAGGCTGCCAGCCTGCAAGCGTTTGAAAAACGCTGACAACCTCCGAATTTATTCAAGATTACTGAAAAGCAAAGTTCGTGACACCGCTTTGCAAGCGGCGTGGCAGGCTGGCAGCCTGCGCTCCGGTCTTATCCCGAAATGAGGGGTTACGATAAAGAAAAAGCAGCGCGGCAAACGCCTGATTCTGAGTCGCGGCGGCAACATTTCCCTCGACCGCCAAATGAGTCAAAAAAGAGCGCACCTCGTCCGCGCCCATATCTTTCGGATGTCGTTTATCTTGAAACAAAATAAACTCCCGAATATAGGAAACATAAGCGCGTTCGGTTTTATGGCTCAGATGCCGCAGACGCATCAAATTTCGCACTTGGTCAAGTAATTTTGGCTTTTGCATAAATTTGGGT
>JANODL010000007.1:0-34027 GCA_031412675.1 Acidobacteriota bacterium | reverse complement strand
GCGCACGCATCCCTGCGTGCAACGTCGCTTGGAAAGCGGCGTGAAAGCGTTACTCAATCTTGAATTGACATTCAGCGCAATTTATTCGCGCTCGCGCGCTCAGCACGCAGGGATGCGTGCGCTCCCGGCGATGACGTTTTTTGTTTCGATAAAGCAATTTTCAAAGCATTACTTTTAGTTCACTACCAAATTTATAAACAGCCTTTTTAACGATGTAAATCCTTAATCGAAAAAGAAAAAGTATGAAACATTTTAGCCTATCGGACGCAAAAGTTTGACGGTCAATATCTTTTTCCGCAAAATGATAAAGACGGCAGCAGAACAACTAAAAATTTAGACACGGCAAACTTTATTTATTTTCGGTGTTGTCTCTAAATGTTTTATAGTAAAGAGTTGTTTAGATTAAAGAAATAGATTTATGAAATTTACGCTCATCACAGGCGCGTCGAGCGGAATCGGCGAAGCGTTTGCCAGAAAATTGGCGGAAGAAAAACATAATCTCGTTCTCGTGGCGCGTTCCGAGCCGAAATTGCACGAATTGTGCGATGAATTGATGCTTCAACACGGCATTGTCGCGCATTACGTTGCGCTCGATTTGACTGAATTTGAAGCCGATACGAAACTTTTTGAAGAAACCGAAAAACACGGATTCGAAGTCGAATGGCTGATAAATAACGCCGGATTCGGTTCGATGGGCGATTTTGCCGAACTCGATTTGAACCACGAACTTCAGATGATTGACCTGAATATCTCCGCGCTCGTCGCGCTCACGCATCGTTATTTGCCGAAAATGCGCGAACAGAAAAAAGGCGTGATTATCAACGTTTCTTCGACCGCGAGCTTTCAGGCGATTCCGTTTATGGCAACCTACGCCGCGACGAAAGCCTTCGTCACATCGTTTTCGCAAGCGATTGCCGAAGAAAACCGTCTGCACAACATAACCGTTACGGCAGTTTGCCCGGGACCGACCGAAACAAACTTTTTCGCCGCCGCGAAAGCCGTTCCGTTCTCGGCAAAAGGAATGCAAACGCCCGAAGCCGTCGTCGAAAAAGCCTTGAAAGCCGTGAAACGAAAGAAGCCCTTGGTCATTTCGGGAATTGCGAATTACATCGGCGCGGTTCTCGGAACAATCGCGCCCGATTCATTGGTGACATGCGTTGTCGGAAATGTTTTGCGCCCAAAGGTTAGAGAGAAGAAAAAATAATATTTGCCTGCGAAACATACGAAATACGCTAAAATAAATTCAAAGAATTTTTTAATATTTTCGTTTATTTCGTATGTTTCGCAGGCAACAAATAAAAAATGAAAGTTACAGTTCTCGGAAGCGGTTCGACGGGCAATGCCGTTCTGATTGCGACCGAAAAAACACGGGTTTTGGTTGATGCCGGAATGAGCGCGAAGCAATTGCTCGAACGCATCGCGACGGTCGGCGAAGATTCCGCCAAGCTCGACGGCGTTTTAATCACGCACGAACATTCCGACCACGCGGGCGGTTTGCGCGTCTTGCTCAAATCCGTCAATTGCCCTGTTTTTATCTCCGAAGCGACCGAAGATTCATATTACGGAACGCGCAAAGGTATCCAAAACGGCGAAAGCGAAGCCGTCAAACGCCGCGACGTTTTAAAAAACCGCACCGTCAAAATCGAATCAAGCAAAGAATTCCGCATCGGCGATATTGATTTCGAGCCTTTCAGCGTTCCGCACGATGCCGCCGACAATTTCGGCTTCGTCGCTAAAAAAGAAGGTGTCAGAATTGCTACTTTAATGGATTTCGGTCACGTCACAACGCTCATCAAAGAAAAACTGCGCGGCTGTGATTGCATCGTTGTCGAATCGAATCATTCACGCGATATGCTCAAAACTTGCCCGATCTACAGTTGGGATCTAAAGCAGAGAATCCTCTCGCGCACCGGACATCTTTCAAACGAAGATTTGTCCGAATGGCTGACCAACGATTTCGACGGCGCGGCACGCGAAATCGTCCTCGCACATCTCTCGCAACGCGCCAACGAACCGCATCTCGCCCGCCTTATGGCAGAAACTGCACTTCAAATGCGCCCGAATTTCTTCAAAGCTGAAACGCGCATTACGATTTCATACCACAAACAACCGACCGATTGGATCGAGTTTTAAGATAATGTCAGAACCGTCTGCGGTAGCGGGCGGTTTAAGCTAATATTTGAAATTTTAAACGACGATCTTCAACCACCCGCTACCGCAGGCGGCTCTGACTTATTCGCCGAAAATTTCCTCAATTACTTTGTAGCGGTAATCAAAAATATATTTCAACTCTTTTTTGACGTAAAAAAGCGCGATGTCGCCGAGCGGTTCGAGCGGCAGGCGATAGCGCACGATGTCTTTCATAATCGTTTCGCCTCGTGCGCCTTCTTCAAAAGTATGCAGGTGAATCCATTGTTTATACGGGCTTTTCAGCGCGGAATCAACAAATGAACACGGCGGATTCCATTGCGTAATCTCAGTTTTCCACGTTATCGGAATGCCGCGCAGTTTTAGCTGATAATCAATCAACACGCCTTTTTTAACATCAATCGGCTGCGGCGTGGTGATCTGAAAATTCAGTTCGGGCGGCGTAATGCGCTCCAAGTTTCCCGCGTCGGCGAAAAAGTCGAAAACTTCCTCGCGCGGGCGTTCAATAATCTGTTCGCGTTCCAAAATGTATTCTGCCATTGCAGTTATCTTAAAACATTCTGCCTGCGAAACACACGAAAAGCACGAAAATTAAAACAAGCCATCGAGAGTTTTCGTATATTTCGTGTGTTTCGTAATAGTTCCCGTAAGCCTTTCCTTTTCAATCCTTCTTCGGTTTTCGTATATTTCGTGTGTTTCGTAGGCAGAAAAATTTTTACACTCCGGCGAAAAGCGGTTTGCCGAGTAATGCTTGCACGAAAACTGCCGTAAAGACCGCGAAATAAATAATCGCAAATACAAATGTTCCGACAGTTGCCGATTTTACTTTATATTTTTCGAGCGTGTAAGCGAAAAACGGCACGGCTTGAAAAGCGTGCATTCCGAAGAAATGCGCGACGCGCAAATCGCCGCCTGTTGTGGACCAATTTACAAGCGGCAAACCTTTTCCGCCGTCTGCAACTCCAACCGCGTGGCTGAGATGCGCCGACATATACGCGCCTTCAAAACTCGATGCAAGAAACAAAATCAATCCCAAACGCATTCCCCAAACAATTGATTTCGGCAAATCAATTTCCGCCTTGAAATACAGATAAAGCAGATACGCGGCAAGAATTGTGTTCAAGAAGATTGCCAAACCCATGACCGCAAAAAGCATTCCGTCAAACGAATTTTTGACGTTGAAATGCGAAGTCGTCCCACGTACCGCTTGCCCGACGACGATAATCATTTCAATCAAAAATATCAAAATCATTCCCCACGAAATAACGCGAGCCGATTTTTTGTAGCCGTTCAAGAATTTCAGATAAATTGCGACCGTCCAGAGAAAAATCGCAATCGAAACGAAAAATTTCATCGGTTTGATCCAGCGATTAATGCCTAAAATCTCGGTCGAATCAAACGGCGAAATAACCGCCAAAATCACAAAACACACGAGAGAAACTGCGCCTGCAATCATCAAAACGCGTTGCCGTTCAAATAATTCCTTAATCATTTTTTAGCTCCTTGCTCAAGAAAAACCGCAAAATGCTGTAAAGCAAAAAGCCGATTGGTCCGAACAAAAACGTCAAAACCAAACACGGAATCACGAACCAGTGCGAAATTCCTCTTTCTTGCGAGTCTTTCACCTCCCAAATGCCGACGAACAAATCGAACGCGAGATAGTGAATCCAACCCGCGAGAACCGCCCATTCGTTCGTAAAGAGCTTCATGACATTCGCCAGTGAATCAAAGCCGCCGTCCGCTTTCCCGAAAAACATTACAATCAAAATCAAATACGCGACCGATAAAAGAAGCGGAATCGCGCCCGAAAGAATGATTTTGCGCGTCACGACAAAGCGCGGCGCAATCAGTAAAATTATCCAACTAAGCATCGCAATCAGATTTGCAATCGAAAATATTTTGTCTGCCGTCATAATTTATCTCCTAAAATAACGCTGTTAAGTTCAAACTCAAAATTTTTTCAGGCTTTGATACCTGAAATTAAAGTGTCAATCACGCTGTCAATCAATATTTCGCGTTCGACAAATGGAAAACCGCCGTGCTGAATCAGGAGCGATGTAACGCCGTGAATTCCTGCCCAAAGCGTCTGGCTGATTAACTCTATGTTGTTGTGTTTCAAAAGGTTCGCGGAAACACATTCGCCAACTACGGAAATCATTGTATCAAATGCAATCTTGCCGTTTGAATCTTCAAAACTACCTTCGACATTAATTGGCAAAGGTGAAATAAAAACGATTTCGTATTGGCTCGGATGCTTCAAGCCGAAATGGATGTATTCGCGCAAACCGCTTCGGAGTTTTTCCAGAGGATTATCGGAAAGTTGTTGAATGGCTTTGATATTTTGTGCCAGACGCGCAAAGGTCTGTTCGCAGATTTGATGAACCAAATCGCTTTTGTCTTTGAAGTAAAGATAGATTGTCGTTGGTGAATAGCCGATTTTATCGGCAATCTTCCGCATCGAAACATTTGCGTAGCCTTCCGCGACAAACATCTCCCGCGCCGCGTCCATTATTTCCTGCCGCAGATTTTCTTTGTCGCTTTGTCGTCTGTTTCTGCTTACCACGAAATATAACTTAACGCCGTTAATTTATATTGTCAAGTAAAAATGTTATTGCCTACGAAACGCACGAAACAGGCGAAAAAAAAGAAAAAAGATTTTTCTGGTTTTATTTTCGTTTTTTTCGTATGTTTCGTAGGCAAACTCTTAATTTTTGCTTTTCAGATATTTTTTCGGAATCGGATTGTCGGCGGTTTCGCCTTGCCAGAAAATCGTGATGACCCACCAGCGTTTTCCGTCGTTGAGAAGTTGGAAACTGTTGATGCCGCGCATAAAAGGCTTTTTGTCGGAAAGGCTTCGGAAAGATTCGTAGGTTGAAAAAACCTGTGCGATGTTGCCGTAAATTTCGACGCGCCGCGCTTTTTCGCGTTCGTAAAAACCTTCTTTGGCAAAAACGGGTTCGACGCGTTTGATGTAATCTTCGGGTGAAAGAACGCGTGCGCTCGTTACGCCGGTGGTCGGATTTTTGCCCGACGGAATCATTCGCGCATCTTTATGAAAAAGCGTGCGGAATCTGTCCCAATCGCGTGTTTTGCCCGCATCGCCCGAAATCACGTCATAGACGGCTTTCATAATCGCGTCTATCGAAGCAACGTCTGCCGGATTGGCTTCTTTGGTTTCGGTTGTTTGCGCCAACGAGTTAAATGAAAGAAATAAAACGATAAAGAACGTCAGCAAAAGATTTTTTCTCATAATGCGTTTTTTACGCAGAGAATTTTTTCGGGTTTCAATTGTTGATGTTGTCGGTTTTTGTTTCGAGCGCGTCCTGCACATTTTGCGGCAGACTCGAAAGCAAATTGTAGCCCGTCGCTTTTTCGATTTCGCGGACATTCGTGCGATAAACCTGCCAATCGGCGTTTTTGATGCCTTTGACATTCGGCATATCAACCGCGATGACCCGCGCATTTTCGTTGATCGCGGAAACGGGTGTTCCGGCGGGAACAACGACCGCGATTTTCCAATTGTTTGCGGGAATTGTCACTTTCTTTTTAATTTTTCCCTTCTCGCCATAAACTCCGGCATAGATATAAACGTCGCTTCCGCGATTGACCAAACTTCGCAGATAGGCTTCGAGTTTCTGCCACGGTCCGCGATTCAAATCACCTGTTTGCGGAGTCATATTCGTCATCACAAACGTCGAATCGGCGGCTTCACGGCTGGAATATCGGTCGGCGTTCGGACAAACGTGTCCGCGGTCGTAACCGCTGCCCGTGTAATCCGTAGGCGTGATGCGCGTCCAGCCTTTCGGCAGACGGTCGTCGGGACGAAACGCATCTTCGCGGTCGAGACTTCCCAAATCGGCTTTGCTGACGCGCCACGCGACCCAATTCGGAATTCCTCTGTCGCGGTTGTAGGAAATGACCATAAAATTATTGGTCAGCAGATAATTATTCGGATCGGAAAGCGAAGCATTCGACGGATTTCCGAGCGCGAGATAAATTTGTTGCGCCTGTTCGGGCGAAGTCGGATTATTCGAAGGCGTTTGCGGTTGGTTGGTCGGCTGACTGACAGCCGGTTCATTCGTTCCGCGAATCCAATCGTAAGCTGATTTGCCAAGCCGGAAGCAAAAAAAGATAGCGCAGAGAATAATGATTAAAGCAATAATTGCACCGACCAGCGTTTTGTTTTTCATAGATTTTTCCGCGAACGATTTTTGATGATCTTAGCATAATTTACGCAAAATTCGTTTGTCACGGCGAATTACGGTAAAATAGCATTGTCATGAGTGAAAAAATTCATCTCACAGCTTTAACAACCGACGAACTTGCCGAATTTGTCCAAGACATCGGCGAGCCGAAATATCGTGCGAAACAGATTTTTAAAGGCTTGCACGAACGGCGGTTGCAGACGTTTGACGAGATGACCGATTTGCCCAAAAACTTTCGTGAAAAACTGAATGAAAGCGCAACGGCTTCGACTTTAAAGGTCGAATCGCGCTATGTTTCGACCGACGGAACGCGCCGCTTTTTGATGAAAACACACGATAATTTGCCCGTCGAAGCCGTTTTCATTCCGACTGAAAACCGCGACACGATTTGTTTTTCGTCGCAATCGGGCTGTCCGCTCAAATGTGATTTTTGTTTGACGGCAAAGCTCGGATTACTCAGAAATCTGACGGCGGGCGAGATTGTCGAGCAGATAATTATTGTTCTCAATGACGTTTACGGAGTCGGCAAAGAAACGCCGCACGGCACAAATCTCGTCGGAATGGGCGCGGGCGAGCCGTTTTTGAATTTCGAGAATTTAATCAAGGCTTTGGGAATAATGTCGGACGCGCAAGGGTTATTTATAGTGCCGAACCGCGTGACGATTTCGACTGCCGGAATCGTGCCGAAGATTTATGAATTTGCAAAGCTCGAAAAACGACCGCATCTGGCGATTTCTTTGAGTGCGCCGAACGACGAACTGCGCGACAAACTGATGCCGATCAATAAGCGTTGGAACATCGAAGAACTTTTTGCGGCGGCGCAGGAATTTCAAAAATCTCTGCGGCGCGGCGAACGCTTTACGTTTGAATACGTTCTGCTCGGCGGTGTCAATGATTCGGACGAACACGCGCTCGATTTGGCGAATCTTTTGGACAGATACGATTTAACGCGGGTGAAAATCAATCTGATCGCTCATAATTCTGCCGAACCGCTCGAATATCATCCGCCGCGCCGTGAGCAAATTCAGCGGTTCAAAGATGTTTTGGAATCAAAAGGCGTTTCGGCTTATTTGCGAACGCCGCGCGGACGCGATATTTACGCGGCTTGCGGACAGCTTGCAGCAAAATCGGAACCGAATTTAGTGCAGATTGGAAAGTGAAAATGTGAAAATGTGAAAGTGTGAAAAAGTTAGCTTCATTAAAAATAAACAAAACTTTTTCACTTTTAGTCTTTTTCACTTTTTCACTCTAAATTTATGGAAATTCTTATAATCGGCGTGATAATTGTCGCGCTTATGGTTTATACTTCGACCAAAATCAAAAAAAGCGCGGCGGCGGCTTTTGCGGAAGAAACGATTGAAACGGACGAGTTTTCGCTCGTCAAACCCGAAGGATTTTTGAGTCCGGTCGAAAATGAAGACTTTTTGGCGTTCTATGCTTTCTCGAAAGAATACGGCGAGGAAGAAAATGCCGAAAAATCGCGGCAAGGTTTAATCAAATTAAAGGTTCTGGCGGGCAGAAGTCTGGCGGAAATCGGCAAAGACATCAAAGCCTCTTTTGACGAAACTTTGACGGAAGAAAAGATTGGCAAAAATACGCTTTTGCTCAAAGGCGAAAAGAGCGAAAATGATTTGGAAACGCTCTATTATCACAAATTGATTGCCGAAAACGAACAGGTTTTCGATTTGGAAATGACGGTTTTAAAAGATTATCAAGAGAAATACGAGGAAAAAGCGGAAAAACTTCTCGAGAGTTTTCGCGTCAAATAAAGCGTTTTGAATTTCTAAACAATTCATCGTTCGAGTTTCAGAAAATTATGAAAAAATTATTATCAATCGCAATTTTATCTTTAGGCTTATTGTTTTTGGCGGAAAGCGCGGCGAATGCACAAACTGTCACGGGTTCAATCGGAACGGTTTCGCGTGGCGGTTCGACCAAAGGCACGGTTGTTCTGAGCATTCCGGGCGGATTGCACGTTAATTCCAATCGTCCGAACAGTCAATACGCGATTCCGACGAGCGTCAGAGTCAGCGCGGTCGGCGCAAAAACGAGTGCGGTCGGCTATCCGCGAGGCAAAAACCGCAAGTTTCAGTTTTCCGAAGACACGCTCAATGTTTATGAAGGAACGGTTTCGTTCTCGTTTAATCTGACGGTTCCGGCGAATTTTAAGGGAAATGTCGTAAAGGTGCGCGCCGTGGTGCGTTATCAGGCTTGTACCGACGAAGTTTGTTATGCGCCGAAAACGAAGGAAGTTACTTTGACCGCAAGAGTAAAATAAAAACTGAAATCGGTAGTTAAATTGCTCGTCTATCAATAAAAAAAGAAAAGCGTATTGGCTGGGAGCGCGGGCATCCTTGCCTGCAACGTCGCTTGAAAAGCGGCGTAATCTGTGCGCTTTTATTCAAGTTGATTTTTAATCGAACGCTTTTTAGATTGCTTCGTTTCACTTCGCAATCTTGCAGGCAAGGATGCCCGCGCTCCCAGCCAAAGCAGATTTTAGTCTAATTTGAAACTCTTCGGCACAAATTCGAGTGCGACTATTTCGCCGCCGTCTTTGTCTTTCGGGCGATAGGTGATGACCGCCGGAAGCGGCGGAGGTTTGACACCGCAGCCGAACTGCAATCCGCCGGCATCGGACGTGAAAGTCATTATTTTTACGTCTTGCGGAGATTTCGCTTTCAGCTTCAGCGGTTGCGTTCCGATTTTGGCGTAAAAGAAAACTGAATTATTACTGCATTCTATCTTTTCGATGATGCCGATTTCGCGTTTTTCGCCGTCGAGCGGTGTCCGCAAAGTCTGTTTGATTCCTTCGAGCATCGCTTCACGGCGTTTTTTCTCCATATCTTCCTGAACTTGCGGAGGAATTTCGCGGGTCGGTTCGTCTTCGACAATCATCACTTGCCGCGCTTCTTTCATTTCCGCTTCGGTTTTCAGACGGAAAAATTTCGGAACAAAGGTAATTGCCATCAGATTTCCGCGTGATTTTGCTTTCGCATCCGTTGTCGGACGATAGTTAAAAACAGCCAAATAATCCTTAACCTTGGCATCACAGCCGAAATCCATATTTTGCGCTTCTTCAATCATTGACATCAAATCGAGACTTGAAAAATCTTTGGTTGAAAGCGTAAAAGTTTCCGCCTCGGTTTTGACCGTATAGGTTATTTCGCCTTTGACACAGGCGATTTTTTCGAGATAGCCGACGGCTTGTTTTTCGTCGGGTTTCGGTTTCAGAATGACGCGGTTCAGACTGTTAATTTCGTTTTCTTCCTTGATTTTGGCAATCTCGGCTTCGGTCAAAGGTTTTTCGGCAGTTCTTTTAACCAAAATCGGCGGACGAATGCCTTTATCTTCCAAATCCTTTTCCTGTTTTTCGTAAAAAGCCTTGCGCTCTTCAAATTCGTTCAGGGAATTCAGCAAATTTTGCGCCTTTGAACGCAAATTCGGTTCGTCGGCGGTTTTATAAATCTTGTCGGCGAGTTCTTTGGCTTCCTTATATTTTTCCTGCCGCATATAAATTTGCGCGATGATAAAAGCGTATTCCTGATTGCCGGGTTGTAGCTCTAAGGCTTTTTTCAGGAACGTCACGGTTTCTTCCAAGTTTTCGTTATTGACGAGATTGATGAAACCGAGCAGATGATAGCTTTCGGTAAAATTCGGGTTAATGGCAATCGCTTTTTGCAGCGATTCGCGCATTTTCTTGACGGCTTCCGGCGCGAATTTGGAAACGTAACCGAATTCGTCCATTCCTTCGCGGCTCAAAATATATGCGTAATTGTAGTGCGCGAAGTGATTTTTCCGGTCGCCGGAGATGGCTTTTTCGAGATATTTTCTGGCTTCGTCAAATTTTCTCTGCCGCATTTTGACAAGTCCGAGCGAAGTGTTTGCGAGACTCGAATCGGCATCGAGCGCAACGGCTTTTTGCAGATAAATTTCCGCCGTTTCATATTCGTGCGTGTGATAAAGCAAATCGCCTAAATATGCGTTGGCTTCGGCTTCGGAAAGCGGCACTGTCGTCATTTCGGTGTCGAAAACGAGTTTGTTTTTAAATGTGGCGAGCGATACGCGATAGGTGTTTTGGGAAACATATTTTTTGAGAGCCTTTTCCATCGTCGCATAATCGGATTGAAAGGCTTGCTGAAAGGCTTTTTCCGGCTCGACATTGCTCATCACCAGACTGAGAAACTTGTTCATTGCGCCGGTATTCGCGCCGTTGTTACCCTGAACCAGATAATGAATCAAAGCCCAAGCCTGCGCGTAAAAGATACTGCGCGAATGATTTCCGTTTTGATGAAGCGAATAATTATTAATCTCGAAAAAGGTTTTGAGCGGAATCAACTGATTTTGCTGGAGCAAATAAAGATGATTATTTTCAAGACCGCCGAGCGTTACCTTTTGGTCTTGTTCGATTTTAAAGGTTGAATAATATTCCGCCAAACCTTCATTAAACCAAGGCGGAACTTCGGATTTGCCGAAATTCGTGTCGAGCAAAAAATGGACGTATTCGTGAAAAATCGTGTTGTAAGTGTCTTCTTTGTCGCCGCCGGCGGCAAGCGTGATGTAATTTACATCTTCGCCGGGTTGGAAATATCCGGCAAGCCATTCGTCGGGTTTGCCGTCCGCGCCTTTCGGTTTGAAAGGTTTGTAAGCCGAATCGTTTTTGAAAACGACGACATTTGTCTGAATCGTCTGGTTAAATTTGGTGCGCGGAAAAAGCAGCCGGAAAGTTTCGCGAAACTGTTCGAGCTTGGTCGCAACCTGGCGAATTTCTTTTTCGCTCGCGTTGCCGATCAGAAAAAAGTTTTTCGAGCGGACATTTATCCACGTGTCCTTCGCCAAACTCGGCGTGGAAACAGTAAGAATCAAAACCGCGCAGAAAAGCGTGAGATACAAAAAGCGTAACTTCATTAAATTAAATCTCCAAAGTTGATAGTAGAAAACAAATTTTAGAAAAAAACAGAGGTCAGGTCAATGATTTTTTTGCAAGCACATTAAATTTTACCGATGACCGACATCAAACGACCTGTTTTGCCATATAATTTTTTCTCTTTGCGGTAGGAAAAAAACAAATCTGTGCGTTCCATCGTGCAAAGCGGTGCGACCGAGATATTTTCGGGCAGAACTCCGATGCCTAAAAGCTGTTCTTTGTTTGCCGTGTGCAAATCAATCAGCGCGTGATTTTCCTTTGTCGGCGTAAAAAGATGTTCGGAATTCGAAAACTTTTCGCGGAAAGCGTCAATCACGTCTTGCCCGATTTCGTAATTTTCACAAGTTGCTGCCGGACCGATCGCAGCGATTAAATCTTTTGGATTCGTTCCGTAAAGCTCGCGCATTTTTTCAATCGCATTCAAAACGATTGATTGCACCGTTCCGCGCCATCCGGCGTGAATCGCGGCAAACGCGTTTGTTTTCACGTCGCCGAGCAGAACCGGAACGCAATCAGCGGTTTTGACACCGAGCAAAACACCTTTCGCGTCGGAAACAATCGCGTCCATTTTGTAATCACCGTCTTTTGCGTCCGCCAAATCTTTCACGACGCGCACGTCCGCGCTGTGAATTTGCCAACACGATGCGAGCGTAAAACCACCGTCAAAAACGCTCAAAAATCGTCGTCGGTTTTCGGCGATGTTTTCCGCCGAATCTTCGTCGTAGCCCGCGAGATTCAGAGAGTTTTCGGGAAAATCGGAAACGCCGCCCATGCGCGTCGAAAAACCGTTCGCAAAACCTTTTTCTTCCAAACGGCGGCTGACCAAAACTTTTACGCCGCCCGATTCGCGCCAATAAAAGCCGTTTTCTGCTAAAATCTGGTTTTCGGTTGCAAAATCTAACCCGCCCGCTACCGCAGACGGTTCTGACTTTTGATTAATGATTGTTTCCATCGGCATAGACATTGTAGAAGTTTATCGTATCAGCGAAACTCTGACCAGAACGCCGCGTTTTACGGAGCGTGTTTTTACGGAAAAAGAACGCGCTTACTGTGACGCGAAAGGCGCGGCTTCGGCGCAAAGCTACGCGGCGCGTTTTGCGGCGAAGGAAGCCTTTCTGAAAGCCCTGAAAACAGGCTGGCGCGGAAAAATAACGTGGCAGGATATGGAAATTCTGAACGACGCGCAAGGCGTTCCGACATTGGAAATCAAAGGCGAAGCGCGAATCTTGCTGGAAAATCTGGGCGCAAACAAAATTCATCTTTCAATCTCGCACACGACCGACCACGCCGTCGCGCAAGTCATTTTGGAAGCGATTTAAAAAAACAAATAGAACGCGGATGAACGCGGATTAGGCGGATTTTCGCTGATTTATTTTATTAAATTTATCCGCGCAAATCTGCTCAATCCGCGTTCATCCGCATCCCATTTTTGATTACAAATCTTCCTTATCAAGCCATTTTTCAAGCGGCAAAGGTTTGAGATTTCGCATCTTTTCAAGCAAAAATTCGGGATTTGAATCTTCCAAAATCAACTGGCGATGCGCGGGACGCAGGAAACCTTCGCTGACCGCCGTGTTGCAAAGCGTGAGCAAGCCGTCGTAATAACCCGCGATGTTCAAAACGGCGCACGGTTTTTCGTGAAAACCGAGTTGCGCCCACGTCAGAATCTCGAAAAACTCTTCAAATGTGCCGATTCCGCCGGGCATTGCGATAAAACCGTCGGCGAGTTCCGCCATCTGCGCTTTGCGTTCGTGCATCGAACCGACGACGCGAAGCTCGGTGATTGCGCGATGTCCGACTTCTTTTTTATCCAAGGACTCGGGAATAATTCCGATCACTTCGCCGCCCGCGCTCATCACTTCGTCGGCGATGATTCCCATCAAACCGACGTTTCCGCCGCCGTAAACCAGACGAATATTTTGTTCGACCAAAAGCCGCGCCAAACTGCGTGCGGCTTCCGCATAATCCGTGCGAAAGCCGCTGTTCGAGCCGCAAAAAACCGTAATGCTTTTCATTTAATTGGTTGTTTCTCTTTCAGATGATAAAACGGGTCGCGTCGCGTCCGGGTTGTCGGGCGAAGTGTGCAGGTGGACGACTTTCCATTCTTTGCCGATGAGCTTGAAAACGAGCGTCATTCTGCCCGAAGCCGTTTCGAGTTTGCTGTTGTATTCCTGTTGTTGTTTCCATTTGCAGGTCAAATACGCGCCTGTCGTGCCGAGCATTTCGATACGCACGCCGGTCGGTTCTAATGTGACATTTGTCGCATTTTTGTATGAGGCTTCGCGGTTTGCGCGCATTGTTTCCCAGCTTCGCGTAACCGAACCGTTGTTATTGAAAAAGAGAATGTCTTCGCTTTTGTTATAAACGCTCATCACTTTTGCCGCGTCCGCCGTTTTGATTCCGTCAACCAATCTATCAAACACGGCGCGAACGTCTTTCGACGGGTCAGCTTTCACAGTTATCGTTTTTTTCTGTCCGAAAGCCGAGAAGGTTAAAGCTAAAATTAGAAAGCCGAATATTGCAAATTTTTTCATATTATCTGTCCTCTATAATTAAGATTTTATCGGAGATTAAGTTTATAATCGAAAAATCTTAGTTGCAAAACAGTAACAACAAGTTTTCCAAATTTATGGCAGAAAGTTTTAAATGTCCGTCGTGTTCCGCGCCGTTGGAGTTTGAAGGCAAGCCGATGCAGAAATGCAGATTTTGCGGAAGTAACGTGATTGTTCCGTCAGGCGTGATTCAAAGTTCAAGCGTTTTCGGTGGCGCGGGAAATATTGATTTCGGCGATTTGTCGTCGCTCACCGGAAAGGCTCTGAAAATCGGTGAAATTCAGCGATTGATTCAAAGCAAACAAAAAATTTACGCAATCAAACTTTTTCGTGAAACTTTCGGCGTTGGTTTGAAGGAAGCCAAAGACGCGGTTGACGCGATGGAAGACGGCAAAAGCATAGACATTTCGGGAATGCAGATTCAGACGGCAAATGCCCGAACGGGTTTTCAGTCAAACGCGCAAAATCTGGCGGTCGCCAAAAAAATCGGTTATACGGTCGGCGGTTCGATTCTCGGAACGGTTTTTCTGACGATAGTTTTGATTGTCGGAATTATCGCGTTCGCATTCTATATGATTTCAAATTCGGTCAACAGAGCGATTGACAAATCTTTTCCGTCCAATCCGACTCCGGCAACTCCGCAACCGTTGAAATCTGCCGCTCAGGAAAACTCAATCGCGCAGGAACTTTTAAAATTCGGCGGCGAAGGCACGGGCGCGGGAAAATTTACCGATAACCGCACGATTGCCGTTGATCCGGACGGCAAAATCTATTCGGCGGATTTTTCGGGCGGACGAATTCAGGTTTTCGACGCGCAGGGAAATTTTCAGACGCAGATAATGTCCGACACGAGCCGCACGGTTGACGCTTTGGCGACCGACCGCAAAGGAGATTTGTTTGTCCTGCAAGGTTACGATATTTTTCGTTTGAACAAGGAAACGGGCGAAAATCTGGGCAAATACCGCGTTGATTACGCATCGGATTTGGCAATCGGTCTGGACGGAAAAATTTATGTTGCGGGACGGCGCGGCGGAATTACGGTTTTAAACGCGGACGGCACGAAATTTAAAACGATTGAAATCAGCAAAGATTTAAGTCTGGATTACATAAAACAAATCGCGGTTGACGGTGCGGGCAATTTTTTTCTGCTCGACGGCAGAAATCTCGCGGTTTTCAAACTTTCGCCCGACGGCAAACTGCTCACGCGGTTCGGCGGCAGAGGAACGGGTTCATTCGACAAAATGCCGAAAGCGATGTTTTCGGGCAGTGTTACCGATCTGGCGATTGATTCGCAAGGTCGCGTTTACGTCAGCCAAGTTTCGCGCATCAGCATTTTTGACGCGAACGGTAATTTCCTGAACGATTTTAAAACGACGCAAGTTTTCGGAATGACTTTCAACGACAAGGACGAACTTTTTGTCGCGGCGCGTCCGTTTGTCGTGAAATACAAGTTGAGTCTTTAAAAGTTCAGAGTTCACGCTAATGTTGTTTGAAAAATGAATATTGTAATAAAAAGAAGCGTTTTGACTGGAGCGCAATCGGCTCGATTGCCTGAGCGTTTGAAAAACGCTCACAAACCTTTATCTGGAAATCGAGTTGAATTTATGTCAACGCCGCGCCGCCGCTGAAAAACGCGGCGTAGCGAAGCAAGCAATCGAGGAAGGTATTGCGCTCCAGTCTTTTGCGGCATTTATTTTTCAAACAACATTAGCGTGATGCTTCAAACTGAAGTTTGAACTCTAAACTTTCTATACGATTTCGTATCTCAAAGAATTTTGTTCTGCACGATTTGGTTGAGAGCCGAAAATCTTTCGTTACAAAACTTCGGTAAATACTGCATAAAATTCATCTTGAAAATTTTTTATGATTGCGGTATAAAAATTGCTGTAAATGCAAGCAAAAGTTGAGTTTTCCGCCCAACTGCTCTTCCTGCAGAAGCAAAATATATCAAGGAGAAAAGATTTTATGCATTTAGCGAAGAAGTTTCTTTGGGCATCGTTTTTCTTTTTGCCCCTTTTATTTATGAACGCCGGAAACGCTTTCGGCGTGGTTGTTGACGATTACACGCCCGAAGTGACGGCGCGGGTTGTCAGAATCAGTTTTATTCGCGGCGATGTGCAGATTCGGCGCGTCGGCGATGATGGTGAAAAGCAGGAATGGGAACGCGCCGCGCTCAATCTGCCGATTGTCGAAGGCGACGAGCTGGCGACGGGACCGAATACGGTCGTCGAAATTCAGCTTGACAGCTCCAACCACATTCGTTTGTGGGAAAACGCTTATTTGAAATTCACGACTCTGCGCGACGAAGGCGTGGCGGTCAGTTTGCCGCAAGGCACGATGAGTTTGCGCTCACTTTCTTTCAATAAAGACAAAAGTTATTTTGAAATTGACGCGCCCGAAACGACGATTTCGATTGAACGCGCCGGAATGTTTCGCATTGACGCGGGCGATACGCGCAACTCGGAAATCCGCGTGACGGCGACCGAAGAAGGCGAAGCGAAAGTTTATACGAAAAGTTCGGGTTTCACGCTTCGCAACGGTCGGACGGCGCGGATTTTTATCGAAGGAAATTATGCGGGCGATTATGAAACGGACAATGTTGCGCGCATCACGGACGAGTTTGACGAATGGGTTTTACAGCGTCACGCGATTATCGCCAAGCGTCTGAACGAAGCCTACTACGACAAATATTACGACCGCGACCAGTTCGGCGCGGAAGATTTGAACGAACACGGCGAATGGATTTACACGAAAAAATACGGCTATGTCTGGAAGCCTTACGCCAATTCGATTTCGAGTTATGCGAATTGGTCGCCGTATCGCTACGGTCATTGGCGTTTGGTTCCGTATTACGGCTGGACTTGGGTCAACGACGAGCCTTGGGGCTGGGCAACGTATCATCACGGACGCTGGATTTGGGACGGCGCATATTGGGTTTGGACACCTTACGCAAATTCGCGTTGGCGCAGAAGCTGGTGGCAACCGGCGATGATTTCGATTGTTACATGGAACGGTCGGGTCATTTGGTTTCCGCTCGGTTACGACGATAATTACTGCGATTTTAATCGCGGCTATGGCGGTTACGGCGGTTACGGCGGTTATCGGCGCAACCGGCGCAACAATGTCACGATTATCAACAACAACACGACGGTGATTGTTAATCCGACACCGAACCCGACGAATCCGACTCCGACACCGCCTGTTTTGACCCCGAGCCAGATTAACGAAATTCGCCGCACGAACGCGAAAACGCCGACTTTCCAGCGTATTCCGCTGAACGGCGTGGTCGAAGTCAATGCCGAAGAATTCGGAAAGCAGACGCGAGGTTATCGAACCGCGTCGGTTCAATCGGCGAAACAGGCACTGGCGACACCGATTGACGAAAATCAAACGCCGCCGCTTTTGCCCGAATATAAAAACATCAAGGACAAAATCAGCAAGGAAATTCTGATCGAAAATCCGCGGATTGATGACAAAGAACAGGTGAAAACCGGCGCGACCACACGCGAAACGGGCAAATCGCTTGACCAAAAGTTGGAAAAGGAACGCATTTTCGGCAATCGTCAGCCGAAGATTATTCAGGAAATAAAGCCTGAGAATCAAACGAAAACCGACACCAACGAACCGCGCAAGACGGGTGCGGTGACGCGCCGTCCGGTTGAAAAACGGGAGAACACAGACACCAATCAATCGCCCGATTACAATCCGCAGACGACTTTCCCGACGCGAACGACGAAATCGGACGACGAACGGCAGAAGGAAGAGCAACGAAAAATCCGTCAAAAAGAGCGCGACGAAAATCAAACTCCGCCGATTTTCCAACCGCAACCACAGCAGCAACAGCAACCGAAAGAGGAAGAACGCCGCCGTTCCGAGCCGACCTTCCCGCGTCAGCAGGAAGAACGTCGCAAAGAAGAACCGCGTCCGCAACCTCAGCCAAAGCAGGAACAGCCGAAAAGCGAACCGAAACAGGAAAAGCCTTCGCAACCGACTGTCACTCAGCGCAAATCTGAAAAAGACAGTTAATTAAAAAGGCAAAAGGTAAAAGTAAAAAGGCAAAAGAGTTTTAATTCTTTTGCCTTTTTTGTGGCTTTACACAAAAACACAGAAACTTTATTTAACGTCAGTTCGGGATAAGAAAAAACTCGTGTTCGCCGGGAGTGCACGCATCCTTGCGTGCAAGATTGCGGAATGAAATGCAGCAATCTAACGGCGTTCCTTACTAATCAACCCGCACAAAACGAAACGCCGTGACAGTTTCAATCCGCTTTAGACGCGAAGTATTCCCCAACGAAGAATCCTATATGAATGAAAATAGGCTTCTAAAAGTTTCAATCCGCTTTAGACGCGAAGTATTCCCCAACCGCTGGGTTTGCAACTCTTTTGTTTCTGATGATTTAGACTGCCAAAAGTGCGAACCCCTTTTTTGCCGTTGCTGAATGTCATAAATTTACTACTTTTTAAGCTAAAAAACAAGCTAACTTCAATAAAATCAATGAGTGCGAACCTCGAACGGTTTTGCCGCCCCACTCGTCCGGCTAAACTGCCTGAATTCAACTTCTTACAAACTTCGTGTGGCAAAATGAAACAAATCAGCCCGAGGTTCGCACCCAAAATCTTGTAAAAGCCTTAATTCTAAAGACTTACTCAAATTGGTAATGAACTAAAAGTAATGCTATTTAAAGTTCTAAATCGTTGATTGAAAATAATAAACGTCATCGCCGGGAGCGCACGCATCCCTGCGTGCTACGTCGCTTGAAAAGCGGCGTAAAAGCGCGGCTCAATCTTGAATCTACTTTCAGCGCATTTTTCGTGCTTCGTTTCACTTCGCACTCAGCACGCACGGATGCGTGCGCTCCCGGCGATGACGTTTCTTTTCTGAAATATTGATGTCGCATTACTTTTAGTTCACTACCCTCAAATTATGTATGCCGCTTTCGTTTCAATCAGCGGCACTCCGCCAAAAATCTCAACGCTCGTAATATACGATTTACACATTTGATAATATCGTATTTAATTCGGCACGAAGATTTGTTTGTTGATTGCCGACGGGTTGCCGATGACGACGAAGCGGATGTTTTTCATATATTTGTTGGCAACCGTTTTGACATCTTGCGGTTTGACGGCGAGCATTTTGTCAATGAATGTCAGCGAATTGCGCCAGCCGCCGCCGATTAGTTCGTAGCGGGCGAGTTCGGCAACCTGCGAGGCATTCGTTTCCTGCTTGATAAAATACGTCGTCAGAAAATAACCCGGCAAGCCCGTGAATTCGTCTTCTTCAACGCCTTCCTTCTGCATCGTTTCGATTTCCTTGAGCATGATAAAAACCGATTGGTTGGCATCGTTCGCCGTCACATAGATATTCGCGGTGTTCGCCGCGTCGTCCGCCATTTCGGCGTTCGGTGCGTAGGACAATTGGCGTTTGTTGCGGACTTCGTTAATGACCTTGCTCTGCAAAAGCGTCATCGCCACGCGCATCGCGTAATAATCGGGATTCGAGAGCGACGGCGCGGCAAAAATGCCTTTGATGTAATTGGTTTCAATTGCGCGAGTCGTGATGTCGAGCGACGGTTTATCGAAAACGAGCGACGGCAGAGCCGTTTCTTGATAAGTGCCTTTCGGAAGTTTTCCCAATGATTCGGCAACGCGCTTTTGCAAAACCGCCGGATCAACATCGCCGACGACAACGAGCAGCAGTTGCGAAGTCGTCATCACTTTTTGATGATAGGCTTTGAGGTCTTCGAGCTTGAACGCGGCGATGGTTTCGGGCGTGCCGTTCGGGTCGTTCGAGTATGGATGATTGGCATAGACGACCTTGTTCTGCAAAACGTCGAGCGCGCTGTCGGGGCTGATTGATTGATTTTTCAACGCCGTCAGCAGTTTTCCGCGAAAGAGGTCGAAATCCGTCTGCGTGAACGACGGATTCATCACCGCGTCGGTGAAAATGTCCCACGTTTTATCAAAATTCGGGCGCGTCGAATTAAGCGAAATGACGCTGAAATCTTCGTTTGAACCCGCGCCCAATGCGCTCGCCATTTTCGTCAATTCCTTACGCATCACTTCACGCGGAAACTTTTTGCTCGCTTCGGTCGCCACCGAAAGCGTCAGGCTCTCGATGCCCGCCGTGTTTGCCGTCAGATTGCGGACACCACCGCGAATAAACAATCCGGCGGAAACCGTCGGCGCATTCGGACGGCGTTTGACGATGACTTTCAAACCGTTCACTTCAAATTCGCTGATTAAATCGGCTTGCGCTCCCGTCGTCGGCTGTCCGCCCGTCTGCGCGTTTGCCCCGAAGACAAACGATAAAATGATAAACGTCAATGATGAAATGATTCTAAATTGCTTCATAAAAATTTTGCTTTTAAGTTCAGAGTTCCAACTTTAGTTGGCGTTTTGAACTATTTATTGATGTTACGCAAATTAAGTTTTTAGCCGTTGAAAACGGCGACAGCGTGTAGCCCATAGCGCGAGCTAT
Source organism: Acidobacteriota bacterium (assembly GCA_031412675.1). Taxonomy (GTDB): domain Bacteria; phylum Acidobacteriota; class Blastocatellia; order Pyrinomonadales; family Pyrinomonadaceae; genus JAFDVJ01. The sequence continues at coordinate 13,720 of JANODL010000007.1, read as the reverse complement.
GGGTAACTTTAAGAAATTATTCAAGCCCGTGTAACGGGCGACAGAACTTGCTGTCGCTATCTACGATAGCTTTACCTTCAATATTTGCTAAGCCCATAGCTCACGCTATGGGCTACACGCTCGCACCCGCTACGCGGGCTAAAAAAATCTATTTGCGTAACATCAGCTATTTATTTCCCGATTAAATCCTGTTCGGTTAAATTTACTTTCTGCTGGTCGGCGCTTGAAATCAGAGCCACTCCGACGTGCGGTTTGCCTAAAATGTAAGTTGAAACATAGCGTTTAATGTCTTCACGCGAAGTCGCCCGCAGTTTTTTGTGATAGCCGCGATAATAATCAATGCCGGTCGAAGACCACCAAAACCCGAGTTCGTGCGTGTAATCGCTGAGTTTTTCACGGCGGAAAAGATTTTCGGCTTCAAGCAGATTTTTCGCGTCCGCCAATTCTTCGTCCGAAAAATATTTCGGGTCGTTAAACTGCGCGAGTTCTTTGTAAAGCGCGTCGAGCGCGGCTTTTGCCTTGTCGGGCGAAGTTACGAGCGTGATCCGAATCGGTCCGACATTGCGCTGTGTGTAATAGTGAACCGAAACATCAACCGCCAAACCCGAATCAACCAGAGCGCGTTTCAGACGCGAATCGGGTTGTTCGACAATGTATGAAAAAACGTCCGCCGCGTAGGTCGAAGCGTCGTCTTTACCAATCGAAGGACCGTGCCAGCCGATCTGGACAAAGACGTTTTCAACCTCCTGTTTGACAATCACGCCTTCGCTTTTTGGGAGTGGCGGATGGTCAACAATCGGGAATTTGACGAACGGGTCTTCGCCCTTTTTCCAACCGCCGAAAAGCTCTTCGGCGAGCTTGAAAACCTTTTCGGGTTCGGCATCGCCTGTCACGATTAACGCCGTATTGTTCGGAATATAATAGCGCGATTGAATCAGACGCATCTGTTCGACGGTTGCCGCCGCGACCGTGGCGCGTGTTCCGCCCGGACTTTTGCGCGACGGATATTTGTAGAAAAGTTTATCCATCAAAGTGCGGTCGAGATAATAGACCGGTTCGGACATTTGACGGTCGAGTTCGCCCAACACGACCTGGATTTCCTTCTCGAATTCTTCTTGATCGAATGACGGATAAAGCATCGCGTCGCGCATCAGACGCATAATCGTCGGCATATTTCCGCTCGTCGTGTTGAAATAATAATTGACGTATTCTTCGTGCGTCGTGCCGTTGCGTAAGTAGCCGAGTTGGTCAACTTCGCTCAGATAGCTGACATCGCCGATTTGGCTTTTAAATTGATTTTGAACTTCGCAGCCGAACTTGCTGAAAAGGTCTCTGCGCTGATATTTGGTGAACAAATCGCAACGGAAAAGCGCGATCGCGCGGTTTGTCTTAAAATACATATGTTCGTAGAGATGCGACAAACCGTTGAGTTCGGGCGGTTCGGTAAAAGAACCGTTGCGAACCGCCATTTCGACCGTCACAATCGGGACGGAACTGTCCTGCAAAACGATCACTTCCAAACCGTTCGGCAAGATTTTCGTGACAAACGGAATTTCCAGCCCTTGCTGCGGAACGCTTGTTTTCGCGGCAGTCGTCTGGCTCGACTTGTTTTGCGGAGACGGCTTCGATTGTGCAAGACTGAAAGAGACGAAACTCGATAAAATTAATAACGACGATAGAAAGATTTTTTTCACGGATAACTCCTCAAAGATGTCGGATGCCGAATGTCAGGTGTTAGAAAAAGGTCGGAATTTTGCTAACATTTAACGACAATCATCTGACTTTTACGCAAATTTTGCGAACAAAGTTTTAGATGCAGAAATTTTAACACAAGGAACGAAAAATTATGGAACGCGACAATTTAATGCACGGCGCACGCACCGCCATGAATCACAATATGGAAATCCGCGAATGGACGGAAATGTACTTAAAAAACAAAACCCGCGATGAAAAACCCGAAATGACGGACGAAGAATTTGAAAAATTCTGGAAATACCACAAACCCGAAATTATGCACGCCGGCGCGGCAGAAGCCGTTCAAGCCTATAAGCAGAGAGAAAAATAAGTCAGAACCGTCTGCGGTAGCGGGCGGTTGAAGCCGCATTTTGAAATATCCGGGAGCAATTTAAAACAACAAGTTAAACCATCCGCGTTGCTTCGGTTGGCGATACAGGGAAACTTTGGCACAATTTAAAACAACAAGTTAAACCATCCGCTACCGCAGACGGTTCTGACTTATTTCGCCGTCGTTAAATCGTCAAATGTAAAAAACGCGACTGCCGCGTCGTGGTCGGAAAATCTTTCGACACGGTTTGCATCGTTGCGGTAAATTTCGGGAAAGTCTGTATTGACCCGTGCGTAGCCGAAACCGTTGGTATGCTTTTGCATCGCCGGACTGACGAGAAAATGGTCGAGAACCTGCGCGTTGCCGTCAAAACTGTATGAATAACGCTGTTCGACCTTTATCTTATCAACCAGATTCGTCAAATCGGGATTGAGCAAATCTTCCGAAGCGTTCATTACGACATCTTTCGCCGAAGGCATTCCTTTGAGTGTGCCGAGAACATCCATAATTCCGTCGTTAAACTGAAAAGCATTGAGATCGCCGACCAGCGCAATCCGTTCATTGGGATTCGCTTTTAATCTGTCCGCGACATATTTTGCGAGAAATTCGGCTTGCAGTTTTTTCTTCATCCGCACGAACGGCGCGTCTTTGTCGTCGTTGTAGCCGCGCAGCGATTTCAGGTGATTGACGATGACCGCAAATTCAAACGGCGTGTTTGTTTTCGCGTCTTTAATCGAAGCGCGAAGCAGAAACGGCGGACGGTCGTTCAAGGAAACGTCATTTTTTGAAACCGGATTCTGAAATTTTTCGTCCTTGCCGAATTGCTTTGTTTCCAAAACCTCGACCCGCGAAGATTTGACCAGAAAGCCCGAATCAATCCCGCCGATGTCGTTGCCTTCGACCAGATAGGCTTCGTATTTCGGGTTCGGTTTGCCGCTTGCTTCCGCATCTTTGTTGATGCGGTCGGCAAGTTTTTTGAGGACGGCGAGATTTTCCATTTCGACGACCGCGACGACATCAGGCGTTTGCATATAACTGCGAATTGCGAGCGAAATTTTTTTCAGGCGTTTTTCAAAACCTTCGCTCGTGATAATCGGTTCTTTGATATTGGGATCGTCTTCGTCATCAAAAAGTCTTTCGACATTTGTCGCGGCGATTGAAAATTGACGGTCATTCGGTACCGGCAGCGGCGTTGCTTTGAAAAGATTTGAAATCGTCGGTTTGTTGTCGGCATCAACCAAAATCGAATAAGCGCGATAGCCGTAATGAACAACGCCGGTCAGGTTTTTGAGTTCCGAATAAGCCGTAACATCAATCGGCTGTGCGCCGAGCAAAGCGGTGCTTTCGACGCGGATTCTTTCGGGGTTATGGTCAAAAAGAATGATTTTCGGCGTTTCTTTTTTGATGTTGTCTTTTTCCTTGTCCGCCAGCATTAAATAATCGTAGATGTCATAGCCGGGTTCGCGGAAAGGTCGCGCAATGCCTTTGACCACGCCGTAAAATACTCCGTCCGATTCCGACGCGCCCGTTTTTTCGTCAGTTCTGCCGTTAGTCGGCGCAACGACCGTCATTTCGGCAACCGTCACGCGCATTCCTTCGTATTTTTCGAGCAGGTCAATTTGGCTAATCGCGGTTGTTTTGAAATCGGTTACGGTCAAGATAACCGGTTTCGGCAAAGTATTTCCTTTCGAGTCAACGGTAATCACGTCTTTGCCTTTAAACATCGAAATTTCCGTGATTGACAAACTTTGCGGGTCGGCTTTCGGTTTGAATTCCGTGACCGTTCCCGTGATTGTCACACCGTTTCCGATAGTCGCTTCAACGCCCGGTTCGGTCATTGTGAAAACAAAAATTCCCTCGGAAGTATTCGGATTAGCGTCAACTTTGTCGTCAGGCGTTTGGAAATAAAACCCCGTCCGCGTCCGCGCCGTGACGATGCCCGAAACGCGGACAATTTCATCGTTATACGGCGAAATGTTTTTATCGCCCTGAATCTCGCTGATTAAACGAGTTTTTTGCGCCGCCGCGCCCGATGCGAAAACAAAAAGGCTCAGAATTAAGACAGAATAAATTTTTTTCATAACAAATATTTTACTTTGAAGCAGACTAAATGCCGCCGCCGGGTTTAGATGCCGAAAAACCACGCTTGCTACACGAAAAACCACGAAAGAACAGAAATATGTTCGCGCTGTTTTTATGTGTTAAGCGTGGTTTCCGTGTTTTATCGAACGGACTGAATTTGCGTTTCCGTCCGTTTAAATTTCACCGAAACTATTGTAAATCGCGCTTTCTTTCGATCAGTTCCTGCGTATTTTTCGGAACATTCGATAAGAAATTATAGCCTGTCAGATTTTCGACCTTATCAACCGTGACGCGGAATTGCCGCCACGGAGCATTGATATTGAGCGGCGGAAAATTAGGCACGATAACGCCGAAAGCGCGTGTGCCGCGATTAACTCTCTGCAAATCGTTAGTTCCGTTTGGCATGACAACGACGACTTTCCAAGTATATTGCGGAATGACAACTCTGCCGTTCGCAATCGTTCCGAGGCTTCCGACCGGACCCGAAAAAATATACATTTCGTTGCCTTGTCCCGCCAAACCACGGCAGTAAGTTTCCAAATCTTCCCAGGCTCCCTGATTGTTTTCCGAAGTTTGCGGAATCATATTCGTCATCAAAAACGTCGCCGAATTATTCGGAATCGAATTTGTTCTGTCGCCTGACGGTGTCATATGTCCGCGATTGTAACCCGAACCACTGTAATCGTTATCCGTCACCTGATACCAACCTATCGGCAAAGTCGAATCGGGACGAAAATCATCCTGACGCGGAGCCGAACCGAGCCAATTGGTGTCAAGCCGCCAAGCCGTCCAGTTTGGCGTGCCTTTGCTTCGGTTATATGAAAGATTATATTGCGGTTTAATCATCAGATAATTATTTTCGTTCGCAATATCGGGTGTCGCGTTGCTCGGATTGCCCAATGTCAACGGGTCTTCATCAGGTAGCGGCGCGTTGACGCTGATGGTTTGATTAAGGTTGACAGTCCGCGCTTGTGCGTCCGCGGCAACCGCCGGAATCGTGCGATTGCCACCGACCGTGCCGACGGGAATTGTTGCCAAAAAGGAAAAAATATTGTCATTCGGCGTTACGTCGCCGTTTGTGCCGTTGTCAAAAAATGTTTGCGAAGCCGAACCGCCGATGCTTGATAAATTGCCGACAACCGTAATTCCGGTGCTTGGCGGAGTTGTTGCGGGAATAACCGTGACGGTAAATAACAGGTTGCCGCCCGGTGAAACCGTCGTCGGATTCGCCGCAATCGTCGCCTGAAACGCGCCGACCTGAGTTGCTGTGTTGCGCGGATTCGGTGTGCCAATCGTGAAATCGGCGTTATTGTTATCGGTTTCGGTATTGCCGCCGTTTTTTCTGATTCCGGCAGTCGTCGCGCTTAAAGCAGGTGTGGCGGCGGTTTCGGAACAATTTGCCGAACCGTAACCGACCAAATCAATAATTCCCGGGTCAGGCGGACAAGCGGCAACTGGAAGTCGGGTCGAGTTATTGACGAGCGCGAGTTTTCCGTTACTCGATGAAAGATTCGGAATAAAGCCTTCCGGCTGTAGAATCGGGACGATAAAATCCGGTGTCGGCAACGCGCTTCCGTTTGTTCCGTTGGACGCAAATTGAAGCAAAAAATATTGTCCCGGCTGGAGCGTGACATTCGGCAAAGGAAAAGCCGGCAGCCAATTTGTGCCGGTCGCCGCGCCATACTGAACCGACCAGTTGCTTAAATTAATAGCCGTCGTTCCGCGATTGTAAAGTTCGACAAAATCGTGCGTATATTGTGCGCCCGCTAAACCGCCGCCGCCGTAAAATTGGCTGATAACGATATTCGGTGAAACCAGATTGGCTTCCGCCAATTGTTTTGTTTCGTTTTGTGCGGTGGTTTTGAAACTGAAAACACACCAAACTGTGAGCAGAATAATACCGACTAACCCAACATAATACTTCTTCATTTTTTAAACCCTTTATTTTTTTAAACCTTTTTTGTTAAAATTCCCCAACTGTGGCAAGTAAATTGAAGGCGAACTATTTTTTTATCATATTCAGAGAAAATAACATATCCGAAATCGCGAAATACGCCGACTTTTCACAAAAAGTTAAGGCACGAAAATCGTCGGCAGAGCAGTTTCGTTAAAAACAATAAACAATTGTGAAACGAAATTTCCGTCCGAAGATCGCAGATAATACCACATTGCTTCGTTTGGACGATAAACCGCGATGTCGCGCCTTCCGTCGCTGTCAAAATCGGCTTGCATCGGTAAATCACTGCTCAAACCGAAATTGATGATGCTCAAACCTTGCGTCGTTTTGAGAAGATACCAATTTCTGTCCGACGGTCGGAAAACGACAAAATCCGCTTTCCCATCGCCGTCAAAATCGCCCGCCACGGGTTTGTCGCCGCTCAAGCCGAACCGAACCACGCTCACCTGATTATTCGAACTGCGGAAAATATACCAATTTCCGTCTGCGGGGCGAAAAACGGCGATGTCAATTTTGCCGTCGCCGTCGTAATCGGCTTGGACGGGCAAATCTCCCGCAAGACCGAATTGCTGAATGCGAAACTGTGCATTGGAACTTTGCAGAATATACCAAACGCCGCTCGACGGGCGAAAAACGGCGATGTCCGCTTTGCCGTCGCCGTCAAAATCGGCAGGCGTGAGTTTATCGTCGCTCAAACCGAAATTAACGATTGCCGCCGAATTATTTGAACTTTGCAGAATATACCAGACTCTTTCCGACGGGCGAAAAACGGCGAAATCCGTTTTGCCGTCGCCGTCGAAATCGGTCGTTACGGGTTGATCGCCGACACTTCCCCAAATCGCGTTGTTCGGCGCATTATTCGAACTGTTTCTGGTCATAAAATCGGCTTGACCCGAATTATCGCTGGGACTGAAAACGCTCAAATCCGTCTTGCCGTCACCGTCAAAATCGAACGGCGCACGGGTTGTCGGCGTGGTTTGACAACTGCAAACATAGCCGTCCGAAACGGCGAGATTATCAATAAATTGTCCCGTGCGGAAAGTGCCGATGTCCGTGCCGACGCGCCAACGAAGCTGGACATTTTGCCCTGCCGCAATGGCGGGAAGTTTGGCTTTCGACGTGATAAATTCCGAAGTTTGATTGATTCCGCTTCTGCCTGACCAACCGCGTCTGCCCATCAAAGGATTCTGACAGCAACTGTCAATCACGCCGTCGTAGCCGCCCGAAAGAAACGCGCCGCCCGCCGCTTCGATGTCCTGCCAGTTGTTTGCGCCGAGCTTGATTTCCAAAACCGAACCGTCATAAAGCCGGTTTCGCAAAAATGTCGTTTCGAGTTCATACCAATTGCGGAATTCGAGTTCGGCATTCGGCGAAGTTATCGAAAAAACGGGCGAAACGAGTTCGTTAACGCCGACTTGATTCGGGTCGGGCGAAAAGACGGAATTCGGCGCGGTCTGAAATTGAGCAACGCTTGTCGTCCAATTTTGCTGTGCGCCCGTGGCGGAAGTCGTCCAACCGTTTGGCAAAGTCGGCGCGGTGACGGAATCGAAATTTTCCTGAAAGGCGATGCGTTTTGCGCCCGTGGTCAGATTTATCTGCACGGTGCCGAGATTTTCCGCGCCGTCTTGAAGCTGTAAAGTCAAAGTTATCACGCCGCCGCAAGTTAAATTCGGCGAAGCCGTGAATGTGAAAGGACGTGTAACGCTTGCGCCGCCCGTGATTAACGCGCCGTAATTTTGCGTCGCAGAAGGATTTAAAACGCCGCCCGAAGTCAGCAGAGTCACGGTTAGATTTGTCGTGTTGACCGCGCCCGTATTGCGGAGCGCGATGTTCATCGTGACGGTTTCGTTCGGTTCGATTGCATTGTTAATCGTGCAGCTTTCCGCCGTCAGATTTGTTCCCGAACTTTCCAAAACCGCCGTCGGCTGAAGCGCGAAATTTTGCGTCAGAGTTTGCCCGTTTGCAACGGTCACGGTCACAGTCTGCGAACGAAAACCTTTTGCCGAAGCCGTTATCGTGTATGTGTTCGGCAAAACCAGCAAATTTCCGTAGCTTCCCGAAATATTCGTGCTTCGGGAATAAACCGCGTTTGCCGTAATCACGGCATTCTGAATCGGTTGCCCGTTTGAAGCATTTGAAACAATGCCCGTAATCGTGCTTCGCGGCGCGTTTGTGCATTGGGTAAATTTGAATTTCCCGATGCGCGTCAGCCAACTGAACGGGCTTTCGGCTTGGCTTTCGGCGGTGTAATACTGATTCGTCATCCAAAACGTGCAATCGTCAACCGGGTCAACGGTCATTCCCGTAAAATTTCCCCAGCGAAAACCGAAAGCCGTCTGCACGCCCGTGCCTTTGACCAAAGTTTCTTCATTGCGGAATGAGCCGACGGGTTCGGTTGCGAGTCTGCCCGAATATAAGATCGAAGGCTTGTCCACCTCGTTTCCCGAACTGTATTCAAAGGCGATGTTGCCCTGATGGTCTTGCGCCGCCGCCGCCATCCAGCGCGAAGTCAGGTTATCGCCGAGTGTTGTCTGGTCGTAAACGCTGAAACCTCCGTTGACGCGCCGCAGTTCATAGACGCGAACGCCGGCGCGGTAAGTTGAGCCGATTGGCGAAGTCCGAACGGTTTGATTAAAGACAAGCGATTGGTGCGTTCCGAGATTTCGATAAGCGACACGATACATCAAACGGTCGCTCTGCGAATCGAGAAAATCGCCCGGCGCAGGTTGGGCAATGTCGGTGCGGTCGGAGTTGGAAGTCGGGTCGAACGGCGCGACCGCGAGCGGACTTTCAGCGCGTTCGGTAAAGGTCGAATTCTGCGGATTCTGAAAATCGGCTTTGAAATCGAATAAACGAAGCGCGTCCTGCGCGTTGCCGTATTCGGTTGCCGTGTAGCCTGCAAAAATGTTCGGCGCATATTGGGGCGGTGCTTTCAAACCGTCCAGATCGGCGGGCAGTAATCCGCCGAAGCGAAGCGCGGAACTCGAAGGAATGTTGAAATAGATATAACTCGCGGTCGGGTCGCCTTTGAGAATTTTGGTGCGGTCAAACGCGAAAAGTCCGGTTCCCGCGTAATCATTGCCGACAAATTCGTCGTCCGACATATAATAGCCGTCCGTCCAAACGCCGAATTTCGCGTAATCGTTAAGCCGCGTGTTCGGCATCACGAATTCGTAAATGTAATATGCGCCGAGCGGGTCGCCCGTCTGCGAAACGGCGATCATCTGGCGAAACGGCGGAAACGCGTTGCAGTATTGGCTCAAAAACCAGCGGTCGGCAAGCGGGTCATAAAGGACAATCGCTTCGCCGTCGTTGCGCTGTGAACACGGCGTATTAAGCGGCGCAAAAATATCGCTCATCTTAAACGGCGGTGTCAGCGGATTGCCGCTTTTGTCGTAAATCTTGACCAGCGTATTAACCGTTTGAACGTAATGATTCAGCCCGACATCGCCGTTCGTGTCCGAGGGCAGATAATAGAAACCGAAAGTTTCACCGTTCGTGCGGTTGATCAGTCCTTCGACGGAAAGCGACGGCGCGGGCATCGGTGCAGTTAAAATGTTGGCGAGATTTTGGTCTGTGTCGTGAACCGCGTTTGCGTCCGTTTGGCGCGAAATCAAATTTTCCGAGACAAAACGCACATCGGGCTTCGACGCGCTTTTAACCGTTTGCCGCGCATCTTTAAAACTGCTCACCTTCGGCGAAACGCCCGACGCGACTGCCTGAAAACTTTGTGCTTTGAGCGCGGATAAAATTTGCGCCTGATTTTGCGGCGCATCTAATTTTTCGCTTTTGGCAGTTTGCCGAAAAACAAAAAACGAAGCCGCTGAAACGATGGCTAGGAGAAACGCAAGCCGTTTTTTCATTTTGTAATACCTTTTCCCGAGAAGAATTGTCTGAAAAGATAATACCAAAAAACGTGGCGTAATTGAATAGAAATTCAAGATTCAAGATTCAAGATTCAAGATTAATTTTGAATCTTGAATCTTGAATTTCTACACGCCGAGCATCTTTTCGAGCGGTTTGGTGATCGAGAATTTATCGTAAAACGGGCGGCGTTGATGAATCAGCGCGAGAATTTTCTGCGTCGTGTAGCGATAAACTTCGCCGAATTTCGGGTTTGCGCCGAGCTTTTCGAGGATGCGGCGCAAGGCTTCCAAAATTCCGGCGACGAAAAATTTCGGGTTGGTTTGTTCGCTGACATTGAGCTTTCCTTTTTGATAATCGAGCGTCGTCAGAAACGGATAATCGGCGGAAATCTCCGCGCAAGCCTTTAGAAACGCGGTCGGAAATTCGAGTTTTGCCATTCCCAAACAGCGGTCAATCGTCCCGAGCAGTTCGCCCGTCAAATTCAAAAGCATTCCGCGTTCTTCGTCCGACAGATTTTGCTGTTTGGCTTTCGCTTCGACTTTGTTGGTAAATTCAAACGGCAGATTCGGCAGATTCGGCTTCGGCGCAACCGGCGTTTCGTCAGATGTTAAAGGCTCGCTTTTGCCGTTGCCGTTGGTCGCGTGTCCATTGACGGGAATTTCGATTTTCGGTTTGCCGTTGCCGTTCGTTTCGACGATTAACGGTTTGTTTTCAACAATCGGCGCGGGAATCGGTTCGCGCTTTTCAACGAACGCTTCCTTTTTTTCGAGTTTTTCGACCGCGATTCGGGTTTCGGCAACCGTTTGATAAACATTGATAATGCCGCCCGGCTCGCGTGAACGAATCAAAATTCGTTGTAATGCTTCTTCGCCGTCCGCAATGCGTCCGGCGATGTGGTCGTATTCGCGCACCTTTAATTGATTTTCCGCCCTCAGATAAATGTCCGCCTCATAACCGCTCAGTTCGATCCGCACGTGACCGGCAAACTGTCGGCGGCGCAGATATTTAATCAACGCCGACAAATTTACAAACGAAGTATCCAAATTTTCGTGAATCGGACGATTTTTCATTACTGTTAAAAGTGGAAATTTTATCGGAACGCAAATTTAATAACGCATTTTCGAGCGCAAATCAAAATGATTTTACACTCTTCCAAATAAAAAATGCGTAATATCGTTCAATTTCCATTGCATCTTTTTAAAAATTCGTTCAAAATTCGCAAACAAAAGCATTTTTAACAAATTCGACACTTCCACAAACATCTTTTCAAAATCTGAGGTCATAAAAACTGAAAAACTATGAATTCATTATTTCGTAAAAAATCTATTGCACAAATTCAGGCAGATGCGGCGGCAGGTTTGTCCGAACACGCACAGGATGATGTCGGCGGTGATGGCGGCGGTTTGCGCCGAACGTTGAGCGTGACCGATCTGACGTTGATGGGAATTGCCGCAATTATCGGCGCGGGGATTTTCGCAATGATCGGAAAAGCCTCGTACAGCGGCGGTCCGGCAGTCGCATTTCTTTTCGTGTTCACGGCGTTAGCGTGCGGTTTTTCAGCACTCTGTTATGCGGAATTCGCATCGCGGATTCCGGTCGCGGGTTCGGCTTATACTTACGCCTACGCTTCGATGGGCGAATTTATCGCGTGGATCATCGGCTGGGATTTGATCGTCGAATACGCCATCGGAAACATCGCCGTCGCAATTTCGTGGAGCGATTATTTTACGAATATGCTCAAGGGAATCAATATCGGCAGTCTTAAAGGAATCCACGTTCCCGAATATCTGACGATGGATTACCTGAGCGCGTCGCGCGGTTTTGCCAACGGGCAGGAAGCCGTCGAGCAGGTTTTGAGTCAGGGTTATACGATGGACGTTCTCTCGCGAATGAACTCCGACCAGCTTTCCAATATTTCAAACTCGCTTTCGCCCTCGCTGATCGAAGCCTATCAGGCGTGGATGAACGCGCCGATGCTCGGCGGACTGCGAATTATCGCCGATTTTCCGGCTTTGATTATCACGCTTTTGATCACGACGCTTGTTTACATCGGCATTCGTGAAGCGAAATGGGCGGGAAACGTGATGACGGTTTTGAAAGTCGGCGTTATTTTACTCGTTATTTTCTTAGGTTTGAGCTACGTTCAGCCGGAAAACTGGTCGCCGTTCGCGCCGAACGGCGTTTCGGGCGTGATGAAAGGCGTTGCCGCCGTGTTTTTTGCGTATATCGGTTTTGACGCGCTTTCGACAACTGCCGAAGAATGCAAAAACCCGCGCCGCGATTTGCCGATTGCGATGATTTTATCGCTCGTTATCTGCACAGTTTTATATATTGCGCTGGCGCTCGTTTTAACCGGAATGGTCAGCTACACGAAACTAGATGTCGGCGATCCGCTGGCGTTCGTTTTCGGACCCGAAGGCGCAAATCTGCCGATTGTTGCGGGAATTATCGCGGTCAGCGCGGTGATTGCGCTGGCGACGGTTTTTCTCGTTTTTCAGATCGGTCAGCCGCGTCTGTGGATGGCGATGAGCCGCGATGGTCTTTTGCCGAAAATCTTTTCGTCAATTCATCCGAAATTCAGAACGCCCTGGTTTGCGACGATTATCACGGGTTTGGTGGTCGCTATTCCGGCATTATTTATGAATTTGTCGGAGGTTACGGATTTGGCAAGTATCGGAACTTTGTTCGCCTTCGTTGTCGTCTGCGCCGGTGTTTTGTTTAAGGATAAAGAATTTAAGGAAAGCGGAACACGGTTCGTGCCATACATCAGTTCGCAAATTATTTTGCCCGTGTTGTTTGTTGTCGGATTATTGCTGCTGGTTTATTTCAACGGTATTTCTTCGCTTAACGATAAAGCGAAAAGCACTGATGTGAGAATTTCTGCCGAAAAACTTTCGGAAATCGAAGAAGACAATAAATACGCAATCCTGGATTCAGCGAATATCACGAATTCGGCGGTTTATTCCGAAGGTCTAAGCGTTTTCGGTGATTTATTCAAGGTGAACACCGATTCGGAAAGCAAAACGATTGAATTCGTTTTGCCGAAACAAAGAAAAACGATCACGACCTCGAAGGAAAAAATAATCGTTGTCGAAGCGGGCGGCACAGAGCGAGAGATTTTATTTTCGCCCGACACCGCAAAAGCCAAAACCGATAAGAGCCATTTTTTAGGTTTTACACCCTTTGTGAACGAGGAAAAGACGACGGTTCCGAATCTGCAGCCGCCGGTCGTCATTCCGACCGAAAAAGGAAACGCGGAAATAACCGTGACGCTTACGCAAACAAGAGAACCGTGGCTGAGTGCGTTTTCGCACAAAATCCCGATCCTGTTTTTTATCGTAATTTCGCTGATGCTGCTCATTCTCAGCATTACGAAAAAACTTTCGTTGATTCCGATTTTAGGTTTGTTGTCGTGTCTTTATTTAATGACCGAACTCGGCGTAACAAACTGGATGCGGTTCAGTATTTGGTTATTTTTCGGGTTGTTGATTTATCTTTTCTACGGCTATCGCCACAGCAATCTCAATAAAACGGAAAATGCTCCGGCAGAAAGTTGATTTTGCTAAATAGGTTCAGAGTCCACGCTTCAGCGTGTTTCAGCCGCACTTCGCGGTCAGAGCAAACTGAACGGACTCTGAACCTTATACCGATTCAAATGAAGTTGTGCGTATTCAACAGGTCAGAACCGCCTGCGGTAGCGGGCGGGTAAATGTTGTGCGAAGAACCCGCCCGCTACCGCAGGCGGTTCT
>JANODL010000006.1:0-49379 GCA_031412675.1 Acidobacteriota bacterium | reverse complement strand
AAAATTTATAAAGCCTGTTCGTTCAGGCTTTTCTATTCTCTTAATCGTCTTAATCAGCGGGTTCGCCGCGTTTGCTCAAGCCGCGCAAGGTTATCAATTAACCAAAGAAGACGAAGCGTTTCTCGATGATTTGGAGCGTCGCGCTTTTCTTTTCCTGTGGGAACATTCGGGCAAGAAAAACGGTTTGACGCTCGACCGCGCACGGACGAACGGCGACGCGCCGAAAGCGGGCGAAAATCATTACAACGTCGGAAGCATCGCCGCGACCGGATTTGCGCTCACCGGACTTTGCATCGCTGCCGACCGAAATTGGGTCAAAGCTGACGAAGCCAAACAACGCGCCCGCGTGACGCTCGAATATTTTGCCAACCGCGCCTTTCACAAAGACGGCTGGTTTTATCATTGGATTGATCTCGAAACCGAAGAACGTCGCTGGAAAAGCGAGATTTCAACGATTGACACGGCTTTACTTTTGGGCGGAGTTTTGAGCGTTCGGCAATGTTTCGCGGACGATAAGGAAATTGTCCGTCTGGCGACGAAAATCTACAACCGTGTTGATTTTCCCGCGATGCTCAACGGCGATAAATATTTACTTTCGCACGGCTGGCACAACGAAACGGGCTACATCAAAAATCGTTGGAACGATTACAGTGAACAGATGATTTTGTATATCTTAGGCATTGGTTCGCCGACTCATCCGATGTCTTGGAAATCGTGGTATGCGCTCAAACGTGATTGGCAGGAATACGGCGGTTATAAATATATGGCGGCAGTTCCACCGCTTTTTATTCATCAATTTTCGCACGCATGGGTTGATTTTCGCGCAAAACGCGAACGCTACAAAGATTTTAATGTTGATTATTTTGAAAATTCCGTCAAAGCAACACGCGCCCAACGCCAATTTTTCATAGATGTTTTGAGCAAGGAGTTTCCGAAATATGGCGAAAATATTTGGGGCTTAACGGCTTCGGATTTCGCGGGCGGCTACACGGCTTGGGGCGCACCGCCGCGAGATCCGCAAACAGACGGAACTGTTGTGCCGTGCGCTCCCGCAGGTTCGCTGATGTTCACGCCCGATATTTCGCTCGCCGCTTTGAAAGAAATGAAAGCTAAATACGGGAACGAAATCTACGGTCGCTACGGTTTCACGGACGCTTTCAATCCGCATAACGGCTGGATCAATAAAGATGTCATCGGCATTGATGTCGGCATCACACTGCTCAGTGCGGAGAATTTGCGAAGTGGAAATGTCTGGAAATGGTTTATGAAAAACAAGGAAATTCCAAAAGCCTTGAAAAAAATTAAATTGAAATAAAATGAAAAGCCTTAAATATTTTGCCTTTTTGTCTTTTGCCGTTTGTCTTTTTACTTGTCTGAGTGCGGCTCAAACACTCGCCCCAAACGCGCCCGGCAAAGACGCGCAATGGTCGAGCGCGGGAAAACAAGCCGTCGGAACCTCCAACACACTCGAATCAAAAATCTGGTTCACACTGCAAGGCGGAATGCTCACGGAAGTCTTTTTCCCGCAGGTTGATACGGCAAACGTCAATGTTTTGCAGTTTGTCGTCGTTAATCAGAAAACGCGCAAAGTCGAAACCGAGCGCGACGACGCGAATCACGAAATCAAACCTTTGCGCAACGATTCATTAAGTTTTCAGCAAATCAACACGGCAAAATCGGGCGAATGGAAAATCACGAAAACTTATACGACCGATGTCGAACGTCCATCCGTTTTGATAGACGTAAAATTTGAGCCGAAGAACAAAGATTTGAATTTGTATGTTTATTACGATCCATCGCTTAACAATTCGGGAATGCACGATTGGGCGCAATCGCCGGCGATGTCTGCCGAAGCCGAGCTGGAAAAACTGGACTTTGACGGTAAACGGACTTATCGAAAAGAAGTTATCAATCGCGGACTTTTAGCCGAAGACAAAAGCGATGAGGATAATAAAATCGCTTCGGTCGTCTTGTTTTCAAGCAACATTTCGGAACTTACAAATGGTTATTACGGAACCAGCGACGGGCTCGACCAACTCAAACAATTCGGGAAAATTCAAAATCATTTTTATGCCAAATACGGCAATGTCGTGCAGATGGCGAAAATTGATGAGCCGTCAGATTTTACCGTTTCGCTGAGCTTTGCCAATGACGATTACAATTTGATTACCGCGCTCGGAAATGCGGATGAATCATTGAAAAAAGGTTTTGCGAAATGCCTCGCCGAATACGAAAAAGGTTGGGCGGATTACATAAAAACTTTGCCGCGTGTCGAGCCGAAATATCAGGCGCAGTTTAATATGGCGGCAATGGTTTTGCGCGCCTTTGAAGATAAAACTTATCCCGGCGGAAACGTCGCATCTTTAAGCGTTCCGTGGGGCGGCGGCAATAACGGGAACGAAACGACGACCGGCTATCATCTCGTCTGGTCGCGTGATTTGTATCAGGTCGCGACGGCTTTTATGGCGCTTGGCGATAAAGCGGCGGCGGTTCGTGCGCTCGAATATTTGTTCAAATATCAACAGCGCGAGGGCGGCGATTTTCCGCAGATTTCGTGGCTCGACGGGCGCACGGTCGGCGATTCGATTCAGATGGACGAAGTTTCTTATCCGCTGATTTTGGCGTATCAATTGGGCAAAACCGACAAAATAACTTACGAAAAAAATATCAAAAAATCGGCTGAATACATCGTCAAAAACGGACCGCGAACGCAACAGGAACGCTGGGAAGAAGAAGCCGGATATTCGCCTTCGACGATTGCGGCGGAAATTGCCGGACTCGTCTGCGCGGCGGAAATCGCCAAGATGAACGGCGATGAAGTTTCAGCAAAACGCTGGCTCGAAACCGCTGACAACTGGCAAGCAAACATCGAAAAATGGACGGTGACGACGACCGGAAAATACGGCGACGGCAATTATTATCTGCGGCTTTCGCAAAACGGCAAGCCGGATTCGGGCGAAAAGCTCGAACTCGGCAACGGCGCGGGAACTTTTGACGAACGCGAAATCGTTGACGCGGGATTTTTGGAACTCGTGCGCTTCGGAATCAAATCGCCCGACGATCCGCTAATTCAAAAATCGCTCAAAGTCGTTGACCAAGTTTTAATGGTCAAGACACCGAACGGCGAAGCATGGTATCGCTACAATCACGACGGCTACGGCGACACATACGAAGGAAATCGCTGGAATTGGGACACGACGTGGCGCGGCAACGGGCATCTTTGGGTGCTTCTCTCAGGTGAGCGAGGACAATACGAGTTGGCTTTCGCGAATACAGTTGAACGTGATAATTGGAGTGATGCAATCCGCCAAAGCGGAAGAAGCGAATCATTTAATAAACGTAATCAGGAACGAACTAAAGCAATTGATAGTTATCGTCAAAAAGCAAATTCGCGGCTTGATGCGATGCTCGCATTTTCAAACGATGGTTTGATGATCCCCGAACAGGTTTGGGACAAGCCCGAAATTCCGAAAAAGATTGATTACGGTTTTATTCCGCCGCTCAAATTCGGCGAAGGTAACGGCTCAGCAACACCGCTCGCGTGGTCAATGGCACAGTTTATTCGGCTCGCAATCAACTTGAAAGAAGGTCGAAACCTTGAAACGCCCGATATTGTTTTCAACCGCTATGTAAAGAAAAATTTATCTTCAAAGTAAGTGTTTTTTGAAAGACTGGAGCGCAAGCGGCTCGCTTGCAACGTCGCAGAGCGGCGTAAAAACGTCTGCTCTCATTCAACTGTTAAGAATGCTGACGTTTTTAGTGCGTTTCCGCACTGGCAAGCGAGCCGCTTGCGCTCCAGTCTTTACGTCTTTACTTCTCTCGTGATAAGATTCGCTGTTTGCTTCTATAAGAAATTCTGAAGCAAGACGGATTTTATCAAACTTTTTGTCAGTTGAAATTTATGGATAAATTTTTAATCGAAGGCGGAACTCCGCTCAAAGGAAAAATCGAGATCAGCGGCGCGAAAAATTCTGCTCTGCCGTGTTTGGCGGCGACTCTTTTATCAGCCGAAACCGTTATTCTGCATAATGTTCCGTATGTTAAGGATTTGATTACACAACGGCGTTTGCTTGAAGATTTAGGTGCGACCGCGCTCACGCCCGAACTGCGAACGCACAAAATCACGGCAAAAAATATCGAAACCTTTGAAGCTCCGTATGAACTCGTCAAAACGATGCGGGCGAGCGTTTTGGCTCTCGGTCCGCTTTTGGCAAGATTCGGACAGGCGAAAGTTTCACTGCCGGGCGGTTGTGCGATCGGAACGCGCCCGATTGATTTGCATCTGAAAGCCTTTGAACAGCTCGGCGCGACGGTTTCGCTCGAAGCGGGCGATGTTGTCGCCCGTGCGCCGAAAGGTCGCCTTGTCGGCGCGGACGTTTCGTTTGAAAAAGTGACTGTCACGGGAACGGAAAATGTGATGATGGCGGCGGCTTTAGCCAAGGGTAAAACAACGATTCACAACGCCGCTTGCGAACCCGAAATCGAAGATTTAGCCGACCTTTTGAACAAAATGGGCGCACGCATCAAAGGCGCGGGAACGGATAAAATCGAAATCGAAGGCGTTGAAGTGTTGGGTAGCGCGGAGCATACGATTATTGCCGACCGCATCGAAACCGGCACGTTTATCGTCGCGGCGGCAATCACCGGCGGCGAACTCGAAATCAAAAATTGTGAACCGACGCATTTAACGGCGGTTATCGAAAAATTACGCGAAGCGGGCGTGATTATCGAAGAACTTAATCCAACGACGCTTCTGGTCAAATGCGGTGAAAACGGTTTGACCGCAAAAGACGTGACGACCGAACCGCATCCGCTTTTTCCGACCGATATGCAGGCGCAATATATGGCTTTGATGACGCAAGCCGAAGGCGTTTCGACAATCAAGGAAACGATTTTCGAGAATCGTTTTATGCATGCTTCGGAGCTTATTAGAATGGGCGCGAAAATCGAAATTTCGGGCAACACGGCGCGGGTTCACGGCAAAACCGCACTTTCGGGCGCACCGGTTCTCGCGTCTGATTTACGCGCTTCGGCTTCGCTTGTTCTCGCGGCTCTGGCGGCAAGCGGCGAAACCTTGATTGACCGCGTTTATCACATTGATCGCGGCTATGAAAATATCGTCAAAAAACTCGGCAATGTCGGCGCACGCATTGAACGTCTGACCGATAATCTGGCGATGTCCGCGGAAGAGATTTAAGTAGAAAGTAAAAAGTAAAAAGTAAAAATAAAAAACACTCTGACTTTGTAATAAGTTTTGAGTCGGACGTTTTTGCTTTTTTACTTTTTACTTTTTACTTTTTACTTTTATAATAACCATTCCGTTATGAGTGAAAATTGTCTTTTTTGTAAAATTATTGACGGCACGATTCCATCCGCGCGCGTTTTTGAAGATGACGTTTGCATCGCGTTTAACGACATCAGCCCGCAAGCCCCGACGCATATTTTGGTCATTCCGCGTGAACACTTTGCGTCGCTCGATCAAGCCTCAAGCGAGCATCAAGCAACGCTCGGACATCTGCTTTTGACTGCCGCCGAAATTGCCCGCGAAAAAGGTTTCTCGGAAGACGGTTACCGCGTAGTGATAAATACCAACGCTGACGGCGGACAGACGGTTTTTCATCTGCACGTTCATCTGCTCGGCGGTCGCCCGTTCATTTTCCCGCCGGGTTAAAATTTTTACAAACCATTTCGGATGTTTTGCTTCTAAGGGTCGAGAGTTTTTAACAATCAACTATTAGGAAAATTTTGATGAGAAAAATCTGTATCTTTTTATTTTTATTCGGCGCAATTCTTCTGCAAATCGGTTGCGGCGGAAGCTCCGACAATACGAATCAGGCAAATTCCAATTTGCCAACACCAATTGCGAATACCAATTCAAATTCAAATTCAAACACGACGGCGCAATCAACGCCTCTGCCCCAATTTACCGATGCCGACACGGCTTTTGCCGAAGGTAACAAACTTTTCGATGCCAACAAGACCGAAATGGCGGTCGAAGCCTATAATCAAGCCGTTAAACTGAATCCCGAATTTGCCGAGGCTTGGTTCAAGCTCGGCGTATCTTATGCGCTGATTGAAAAGCAAAACGAGGTTGAAGCCTTAAACGAAGAAGTTGACGCGTCGGCAACACCGACACCTACACCTAAAAAAAGCAAAAGCAAAAAAGACGCGCCGGTCGTTCGCACGAAAGATTCGGAAAAAGCGTTTGAGAAAGCGGTTGCCGCCTATAAAAAAATCGTCAAGAAAAATGAAAAGGACGACGCGGCTTTTTACAATCTCGGACGCGCTTACAATAAACTCGACGAAGACGAAGATGCCGAAACAGCCTTGCGCCAAGCGGTTAAATTAAAGCCCGAAGAAACGCTCTATCAAACCGAACACGGCGCGATTTTAATAAAATTGGCGCGTTATGACGAAGCCGTCAAGGCTTTGAAAAAAGCTCTCGAAATTGACGCGGAAAATTCCGAAGCGGCAGAACTGCTCGAAAAAGCCGAAGCCGGAAAGAAACGCATCAATTTTAGTGTTACGCCGAAACCGCCGCAACCGGATAATTTGCCGAAATCAAAAACGACCAGACCGACGAATACCGAATCGCCCGAAACTCAAAATAAACCCGAAACTCAAGGAAAACCCGTCGAATCAAAACCGACCAAAACACCTGAGAAAAAAGTGGATAAAAAAGGCGACCAATAACTTTTCTTAAAGTTCCAAGTTCCGAGTTTCAAGTTCCAAGTCAAAAAATGTATCTGACTTGGAACTTGAAACTTGGAACTCTTTTTGATTCTAAAATACACACGCTCGTTTCACTTTGTGTCAACTTGACACCCGCATCGCAAATCGGTTATCTGTTATTTGTGAGCAAATTTTCCGTGATTCGGTAGTTCCTTTCTATGAAAATCGAAATCGAAAGTCCGCAAACTTTTTCACTCGAACGAAAAATTAAAATGCACGAAGCCCGCGAAGCGATCATTGACCGCCTGGCGCGTGATTTGCCGACGAATATTGATCTTCAGAGATTTTTAAATGTCGTCGTTTCGGAAATCGGCAAAATGATGCAGGCTGACCGCTGTGATCTTTTGCAGTTAACGACCGAAAGAGAACTGCGTATCAGCCACGAATGGCGCAAAGATAAAACCATTCCGTCGAGTCTGGGAACCGAAATCCCGATTGATGCCGAAAAACTTTCGGAAAGATTCGACATCTCAAAACCAATCGCCATCAACGACATCGCCGAAGCCAAAGATGCAACGCTCAAATTTTTTGCGAAAGCATTGGAAACAAAATCGCTCTTAATCGTGCCGATTAGTTTGAACAAAAAAGTTCTCGGACTCGTCGGACTGCACGACACACACGCACCGCGTGAATGGTTTGACGAGGAAATTCAGTTTCTCGAATCAATCGCGCAACAGCTCGCCATCGGCTATCAATACACGAGTTTGTATGTCGCGCAGGAACAGGAAACGCGCCGCACAAATGCGCTGCTCGAAATTGCCAACACTTTAAATTCGCACTCGGATTTCAAGGTCGTTTCGTCGAAAGTTCTGGAACGC
Source organism: Acidobacteriota bacterium (assembly GCA_031412675.1). GTDB lineage: Bacteria > Acidobacteriota > Blastocatellia > Pyrinomonadales > Pyrinomonadaceae > JAFDVJ01. The sequence goes on along the minus strand of JANODL010000006.1, from coordinate 41,829 downwards.
GCCGTCGAACTTGTCGGCGCGGATTACGGCGCACTCGGTGTGCTTGACCAGATGGGTAAAAAAATCTCGCTCGCGTCATTTAAAACCGCGCCGAACGTCAAACCGAGCAAGGTTTTGCAGATGATTGAAAAGCACGAACAATCGCTCGACCTCGAACCTTTTCCCGCGCTCGGCGAAATTTTGCGCGAAGGCAAAACGATGCGGATTATTGACACCCAATTGCCGTTTGCGATTCGCCTTATTTTTAATTCACAGCTCAACGGAAAATCCGCGCTGGTTGCACCCGTTCGCGTTGCCGGACAGGCTTTCGGACTGCTCGGTTTTGTCTGGAGCGAAGATACCGCGAAGCCTTTTGAAGACCACGACATCGCGCTCGTCGAGGGAATTTCCGATCAAATCGGGACGGCACTCGAACGCGACCAACTTTCGGCGGAAGTGATGCGTTTGAAATCGCAGCTTCACCAAAAACACAGCGAAATTATCGGTCAGGCTCCGACAATTCGCCGCGCCATCGAACTCGCGCTCAATGTCGCCGATACGAATACGACCGTGCTAATCAACGGCGAATCGGGAACGGGCAAAGAACTTCTGGCAAACTTGATTCATTACAATTCGGGACGCGAAAACAAGCCGTATATCAAAATAAACTGCGGCGCGATTCCCGAAACTCTTCTCGAATCCGAACTTTTCGGACACGAAAAAGGCGCGTTCACCGATGCACGAAATCAACGCAAAGGGCGTTTTGAAGAATCAGACGGCGGCACACTTTTTCTCGATGAAATCGGCGAAATGCCGCTTTCGGCGCAAGTCAAATTATTAAGAGTTTTGCAGGACGGCGAACTGACGCGGATCGGCGGAAACGAAGTTATCAAAACCGACGTGCGCGTGGTCGCCGCGACGAATGTTGATTTGGAAAAAGCCATCGAAGAAGGAAAATTTCGCAAGGATTTGTTTTATCGGCTGTCGGTTTTTCCGATAACTCTGCCGCCGCTCCGCGAACGCATTGAAGACATCAATCTGCTCGTTTTTCACTTTCTCGAACGATACAAGGAAAAAACCGGACGCTTTGTTTCGGGAATTTCCAAAGAAGCCTTACGCGCACTCGTCAATTACGAATGGCTCGGCAACGTCCGCGAACTCGAAAACGCCATCGAACGCGCCGTCATTATCGCTTCGGGTCGCCAAATCGAACTCGACGATCTGCCCGAAGCAATCAGCAAAAAAGCCTTTGAAATGAACGCGCTCGCCCGTCACGAACGCGCCAAAGCCGCCGGCGAAGGACGCGCCATTAACCTCGAAATCGAATTTCCCGCGACGATGGAAGAAATCGAAAAAAACGCCATCGAAATGGCTCTCGATTATACGGCTGGCGATAAATCTCGCGCCTCGCGCCTTTTAAATATCGGACGCAAAACGCTTTATCGCAAGCTCGAACAATACGACTCGGAAGAAAAATAATCAATATAGTTGCCGAAACCATCAGACATTTGAAATTTCAGTATCGTAATTTTTTGATATTTAATAACGAAAGTGAGAAAATTTACATCCGTAATAAATATGTAAAGGTGAGGTATATGCAAGCAATTATTTTAGATGAAAATCAACAAAAACTTCGTGATGAAATTGAAGAAGAACTAAATGAGATTCGCAAAGCAAAGAATGAATATCAACCGGATAATATCAAATCAAAAATAAAAGATTTGGGGAAAAAAGCTCACAAACTTCATCTTGAACTGAAAAAGACTGGAAATGAGCCTAAACATCACAAATATATGTATGAAAATCGTCGTGTTTCGCCTGATACCCTCGAATTTTATGAACATATTCATCCTGTCGAAGATTTGCTTAAATTTATTGATAACCCAAGTGCAAATGACGATCCGGTTGACCAAACTCTCGGAGAAGAATTCGAGTTTCCAGTTTATTCTTCTCGTTGGGGGCATAAAGATAATTATAAAATCAAACGAACAAAAAATGGTTGGAAAATTGATTTTTTAACAATAGGCGGAACAAGTGATAAAAGAGGTTATCCGTATCTATTTAAAAACTTTGAGCAAGATGGAATTGAATATCCTAAAAGTCTGGGAATGAGAATGGAATGGTTATGGGAAAGAGCAAAAGAAGATGGACTTTCTAAAGAGCGACTTCAAGAAGAACTTAACAGACTAGCAGAATGGATTAGTGAAATTGAAGAAAAACAACCTCGACTAGGAGTTTGGCAAGGATTTTAATGGAAGAACTGGAAATTAAAATGGGTGCTATTACATTCCTTGATGTTTTAGGTTGGAAGGGCATTTGGCAGAGAAAAGATAATCCAATACAAGCATTAGACAGTCTCCGCGAAAGACTTCAATTAAATGCAAATGAATACAGTCGCGGAACAAATTTGGAAACAAATGTTCTGAGTATCTCAGATACTGTTGTTTTATTAACAGAAGTTAAAATTCCCGATAATCCTAATGATGCTTTGGAACTTCACGGACGTTTATGCTCGGAGGTTTTATTTGTTTCATTGGAACAACAAATTCCGTTACGCGGCGCAACCGGATATGGTGAATTTTCTGTTAATACTAAAAACAATATCTTTGTTGGAAAAGCAATTGATGAAACTGCTTCATGGTATGAACAAGCGGATTGGATAGGAGTTTTTATGACTCCATCCGCCTTTTATTCTTATGACGGTGAAAATCCAAAGTGGTGGATAAGTTATCAACCTCCATTAAAAAAAGCAATAGAATTTAGCACCTTTGCGACGGTTTGGGCAGAAATAAAAACTGGCGAAAAAAGTGCTTTAGAAATTGTTAGCTCCTTTGGAAAAATGAGTCCAATAATTCCTGAGATTATTACGAAATTTTCTCATACACATAAATTTCTAAAAGAAATTGAATCTCATAATAATTCGGAAAACATTTGATGAAATCAATTATCGTCGGCACAGCCGGACATATTGACCACGGAAAAACCGCGCTCGTCAAGGCTTTGACAGGCGTTGATGCCGACCGTTTTCCCGAAGAAAAACTGCGCGGCATCACGATTGACATCGGTTTTGCCGAACTCGCTTTGGGCGATGTCCGCATCGGTTTTATTGACGTTCCCGGACACGAAAAATTCGTCAAAAATATGCTCGCGGGCGCAAGCGGAATTGATGTCGTTTTGCTCGTCATCGCGGCGGACGCGGGCGTGATGCCGCAAACGCGGGAACATTTCGAGATTTGCCGTCTGCTCGAAACGCGCAACGGTCTGATTGTTCTGACAAAAAAAGATTTGGTTGATGAAGAATTGCTCGAACTCGTCAATCTCGAAACAGCCGAACTCGTCGAAAATTCGTTTCTTCAAAATGCGCCTGTCATTGAGGTTTCCGCCAAAACGGGCGAAGGAATCGAAGAGCTAAAACAAACGCTCAAAATCATCGCCCTGCAAATTCCCGAACGAAAAAACGAAACGATTGCGCGACTGCCGATTGACCGTGCGTTTACGGTCAAAGGTTTCGGCGCGGTCGTCACGGGAACTTTGATTTCGGGTGAAATTATCGAATCGAACGAACTGGAAGTTTTACCGCTTGGTAAAAAAGTGCGCGTTCGCGGTCTGCAAACTCACGGGAAATCCGTAAAATCGGCGCACGCCGGACAGCGAACCGCCGTTAATCTCGGCGGCATTGACCACGCGGAAATCGAGCGCGGAATGGTTTTGACAGAAAAAGATATTTTGCGCCCGACGCAGATTTTCGACGCGGAAATCGAAGTTCTAAAAGACGCGAAAAAATCTCTCAAATCGCGCCAGCGAGTGCGCGTTCACCTCGGCACAATCGAGGCTCTGGCGCGTCTCCAGATTTTGAACGAGGCAAATGAAATCAAGCAGGGCGAAAAAGATTTTGTTCAACTGCGTCTGGAAATCCCGACAGTTTGCGTTCCGACCGAGCGATTTATTTTGCGGCAGTATTCGCCGCAAATGACGATTGCGGGCGGACGCGTTTTGGATAATTCGGCGGTTAAACACCGGCGCAAAGATACCGAAAATATTCGTAAATATCTGCAAGAACTAACAATCGGCGACAAAGCAAAGCAAATAAAACTTTATCTCGAAACTGCCAACGAACACGGCTTAACCTTCAAAGACTTACAGGCGCGAACAGGCTGGCGCGGCGAGATTCTGAAAAAAGCGATTGCCGAAAACATCGAGAAAAAAGCGATTGTCCAAGCCGAAAGTTTTCTTCTGGCGCGAACGCCGCTTGAAAATTTGAAGGCAAAAACGCTCGCGGAAATCGAAAGTTTTCACGCGAAAGAGCCTTTATCACGCGGAATTTTGCGCGAAACTTTGCGCGAAAAAATCTTTTCTCATCTGCCTTCGGAGATTTTTAAAACGACGCTTTTAGGTCTTGAAACCGACAAAAAAATCGCCGCCGAGAAAGATTTTGTCCGCGCCGCCGCGCATAATCTCGAACTCTCAAACGATGAAAAGATTTTGCGCGAAAGGCTTTCGGGAATTTATCGAACAGCAAAGCTCGAAGTTCCGAAGCTCGAAGACGCTTTAACGGAAGCCGTCAAAAACACGAAATCCGACAAAAATCACGCCCGCAAGATTTTTCAGCTTTTACTGAATTCGGGCGAAATCGTCAAAATCACCGACGAATTTTACTTTGCGCGGACGGAAATCGAAAATCTGGTTGCAAAATTACGAAAATTCGCCGAAAATTCGGCTGACAGGTTGATTGATGTGGCGGCTTTCAAAGACATCGCCGGAATTTCCCGAAAATACGCGATTCCGCTTCTGGAACATTTCGACCGCGAACGAATTACACGCCGCGCCGGCGATAAACGATTGATTTTATGATTGGAGCGCAAGCGGCTCGCTTGCATACGTCGCTGGCAAAGCGGCGTAAAAAACGCTTCAATTTGCTTAAATCTTGAAAGAAAGTGAGCAACTTGTTCGCGTCCGAAAACGACGCTCAGCGAAGCAATGCAAGCGAGGAAGGTCTTGCGCTCCAGTCAAAGGAAATATGCGAAAATTTTTAACCGCAAAATGGAAGGATTTGATAATGGCGAACTATGAAGTTTCGCCCGAACTTCTCGAAAACCGCGTGCCGAAAGGAACGTCGCTCGATTTTAATGAAGGAAAATGTTTTGTCAGTCTGGTCGGTTTTATGTTTTTGGACACGCGGGTTTTAGGCATTCCGATTCCGTTTCATATTAATTTCGAGGAAGTAAATTTGCGTTTTTACGTCAAACGCGAAACCGAATCGGAAACAAAACGCGGCGTTGTCTTTGTCAAAGAAATCGTCCCGCGCTATGCAATTGCGACGGTTGCTCGTGTGCTTTACGGCGAGCCTTACGAATGTTGGCGAATGCGTCATACGCGCAACGAAAAACAGGTCGGTTACGGTTGGCAAAAAGGCGATTGCGTGAATGAAATCAAGGTCGAAATCGGCGAAAATCTCGGCGTTCCCGATGAAAACTCGCACGGCGAATTTATCATCGAACATTATTGGGGCTACACACAGCGCGGCGCGGCGCGATGCGACGAATACAAGGTCGAGCATCCGAAATGGGAGCTTTTCGCGGTTGATAAGGCGGAAATAAATGTCGATTTCGGAAAAACTTACGGCACCGAATTTGCTTTTTTGAGCGAAGCCAAACCTTATTCTTTAATTTTGGCAGAAGGTTCGCCGGTTGCGGTTTATAAAGGTGAAAAATTATGACTAAAACGCACGAATACAAGAACGGCGAAGTAACGGTTGTCTGGCAACCCGAGATTTGCATTCATTCGGCGAATTGCGTGAAAAATCTGCCAACGGTTTTTAAGCCGCAAGAAAAACCTTGGATTCGGGTTGAACACGCTTCGTCGGAAGAAATTATGAACGCGATTGATAAATGTCCGTCGGGCGCGTTGTCTTACGAGAAAAACGAAAAATGATTACAGGAATTGTCGCAATTGCCAAAAATTTCGCTATCGGGAAAGACGGAAAATTGCCGTGGCATTATCCGGCGGATTTGAAGTTTTTTAAGGAAACAACCGTCGGAAACGCCGTCGTGATGGGGTTTCATACATGGGCTTCAATCGGTAAACCTTTGCCGAAACGGCTGAATATAGTTCTTTCGCGCAGTGCGGATTTAGAAAATCGTGCTGATGTTTTACTCCTCCGAAGCAAAGCGGAAGTTTTGGCTCTGACAAACTATCTGAAAGGCGATTTGTTCATTATCGGCGGCGCGAAAACTTACGAAAATTTCGCCGATGTGATTGAAAGATGGATTGTCACGGAAATTCCCGTGAGCGTCGAAGATGCCGATGCTTTTATGCCGCCGGATTTTTTAGACGGCTTTCAACTGCAAAAAACAATCGAACTCGATAACGATTTGCGCGTCAAAATTTTTGTAAAACCTTAAAATTAGTAGTAAAATCGCGGTCAAAAGGAGACAAAGATTTATGATGGGTGGAAAGAGTTGGGACGAGTGGATTGAAGAATACGCGCAGTCGCATCAGCATCCGGTTAACAGATTAACGCACGCTTTCGGAATTCCGATGATTGCGCTTTCAATTTTGCTGATTCCATTGTGCTTTTTCGTCGCGGGCGCGTGGCGGGCGGCTTTGGGCTTATTTGTCGTCGGCTGGATTTTGCAGTTCGTCGGACACGCTTTTGAAGGCAAACCACCCGAATTTTTCAAGGATTATCGTTTTCTGTTTGTCGGGCTTCGATGGTGGTTTAAGAAAGTTCTCGGCGCATAAAAAAAGGCGTGAAAAAAGTAACTTGAAAGTTCTTTTTTCACGCCTTTTTCTATTTTCAAACTCTACGGTTTTTCATACTGAAATTCGTGAAAGCCGAGATGCTGAATCAAATCTTCGTCGTCATCCGCGAGATCGGCATCCATTTTCAAATCATATTTTCCCGAAGTCAAATTAAGTTCGCTATACGGCATAAAGACTTCCAAATCTTTATAAACCGTGACATCGTAACCCGGTTTCAAAGCTTTTTTCGCAACTACGCGCCCGTCTTTACTGCCGAAAATCGAACTGCCCGTTTTCAAATCCGTGCCGTCTTTTTTCTGAAAATAAACCAACAAATAAGAATCTACGCCTTCCATTCCGGTAACTTCAAATTTGACGTGAATCCGCATTCCCTTTTCGCCGTCTTCGGTGATGTTGTAATCAACCCAAATTTTGTCAAATTTCGCTTTTCCGGAAACGGTTGACTTAACCGTTTCCGGCGGTTTCGGAGTCGGCGATGCCGATTTTGTGGCAGTTGGAGTCGGCGAAGTCGAAGATGTCGGCGAAACGGTCGGCGTTGGCGTGACTACTACAACCTCTTTTTTATCCTTCATTATGTTATAGACGAAAATTGATCCGACCGCTGCGACAATCAAGAAAAGCAAAACGACTACGCCGCCGACGGCAATCATAATTTTCTTGCTTCCGCCGCTTTTGCCTGCCGGCGGAACCATCGAATAATTTTGCGGCGGTTGTTGAAATCCGGGTTTGCCGCCGAATTGTGTTTCCATACTTTTGCCGTATGGATTTGTTCCCGGATTTGATTGTCCGCCTTGCGAACCGCCGAAATTAACAATGACCGGCGCGTCGGGAAGAGTGCTTCCGCAATTTAAACAAAAACGCATATCGTCCGCGTTTTGATTATTACAGGTTTGACATGTTTTCATTAAGTTTCATTTCTCCTTGCTTTGAAAAGACAGTAAAAAACGGCGAGTTTTGCCGATTATCATAACCTAAAGCGGCTTTGTTTCAAAGACAAAACTATTGAAAAAGACGATTTTTCTTGTGATAAATTTTCGATTAAACTTTATTTTTATCATTAAAGCCTTGAAAGAAACATATATTTTAGTCCTCGACATCGGAACTTCGAGCGTTCGCGCCGCACTTTACGATTTTCGCGGCAATGTTTTGCCCGAAACTTTTGTCAAGAATGAACGAACGCTGACCGCGACCGACGACGGCGGCGCGGAAATTGACGCTCTTGAAGCCTTCGCACAAATCGAACAAGCGATTAACGAAGTTTTGCAAAAATCGAAAAAACTCAAAGGCGAAATCCGGGCGGTCGCCGCCTCGTCGTTTTGGCACAGTCTGGTCGGAATTGACGAACGCGGAAAACCGACAACCAAAGTTTTCGGTTGGGCAGACACGCGAAGCCGCAAATATATTGCGGATTTGAGAAAAAATCTCGACGAAACAAAAGTTCACAATCGCACGGGCGCACGTTTTCATTCGAGCTTTTGGACGGCAAAACTGCTCTGGCTCAAAAAGGATTTTCCGAAAGTTTTTGAAAAAACCGCAAAATGGCTTTCGTTCAGCGATTTTGTTGGCTTAAAACTTTTCGGCGAAGCCAAAACAAGCGTTTCGATGGCTTCGGCAACCGGAATTTTCGACATTCGCCAAAACGTCTGGGACAAGGATTTAATCAAATTCCTAAAAATTAAACAAACAAACTTGCCCGAAATTGTCGCAAACGACGCACAAACTTTTCAATTAAATTCAAAATACAAGAAGCGTTGGGAACGGCTGAAAAATACCGAGTGGTTTCTCGCCATCGGCGACGGCGCGGCGAATAATATCGGCGCGGGTTGTGTCGAAAAAGAAAAAGCCGCGTTGATGATCGGCACTTCGGGCGCGATGCGCGTCGCCTATCGCGGCGAAGTTCCCGAAAAAATTCCGCCCGGACTTTGGTGTTACCGCATTGACAGGGAAAGAATTATCATCGGCGGCGCACTCTCGGACGGCGGCGGACTTTACCATTGGCTGAAAAATAATCTGAAATTGAACGGAACGGACGACGAAATCGAAAACGAAATCGAAAAGCGTCAGCCTGACGAACACGGCTTAACATTTCTGCCTTTCTTAGCGGGCGAACGAAGCACGGGTTATCACGAAACGGCTTACGGCGCGGTTTTGGGTTTGAAATCGGCAACCGATTCGATTGATATTGTCCAAGCCGCGCTCGAATCCGTCGCCTATCGTTTCGCCGAAATTTACGACCAGCTAAGCGGCGTTCTAAAAATAAAATCCATCATCGCGTCAGGCGGCGCACTCCGCGAATCGCCTGTCTGGACACAAATTATCTGCGACGTTCTGGCGCAAAAAATGTCTCTGCCCGAAACGCACGAGGCTTCAAGCCGTGGTGCCGTCTTGCTTGCGCTCGAGAGCTTAGGCAAAATAGAAGATATTTCAAAGCTGAAAACGCCGGAAGGCACAAAATTTAATTTCGACAAAAAACGTAACGCAATTTATCAAAAAGCACGAAAAAGGCATAATGAAATTTATAATCTGTTGGTAGGTAAGAAATGAGAAAAATCCTGAAGCAAACTATTTCCATCGCGATTTTAATTTCTATCGTCTCCTTCGCGGCACTCGCTCAAAAGCGTTCTCGAATTTCTTCGGGAAAAAGCACTGTAAAAAGCAAGAAAATTGGAACTGACTCCCAAATCAATAAATTTTTCGAAGTTTTGTTTGACGGTTTGGATTTGCAGCAAAAACCGCCCGAAACTGATTCGCTCCAATTTTTTAAAAGTAACGAACAAGATATTCTTACATTCTTAAAAGGCTATCCGGTAACTTACAAGGAAATTGCTAATGACCTGAGTTATGGAGAAAGATATAGATATATTCAAGCCTATTACGAAAGATGTTTCATTGTTTTTAAATTAGGAAATGAATCGAATCTGTGGAAAAACAAACTGTTTAGTGTTTCTTTCAACATAACTTTCCCCAATCAAGAAATAGCGGAAGATGAAACAAAAGTATTTAAGAAACTGAAGCAATTATATGGGAAGAATACAAAAACAGAAAAGTTTCAATACGCGTCAGGTGACGAGTCTGATCTTAATCTTTACATTTGGAAGTTTCCCCAAATTACCGTTACTTACAGAAGTTTTTATGACCCTGAAACGCAAAAAACGGCGGCTATCGTCGAATACTGGGACAGTAAATTTTACAAGTCTTATCCATATTACGATTTAGATTAAATGCAGATTATTTTTAACAATCAGCAATTAATATTTAAAAATAAAATTATGACAACTTCGCCGATGACACAACAAAATATTGACCAACTTTGTATTAACACGATTAGAACACTTTCGCTTGACGCGATTCAGAAAGCCAATTCGGGGCATCCGGGTTTACCGCTCGGAATGGCTCCGGCGGCTTATATTCTATGGACAAAATTCATGGAGCATAATCCGAAAAACCCGAAATGGTTTAACCGTGACCGCTTTGTTCTTTCGGGCGGACACGGTTCGATGCTGATTTATTCGCTGCTTCATCTGACGGGTTACGAATCGGTTTCGATTAACGAAATCAAACATTTTCGCCAATACGGTTCGACCACGCCCGGACATCCCGAAAATCACGTAACTTTAGGCATTGAAGTCACGACCGGACCGCTCGGACAAGGCTTTGCAAACGGTGTCGGGTTGGCAATCGCGTCGGTTCATCTCGCAGCGACTTTTAACCGCGAAGATTTTCCGCTCGTTGATAATTACATTTACGCGATTTGTTCGGACGGCGATTTGATGGAAGGAATTTCGTATGAAGCCGCCTCAATCGCCGGACATCTCGGGCTTGGCAATGTCATTTATCTTTACGACGACAACAATATCACGATCGAAGGTTCGACGGATCTAGCGTTTACGGAAGACGTTACGAAACGCTTTGAAGCGGCGGGCTGGCATGTTTCGACCGTTCAGGACGGCAACGATTTGGCGGCAATCGAAGCGGCAATCTCGGAAGCGCAAGACATCAAAGATAAACCTTCGCTGATTCGCGTCAAGACGATTATTGGTTTCGGAATGCCGAAACAAGGCACGAGCAAAGCGCATTCGGACGCTCCCGGCGAAGAAGCCGTGCGCGAAACGAAACGCAATCTCGGATGGGATGAAGACGCGCAGTTTTATGTTCCCGACGAAGTTTACGCGCATTTCCGCGAAGCGATTAATTCGGGAGCGGAACTCGAAAAAGATTGGAACGAATTAGTCAAAAAATACGCCGAAAAATACGCGGACGAAGGCAAAACTTTCAAACAAATCATCGCCGACGAATTGCCCGAAGATTGGGAATCAGCCTTGCCGACATTTGAAGGCGCGGAAGCCAAAGCGACACGCGCCCATTCGGGCGAAGTCATCAATGCGATTGCCGACAAAATCCCGTCGCTGATCGGCGGTTCGGCTGACCTTGCTCCGTCGAATAACACGACCATCAAATCTTCGGTGAGTTTGGAAGCAGGTTCTTACGAAGGTCGCGTTCTGCATTGGGGAATCCGCGAACACGCGATGGGTTCGACGATGAACGGTATCGCGCTCTACGGCGGTTTGATTCCTTACGGCGGAACTTTTATGACGTTTTCCGATTATATGCGTCCCGCGATTCGTCTTGCCGCGCTTTCACAGGCTCAGGTCATTTACGTTTTCACGCACGATTCAATCGGACTTGGCGAAGACGGTCCGACGCATCAATCGGTCGAACATCTCGCGGCGTTAAGAGCGATTCCGAATCTCGCAGTGATTCGCCCGTGCGACGCACACGAAACCCGCGAAGCGTGGCGCATCGCACTTCTGCGCCGCCACGCGCCGACCGCACTCGCCTTCTCGCGTCAAAAGGTCGCACTCATTGACCGCACAAAATTTGCAACCGCCGACGGAACGCTAAAAGGCGCGTATGTTTTGGCTGAAGCATCAAACAATGAGCCGAAATTGATTCTGATTGCAACAGGTTCGGAAGTCGGTCTGGCAATGGAAGCCCGTGAAAAACTCGAAGCCGAAAACATTCCGACGCGGGTTGTTTCAATGCCTTGCTGGGAACTATTCGACGAACAATCCGCCGAATACAAAGAGTCGGTTTTACCGAAATCCATCAAAGCGCGTCTCGCCATCGAAGCCGGCGTTTCGCTCGGTTGGGCAAAATACACAGGCGACGAAGGCGACACATTAACCGTGGACAAATTCGGTGCATCCGCGCCCGCCGAGGACGTTTTCCGCGAATATGGATTCACGGTCGAAAATGTTTTGATTAAAGCGAAAAAATTGATTTGATGAAAGTATGAGATTACATACTGATTTTCACGATTATTATGATTTTGCGGTTGGATATGGCATTGATGATAATGTTCACTACAACCGCTTTTCAAAAGCGGTTGAGATTCATATTAAATCAAGTTTTGATTTTCCGAACTTTGAAGGGACTCATTTACTTGGCTTCTGTGGTCAAATCTACCCATTAATCGAACTCGAAAAATATAACAGACATTACAATCATAGTTACGACACGGAAGATTACGAATTGATTGAACGATATTTTGTTTACAGTTTTAAGGAGTTTGAACAAAAAGAAAGTGAATGGGAAAAATTTTACGGTAATTTCGGTTATTACGGTCGAGACAAAATACAATTAAAACAATTTTTTACTGATTGGAGTTATCAAAGCAATGATATTTTTCTCGAATACAAAGTTCCGACTTGGGTTATTAGATTAGAAAGACACGAAAGTAAGGGGATTCTCAATCCAAAATTAAAAGATTACGGATTTGACCGCATCAAAGATTCTTTTACGGCGTTTCAGGAAATCTCGATGTATCTGTCAAATATTCTTGTCGAACAAAAAGAAGTTGCCAAGGTCGCCGATAAAGTCCGCATTGAAAAACACGGTTTTGACCTGAAGAAAAGTTTTCGCAAGGAAAAGAAACAATAATTATCTGATTATTTTATGGCATCCTTAAAATCTATTTTACTCGAACAACTTAACGTTTGCTTTGATAAAAACGGCTGGTTTGTCGCGCTGAAAAATGCTTTGCGGAATTTGACGGCGGAACAGGCGAGTTGGAAAACGGAAAATCTCGACAATTCGATTTGGGAGATTTTGGCGCATTTGAATTTTTATTTCGTAACATTTCTTTCTTAAAGGCGCGAACTCTGAACCGAAAATGGCAGATTTTAAGAATTATCTTGCCAATAAAAAAACAAAATCAGCCGCTTCGCGCTCTATATAACTTTAGCGGGAACCGTTTTTCATTTAATCGGCGGTTTTAAGTTGAAAAAGTAAAAACCTGATTTCTACTGACAATTCCAGCTTTTCCATTGCTCGCATTTTTCCTTCGTGTCAGGTCCATAAACGACGCGGTGCGTTGCCATAATCATCGCGCCTTCTTCGACGACGATACAATCTTTATTGTCCGTTTCAACCCGCGCCGCGACGATGTATTTTTTGTCTGCCATAATTTTTTCTCCTCGAATGATTTTAATTTTACGTCTTAAAAGCAAAACGATAAATTTCAAAGTAAAGATTCTTGTTTTTTTATAATTTTCTAAAATTGATTTCGATATTGAAAATAATTCAGCGTTTTGATTCGTAAAAACGCTGTTTTTTCTGTTTATATAGAAGATATGAAAGTTCCGCTTCGCATTTTAATTATCGAAAATCAAACGCTCGTTAAAATCGGCATCAAAACGGTTTTGAGCGCGAAAGACGATTTTGAAATCGTCGGCGAAGCCGATTCGGGCGCGGAAGGTTTTCAAAAATTCCGCGATCTGAATCCCGATGTCACGATTCTGAGTCTGCGCTTGCCGGATTCGTGTGCGATTGACACGCTCGGCGACTATTTTGCAAAAGAAAAACACGCGAAAATTCTGGTTCTCGCCGATACGGCAGGCGACGCGGAAATCAGTAAAGCCTTAAAAAAAGGCGCGTCAGGCTATATTTGCAAAGACATTTCGCCCGAAGAACTCGTCAAAGCGATTCGCGTTGTCGCTTCGGGCAAAAAATATATTCCGAGCGATATTGCCGAAATCCTCAGCGAACACATCGGAAACGAAGAACTGACACCGACCGAAACGCGAATTTTACAGCAAATTGTCGCGGGAAAAGCGAACAAGGAAATTGCTTACGATTTGAACATTTCCGAAAACACCGTCAAAACGCACGTCAAAAACGTCTTTGAAAAACTCGGCGTTTCCGACCGAACAAGTGCCGCAACATTGGCAATCAGACGCGGTTTGGTGAGAATTCATTTATAGTTCAGGGTTACGCCTTTAGGCGTGAGGCTTTTCACGCCTAAAGGCGTAACTCTGAACATCACCCGAAAGGATGAGAAAAATCTCACGGCAATTGATGATTACATGCCCGTTTTTCTCCTGTAAACTTGAAACATAAATCGGAAATATCCGAAAAAAGATTGAGGAGAAAAAAAATGATTAAGATCAGAAGAGACAAGGAACGCGGACATGCCAATTACGGTTGGCTCGACACGAATTATACGTTTTCATTCAGCAATTATTACGACCCGCGCTTTATGGGCTTTCGTGATTTAAGAGTTATCAATGAAGATTTCATCGCGGCTGACCAAGGTTTTCCGACGCACGGGCATCGTGATATGGAAATTTTGACTTACGTTGTTAAAGGCGAAATTTCGCACAAGGATTCGATGGGCAACGGCACGACGATTCTGCCGAATGAAGTTCAAAGAATGTCTGCCGGAACCGGGATTTTGCACAGCGAATACAGTTCGCCGAGCGAAGAAACGCATCTTTTGCAGATTTGGATTCTGCCCGAAGAAGAAAACTTAACGCCGAGTTATGAACAAACTTTTTTCGCGCCCGAAGACAAAAAAGGCAAACTGAAACTCGTTGCTTCGCGCGGCGGGGACGACGGTTCGGTGACGATTCATCAGGACGTAAATCTTTACAGTTCGATTTTGGCGACGGGCGAAACGGTCGAACACGAATTGGCGGAAAAGCGTCACGCTTGGGTTCAAATCGTCAAAGGCGAAATCGAGTTAAACGGCGAAACTTTATCTAAAGGCGACGGCGCGGCGGTCAGCGATGAAACTTTGTTGAAAATCAAATCGCTCGCTCAGGAGACTGAATTTCTGCTGTTCGATTTGAACTGAGAAAGCCTTAAAACTATTTTTAGCCGCGGATTGACGCGGATTTCACGGATTTTTAATTATTTGATTTAATCTGCGAAATCTGCGTTAATCCGCGGCTAATTTTTTTCGTTTTTTGTGATAAAGTCGCAAGATAAACTTTTTTCGGAGGAAAAATGGAAGAAATCTTTTCGTATGATGTGATGCCGTATCCGAGCAAGTTTTTCTTGCAGACGCATCCCGACCGTTTAGCAACTTTGGCGACGCTTTTCGGAATGAATCCCGCGAATGTCGAAAGCTGCCGCGTTCTCGAACTCGGTTGCGGCAATGGAAGCAATCTGATTTCGCACGCTTTTAATCTGCCGAACGCCAAATTTGTCGGCGTTGATTTAGCGGAAAATCATATCACGGACGCGAAAAAATCGGCGGAAGAATTGAATCTGCAAAACACGGAATTTTATCAGATGGACGTGATGGAAATGTCCGTTGAAAAATTCGGTAAATTCGATTACGTTATCGCGCACGGACTTTTTTCGTGGGTGCCTGATTTTGTCCGCGAAAAGACGCTTGCGCTTTACCGCGAGTCTTTGACGGAAAACGGTGTCGGCTACATCAGCTACAATGCTTTTCCGGGCGCACATCATCGCCAGATGGTGCAGAAAATGATGCGTTTTCACGCTCGACATTTTGACGAACCGCTCGAAAAGGTCGGTAAATCAATTTCGTTTCTCGCTTTTCTGAGCGAAAATGCGACCGAAAAGGAAATCTTCGCGCCGATTCTGCAATCTGAACTAAAACGTCATTTTGAACACGACGCGGCGGACATTTTTCACGACGATTTATCGGACTTGAATGTCGCTTTCTACTTTCACGAATTCGCCGAACTTTTGAAACAAAACAATTTGCAATATCTCGCCGAAGCCGAGCTTCACGCGATGGGAACGCAGAGTTTGTCGAAAGATGCGCGGGAGTTTATCGAATCGCTCGACGATATTGTCGAACGCGAACAATATCTCGACTTTTTTCGTGGGCGAATTTTTCGCCAGACGCTTTTTTGCCGCGAAGAAATCGAACTCAATCGCAATCCCGAACCGCCTGTGATGAATAAATTTTTGCTCTCTTCGTCCATTCGCCCGCAATCGGCAAAGCCCGAACTCGCCGCGCAAAAGGTCGAAAAATTCGTCGGAATGAAAGGTGTCGGCATCGAGATTGACCATCCATTGACGAAAGCCGCGCTCGTCCATCTCGGACAAATTTGGGGACGCGCGATTTCGTTTGGCAAACTTTTGCAAAAAGCGAAGGAAACCGTTATCGGTCAAGGGTTTAAGACAAACAATTGGGACGAACAATTTTATATTACGAGCGCGATTTTACTGCAAATCTGTCGCGGAACAGGATTGATTGAACTGCATCTTTTTCAGCCCGAAGCGTTCACGGAAGTTAGCGAAAAACCGAAAGTCAACGCGCTTGCCATTTGGCAGCTTCCGCAAGCGAACAATGTTCTGACGCTTTTGAATCTGGATGTCAAAATCGAGGACGAAATCTCGCGTCATCTGCTTCAAATTTGCGACGGAACGCGAAATCGTCAACAAATTCTGGCGGAAATGCGCGAATTTATCGAGCAAAGCGAAGACATCGAAGACAAAGAAACGCTTTTGAAAGATTTGTCCGAATGGCTCGACGAGAGTTCGGCGCAATTGGCAAAATTGGGAATGTTTGTTTCATAAGATTTGTCAGAACCGTCTGCGGTAGCGGATGGTTGATTTTCTTAGAAGTAATTTTTTTAACTTTGAACTTAAACCGCCCGCTACCGCAGACGGTTCTGACTTTTTTGCGGTAAAATATCGAGAGTGAATCAAAAATCTGCAACACCGCGTGACGCTTCAGCCGTCATTTTACTGAATCAAGACGAATCGAAAGTTCTCTGGGCGCAGCGCAATCCGAAAATTTCGTTTCTCGGCGGCTTTCACGCTTTTCCGGGCGGCAAAACTGACGAAGGCGACGCGCAAATTTCCGTTAAAAATTGTGCTGATAAAGACTTGGAAAGATTTATCGTTTCCGCCGTCCGCGAATTGTTTGAAGAAGCCGGTGTTCTGCTCGTGCGCGGCGGCGAAAAGCTGACGAAAGGACAACGCGCCTCGCTGCACGACGATTTGATTTCGGGCAGGAGCAATTTTGCCGAAATTCTCGCCGATTGGAACTTATGGATTGATGCGGAAGATTTTTTTTACACGGGCTTTTGGACAACGCCGAAGTTTTCGCTCGTGCGCTTTAAAACGCGTTTTTTTATTGCCAAATGTCCGCCGAAACAAATGCCTTACGCGGCGATTTCGGAAATGCAAAACGTCGAATTTATCGCGCCGAAAGATGCTTTGAAGCGTTGGGCAAAGTCGGAAGTTTTAATCGCTCCGCCCGTTCTTATCTCATTGCAGGAATTAGCAAAAAATGGATTTGCCGATTTACAAAAATCAATCAAAACGCTTCTGGAAAAATCGCAAAAATGCGACGGCGACATAGATTATATCGAACTTAACCCGCATATTATCTGCTTTCCGCTCAAGACCGAAACGCTTCCGCCCGCGACGCATACGAATTGTTTTATTGTCGGACGCAAGGAATTTATCGTGATTGACGCGGCTTCAAAAGATGAATCGGAACTGGCGAAACTTTTTGAACTCGTGGATTCTTTTATCGCAAAAGGTTTTTCGTGCAAGGAAATTATCGTTTCGCATCTGCATAGAGACCATTTCGGCGGCGAGACGGTTTTGCAGAATCATCTGCGTGCGAAATTCGGTTTGGAAGTTCCGATTTCCGCGCATAAAACCACGGCGGAAAGTTTGCAGGGAAAAGTCGAATTTCAAAAGTTTATCGAAGCCGACGAAATCATAAATTTGAAGGACGAAGCAGACGCAAATTTTGAAATAAAAGCACTTCACACGCCCAGACACGCTCGCGGACATTTGTGTTTTTATGATGAGGAACTCGGATTTTTGCTCTCATCCGATAACGTCGTCGGCGCGGGAACGGTCGTCATTGCGCCGCCCGAAGGCGATATGACGGATTATCTGGCATCGCTCGAACGGATGAAAAATCTGCCGAATCTGCAACATCTCTGCGGTTCGCACGGTTCGGCGATTTTTGATGCGAAGGCGAAAATCGAACAATACATCGCGCATCGTTTGGAACGCGAAAAACAGGTTTTGGAAGCTGTTCAAAGCGGCGCGAAAACAGCCGAAGAAATTGCCGGAATCATTTATCAAAACCTGAATCCGAACATCTTTCCGCTTGCCGTCAAATCGGTCGAGGCGCATCTTGCGAAAATAGAAAAGGATAAAAATTCGATGAATATCGCTTCTTCATAAAAAATTCAGCGAAACTTCAGATTTTCCTAAAGTTTTCCGTCTGAAAGTTTGCTATCTTACATCTGTTCTCGAATTGTTGACGAACAATTCTAAAATTTTGAAAACAAATAGGAGAAAATTTATGAGTAATCTGGAAACTGTCAAAGTAATTTACGAAGCGTTCGGCAAAGGCGATGTTCCGACGATTTTGTCGCGACTGGCGGACGACGTTGATTGGGAACAATGGGAAGACAATTTCGCCCAGCAATACGACGTGCCGTATCTGCGTTATAAAAAAGGCGTGCAAGCGGTCATTGAGTTCTTTCAGGAAGTCGGAAAACTCGGCATCAGAGAGTTTAAGGTTTTGTCGGTGATGGAAGGCGCAAATCAGATTGCGGCGGAGATCGAGATTGAAACCGCCAATTTTCGCGACGAAGAAATTCACCTCTGGACATTTAACAGCGACGGCAAAGTTTCGCGTTTTCGGCATTATGTTGATACCGCAAAACATATTGCGGCGGCTGGCAGAGCCGAAAATTCAACCGCCGCTTAAGACAAGCCGAAACGGAAAATGTCTTTCCACCGAGATATTTTCCAGATTCGCTTTTTCGGCTAATAATTTTAATTCGTCAGGACTAAACGACCGCAAAATCGAGAGCGAACCGTCTTGGACAACCAGCGGACTGATGTGAAATGCCGCGCAAAAAATCCGGTAAAAGAGATACGCCATTTTGTGCCGATGCAAATCAATGACAAAGATTTTGCGGCGCGCAACCCGCGACATTTCGCGTAAAATTTCGACAATATTTTCGTCCGTAAAATGATGCGTAAAAAGCGAGCAAATCGCGTAATCGAAAGATTTATCGGCAAACGGCAGATTTAAAGCATCGCCGCGAATTGATTTAATTTCGCTGAAATCTTTCGATTCTTCCAAGATAGCTTCGGCTGAACGCTCGTTTAATTCCAAACCTAAAAGATTCGCTTTTCGTTTTTGATTGCGGGCAAATTTTGCAATGACGCGAAGCAATTCGCCCGAGCCTGCGCCGATGTCCAACACGGAAAACTCGTGCAAATCTGCTTGTTCAATTTCGCGCAAAAGCGTCCTTTTTAACGCGAGATTATCGCCTGCAAACCGATTAACAAGCCGAATATCTTTTAAGAATTGGTCGTATTCTTCAGGCGTGTAATCGCCCGTGTCAATGCGTTCGAGTTTGAGACTTCGCGTTTTGAAATCAGACATTTTTTTGCAAAACCAGAGCAGAGTTTTTTGAGCCGAAGCCGATGCA
Organism: Acidobacteriota bacterium; assembly: GCA_031412675.1. Lineage (GTDB taxonomy): Bacteria > Acidobacteriota > Blastocatellia > Pyrinomonadales > Pyrinomonadaceae > JAFDVJ01. Next base: position 22,351 of record JANODL010000006.1, on the reverse strand, counting down.
GTTGCAAAGTGCGGTTTTGACGTTTGCTTGCCGCGAAATGTTCGGAACGTAATCCAAATCGCAAGCCTCGTCCGCTTCGTCCAGGTTTATCGTCGGCGCGATAATTCCTTCGCTTAAAGCAAGCAACGCCGCCCCGATTCCGGCTGCACCGCTGGCACCTTGCGGATGTCCAATTTGCGATTTGGTCGCCGACATCGGAATTTTATAGGATTTTTCGCCGAACGCGAGCTTGATGGCTTTCGTTTCGATGCGGTCGTTTAACTGCGTCGCTGTGCCGTGCAGATTTATGTAATCAATCTCGTCGGACGCGACATTTCCGTCCTCCAACGCCAGCGACATAGCGCGGGCAGGTTCGACACCGTTTTCTTCCAAACGAACGCGGTGATAAGCATCGCAGGTCGAGCCGTAGCCTTTGATTTCCGCGTAAATTTTCGCGCCGCGTTTTTCGGCACTTTCCAAAGTTTCAAGGACAAAAACCCACGCGCCTTCGCCGATCACGATGCCTGAACGCTTTTTGTCGAACGGTCTCGAAGCGCGTTCGGGTTCATCGTTCCAATCTTTTGTGAGAACGGTCATCACGTTAAAACCTTCCAAAATTCCACGCGCCATCGGCGAATCAACGCCGCCCGCGAGCATCGCGTCTTGTTTGCCGAGCGCAATGTGTTGCGCCGCGTAACCAATCGCGTCGGTCGAAGAAGTGCAGCCCGTCGAAACGATGTGCGAAAGCCCGTGAAGCCCGAAAACCATTGATAATTCGGAAGATAATCCGCCGTGCGTCGAACTCGGAATCGTGTAAATGCTCGCTTTTCCGGCTTGTCCCGTCAGCCAGTAAACGTATTGCCGTTCGGTAAAAGCCAAACCGCCGCCGCCTGTTCCGAGGACAACCCCGAATTTTCGCCTTTCTTCGAGCGAGAGATTTTCGGTGTTTATTTTTGAATCTTGAATCGCTTCACGCGCCGCTTTCAAGGCTAAAGGAACACAGCGCGAAACATTTTTGCGGTCTTTCGGATTGAGTTCGGCTTGCCAGTCAAAATCTTTGACTTCCGCCGCAATCTGCACGGCTGAACCCGTAACGTCAAAACCTTCGATGCGGCTGACACCGCTTTTGCCCGATTCGAGCGATTCCCAAAACTGTTCGCGTCCGATGCCGATTGGTGTCACGCATCCGAAACCTGTGATGACAACGCGGCGCGGCTTTGAGAAATTATTGAACATAAAAAACGTAATTCGAGCATAGCATTTTGCGCGAATCGAAAGCGAACTTCAAACTGCTTTCTTATAAAATTCCGAACGGAAAATGCCGAGCCGAATCAAGTTTTCACCAATCGCCTTCGAGCGTGAATGCCGCCCAGTAAAACGGCGATTGCCAGCGTTTATTTTGCAAGATTTCAAGCTGAGATTCACGAAGCGCGACCGAAATGTTTTTTTTCTCCGCCAGATGTTTTCGGTAAAATCGCGTCATCAATTCCGCCGTCACTTTATCGTCAACGTCCCAACTGCTGACAATCAATCGGCGCGCACCGGCAGAGAAAAAACTTTGTCCGAGCGAAATAATTCCCTCGCCTTTGACTTGTTTTCCGAGACCGCTCTGACACGCGCTTAAAACAACCAAATCGGCATTCAGATTAAGCCGCAAAATATCGTTCGGACGCAAAAACCCCGAAATCTCGTTTCCCTTGCGGTCATAAAAAGACAGCGCGATTGATGAAAGTTCGGGCTGTCGGTCGTCAATCAAAGCGTGTGCGGCAAAATGCAAAATGCGGTAATTATTTAAGTCCGAATTGAAAAAATTTCCCCGAGCAGCATTAAAATCCATCTTTACCGACAATTTATCGAAAGGAACAAACGCCCCGATTCTTTCGGCTTCAAAACGCGAGGCAAAAAGACGCGAAAAATTATTGTCCGCCGTTTTTATTTTCGGCTTGACCGACAATCGTGCGTCATCCGACGAATAAACCGGATCGGCAAAAACGGCAAGCGTTTTTGACGGAACTGTTTGCGGTTTTGCCTCGCGCATGAATTTCAAAAAAGAAGCCGATGTGAGCGTTAAAATTTCGTTGGTTTCAATCAGATATTTTGAATCCGTCGGATTCGGCAAAGCGGCAAACGGAATGTAATGCAAAAAGCCTTGTTTGACGATTGCCAGTCTTTTTCCCTTGATTTTTTGGGCGATAGGCTTTAATAAGTTTTCGCTCAATTTTTCGGCTTCCTGACGGCAGGCAACTTCGTTACTTTGTTTGAGCGGTTGTGAAAGACATTCATAAACTTTTCGGGCGGTCTGCTCGATTTCTTTCCCTGACGGCAGTTTGTAGCTTGAAATTTCGTCCTTTGAAACGAACCACAAAAAACTCGCTTCGTCGCCAAGCGCATATTCGAGCAAAACCGTTTTTTCGTCGAGATAGTTTTTAATCTCAACACTTTTCAGCGTCGGCAAGGCAACCGTTTCGGGCGCGTAAAAGCGGCGGTTTATTTCCGCTTCGACTTCGGCAAATTGCGCCGAATTTTCCTGAAACTCGGCTCTTATGGCGGCAGTTTTTAACTGAAGAGCCAAAAGATTTGTTAATTTATCGTGCAACTGCTGTTCGCGTTCGAGAAGTTCGGGTTTAATCCGATTTTGGCGAATCAGCGAACGGCGTTCCAAGCGGTCGAGCAAACCTCTTGCCCGCGCCTGTTCACTGATGTCCAGAGCCTTTTGGTCAAAACCTTTTTTCGGCGCAATCTCGTGAAGTTTCATCAAGAGCGCAATGTAATGTTCATAAAAAGGCTGCACAACGGCGGAAAAATTTACCCGTGTTTTAAAATCGAGCGCGGTTTGCCGAAGATTTTCGATCAAAGAAAGCGCGGTTTGAATGTCGGCAAGAGATTTTTCCGTTTCGCCCAATCTCAGATTTGCGCGGCTCAAATCGAACAAACCGTTGGCTTCGCCGAGTTTGTTGCCTGCCGATTTTGCAAAACCAATCGCACTTTCCAAATAAACTTTCGCTTTTTCCGTTTGTTTGGTCGAAAGATAAAATTTGCCCCAATAATAAAGCAGTTCAAAATCTTTTTCGGCGCGTTTTTCACCCAACGATTTTTCGGCTTCGGAAAATTGCTTTTCGGCTTGGTCGTAAGATTTCAGAAATAAATAGAGTTTGCCGAGCGTAATGTGCGTGCGGGCTTTTCCGACGTAATCATTTGCCAAAACGCGCCAGCGCAGACTTTCCAATAAATCGGCAATCGCTTCGTCGTGTTTCTCGGAAAGCATTTCGACCGTTCCGAGACCGTGAAAAGCAATTCCGAGACCGCGCACATTGTCTATTTTTCGATAAATTTCAATCGCTTTTTTGTAATTATCAACCGCAAAATCGTGTTCATTAACCGGATATTGAACCGAACCGAGCGCGGCATAATTGACGGCTTTGCCGAATTCGTCTTTGATTTCCGAAAACAACTTAATCGAACGGTTAAAAAACAGCGCGGCTTCATATAAATTGCTCAAATCCTTATAAGTAAAGCCGATTCCGTAAAGAACGACTGCCTGTTCATAAACATCGCCCGATTCCTGCCAGAGTTTCAATGCTTCGGAAAACTTTTCGAGAGCTTTTTTCTTAGTTTCCCGGGAACTTTCATTGCGTAAAGTTTCGCCTTCGCTGGTCAGATTTTCAGCAATGTCGCGCTGGCGGTCAGCATCGGTTGGCGCATTGGTTTCGGTGTAGGAAATTTGATATTTTCCGGCAACCGCGTTCGGTAAAAATGTTTTTATTTCAATCGTCAAAACACCTGTTCGCGGTGCAATAAACGTGACGGTTTCGCGCCCGTAACTGCCGCTCGGACGGTCGGTTTCTTTGATGATTTTGCCGTCCGCTTCGCTAACCGCAATTGCCGCGTCAACGCCTTTTTGTTCGATGATAAAACGCAGACAATTTTCCGCGTTTGCGCTAACGGTAAAGACGTGTTTTTCGCCGCCTTTCAATTCCATCAGACGGACTTCGCCGGCTTTCAATTTTTCGGTTTTGCGTGATTTTAGTTTTGAATTTGGAAGATTATAAGATTTGTCGGATTCAAAATCGGCGGCAAAAAACGTCTGCGCCGAAAGCAGAAAGAATATCAAGCCGAATCGCAAAATCTTCGGCGGGAAAGGAGTTTCAAGCATTTTTCACCTCATTGATTCGGGCGGAATGTTGCGCGGATTATTCGGCGCGTCCGACAGTTACGGCAAAGCAATCGGGAATTTCGCCTTTCGGTGCGACGCATAATCGCGCCCGCCCACGTTCGTTTTGTAAATTGAGTTTAACCGTCAAAGTTTTTCCATCGCTTTTTTTCGTCAGACTTTTAACGAGCGGTTTGCCGAATTCGTCAAGCAGCGAAACTTCATAATTTCCCGCCGGACTGCCTTCGGGAAGTTTGACGTTGAGCGCAATTGTTTGCGGCGGCAAAGCATAAACCGTTTCGCTTGAAGCATTGTTTCTCAAAACGGCGGCTTTCGCCAAATCGAGATTTATCGTCTTTTGCGCCAATATTTTTGAATCAATTTCGGAATCCGTTTTTAAACTTTTATTTTGCGTGTTTGCCGTCGAATTATTCTGTTTCGGCGGCGATTGCGGTAATTCCGGTTCTTTGTTTTCAGTCGGCAAAGTCGCCTCATTCTGCGAGTTCGTTTGATTATCGGAAACTTGCGCGTTTTGCTTTATGTTCTCTTGTTTGGCGATTTCCGTGTTCGTTCGATTCAGCAAATTGGATAAAATAATTCCCGTTAAAACACAAAATAAAACCATCAAAACGGCAACCGGAAACGGGCGCAGGAAAAAGCCGAACCAGGGAGATTTTTGTTTCGCCGATTTGGTTTCGACAATCAAAGGAGCGGCGGATTTCGATTGTCTGGCGGCGTGAAAATCCAGAAAACACGGCGAACAACTCAACAGATGTTCGCGCAATTCCGCGTTCGGCAATTCATCGGAATCGGCAATTTTTAACAAATCTTCCTTTGGCAGACAGCCTTCGCGTCGCGGGTTCGGAAAATCGTTTGACTGATATTCGCGGGTAAACTCCAAGATTTCCGCGCTTAAAATTTCGTCGTCGTTCGATTCAAAATACATCTTGCCGTTCCCCATCGTTTTATAAAATATTCTCACATTAATAAAGAGAATGTGAAAACCGCGCATCGCACCCGATTCTATCGCAAATGCTTGATTTTTTTGTCCGTCAGCCGAATTTCGGCTTGAATTTCGCGCATCAATTGCGCCGTTTTTTTACTGAATTTGCTGCGGACAACATTTGCCGCCGTCCCGAATTGCGGAACGAGGTCATCGTATTTATAACCGAGCCGCAGATAATCAAAAACGTCCCGTGTCCAATCGTCCATTTTCAGACGCAGTTCGTTAATCAGAATTTTTTTGTTGATCTTAACCTCTTCGCTGTCTTCAAAAATGGCTTCGCGCTCACGAAACCAGCGGTCGAGTTTTCCGCGACGGTTATTTTCCTGTTCAAGTTCGGCTAAAACCAGATTTTTGTAGGCGCGGAAAAGGTATGAATTCAGATTATTTATGACGGACGGATTATTTTCGCGCACACGGCTGACTTTGGCGACCGCTTTAAGCATTAAACGCATACCTTTGGGCGAATCGTGCAGGAGCTTGACGGCAAGATGTTCAGCGTGGAGCCAGAGAGTTTTTGCAGCTTCGTAAACTTCCGGGTCAACTTTGCCAAATTCCTCGTCGTAAGCCGTTTCGATAGTAGGAAAATTGCTTACAACCTGTTTCACTTTTCTACGGATTCTAGCAAAAAAATGCGGCTCTGTAAATTTTTATGATGATGTGACAGATTCGGCTGAATATTATTAAAAGGCAAATGACTGTCAGAATAGAGCTTAAGTTGAAAGCGATAAATCTTCTATTTTCTTCGTTGAAGCAATCTTTGAATTAAACCGAGATAAAATTTTCCGTCTTGCGAAAGTTCTCGCTCGCGGCTGAAAAAATTGTAATCTTTTTTACTGCCTTTTTCGTTCGTAACCTTCAAACTCAAGCTCAAAGCGGTATTTTTTTTCACTTGTAACCCTAAAATCTGAAATTGACCATACGGCACTTTGAAATTTTCAGCCGCGCTCGTCGTGCCGCGATATTCAATTTCATTTTTACCGATGCGAAGCTGTCCTTCGCAAACCGCGCCGTGAACGGCGGACAATTCAAACTTTTCGCCTAAATGACGGCGAATATTTAAGACGATTGTTTCGTCGCCGTCAATCGCCTTTAAGAGAAAAAGCTCGGCTTCGGCGTAATTTTGTTTTTCGAGATAAATCGTTCCAATCAAACTATTTGCCGCGCCGTTATTCGGCTCGGTTTCCAGCACGTAGCGGGCAAGCTGAATGGTTTTGTCGAAAGATTTTTCTCTCAAAAACTGTTCAGCTTGAACAAGCATTTCGCCGACGGGCAAGCGTTCGAGACTGACAGTTTTTTCGACGCGCTGATTGGGTTGCAAATCCATTTCAAGCATCAACGGCTTGAAACCGAGAGCCGTGATGACGACTTTGCGCCGTCCGGGTTTGACCGAAAACGGTTCGCTCGTCTCAAAAAGTTTTTCATCGCCGTCCGCCTGTGCAAAAGCATTTCGGGCATTCGCGCTGATAAAGACACGCGCCGGCATCGGTTTCAGACTAAGCAAAACTTCCTTTTGCGCCGAAAGAGCCGAAACGCTTTTGCTGTCGCTCAGATAACCCGTTTTTTTGGCTTGAATATAAACGGTTTCGCTTCTCGCCGTAAAACTGAACGCGCCGTAGTCGTTGGTCTTCCCGATTAGTTCGGGAGGGTCGTTGATTAAAACATCACAGTTCGGAAGATTTGTTTTCAGTTTGACCTCAAATGGTTTCGCCTTGAGTTTAATGCTGACGGTTTTGAGTTCGCCGCACGAAACCGTTGCCGTTGTTTGAGCGGTTTCGTAGCCGTTTCGGCTGACGACGATATTTCGTTTGCCGTTTGCCGCCGGAAATTGCAGTTCGCCGTTGAGATTTGTAATTCCCTTTGATTTACCGTCAAGCAAAACTTTGCATTCGGGCAAATCACAGCGCACCAAAATCTCGCTGTCAGCGCATTCGGCGGGTTGTTTGATTTGCGTCGGTCGTGATGTTTGCCCACGTTTCGTCGGTTCATTTTTTGGGGAAGTGCTTTTCGTTTGACTGTTTTTTTCCGTTTTCTTGATGGTGGATTTATTGGTCGTTTTTCCGCCTTTCGTGTCATTACTTCCGCCTGTCTGCGTCTGTCCGCTGGGCGGTTGAGCAATCACCGCGCTCAGCGCGAAGCAAAGAATATAGAGCGGCAAAATCAGAGAAAAAGTAATAAACTTTCTAAACATAAAAACTCTTTTCAATCAATCTTTCAGCGATTAACGCAAAACGCCGTCGGTTTTCAGTTCGGAATCAAACGCCGCCAAAAACTTTTTCGCATCTTCGGCTTCCGCGCCCGATTTATCGCTCGTCAAAAACAAAAAGCGCAGATAATCTTCGACCGCTTGCGGACGATTTGCCGAACTTTTAGCGCGGCGATAATAATTCATCGGCAAATCGCGCAAAATGTTGGAGGCAAGACCACTCGCGTTTGAACGTAATTGACCCGACATTTTTTCGACATAGCTCGATTCATCACGAATCTGACCGCACTCGGTGTTGCTCGCCCTTCGGTCGCGGCTGTCAACGCCGCTTCGGGCAACGCATTGATCGGCAACGGCGGCAGTTAAAGTTTCGGCGGCGCGTGCGCTCCGCGAAATGCTGTCGTTATAGCGAAAAGTCATTCGCGCACTGCCCGAAACTCTGTAGTAAGTTTCATAGTAAGTGTAATCATAGCGCAGATTTGAATTAACGCTGTCGCGGTATCTTTTCAAACGCTTCATTTCATTTTCCTGATTGACACAAGCCGCTTCGCCGTATTGTTTCTTACACGCCTTGTAAACGTCAACCGCGTTGTCGTGAATCACATCGCGCTGCTTCCATTCGGGATTCGGCACTTCATAATACGAACGGACAGCCTGTCGCGTAGGAATGACGCTGACGCTGAAATCCAACAAATCACCCGAAAACATCGCGGTCGGCGACGATAAATTTCCGCCGTTTTGGATTGCCCGCCACGCACTCGCCGCTTGATTTCTATCCAAAATCACGGGTTGTTCCAAGCCGACCCGCGTCGCCACCGATTCGACCTCGCCAGTGATGTCGTTTAAGATTGATTCCAAACCGCCGTAACCCGCTTTGTTGGCAAAGACAACGCCGATATTGACGCGCGTTTTTTCCTCGAATTGAGTGCGTGAGCGGTTGAGAAGCATCGAAATATTCTCGCTTCCGGGCGTGTAATTTTGTGCGCTCACCAGATAAACATACGCCGTCCCGAAATCGCCGCGCTGCAAGGCTTTAGTGGCTTCGGCAATCGAATAGGCGGCAAGCGACTGATTAACTTTGGCGAGCAAGGCTTGTGCGCCTTCGGCTGGACACATTTCACCCGCAAATAATAATTTTTCGCGGGCATCACGAAAATCTTTTTTGTTTTGCGCCGTGACCTGTTTCAATCCGGCGGCGGATTGGGTCTGAGTTCTGCCGCTTTTAGCGGTTTTGGCGGCAACCGTCGCACCGCCCGTCGTCATTTTTTTGGATTCTTCAAAAAGCTGTTGTGAATATTCGCATTTGGCAACGCCTAATTCCTTCAAAACCGCTTCGTCGCGTGAACAATCGGATTCGGCAAGCTGTGATTCGAGCAATTCTTTGGCTTGTTGGGGTTGTTTGCGCTGACGAAACAGACCTGAATCGCGGAGCGCAATGCGGTTGCCCGCCAGACAAAAACAACCACGCGCTTCGTTTGAGCCGGGAATTCTTTGACGGGCAATCGTGCATTCGGTTTTTGCCGCGTCAAGCTGGTTGGTTTCGAGTGCCTGTTTGCCTTTCGCAAGGTGCATTTTATGGCTTTCGTCGAGAGCTTTGTTGTAAAACGAATTCAAATCTTCCCAACTCGAAAGATAGATTTTTATCGGTTCGGCGGCGTTAATTGCATCGTCCCAGCGGTTTGCGCCGATCAGTTGATAAACCTGCTCACGCGCATCGCTGACACGCTTTTTATGCTGACCGATTTCGAGCAAAAGTTTATTGGCGGCTTCATCTATTTTGATCGTCCGGGCGCGTTCGATTCGTTGTTTGGCAACTTCCAAAGATTTATAATCGCCGTCCAAAAATTTGTCTATCGAGGATTGGACACAGCCGAGCAAAACACCGCGCATCGTCGAATTTGCATCTTCGAGCCGATAATTATTGGTCTTTCGCAAAAATGCTTCCCAAATCACGACGCTTCTTTCTTCGACCGCGTAATTGTATAAAACTTCGTTGACATTGCCGCCTTCGGGAATAAAATAGATTTTCCAAATATCGCGCATCGCCAAACTGACTTTTCTTTTCTGTTTGCCGTCGCGGGCTTCGCCCGAAAACATCACTCCATAGAAAGAATTCATCGCGGTTTCGGTATTTTTCGGCGGTTTCATTTCTTCCGGCAAAACCAAAAGCGGCGTTTGCCCGTTGCCCGAAAGCGCGTAGAGAAAGCCGTCCTGCCATTTGAGCTGATACATATTAGCGAGCTTATTTTTCGCGGCATCTTCGTAATCTTTGCGCGAAATTCTCAACCCGTCGGACGCAGAACTATTGAACAAACGAATGTCACCTTCGTTATTAAGCCGTAAATCAACGATCGTCTGATAATTTATTTCCGCCGTTCCGTCACAGCTTGCGCCCGACGAATTGCCCGTTCGCATTAGAACGAGGGCTTGTTTGCCTTGGGCAAAGACCGTATGGCTCAAAACCAAAATCGAAAATGATAAGAATATCGCGACTAAAATTTCTGATGTCCGTTTCATAGTGAAATAATCCTCCGCAAAGTTTTACTGATTTCCAGATACATCTTTAACGCATCGAAAACTCGTATTTTCATAGCTGTTTTCGTTTCTTGCCCCGTAAAATCCGCGCCGCGTGGCGGTCGCCGTTTCGGGGTCGCTTCCCCAGGCTCCGCCGCGAATGATCTTAAATTCCATATCGGCTTTGACCTTCGGCAGCGTTCCGTTCGGATAAGGTTCTAAGGTCGTCGAAGTCCATTCCCACGCGTTTCCGATCAAATCGTAAATACCGAACGGCGACGCACCTTTGTAAGTGCCGACTTCGACCATTCCTTTTTTGACGTTGTTAGCATTTGCCATTCCGTCCTTCCATTCGTTGCCCCAACTGTAAAGCCGTCCGTCCGTGCTGCGGGCGGCAAATTCCCATTCGGCTTCCGAAGGCAGGCGTTTGCCCGACCATTTCGCATAAGCGTTTGCCGCGTCCCAATTTACATTCGTGACCGGAAATTTTGCCTCGCCCGGCGGATAATTTTTGCCGTTCCAATTTTTCGGCGGCGCGTAACCCGTTGCGTCTATAAACTTTTTGTAGTCCTCGCAGGTTACTTCGTAAATGTCCATAAAAAACGGCTTAACGGAAACTTCGTGCGGCGGACTGGTAAATTTTTCGCTCCCGAAAAGTTGTTCGTCGCCGCCCATCGTAAATGAACCGCCGGAAACCAAAACCATTCCTGCCGGAAGAGTTTGCGGCGGCGCAACCGGCACATTTTTATTCGCCGTTACGACAGGCTTTTGACTGTCACTTAAAAACCAAACTCCGATAATTCCGCTAAATATCAGAAGAACCAAAACTCCGATTCCGCCAAATATCAGATATTTTTTGCTGTCCGGTTTTGATTCAATTTCGTGCGAAAAAACAGGCTTGGGAATCGGATTAATCTCCGTTTCAACCGACAAATTTTCTTCGTATTTTTCATCCGATTTTTTGTTCGGTAAGATGATTTCGGATTGATTCTCAATTGAAACTTTCGGCGGTGAATCTTCAATTTCGACGGATTTTTCAGGCAATTCGGGAATTGGCGGAATGTTTTGAGAATTGTTCTCTGCTTTTTCCCGAAAAAAGGTGGTTTTATCTTTTCCGTCGGATAATATCTCATCCAAAAGATGTTCGGCATCTTCAAAAACTTGCGATAAATCCGCTTTTTCAAATTGATTGTCGCCGTTGCTTTTCGTTTCTTGCGGCTTTAATTCGGGCGATTTTTTCGGCTTCTTGCTTTTTTCGAGAGGCTTTATCTTTTCGGGAATTTCGGCAACTTGCGGTTCATTGATTTGAACTTTATCCGCCGTTTTTTCGGGAATTTCGTCAGCAATTAAAATCTCGCTTGAAAGCGTGTGCGAGGACGGTGTTTGTTTGTTTTCGGTTTCGCCGACAGCATCGAATTCGCGTTTGACATCGGGCATCGCGAGCGGCTCGTCAGACACCGAAGCAAGCCCTGTTTTGAAAACAAAAGTTGCCGCTTGAATCAACTCCTGTGAAAGATGCGAAGCCGTCAGCGGTCGCATTTCGCGGTGTTTGTCGAGGCTACGCAAAATAACCTCTTCAATCTGTTGCGGAACATTTGCATTGAACGAACGCGGCGGAATCGGCGGCGTTTGAATCTGCTGAACGGCGACTGCCGAAGCCGTCGGCGATTTGAACGGCACAACTCCAGCGAGCATTTCATAGAGCAAAATCCCGACGCTGTAAAGGTCGCTTCGCCCGTCGAGCGATTCGCCCAGACATTGTTCGGGCGACATATATTGCGGCGTTCCCATCGCGTTGCCGTCGTGCGTCAGATCGAGGTCGGCTTGATTGTAAAGTTTGGCAATTCCGAAGTCTAAAACCTTGACTTGCCAGCCGGTCGCGGTTTGATTGGCGATAATATTTTCGGGTTTGATGTCGCGGTGAATAATCCCGTGGCGATGCGCTTCTTCGAGCGCGGCGCAAACCTGAACCGTTATCGTCACGACAAAATCGAGCGGCAAAATCCGGTGATGCCGCATAATCTGCCGCAGAGAAAAGCCTTGCGCCAACTCCATCAAAAGATACGGCGTGTTGTCGGCGGCGGAAATCCCGACATCGTAAAGCGCGACGATATTGCGGTGTCTGAGTCGGGTCGCGGTGACGGCTTCACGGCGGAATTGTTCGGTCGCCTGCGCGTCGCTTGCAAGATGTGTGTGAAGAGTTTTGATCGCCACCGTATCGCCGATTAAAAGCCGCACGGCGCGATAAACATCGCCCATTCCGCCCGAACCGATTTTTGCGTCAATGCGGTATTTGCCGTCTAATGTTTGTCCGAGTAAAGTGCCTGTTTGCGGCGCGGTATAAACCAATTGCGGCGATTCCGCCTGTCGAATTTCTGAAGCGGCGGGCAGCGGTTTTCCGCATTTTTTGCAGAAGCGGCTGGCGTTTAAGTTTTCGGTTCCGCATTTTGGACAGAACATCGCAATCCTCGATTAAAGTTTAATGAAGCGTCTTGCCGAAGGTATTTTTTTGAGCAAATGCAATGCGTCCGAAACTGCCCGAGCCTTCGTTTGACGATTGCGTATTGCGGCAGAATTCGGTCGGAAAAACGCCTTTACTCCTAAGACACGGCGAACGCCGAAGAACGCACCAATCCGAAACCGACAATGTCGTCGAGCTTTAAATCGGGCGAATCGAGCATCGCTTTGTGCGCTGAAAAACGATTTGAAATCGTTCAAAATGCGGACAGGATTGTTTCGCGGTAAAATCCGTCCGTGAACGGATCGAGCGCAGTCATAATGTCGCAGATTATCGGACAGCCGTGTTTATCGCCATTCGGAGACGGCTTTCGCTGCCGGAAAAAGAACAAATGTTGTAGATATTTCCGGCGGCACCGGCGAAGAACAAAATGCCATCCGACAATCGTTGAATGACGTTTGAATTAGCTAAGAATCATTTGTTTTTACTTTTTAATCGCCGAGATACAGCAGGTCGAAGGAGTCGAACTTGTCACTTTGGACAACAGATAACACATCGGCGGATCGGACGGATTATAATATCCTGCCCTGACCAGCCCGAATCCCGCGCACTTTGCATTGGCTTCGCAATCTGCGCGGCACGCTTCGACCGTCGTTCCGCGATAATAGGTCAGCCGTTCGCCGTTGAGACTGGCATTGTAATCCGTCGGCAACCAGCCCGCGAGCGCGTCGGGAGTGGATTCGGTCTTATTCGCGGGCGGCGGAGTTTGCGAAGGTGTCTTTTTTGTATTGCTGACGCTCAGATTGGTCAAATTTTTGTTTTCCGAATCTTTTCCGCCGAACATCAACCAACCAAGACCGCCGAAAACAAGGCTCATCACCAACGCCGTCAGAACAATGGTCAAAACCGTGTTGGATTTTTTCGCTTCTGGCTGCACCGCCGCGTCCTCCTGCGTGGTTCGGATTTTCTGTTCCCAACCCGCCGTGATCGGAGATTGCCTGACGACGGTTTCTTTTTCGCTCCAATCCACGGTCGGCGCGGGCGCATTATCCTCGAAATTGAGAAGCCCCGTTCCGTCCTGCAAACAAAACTTCAAAGTTTCATCAGCGTATTGGATCTGGCAGCTCGGACAATATTTCATAAAAGTTTCCCTCGCGTGTTTTTGCCTCACGTCCATTAAATCGAAATAATCCACTGCCTGAGGCAGTGGTTTTACAAAGCAGTGAGGCGAAACAGAAAATAAACTAAAATATATCTCCCTAGAGGTGTCAATAACTAAGGAGATATAAAATGAGCAAACGATTCAGAAAACAGTCGCACTCAATCTATGAGTGTAAATATCATTTGGTATTTTGTCCAAAATATCGGTATCGAGTATTGACCGATGAAGTCAGAGAATAGACCGGAGGAGCAATCGAGAAACTGGTCAAACAGAAAGAAGATTTGGAAATAATCGAGCTAAATGTGGAGCCGGATCAGGTTCATCGGTTGATGTGGATACCGCCAAAGTATTCGCCGGACTTGCGTGATGGGATATTTGAAAGGAAAACTAGCGATCCGAATATTGCACAGGTATGAGAAGTTAGGGAAGAAGTATTGGGGGCGGCATCTATGGAGTCGCGGCTATTGTGTGAACACGATCGGGATAGACGAGGAACGCATCCGCGAGTATGTCAAATGGCAAGAAAAGAAGGAACAGGAAATGGAACAGTTACAAGGGGAATTGTTCGATGAGGCAGAGGACTAGCCGGCAATGGCGCACCTCCTAGGGCGAAAAAACAAAGCCACCGCCTCTGGCGGTGGTAATTTTACTTGTTGGGCGGCGTGTTGCATAACGAAAAGCTAATTTAAGGATTGTAAAGTTTTCCGTCCAGATAAGTGTTTCCGCGTTCTAGTTCCTCAATATGTTTTACTTTCCAACCTTGCTCGGTGAAAATCCAAGTTTCACGATGAATGATGTTGGTAATTAATTCGTGTGGACTTTCATCTTTACGGTCGGGAACGTAGCGGACGAAATGCTGGTTAGTGTAAACAATCGCCTCTTTTCCTTTTAACGTCAGACACTCGATGCTGATTTTCGTATCGTCGCTAACTAGCAAAATTCCTTGATAACTGTTAACACTTGCGCCAATTTGAGCGGCGGAGCGAGTTTTTCCGTCCAATTCTTTGATGGTTAAATCTGCGGTTTCGATAAAACTTCGCGCCTCCGCGTCTTTGGCAATGTCGGCTTCGATGCTTTGATTGATCAAGCCTTGAATATCGCGGCGGGCAATAGCTTCTTGGTTAATGCGATTTTCGTTTTTCGGAACGCCCGATTTTCCCTGCTCGCAATATTTTTTAACGGTTTCAGATGCAATACATAAACAACCGTCATCATTTTCGGCGCGGGAAATATTCAAGGGAAACGACAAACAGCTAATCAGAAAAAATGTTATTAAAAAAATTCTCATCACTTAGTTCCTCCATTTAATTATGATAACACCGCGCATAGTATTTTTGTGACAACTATAATCGCTTGTAGATAACGCGAAGCCGCTCAACTATTGATTGATCGGAATCATTCCGCATAAGTAACAGATTTCGTGTATTATGAAGAATCATTCAGCATAAGTATCTTAATATGCGGAATCATTGTACGACTATTTTCGCGGATTACAAGAAAAACTTTTATTTGATTTTTACCAAGATTTCTAAAAGTTCGCTTTCCTCGCTTTCGGAAACCGTCCGTAAATCAATCAAAATTTTGTCTTCCAAAATCCGCGTAATCACGGGCGGCTTTGAACTGCGTAATTTTTCTTCCAGCTTGCTGACTGAAATTTTTGCGTGTTTCAAAGCCAAAAGCGTCGTCGCGGGTGACACGTCGGGCGCGGAACCGCCGCCGATGACGGAGTTTCCTTCGGCGATTTCAAACTTTAGAGCGGAATTTTCGCTTAAAT
Source organism: Acidobacteriota bacterium (assembly GCA_031412675.1). Lineage (GTDB taxonomy): Bacteria > Acidobacteriota > Blastocatellia > Pyrinomonadales > Pyrinomonadaceae > JAFDVJ01. The sequence continues at coordinate 7,105 of JANODL010000006.1, read as the reverse complement.
CTTCACGCAGTTTGTCGGCAAAAGCCGCCGTTCGCTTCATCAGTTCGGCGTGGTTGGCGGAAAGCATTTTCAGGACGGGAATTTCCTGCAAAAAAGTTTCCTTGCGAAAGGCTTCGAGCGTTGCTTCGAGCGCGGCGTAGATCAGTTTATCAACCCGCAAAGCGCGATATAGTGGATGTTTACGGATTCGTTCGACAACTTCGCGCCGTCCGACAATCAAGCCTGACTGCACGCCGCCGAGAAGTTTGTCGCCGCTGAAAGATACTATGTCTGCGCCTGCGACGATTGATTGGGAAATTATCGGCTCATCAATCAAACCGTATTCCGCCAGATCGAACAACGCACCCGAACCCGCATCTTCGTAAAGCAAAAGGTCGCGCCGATGCGCTAAATCGGCAAGTTCCGTCAAATTCGGTGCGGCGGTAAAACCGATAATTCGATAATTCGACGGGTGAACTTTGAGGAAAAGTCGGGTGTTTTCGTTGATCGCTTTTTCGTAATCGGAAAGTTTCGTGCGATTCGTTGTGCCGACTTCTTTCAAAACCGCGCCTGATTGCGTCAAAACATCGGGAACGCGAAAATCACCGCCGATCTCGACGAGTTCGCCGCGCGAAATGACGACTTCGCCGCCCGAAGCCAGAACCGTCAAGACCAGAAACGCCGCCGCCGCACAGTTATTGACGATCAAAGCTGATTCCGCGCCGGTCAATTCGGCAAGCAGATGTTCGGCTCGTGCGCCGCGTTTTCCGCGTTTTCCGGTTTCGAGATTGTATTCCAGATTGCAGTAGCGCGAGGCTTCTTCAAAGATTGCTCGACGCGCATTTTCCGAGAGCGGCGCACGACCTAAATTCGTGTGAATAATCACGCCCGTCGCGTTAATAACTCTCTGCAAACTCGTGTTTTGTTCTGTGCGCCAAGCGTGTTCGAGGCGTTTTTCGGCTTCGTTTAAGAAACTTTCGCGCGAGATTTCGGCTGGGTTTACGGCGTTTTCCTGAATTTCGCGGCGGAGCGCATCAATCACCGAACGCGCCAAAACCGTCAAATGTTTCGCGCCTGTTTCGGGCAGCAATTTGGTCGCCGTTGCCGAATGCAAAAGCGCGTCAATCGAAGGCAAAAAGCGCAAACTTTCGGTAGTTTTCGGCGTTTCCGAATTTTTCATAAAAACATTTTAACCGAAAACACAAAAAACGGCGGAATAATTCCGGCTTTGCACGTTTTCTTTAAAGAGAGAAACTTTACCGAACCAATTTCTCCTAACTTTCTCAAAGGAAAATCTTGAATGGCAAACTTAGGGAACAAATTATATCGTCAAACGGAAACTAAAAAAGAGGACGCGGCAGAAGTTGACCGTCAAATATTGCGGCTCCAGGACGACATCCGCAAGTTGAAGATTGATTTCGACATTTATTTTAACGGTGCGACAAAACGACCGCCGCTCGAAGCGCGGGCGCGGCTCGAATCAAATCTTAAACGAATCGCCGATGACCGCAATCTGACATACGCCCAGCGTTATCATTTTAACGCCCTCGTTTCGCGTTTTAACTCTTACCGCGAACTCTGGCGCAGAAACCTGCGGAAAAAGGGCGAAGAGTTGATCTAAGGCAAAAAAGGTAAAAGGCAAAAGTAAAAGGCAAAATTAAAAGTTTTACCTTTTATTTTTTGCCTTTTACTTTTTTAACGCTATCCGGCTTCTCAATTTTATAAAACCGGAAAGGGTCAGATAATTTAACTTAAGCGTCAAGAACTTTCATGACGTTTTCCGCCTGCGGTCCTTTCGGTCCGTTGGTGACTTCAAACTCGACTTCTTGTCCTTGAATCAAGGTTTTATAACCGTCGCCGGAAATCGCGCTGTAATGCACGAAAATATCCTGTTCGCCGGGTTGTTCAATAAAACCGTAACCTTTTGCGTTGTTAAACCATTTAACCTTACCGATTGTTTTAGACATATATTTCTAATTCCTCCTACAAACTTCAGTGAATTTATTTTTGAACCTTTTCAGGGGTTCGTTTCTTTTCCAAATTTTCAGCCGAATGCGTTTTGCAAAAACACTGGCAAAAACAAAAATCCGCGCCTTATGAAACCTCGGCGGCTTCATTGAACGGGGACTAAACGAAATGTTGAACTAACCATTTCAAACAATAGAAAATCTTAAACTGCAAGATTTAGGGACTTTTTTATAGTGTTGTTTTTTGATAGAACGACCGAAAATTTAGCCGAAATTTAACACGATGTCAAGATAAATCCCGACATTTTCCCGAAAATTCTAAAAATATCTCAAAATTGATATAAATCCGTTGATATTCTTTCAGGTTTCAAGTTCCAAGTTTCAGGTTTCAGGCTGTATGATTTAACTTGGAACTTGGAACTTGGAACTTGGAACTTAATTTATGACCGAATACGGAAAAAACGCGCCGCTTTCTTACAACACATATCTGAAAGTTCCCGAACTAATCGGCTTGCAGGAAACCTTGTCCGAGCCGACCAGCCACGATGAACTGCTTTTTATCGTCATTCACCAAACTTATGAGCTTTGGTTCAAACAAATTCTGCACGAAATTGACGCGACAATTAATTGGCTCAAAGAAGGTCGCGCTTTTCGCGTCAATCATTCACTTCGCGCCGTGACATCAATCGAAAAAGTGATTGTTTCGCAGATTCATATTCTCGAATCAATGGCGCAGATCGGTTTTCTCGAATTCCGCGACAAACTCAATCCGGCAAGCGGTTTTCAATCAATGCAGTTTCGCGAACTCGAATTCGTTTCGGGCGCAAAGGACGAACATATCTTGAAAACCTTTCGCCACGACGATTTTGCGTTTGAAAAACTAACGAAAAGATTTAACGAACCCACACTCGCGGATGAATTTTGGAATCTTTTGGGACGAAACAGTTTCGATATTTCGACCGAAGAAGCCAGAATCCAATCAATCGTCGAAATTCTGACGCATCCCGAAAAATATCCCGATCTTTTCAATATGCAGGATTTGCTCATTGAACACGACGAAAACATCGCGCTTTGGCGTTATCATCACGTTTTGATGGTCGAAAGAATGCTCGGAATGAAACGCGGCACCGGCGGTTCGGAAGGCGCGGGCTATTTGCGAACGACGCTCTCGAAAAAATTCATTCCCGAACTCTGGGAAGCGCGAACGCATTTGAAAGTAACTTAAAAGTCTAATTTTGTGGAAAATATTCTGTATTTGCAGTAATTTAAAACAATGTCAGTTGCAACAACTTACGAACACATCATTTTGAATCAATCCGGCGTTCCGATTATCGAAGGCACAAACACGAAAATCGTCGAAATCGTTGCGGAAATGAAGGCTTATGGTTGGAGTCCCGAAGAGATTCACTTTCAGCATACTTATCTTTCGCTCGGACAAATTTATTCCGCTTTAGCCTATTATTGGGACAATGCTGATGAAATAGACCGCGACATCAAAGAAAGATTAGCAAAAATTGATAACATTCGTCAGCAAATCGGTTCTTCCGAAATAAAGGACAAACTCAAGGAAAAGGGCTTGATTTAATGTCGGTTGGAATTTATATGGACGTTCATATTCCGCGAGCCGTCACAAACGGTTTGCGTCTGCGCGGAGTTGATGTTTTAACGGCGCAAGAAGACGGAACGATTACTCTGACCGATTCAAAATTGCTTGACCGCGCAACCGAACTGGGCAGAATTTTATATTCGCAGGACGATGATCTTTTGGTCGAAGCGAATTCTCGGCTTCAAGAAAAAATCGAATTTTCAGGCGTGATTTATTCTCACCAGTTAAGCAGTCCGATTGGTCGTTGTATCGAAGATTTGGAAATTATTGCTAAATCACTTGAATCGAAAGATATTGCCAATCGTATCGAATTTATTCCGTTCTAATTTGTTATACTTTCGTTTCCCAATCGGTCAACACTCGTGACAATAATTTTCTCGACTTTTCTGTCAGATGAAAGCGCGATTGATTTTTGCGCTGACGGCACAATCGAATAACTCCAACCGTTTTTGTCTTTTGCGTAAACAATAAACCAAAACGCCTTTTTCGCGCCTTGTTCCGTCCAAGTTGCGCGGACAAATTGCGCGTCGCGGGTGATTTTTACTTTCGGCGCGAGAATTTTTGCGGTTTTGATCCAATTAGATTGCGGAATAATTGCGCCGCGCTGATATGCGTTTTCGCGCAAGGCTTTTTGGATGCCGTCAAAATCGCTTCGCACGGATTTGAAGCTGAATTGAATATTGCCCGAAGTCAGCTGAATTTCGCGGGTGTAGGAAATTTGTTTGATAATTTCCGCCGCGCTGAAATTTTCGGGTTTGCTCGGGATTTTGTAAGTTCCGATGCCAGCCCAAACGTGGCGTTTTTTCGTGTTGATGCTTTCCCAAAACTTTAAAAGCAAAGGAAATTCGCGGTTCGGGCGGTCGCTTTTCCAGTAAAGCTGCGGCACGAAATAATCAATCGTTCCGTCTTTCAGCCATTTTTCCGCGTCGGCGTAGAGATTTTTATAATTTTCTTCCGCGACACCGAACGGTGAAATTCCATACATAATTTCGGGCTTGATACGTTTGATTTCGCGCCCGACCAATTCGATGAAATTATTGACGTGCGAACGTCGCCAATCGTCGCGTTTCAGAGGAATCCGGCGCATCTTCGGACGGCTCAATTTTTGCGCGGTTTCGAGATATTTCTGCCAGTTTTGATCGTCGGGAAACTCGACTTTCGCGCCGTTTTCGGTAATCGGATACGGGTAAAAATAATCGTCAAAATGCACGCCGTCAATATCGTAGCGTTTGACGACATCCAAAACGACGCTCAAGGAATATTTTTTAACTTCATCATCGGTCGGGTCGAGCCACAGATAATTGCCGTATTTACGGACTAAATCGGGACGGCGTTTGGTGATGTGATTTTCTGAAACGGTTTTCGCCGCCGGATGATATGCACGATACGGATTAAACCAGGCGTGAACGAGAATTCCGCGTTTGTGCGCTTCGGCGGTGATAAATTTGAGCGGGTCAAACGCTTGCGATTTGCCCATTTCGCCCGTTAAAAATTCCGACCAAGGCTCAATCTTTGAATCATAAATCGCATCGCACATCGGACGAACTTGGAAAATAACGGCGTTCATTTTCAAAGATTCGGCGAGTTCCAAATCTTTAATAATTTCGGCTTTTTGCTGTTCGATTGTCAGATTTCGCTTGCTCGGAAAATCAATATTATCAACCGTCGCAATCCAGACGGCGCGAAATTCACGTTCAATTTTCGGCAAAGTTTCGGCTTTGACCGAAGCAAATGTAAAAAATAAAATTAACAGAATAAAAAATTTCACGTTCATTTTCCCTTTATCTGATGCTAAAAATTTACAAAAACAAGTATAATTCATTTTGAAATTACAAACCTTTTTCAGGAGAACCCAATGTTTCGATTTCGCTTAAATTTATTGTTTTTGCTTCTCATTTTCGCGCTTCCCGTTTTTTCTCAAAACGTCCGCGTAACGATTTTGCACGTCAACGACGTTTATCAATTTATGCCGGTCGAGGGCGGCAAGCGCGGCGGATTGGCGCGTTTGTTGACGCTTAAAAAAGAGGCGTTGAAGGAAAATCCGAACACGATTTTCACGCTCGGCGGCGATACGCTTTCGCCGTCGGTCGAAACGCGAACTTACAAAGGCGCACAGATGATTGACGCTTGGAACGCGGTCGGGCTTGATTATTCGGTGTTCGGCAATCACGAATTCGACATCAAAACCGCCGAACTTTTGCAAAGAATGAAGGAATCGAAATTCACGTGGCTCGGCGCGAATATTATTGACACGAAAACGAATAAGATTTTCGCCGATACGCCGCCGTATGTAATCCGCGAATTCGGCGGAGTGAAGATTGGAATTATCGGTTTGATTCTGCCCGAAACGAAGCAGACTTCTTCGATGGAAGACAGCCTGACGGTGACGGATTTTTGCGCGACGGCGAAAAAACTGGTCAAGCAAATGCGCAAAAAAGAAAAGGTCAGCGCGGTCATCGGCTTGACGCATCTGTTTATGGCGCAGGATAAAAAACTCGCGCAATGCGCCGATTTTGATTTGATTTTGGGCGGACACGAACACACGCTTTTGCAGTCTTCGGCAAACGGCACGCCGATTTTTAAAATGACGGCTGATGCGCGTGAACTCGGCAAGTTTAATCTGAATTTTAACGCCGCGACCAAACGGCTCGAAAGTTTTGACTGGGAAATTATTCCCGTCACCGACCAAATCGAAGACGCGCCCGAATTTGCGTGGGTTTTTGATAAATACAAATCGCTTTTGGAACAATTAGCCGTCAGCGTCGGCGCAACTTCGGTCGAACTCGACGCGCTTTCTTTGTCGAACAGAACGAAGGAAACGAACATCGGGAATTTTGTCGCCGATGCTTATCGCAACGCGGCGAGCGCGGATGTCGCTTTGGTGAACGGCGGTTCGATTCGCGCCGATTTGACTTACAATCCCGGAACTTTGACGAAACGCGACGTGCTTTCGATTCTGCCGTTTAACAATCCGATTGTGAAAATCGAAATCACGGGCAAAACCCTGCGCGAAACCTTGGAACACGGCGTTGCCCGCAGCGGCATGAACGAAGACGGCGAACCCGGACGTTTTCCGCAAGTTTCGGGAATGAGTTTCAAATTCGACACGACGAAGCCTGTCGGAAGCCGCGTTTCGGAAATATCAGTCGGCGGAAAGCCTCTCGACGAAAGTAAGATTTATACGTTGGCGACTTCGGATTTTCTGGTTACACGCGGCGGCGACGGCTACACGATGTTTAAGGACGCGAAAGTTTTAATCAACGCGGCGAACGCGGCGAAAGACTCGGACGTTTTTGAAAAAGCGATCAAAGATTCGCCCAATCAGACAATCGCGCCGAAGCTCGAAAGCAGAATCGTCAAGATTAAATAACGCATAATTATTGGAAGAAATTTAACCGCGAAATAACGCGAAGTAAGTAGCTGGACAAAATTAATTTGCAAAAGTTGGAGCGCGGGCAGCTTGCCCGCATCGCGCGTTCGAGGCTTTGCGAGAACAAGTGCGAAACGCCTCGTTTTCTCGCTTCGCTTGAAGATCGGCAAAGGCTTTCCGTTC
>JANODL010000005.1:0-12523 GCA_031412675.1 Acidobacteriota bacterium | reverse complement strand
AATTGGAGAAACAAATTGCGGAATATCAAACGCGTCGCAATCACAAAGGAGTCAAGGTTGAGTGGCAGTTTACAACTAAAGACGCGCGGGTAAAGTTGAAGCGACTTTATCCGCCACTTAAACCTTGACTGAACACTAGTTAGTTGCTTCTCTTTAATTCCAACTCGTAAAACCAAAAATCGTTGTTCGGCTGGTCAATTTTCAACTGGTCGGTTTTGCCTTGACCGTTGAGCGTGAATGTCACCCAACCACGCGGAAAATTGTAATTGACCGAACTGCGCCATTTGATTTGGAATGTGTCGTAATGCCAATGTTCCAAATCGGCGACAAAATTCGGCGCGGGAACGAGCCGCAGAACGAGTTTGCCGTTTTCTTCCGTAATGGTTACATCGCCATACATTTCGCCCGAATAAGTTCCGGCGTAATCTTTCAGCGCAAGCGACGGCTTCGTGTTTTGAACCCGCGAAGCGTCAACTTTCCGGGTTTCTTTATCCTCGTTTGCCTTGGCGGTCTTTGCTCTATCCAATGCTTCGGCGTTCCAATCGCGCTTCGGCGAATCGGTAAAAACATCGAAAATCTTATTCCGCATAATGCCGATTGCGCCCGTTTCGCTGTTGGTCAGCACGACCAATCCGAGATTCTCCGTCGGCATCATTGCCGTTTGCGTAATCATTCCGTCGAGTCCGCCCGAGTGCGAAACGACTTTTCTGCCGCGATAATCGTTCAAAACCCAACCTAAGCCGTAGCCCGAAAACATCGTTGTCGGTGCATCTTTCGCCGGATTCGGATTGACGTTCGTAAAAATATTCTGCTGCCACATTTCGCCCGAACGCTCTTTTTTGAAAATCTGTTTGCCTTCAAAAGTTCCGCGTCCGAGTTGAAGCCGAAGCCATTTGGCGACCTCCGCAACCGAAGAATTCAAACCCGCCAAACCAATCGAATTATCAATATTTCCGAGCGGCAAAGCGCGCAATTTTCCGCCCGATTCGTTATGCGGCAGCGCGTAATTTTCCTTCAAATCCTTAACGCTCATCGTTGTCCGCGTCATTCCGAGCGGCGTTAAAATTCGTTCTTTGACAAACGCGCCCCAAGTTTTGTCCGAAACTTTTTCGATGATTCGTCCGGCGGCGATATACATCAAATTTTGATAGCCGTAACCGGCGCGAAAACCTCTGACCGGCTTCAAATAACGCACGCGGCGCAAAATTTCGTCCGCCGAATAAGTCGTGTCATACCACAGCAAATCGCCGCTGAAAGTGTCCAAACCACTTCGATGCGAAACCAAATCACGAATCGTTATTTCGCTCGTTACATACGGGTTATACATCTGAAATTCGGGCAGATATTTTGAGACTTTATCGTCCCAACCGCCGATTTTTCCTTCATCAATCAAAATCGCAAGACTCGCCGTCGTAAAAGCCTTTGAATTCGACGCAATCGCAAAAAGCGTATTTTCGTCAACCTTTTCTGACTTATTTATATCGCGCACGCCGTAGCCTTTGGCGAAAATAACTTTATCGTCTTTGACAATCGCAATCGCCAAACCCGGAATGTTCCAATCCGTCCGAACTTTGTTTGCGTAAGCGTCAATTTCCGCCAATTTTTCGCTGTAATCCTGCGCGAAAACAAGGACGGGAAAGACAAACAATGATAAAAACAGGTAAAATTTCAAAACTCTACTTTTCATATGATTATTTTTTTAGACGAACGAAAAATGTTGACCAATTTTAACATAAAGCTAATTTTTTCGGGCGAGTATCACAATCTCGTTTGGCAGAAATTTTGGGAAAAAGATTTTAATCGAACTTTTTAGTATCGCTGAGTAAACGCAAAACTGCCTGCAAACTTTTTATGAATACTTTATCCGAAGCCGTAACCGAAGAAGTAAAAATCTGCCCGTTGTGCGAGAGCGCAAAAAGCGAATTCATTTTTTGGAACAGCGACCGACTGCATTTTCTGCCCGGAAAATTCGGCTTGGTGCGCTGCGACAAGTGCGATTTTTACAGACTTTCGCCGCGTCCGACGGTCGAAAATCTCGCGTCTTATTATCCGGCTGACGCTTATTACAGCTATCAAGAACCGGAAGATTTGTCGGTCTTTCAAAAAAACGTGAATCCGCGCGGACTTCAAAAAATAAAGGAAAAAATGCGCGAAAGCGTTTTGCAGAGTTACGGCTATCCGGTGCCGAAACTAAGCGCGTGGCAGAAAATCTTACAGCCCGTTTTTACAAGATACTTCAAAGAACGCGCGCTTTACGGCTTACAGGACGTTTTTCCGTATTATGTCGAAAACGGTAAAGCTCTCGACATCGGTTGCGGAAACGCGGAAACTTTGGCTTATCTGAAACTTTTCGGCTGGCAAGTTGCGGGCGTTGATTTCAATCAAGCGGCGGCGGTCGCGGCAAAGAAATTTTTCGATATAGACGTTTTTATCGGGCGCACGGAAGACGCGCCGTTCGCGCCCGCATCGTTCGATTTTATACGGATGAGCCACGTTATCGAGCATCTGCCGTCGGTCGTGGATTCAATGAAACATATTGCGTTTTTGCTCAAACCCGACGGCGTGATTTACATCGAAACGCCGAATATCGAGGCGTTCAGCTTCAAACAATCGCGTGAATATTGGTATCCGCTCGAATGTCCGCGCCATCTTTTTCTGTTTTCGCCGAAAACTCTGACCGCGATTCTAGAAAAATGCGGAATCGAAGTTACGCGAATCGAAACCTTTTTTTACGACACATACAATTGGGAAGACACTTACCGAACCGAAGAAAAAACGGGCGAAAAGCTGAATCAGCGTCCGCAAACGCTTGGTGCGGAAAGAGCCGAAAAACTCAAAAATGATTCCCGCCGCGAGCATCGCGCAAATCCGCTGAACGGCGACATCATTCGTCTTTGGGGCGTGAAAAAATAATCAATCAATAAAAATTTCGTCCACGAAGATAAAAGCGTCGAAGCCTGCGCCCGGATGCCACGCGGGAATTTTGCCTAAATTGTAGGCTCGGACGCGCACGAAACGCGCTTTTACGGGTGCGATTTCCTGTCGGTAATCTTTGATTTGCGGTTTCATATCTTCGGGCGCGACCGTCGTTTTGATGTCGGCGACTTTTTGAAAGTTGACATTATCGTTTGAAACTTCAAACTCGATGCGCGTCGGCATCCAAATCCACGGTCGCGCATCTTGCAGAAATCCGCCACCGAGTTTTTTGATTTCGGTTTCGCGTTGCAAATCAATGACCGCGATAAAGTCCTGATCCTGATAACCTTGCCATTCGCCCGAAGCAAAATTCGTCGTGCCGCGAATGCCGTCAATCAACCCAAAATCACCGCCGCCCGTGTATTGACGATTGTATTTCGAGAATAATTTTACGTCCCAATCGTGCAGCATTTTGTTGAGTTTTGATTCGGCAACGAGACTTTTCCCGTCCGATTTGCTGACAGAAATTGCTTTCACAATCGCGGTTTCCGTAATTGTGAAAGGTTTGGCGTAGGCGACAGATTTTTCGCTCGGTTCAGTTCCGTCCAAAGTGTAAAAAATCTTCGCCGTCGCGTCCGGCGTAGAGATTTTTACTATTGTTTCTTTTTCAAAACTGCGTGATGCTTCAATTGCCGGAACGATTGCAAAATTCGATTCGATTTTTGAGTTTGAAAACTGTGAAAACCAATTTTTGACGGGCGTATCCGCCATTTCAAATTCAATAATTCCGCCTTTCATCAAATCTTCGTGTTTGAAAAAAGTGTCTTTGAGAAGTTTGCCATTCAATTTTACGGATTTGATATAAATGTTTTTCGCCGAAACATTTTGGGCGCGAATCGTAAAAGTTTTGCCGTTTTCAAGATTGATTTTTACTTCTTTGAAAAGCGGCGTTCCGAAATCGTAAAGCGGAACAGACGGATTTACTTGATAAAATCCCATCGCGCTCAAAATATACCACGCTGACATTTGCCCGCAGTCTTCGTTTCCGATTAAACCGTCAGGCGCGTTTTTGTAAAATTCGTCCAAAATCTTGCGAACATAAACCTGAGTTTTCCAAGGTTCGCCTGCGTAGTTGAAAAGATACGGAATATGATGCGAAGGTTCGTTGCCGTGGGCGTATTGTCCGATAAGTCCCGTAATATCAGGTTGTTCGCGTCCCGTGAGTTTTTGTTCGGTCGTAAAAAGTTCGTCCAATTTCTTTGAAAAATTTGCTTTTCCGCCATACAAATCAATCAAACCGTTGACATCGTGCGGCACGAAAAACGAATAAACCCAACTATTACCTTCGGTAAAATGAAACGTAACTTCATTCGGCAAAAACGGCGAAATCCAATTTCCATTCTGCTTCGGGCGCATAAATCCAGTCTGTTTGTCGTAGAGATTTTTATAATATTGGGCGCGTTTGAGATATTTTTCGTATTCAAATTTGATAGCTTCAATTCTTTTATCATTTGTCACACCTCCACCATCAGAATTTTCTGCCGTAAACTTCAAGACCTTTTCTCTAAGCAAAACGCCTGCCATTTGTGCGATACAGAAATCGTTGTAAGCATATTCGAGCGTTTTAGAAACCGATTCTTGCTCATCTTCCATCGAAATATAACCGCGCCGTTTGTAAGACGATAGCCCGAAATGGTCGAGTTCCGCCGAATGTTTGCTTGCTTCATAAGCCTTTTCGTAATCGAAACCTTTGATGCCTTTTGCCATTGCGTCGGCGATGACCGAAACGGCGTGATAGCCGATCATCGTGTCGGTTTCATTGCCGGCGAGTTCCCAGACGGGAAGCCGTCCGCCTTGCTCGTATTGTTTGATAAATGTGTTGATAAAATCGGCGGTGCGCCGCTGGTCGGTAATCGTGTAAAGCGGATGCGCGGCGCGAAATGTGTCCCAGAGCGAAAAGACGGTATAGTTTGTAAAATCCGTCGCGGTGTGAACTTTTTTGTCTAATCCGAGATAGCTTTTGTCGAAGTCTTGAAAAAGATTCGGCTGAATTTTCGTGTGATAAAGCGCAGTGTAAAATGTCGTCAGTTGGTCATCTGTTCCGCCCGAAACCTCGATTTGCGACAGTTCTTTGTTCCACAGATTTTTTGCGTCTGTGCGAACTTTTTCAAAATTCCAATGCGGCACTTCGGCAATCAGATTTTTTCGCGCTCCGCTGATTCCGGTCGGCGACAGCGCGACTTTGACCATCACGGGTTTGTTTGTCTCGAAACGGAAAAACGCCTTGATATTTGTGCCGCTCACTTTGTTGATTTTTTCAGGCGATTTGTCGTCAATCGCAAAGCCGTAATCGGCGAAAGGCTCGGAAAATTCAGCGACGAAATAAATAATTTGGTCTTTTGCCCACGAACTCGAACGCCGAAAACCTTCGATGCGATTGTTGCCGACAATCTTTAACTCGGAATCCAAAACCTTGTCGCGGTGTTTCAAATCCAAAATCAAATTCGCTTCCGCAGTTCCCGCCGGAAAAGTGTAGCGGTGAAAACCGACCCGCGTCGTTGCCGTCATTTCCGCCAAAATATTGCCTTCATCTAATTTGACGGAATAAAAACCTGCTTCCGCGCGTTCGTTTTCGTGTTTGAAGGCGGAAGCATAGCCGTTTTCGCTTAAATCACCTTTTTTGGCAAAAAATTCGGGTTCGCCAATCGTCGGCGCGAACAAAATATCGCAGTAATCGGGAATTCCCGTGCCATTTAAATGCGTGTGCGAAAAGCCCCAAATCGTCGTGTCGGAATAATGATAGCCCGAGCTTCCGTCCCAATCGTCGGTGCGCGTGTCGGGCGAAAGCTGCACGGCACCGAACGGCACGGTCGCGCCCGGAAATGTGTGTCCGTGTCCGCCCGTGCCGACGAGCGGATTGACATATTTCGTAAAATCTCTCGTCGTTTGCGCTGAAAGACTTAGGGAAAAAAGCAAAATTAAACCGACCAGAATTTTGTTCATAAAATTACATCGTCACCATAATTGGTGAGCGAAAAAGTTCGTTCGCATTAACAAAACGCAAAGGCTGTCCTTTGATTCCCCAACGCAAGCCCAAAGCCCATTTTCCCTGACCTTTGAAATATCTCAAAACAAATCGGTGATAACCTTTTTTGAGCGGAACAATTCCGCTCTGCGCCGCCGATTTTTCTTTTACGCCGTCATTATTAACAATTTTTTCGCCGTCAATCAACAAAACTGCACCGTCGTCCGCGTTCAGGTCAAATTCGTAGATTTCGTTTTTTTGGACATTGATATAACCCTCGAATTCGACGGCAAACGGCGCGGTTTCCGAAAGTTTTTCTCTGAACTGCATCAGTCCGAGAGTTTTTGTTTGTCCCGAATTTTCGGAAGCCGCATTTTTCATTTCATCAACGCTCGTAAAATTTTGCGCGAAGGTGCGAAACGACACGCCGGCTTCCAAATCCTTCAAATCGCTTGCCGGAAGCATTTCGCGCCGCCAAATCGTTGAGCCGTAAACAACGCTTTTTCTGCCTTTTTCGTTGACGACGATGGTTTTAAAATCTATCTTTTCGCTCGGTTTCAGCTTCAATTCCAAAGGCATTGCAAGTTGTGGAGATTTTTCTGTCGGTTCGCTTCCGTCAATTGTATAAAAAACTTTGGTGTTAATGCCGCCGCCGATTATAAGCTGTACTGAATCTTGTTCGCCCGTCAGCAGATAGTTTTGCAAGTTAGCAGGTTCGGGAATTCGATAATTGACGTTTTGTTTGTCGAGACGCAGAAAATGATGTGCGAGCCGCGCCGTAAAATTTCTAAAATCTTTCTTTTCGAGCGGTGACCAGACGACTTCCGAGAGCGCAAGCAAGCGCGGAAATACCATATATTCGACGGCTTGAGGGGTTTTGATATATTCCGTCCAAACATTTGCTTGTGCGCCGAGAACGTATTTTTTCTCGTCTTCCGAAAGTTCTTTCGAGTGCGGATTGTAGCTGTAAACTTTTTCCAAAGGCAGATAATTGCCGATGTTGAGCGGCTCTGTTTTCGCGTCGCCTTGCCCGAAATCGAAATACATAAAATCGGTCGGTGTCATAATGACATCGTGTTTGGCTTTTGCGGCTTCGATTCCGCCTTTTTCGCCGCGCCACGACATAACGGTCGCGTTCGGCGCGAGTCCGCCTTCTAAGATTTCGTCCCAACCGATGATTTTTTTGCCTTTGGAATTGATGAATTTTTCGATTCGGCGGATAAAATAGCTCTGAACCTCGTGTTCGTCCTTGAGATTTTCCTTTGCTTTTAATTCCTGCACGAACGCCGATTCCTTCCAATGATCCTTTAAAACCTCGTCGCCGCCGATGTGTATGTAGGGCGAATCGGGAAAAAGCGCGATGGTTTCTTCCAAAACGTCTTCGAGAAACTTGAAAGTCGCGTCGGTCGGGCAATAAACTTCCTTGAAAATTCCCCACGTCGTTTTTACTTTGTATTCGTAATTTTCCTTACAGCCGAATTCGGGATAAGCGGCGAGCGCGGCGGAAGAGTGTCCGGGCAGTTCGATTTCGGGAATGACGTTGATTTTTCGCGCCTTGGCGTAGGCGACGACATCTTTGATCTGTTCCTGCGTGTAAAAACCTTCGACCGGAACGCCGTCGCCGATATACGGATCGCGGTTTTTTTCCTTTTGCGTTTCTTTGCGTTTTGAACCAATTTCGGTCAACTTCGGATATTTTTTTATCTCGATGCGCCAGCCTTGATCTTCGGTCAGATGCCAGTGAAATTGGTTGAATTTATACTGCGCCATCAAATCTATGTATTTTTTGACGAATTCGACGGGAAAAAAATGACGGCTGACATCGAGATGCATTCCGCGATACGGAAAACGCGGCTTGTCGGAAATATCGGCTGCCGGAAGCTTTGCTTCGCCTTTGAAATTTACGGGCAAAATCTGCATCAGAGTTTGCAGCGCGTAAAATTGTCCGGTTTCCCCGCCAAATATCAAAATGCCTTTCGGCTCGATTCCAAGTCCGTAATCCTCGGGTCCCATAATGTTGACCGGAAAGCCGCTCGAGATAAGTTTTATCGCGTTTTTGTTCTGCTGTTTCGCGGTCACTTCGAGCTTGAAGCCGTAATTTTTCATCAGCAAATCGTTGAGGATTCCCGCCGACTTGCGCCCCGTTTCATCGGTCGCTTCGATTTTTGTTTTGAAGTTGAACTTAAATTCGCCTTTCAAACGCGTCATTGATTTGGGTTGCGGAATGACGTTTAATTCGGCGGTTTGCGCGCTCACCATAGAGCAAAGAAAAAGACCGAGAATAAATGCAAAAGAAAGATTTTTCATAAATTTTCGTTGATATACGGAAAAGTTCAGAGTCCACGTTTTAACGTGCCAAACGCCGTCGAAGCGCAGCGTTTTTAATCAAACTAAAGGCGCGAACTCTGAACTAAAACTTAAAGCAATTCTAAAAACTCTGTCAATTCGTCGGGCAAAGGCGCGTTGAAATGCAATCTTTCTTCGGTAACGGGATGCGTAAAGGATAGCTTTTCGGCGTGGAGAAAAAAGCGGTTTAAGTCTTGAATCGCTTTGCGGACGATCAGATTATGAACGGTTTTATCGCGTCCGGCGTTGTAGGTTTCGTCGCCGACAATCGGGTGATTGATCGAGGCGAGATGCACGCGAATCTGATGCGTCCGACCGGTTTTGATTTCGACCGCGAGCAACGCAAATTTCTCGAAGCGTTTTTTGACCTTCCAGAGCGACAAAGCCTTTCGCCCGTGGGCGCGAACCGCCATTCTTGTCCGGTTATGTTTTTCACGCGCCAGCGCGGCGTTGATTTCGCCCGCGTTTTCTTCGGGTTCGCCGTGAACGAGCGCGATGTAGCTCTTAAAAACTTCGCGCTCGCGGAATTGTTCGCTCAAGGCTTCGTGAATTTCTTCCGATTTGGCGACGACGATCAAACCCGAAGTGTCTTTATCGAGCCGATGCACGATACCGACGCGGGTTTGTGTTTTGGGGTCTTCGATCTGAAATTTGAAATGATGCGCGATGGCATTTGCCAGCGTTCCGCCTGAAACGCCCGCACCCGGATGGACGACCATTCCCGATTTTTTGTTGATGACGGCGAGGTACTCGTCCTCGAAAACGATGTCGAGCGGAATGATTTCAGGTTTGAAAGTAACGGCGGGAAGCTCGGTCAATTCGACTTCGATTTCGTCGCCCGCGTGAAGTTTGTAAGAAGATTTCGATTGCTTTTCATTGACCAGCACATCGCCGTCGTTAACCAATTTCTGCAATCGTGAACGCGACCAACCTTCGATTTTACCGACCAGAAAAGCGTCAAGCCGTTTGCCGACATCTTCGGCTTCGGTCGTAAATGTTAGAATTGCTTCGTTTGTTTCCTGTTCCGCCGCAATTTGAAGATTTTCTGCTGTCATTATTAAATTATCCTAAGCGCAAAATTACGCTTCCGCTTTCGACTGACGCAGCCGCCAAATCATAAAAATTACTGCGCTTGCCGCGACAATCAAACTGATAATCTGCGAGGTTGAGATTCCCAAAAGCGAAGTTAAGCCCAAAATATTGCCACGCGGGTCATCGCGGAAAAATTCGATGATGAAACGCGCAATGCCGTAAATTATCGCGTAGGCAATTAAAACCTGTCCGTCAAAGCGTTTCTTTTTATGCAGATAAACCAAAATGCCGAAAACAACGAGCATCGTGAAAGATTCATAAAGCTGTGTCGGATGCAGATGAAGCGGAAGTCCGTTCGCTTCGATTGGCACGCCCGTAAATTCGTGCGCGGCTTGGGTAAAATGCACGCCGAAAATTGAGTCGGTCGGTTTTCCCCAACAACAGCCCGCCGCGAAACAGCCTTGTCTGCCAATCGCCTGACCGAGCGCAAGTCCGGGCGCAAATGCGTCGGCAACCTTCCAAAAGGGAAGTTTATACCAGCGAATCAGCAAAACGAGCGCGATAAATCCGCCGATGAATCCGCCGTAATAAACGCCGCCCGAACGCAGAAAATCGAGCGAGAAAATCTGCACGTTGTCCTCGGTGAAAAACATCAGGATTTTCGAGCCGACGAGTCCGCCGATCAGCGTCCAAAGTCCGAGGTCATAAATTCTTTCACGCGGCAGACCGTCACGCGCCGCCAAGCGCGAGGCGACAAAAAGCGCGAGCAGCATCCCGACTGCTAAAAGCAAACCGTATGTGTTGATTGGGAAACTGCCGATTCTAAATAATTCAGGATACATCTTTCAATTTTGGGTTTTAGATTTCGGATTTCGGATTTGCGTTGTTTTCCATGACAAACCGCATCACGATTTCGCCCTGACTAATCTCGCCCGTGCGCTCGAAACCGATGCTTGAATAAAGCTGTTCGGCGTTCGTATTTTCAGGATAAATACTTAAATAAATTTCTTTACAATCCTCATTTTCCTTGAGCCGTTCGATAACTTCGAGCGTGGCGGCTTTGCCGTAGCCTTTGCCTTGAAATTTTTCGTCAATCATCAATCGTTCGAGATAAAATCGTCCGTCTTTCGAGTCGTAACCATACATTACGAATCCGACCATTTGATCGTCCGCATAAACGGCAAACGGAAGACATGCCGGAAAAATTTTCGAGATGGCGATTGATTTGACATTCGGCGCGACAAACAGCACTTGATCGTCAGCAACTTTTAATTCGAGACATTCCTTAAAATTTTTCGGCGTAATTTCGCATAATGAAACTTTCATCTTTGATTATGTATTTTCTGCCGGTTTTTCTTCCGTCTTCGGGTTTTCGTCGTCCGGCTTTTTCGACAAAAACATATCCAAAATAAGCAGTCCCGCGCCGAGGCAGATTGCCATATCGGCGACGTTGAAGGTCGGATAATGCCACGAGCCGAACTGCACGTCAATAAAATCAACGACAAAACCGAGCCGCATACGGTCAACGACGTTGCCGACGATTCCGGCGAGAAGCAGACATAACGCGCCGAGAACCCGGTCGTCCGTGCGCGGCGTTTTCCAGAAGTAGTATAAAACCAAAGTCGCCGCGACGATGGCGACGATTGATAAACCCCAACGTCCGGTGTCGCCGTGGTCGTCGAACATCGAAAACGCGACACCCGTATTGGTCGCGTAGGCAAAATTCAAAAAGTTCGGAATTATTTCTTTGACATCGCCGAACCGCAGACGGCGCATCGCCCACGCTTTCGTCGTCTGGTCAATCATAAAAACCGCGCCCGCCGCGACCAAGTAACCCAATTTCCAGAAAATATCTTTTTTATTCACAATCTTATTTTTCGGCAAATCCCGTATATTTGCGTTTGTAAGGCGGATGAAACGCTAAAACAATGTCTTCTTTCGGCACGCCTAGTTCAACCAAATCATCTGCCACACCGTCTTTCGTTCCGTCGTGTTGAATCCAAATTTTGCCGTTTTTGATGTCCAAATGCAAAACTCTGCCGTAAATTCTTTTATAGCCGTCCCAACCTAATACGTTGATTTCGTAATGATTGTTTTTGTCGTCAAAAACGGTTTGCACTTCCGCCTCTTCGTAATTCGTCTTAAATTGACTATATTCACGAATTATTTTTTCAACTGCATTTCGATAATTAGTTACTCCAGCCATTCGACAATTTCTCCTTTCAGTTCATTATAAACGATTAAACGAACTTGGTAAGTCTTGAGCGTCATTTGCGGCAATTCGAGTTTGAAAAAAGCCTCGTAAGCATCAATCGGAACGGCGAGATAAAGAATTCGGTCTTTGTGAGTTTCGGCTAACGCAACGCGGTAAAAAAGAACTTGCCCGAGCGCGTCCTGAAACTCGGCGGTCAGTGAAATGCCGAGAAAACTCTTAATCTCGACGGCTATCTTGCGACCGTCTTTTTCCGCTCCGATCAGTTTTTCCGCGCCGATGTCAACATACATTTCAACGCCGCCGAATTTGATAAAAAGCGGGTCATCCGTGATAGTCCAACCGTCTTTGACGAGAGCAGTTTTAACTATTTCGTGAAATTTGTCTTTTGCCGGCATATTCGTTTACTCCGTGTATGGAAAAACGGCTTTCGGAGCTTTGTGTGTTTTCCACCAATCGGCGTAACAAACGTCCGTACAGCCGATTGCGGACGTGACGACCTTCCATTTTCCGCCGCTTTTTTTCAGCAGCGCGAAAAAATTATTGTCAAACGCGCCCGCGTCAATCGCTTCCTGATACGGCGTGTTTTTATAATTCGGTCTGCCGCTGCCTTCCGCGTTGAGCGGTTCGCCCGACAGAAACGCCCAATTGCCCTGCACGTTAAAAGTCTCGACGTTGAACGTGATTTTCTGCTTCAATTCTTTTTCAACCGGAACGCGCAAAGCGTTCAAAATCGCTGCCCGTTCCGCCGAACCTTTTTCGGGCGTATAAACCTTTTGCGAAAAAGCCGCACACGCCAGAAACAAAACGATTGATAAGCTCAAAAATGATTTTGTCAGCATATTTTTTGATTTAAGTAAATGGACAGAATTATTTTTAAGTTGGAGCGCAGGCAGCTTGCCTGCACCGTTCGCGCAAAGCAAGAACGGAAAGCCTTTGCCGATCTTCAAGCGAAGCGAGAAAACGAGGCGTTTCGCACTTGTTCTCGCAAA
>JANODL010000004.1:0-84994 GCA_031412675.1 Acidobacteriota bacterium | reverse complement strand
GGTTTTAGCAATGACGGGAAACAAGCAGTAGTGATGTTTGCTGATGTCAGTAATCCAGTAGGTGCGAAAGGAACTTATTTTTTGTTGACAAAAAAAAGCGGATTTTGGGAAATCGAGCAAGAATCCGAAATTTGGCGAAGTTGAAAATTATGAAAACACTAATCAAAAACGGACGAATTGTAACGGCGGTTGACGATTACCGCGCGGATATTTTGATCGAAGACGAGCAGATTTCCGTCATCGGCAAAACGCTCGAAATGGAAGTTGATTTGACGATTGACGCGCGCGGGAAACTCGTTTTTCCAGGCGGGATTGATCCGCACACGCATATGGAATTACCGTTTGGCGGAACGCAGTCGAGCGATGATTTTTTCACGGGAACTCGTGCCGCGGCGTTCGGCGGAACGACGACGATCATTGATTTTGCGGTGCAGACCAAAGGCGAAACGATGACGGCGGGCGTGGATAAGTGGCACGCCAAGGCGCAGGGAAAATGCGCGATTGATTACGGTTTTCACCTGATTACGACCGAGTTTGAAGACGGCGACGAGCGCGAGATGTATCGCCTGATGGACGAAGGCATCA
The DNA here is from genome assembly GCA_031412675.1 of Acidobacteriota bacterium. Classification (GTDB taxonomy): domain Bacteria; phylum Acidobacteriota; class Blastocatellia; order Pyrinomonadales; family Pyrinomonadaceae; genus JAFDVJ01. The sequence continues at coordinate 84,409 of JANODL010000004.1, read as the reverse complement.
CGTCTTTCAAACTTTTTATGGCGTATCCGGGCGTTTTTCTGGCGGACGACGCGACGATTTTTCGCGCAATGTCGGCGGCGGGCGAGCGCGGCGGTTTGATTTGTATGCACGCCGAAAACGGGATTGTGATAAATGAAATTATCAAACGCGCACTCGCCGCAGGGCGAACCGCGCCGAAATATCACGCTTTGACGCGACCGACGATTGCCGAAGCCGAAGGCGTGCATCGCGCGATTGCGATTGCGGAAATGGCGGAATCGCCCGTTTATATCGTGCATTTGAGCTGCACCGACGCTTTGAACAAAGTCCGCGAAGCCCGTGATCGAGGCATCGCCGCGTTTGCTGAAACCTGTCCGCAATATCTGTTTCATTCAATCGAGGATTACGGCGACGATTTCGAGGGCGCGAAATATGTGATGACACCGCCTCTGCGCGAAAAACACAATCAGGCGGAATTATGGAAGGGCTTGAAAATGGACGATTTGCAAGTCATCTCGACCGACCATTGCCCGTTTTGTATGAAAGAGCAAAAGGAATTGGGCGTAAATGATTTTTCAAAAATCCCGAACGGTGCGCCCGGAGTGGAAAACCGTATGTCTTTGATCTACAACGGCGGAGTCGTCGAAAACCGAATTTCGCTGAATCGTTTCGTCGAACTGACTTCGACCGCCGCCGCGAAAATGTTCGGTTTGTTCCCGAAAAAAGGAACAATCGCCGTCGGCTCGGATGCCGACATTGTGATTTTCGACCCGGAACAAGAACACACTTTCGGCGTGGCGCACGAACATATGAACGTGGATTATTCGTCATACGAAGGCTGGAAAGTAAAAGGCAAAGTCGAAACCGTTTTATCACGCGGAAGAGTCGTAATCGAAAACGGCGAATACAAAGGCAAACAAGGCGACGGACAATTTTTGAAGCGTGGAACTTGCGTGAAGATTTGAGCGAAACTGGTTTATAATTTTAATTATGCCAAGACTTGATAAGTATCACGAAGCGGTCAAAAACGCGCTCATCAAAGACGGTTGGACGATTACGGACGACCCGTTCACGATTGATTTCGAGGACGCGACTTTGTTTGCCGACCTTGCCGCCGAACGCACGATTGCTGCCCAAAAAGACAGCGAACAAATTGCCGTTGAAATCAAGATGTTCGGCAGTAAATCGGCGTATGATGATTTGGAAAAAGCCTTCGGGCAGTATCAGGTTTATCGGGCTTTTTTGCGACAAATCGAGCCGAATCGAGAAATATTTTTAGCCGTTTCGACGGACAAATATGAAAAGATTTTTACCCGCGCTTCGGTTAAGTTTTTGGTCGCCGAATTTAGAATCAAATTGTTTATTTTTGACCCCGAAAAGGAGGAAATCGTCGAATGGATAAAGTAGAAAAATACAATCAAATTTTACAATCGCTGATATTGAAGTACGCGAGCTTCAAACCGCGTTACACCACGAATGAATGGCAACCGATTTGCGACCGGGAACACGGCGAATATCTTTTGCTCAAATTCGTTTTAGGAAAAGACGGCGAATCAAGAAACAAATACCCGATTTTTCACTTTCGTCTGAAAAACGGCAAGGTTTTAATTGAAGAAAATAATACTGATTCGGATATTGTTAGCGAATTATTGGATTTAGGAGTAAAAAAACAAGACATCGTGCTTCCAAATTATGTTTCTCAAAACAATCTTGCATTAGCTTAAAATTACGCAGTCGCCTTCGGGATTAAAAACGGCGAACACATAGGCAAACAAGGCGACGGGCAATTTTTGAAGCGCGTAACTTGCGTCAATGTTTAGAGGTTTTGCAAATGAAACAAATCATATTATTAATATTCGGGATTCTCTTGTCGTCGCTTGTCGCCGAGGCTCAAATCTATCGGCTTGCCGAAATGAATGTCGAACAAATCAAAAAACTCGACAAGGAAAAAACCGTTGTCATTCTGCCGGGCGGAATCGTCGAAGAACACGGTTCTTTTTTGCCGACTTTTACCGACGGTTACTGGAATGAACAATTGACGCGCGAATTAGCAAAAGCCATTGCGGCAAAAAAAGGGTGGTCAGTTGTTATATTTCCGACGATTCCACTCGGCAACAGCGGCGCGAACGACATCGGCGGGAAGTTTTCTTTTCCCGGAACTTATGCGGTTCGTTTTGAAACGCTCCGTTCGATTTTTATGGATTTGGCAGGTGAATTAGGTGAACAGAAATTCAAATGGATTTTCGTCGTTCACGGACACGGTGCGCCGAATCACGTTCGCGCACTCGACCAAGCCGGAGATTTTTTCCGCGATACATACAGCGGGCGAATGGTTAATCTGACCGGACTTTTGCCGGTCATCGCCGCTTGGGACGGCAAGAAAACGGACGCGCAGCGCAAGGAAGACGGCTTGCCGGTTCACGCCGGAATGGACGAAACGAGTATGATGCTCGCCCTGCGTCCCGACCTTGTTAATCCGAATTATAAAAGCGCGAAACCGTTGGCGAGCGACAAAATGGAAGATTTGATAACGATTGCACAGTCAAAAGATTGGCTCGGTTATTTCGGTTCGCCGCGTCTGGCAAGCCGCGCACAATACGCGAACGGCTGGCAAATCGCGTTGAACGAAGCGGTCAATCTCGGCTTAAAAATTCTCGACGGTTTAGACGAACGAACAATCCCGCGCTTCGGCGACGAGATGCTGAAAAGTCCGCCCGATGTCGCGCTTGATAACGCTTCGCTGAAACACGAAGCTGAAATAAAACGAAAACAGGATGATTGGCTGAAGAGAAAAAATTAAACAGCAATCAGTCGTCATCGAAAACGGCGAACACACGGGCAAACAAGGCGACGGACAATTTTTGAAGCGCGGAACGTGTGTGAATATCTAAAAATCAGGAAATAAAAATATGAAGAATAAGTTTGCAATGTTGAGTCTTTCCTTCACTAAATGCACGGTATCCATTTTGGCTGTTCTGGTAATAGTCACTCAGCTTGCAGTTATTTTTCCTGTTGCCGCACAAACAAAAACGAATTCTTTAGGCGTCACGCTGACGAATGTTTATGATGCTTTCGGCAAAGATATTAAAGGATTGACACAAGATTTCGGTTTTTCCGGCGTTATCAATTACAAAGGGAAAATGATTTTGTTTGATTCGGGAACTGATGCCAAAACATTTGAGCGCAACATTAAAGCATTGAAAATTGATTTGCGAAAAATTGACATCGCGATTATTTCGCACGGGCATTACGACCACATCGGCGGTTTTGATTATCTTCTGAGCGTTAATCCAAAAGTGAAGATTTACGCGCCCGCAGATTTCTTCTCGCTCGGCGCGCCGATTAAATTTCCCTTTCGTGAAACCGAACCGGGCGCGGCGCGGGCTTTGCCGAAGGATGAGCAGTATTTTCGCGGCGAGCGTGTTGTCGAAGGACTGGTCACGGTTCCGACCGGCAGATTTTGGAAGTCGAATGTTGAATACCTGACTGCCGCGAAAGAGGTTTTGCCGGGCGTTACTTTAATTGCGACGACTTCGGAATTAATGGGAACATTTATCAAATATCCGCCGTTCGAGAAAAATCCGCAGTTCATCGGAATGCCGGAATTGTCTCTTTCACTGGCTACCGAGAAAGGCGAAATAGTAATTTCGGGATGCTCGCACAGCACGATTGAAGCAATCGTTCAGGCGACGCAAAAAGTTCGCAAAGGAAAAATCCATCTCGTCGCGGGCGGTTTTCATTTGATTCCGTATAGCCGCGAATACATCGAAAATTTGGCAAAGCGAATGCGTGACGAATACGCGATTGAGTCGGTCGCTCCGGCACACTGCACCGGACATCTCGGCTTTTCAATTTTTCAAAAAGAATTCGGCGATAAATACAGATTTTTCGGACTCGGCGAAACGCTTAATTTATAGCCGAACCGAACTCACCGTTTGAGCGCAAATCGGACGGCGGGAAATTTTTGAAATGAGGAACTTACTTGGATATTTAATCAGGTAGTTTCCGCGCACGAGAGGAACGAAATGAAAAACAATTCGACAACTGACGGCAAGATTGAAAAAGAATGGGCGGCGGCAATCGAAAAGCATCGGACGGCAATCACCGATTATGTGCAGACGGCTTCCCGCATTGACGAGCAAATTTGGCGGCTGTCCGTCGAAGCGGAGAAATGGACGCCCGCGCAGATTACCGACCATTTGATTCTGACCTACGAAATGCTGGTCAAACAAATTTGCGGCGGGCAGGGTTTGAAAATGCAGTATGGCTTTCCGCTCCGGCAGATACTTCGTCTCACTATTCTGCCGAAAATTTACCGGACGCGACAGCTTCCGCGCGGGGCGAAAGCGCCGCCGGAAATTATGCCGGAGGATTCGGAAATGCCGCGCGAAACGGCTCTCGCCAAACTGGAAGAGTTGTCGGGCGCGTTTGAAAACGAAATCTTGTCGCGTCGAAACGATAAAGATTTTCGTCTGACGCACCACGTTTTCGGCGACATTAAACCGCTCAAAGGCATTGATTTTATCGCGATTCACACCGAGCATCACGCGCGGCAGCTTCCGCGAAATTGAGAGATAAATCGCCATTTTAAACACAAAGCGAGCGGCGAGCATTTTTTTTCAACGCGAAACGTGCTTGAATAAAAGCAGCTTCAACTGTTTGCACCGCAAATACGAAGTTACGCAAAATTTTTTCATCAAATTTAGATTCAACAATCAAGGAGATTCAAATGAGTATTAACATCAAAACAACAGGCATCCATCACGTCGCGCTGCGGTCGTCCGATATGGCGCGGTCAAAGCGATTTTATACCGAAACGCTCGGGTTCGAGCTGGCGCTGGAAACGCCGGAATTGTTTCTATTTATGGCGGGCGGCGCGGTGTTCGGCGTGCGCGACCGCGACGCGCAAACGCCCGACGGAGACAAATTCAATCCGTTCCGTGTCGGTTTAGATCACGTTGCTCTGGCTTGCGACGACGAAGCCGAATTAGACCGCGTGGCAGATGCTCTGACCGAAGCGGGCATCGAGAACACGGGCGTTAAGACGGATAAAACACTCGGTAAAAAATACGTCGCCTTCAAAGACCCGGATCGAATCTCATGGGAACTTTATATGACTTAAAACTATCTTCTCGGCGCGGCATTCCGCCGCGATAATTTTTTACTGACTTTAATTTGGTCCGTCTTAGTCACTAATTGTGAAAATGAAAAGAGATTTTATAAAAAGAGCACTAAAACACGAATAAGACAAAAAGCCCATTGTTTATTTTCGTGTTTTTGGTGTGTTTCGCAAAAATAAACCCTTTGAAGAGCGGTTGGCTGACAAGCTGGATTTCATAATCGAATGATGAATTTAACAGAAACAATCCAGCACGAAGACGGGCGTGTTGAACTGCGCGAGGAAGCGTTGCGCGAAATTAAAGCATCTCCGCTTTATAACGAAGACCTTGCGCCGGTGGCGATTGAAAAGCGCAATTGGACGACTTATAACTACGCCGCGCTGTGGATTTCGATGGCGCATTGCATCCCGACTTATATGATGGCTTCGGGGCTGATCTCGGCGGGGATGAATTGGTGGCAGGCACTTTTGACGATTCTTTTGGGAAATATTATCGTGCTTGCGCCGATTCTGCTCAATTCGCATCCCGGCACGAAATACGGGATTCCGTTTCCGGTGTTTGCGCGGGCGAGTTACGGGACAATCGGCTCGAATCTTCCCGCATTGATGCGGGCGATTGTTGCGTGCGGCTGGTTCGGGATTCAGGCGTGGATTGGCGGACAGGCGATTCACACATTTTTCGGCGCGATAATTCCGAACTGGAATACGCTTTTAGGCGCGGCAATCGGCGGACACACGCCGACCGAATGGCTTTCGTTTTTAATCTTTTGGGCGATGAATATTGCGATCATTTATCGCGGAATGGATTTACTGCGCCACGTCGAAAACTGGGCGGCTCCCTTTGTTTTGGTGATGACGGCTTTGCTTCTCGGTTGGATTTTGTATCAGGCTGGCGGCATCGGATTTCTTCTGCACGAACCCGGCAAATTTCAAACCTTCGGCGAATTTTTTAAGATTTTTATTCCGAGTCTGACGGCGATGATCGGTTTTTGGGCGACGCTTTCGCTAAATATGCCCGATTTTACGCGTTTCGGCAAAAGCCAGCGCGAACAGGTTGTCGGGCAAACGGTCGCGCTGCCGACGACAATGGTTCTTTTCGCCGCGATGGGAATTTTGATAACTTCGGCGGCGGTCGTTGTTTTTCCGAATATGAAACCCGGAGATGCCTGGGATCCGGTCAAGCTCGTCGGACAATTTTCACAGCCGATTGTGGTCGCAATTTCGATGTTCACGATTGTTGTGGCGACGCTTTCGGTCAACATCGCCGCCAACGTCGTTTCGCCCGCCAACGATTTTGCGAATGCTTTCCCGAAATGGATTTCGTTTCGCACGGGCGGTTTGATCACGGGAATCGTCGGAATTTTGATGATGCCGTGGAAACTTCTGGCTGACCCGACGGGCTATATTTTCAGTTGGCTTTTGGGTTATTCGGGCGGCTTGGGTTCGATTGCCGGAGTTTTGATTGCCGATTATTGGATTATTCGTCACAAAAACTTAAATCTCGGCGATTTGTATCGGACAAAAGGAATTTATCAAGGCTGGAATTGGCGGGCGGTTGCCGCAACTTTACTCGGCTGTTTCTTCGCGTGGATTGGTTTATTGTTTGAGCCGCTGAAAATCTTGTATGACTATGCGTGGTTTGTCGGTTTCGGCGTTTCGTTTTTCGTGCATTATGCTTTGATGAAAGCCGCACCACCAATCGAAATTTTGTCTGAAAACAAATAAGTAAAGTTGCGAGAAGACAATGGAAAATTCTCCGTATTCAATTTATTGCCACAACCCGAGAATCTCTTATTACAGAGACACTTGTAATAAGTCTGATTTGATTGTCGTAACTTACACTCTAAGCTATTTCAAATCGCCGTGCGGACGTTTTCCGCTCGAAGAGGCGCGGGCTTACGGTTATGACGAATTGAAAAGTTGAAATTATGAACGAAATGTATTATTGAGCGCGGCTTTGACTGCATAAAATTACGGCTAAAATAAATGAGCGATATTATCAAACCGAACATCAATCGTGCCGAACGTCCCGACAAAGCGGCTTTCAGAATGTTTATGGGCGCATTTCTTCTGATCGCTTGTCTGCCATTAGCTTACTGGGCAAATTATAGTTATGCGCTTTATCAGAAATCTACCGAGCGCGTTCGTTATCTGCGAGAAAATCCCGAGCCGTTTCCGACAAATAATCAACGAAAGGAGCGGGAAGATAGAATTGCTCTCAGCATGTCAATGGCTGACCGCCAACGCCTCGAAACAATCTTGAGCGGCGCGGGCGCATTTGTTCTTTTCGGCGGTGCGATGTTGTTGTTCGGAAGTGCTTTAAAGGCGCGGAAGATAAAGCCGCAATATGAAATTATTGACTGGCGAATAATTCCGATGCCGACGCGCCGCATCGAAGTTCGGCAAAAACGAATTTATGACGTGTTGTTTGCCTTTATCGTTATCTTTTTCGGCGGAATGATGTTGCTCGTGCTTTTGACCAATGGAATCAGAAACGTCAGCGTTATTTTAAGCGTTTTGATTCTCGTATTTCTTTCCGTCTTCTGTTTTTTGATGCTCCGAGCCAAACGTCGAACGGTGCGTTTATTCGACGCTTCCGGCATTACACGCGGCGACGGTCGGCAATTTTCGTGGAACGAATTCGGCGGCGTTGTGACGCGCATAGATATTAACTACGCCCGACAAAAATACGTTTGGCGCATCGAACTCGCTTTCGCAAACGGCGAATCGGCTTGGATTATTCCGAATCGCATCAAAAATGCCGAAGAAGTTTTTAATTACGTCGCCGCGCTGCCCCGCGCTGTATTGAAATGAAAATCTAAAAGATTTTCGGTATAGTTAAAAATTAGGTAGTGAACAGAAAGTAATGCCGTTTAAGATTCTCAAACGCGCATTGAACAAAAAAAACGTCATCGCCGGGAGCGCACGCATCCCTGCGTGCTAAGTCGCGCTTCGCGGCGCATCAGTATTGGTTGCGAAATCAACTTGCATTGATGATGAGATGTTTGAACGCTCCGCGTCCAGCACGCAGGGATGCGTGCGCTCCCGGCGATGAAAGTCTTTGTTCCGATAAAGCAATTTTCAAAGAATTACTTTTAGTTCACTACCAAAAATTATTAGAACAAATCTTTCAACAAAAGAGTTTTGGTGAAATTTTTTGACGTTATTTCTTAAAATAAGAGGCGCAAAATAGATGGTTAAAATCATTACGCAAATATTGCTTTGGATTGCAGTTATTGCGTGGAGCCTGTGGATTGGCGGTTTGATGTATGAAACGGTCGTGATTATGCCGCTTTGGAGCGCAAATTTGCCGCAATCCGTTCTTGAATGGAATTCGAGACCAAATTTTGTAATGAATCCGACACGCTTTTATGTGCCGATTGTCATAACCTTAATTTTGTCTTTGTCGTTGGGAATGATTCTGAGTTGGAAATCGCGCAATCAGCGTCATTGGCTAATCCTTTCAACCGTCTGTGCAATTACGGCTTTTGTCTTCACGCTTATTTATTTTTTCCCCAAAAACGACGTTTTGTTTCGCAATCAGAACACGGGTTTGAGCGGCGAAGAAATTACGGCGATTGCCAACGCTTGGATTCGGGGAAATTGGATTCGGGTTGGTATGATGATAGTTGGATTTTTTGCGGCGTTAAAGGCTTTTAGTTTGCCAAAGACGGATTAGAAAAAAATATGAAATACGAAGTAGTTAAAAATTATTACGACGGAAAATTTGTCGAAAGCAGTTCGACGGAGAGTTTAGAGGTAACTTCGCCGATTGACGGGAATTTGCTTTCAAAAGTTCCGATGTCAACGGTTAATGAATTAAACGAAGCAGTCGAGTCAGCGAAAAACGCGTTTGACGCGTGGAGCAAAACGCCGATTAAAGAGCGCGTTCAAGTGTTTTTTCGCTATCGCCAACTTTTGGAAAAAAACTTTGATGAATTGACCGCGCTTGTGTCAGAAGAAAACGGCAAAACTTGGGACGAAGCAAAGGCGGAAGTCGAAAAATCTATCGAACTCACGGAGTTTGCGTGTTCGATGCCGCAGCTTGTTTCGGGCGAGATTTTGGAAGTTTCACGCGGCGTTGAATGCCGCACCGAGCATTTTCCGTTGGGCGTAGTCGCGTCAATCGTACCGTTTAATTTTCCGCTGATGGTGCCGAATTGGACGATGCCGAACGCGCTTGTTCTCGGCAACACGATGATTATGAAGCCTTCGGAACTCGTCCCGCTTTCGGTCGTCAAAATGGCTGAATTGCTGAAAGAAGCCGGACTTCCCGACGGCGTTTTCAATGTCATCAACGGCGGCAAAGAAATCGTTGAAGGCATCTGCGCCCACGCCTCGATTGAAGCCGTCAGCTTTGTCGGTTCGACCAAAGTTGCGAAGCTCGTTTATCAGCAATCTACGCACAATTTGAAACGATGCGTTGCGCTCGGCGGCGCGAAAAATCACCTGTTCGTATTGCCTGACGCAAATCCGCAGATGACGGCGACGAACGTCACCGCGTCAATGTCGGGTTGCGCCGGACAACGCTGTATGGCGGCTTCGGCGATGCTCGCGGTCGGCAATGTTGATTCGATCATTGACCAAATTTGTGTTGAAGCCCAGAAAGTTGTCGCGGGCGAAAATCTCGGCGCGGTGATTTCAAAAGCGGCGAAGGAACGCATCGAAAATTACATTTCGGAAGCCGAAAGCGCGGGCGCAAAGATTTTGGTTGACGGCAGAAATGCAGTGGTCGCGGGCAAAGAAAACGGAACTTACGTCGGCGCGACCGTGATTGATTTCGTGACACCCGAAATGTCCGTTGCGACGGAAGAAATTTTCGGTCCCGTGATTTCGATTATGCGAACGGAAAATCTCGACGAAGCCTTAAAGATCGAAAACGCCAATCCTTATGGCAACGCGGCTTCGGTTTTCACGCAATCGGGCGGCGCGGCGCGTTATGTAATGGAACACGCGAGCGCAGGAATGATCGGCGTGAACATCGGCGTTCCCGTTCCGCGAGAACCGTTTTCGTTTGGTGGCTGGAACGAATCACGCTTCGGCGCAAACGACATCACAGGCAAAAGCTCCATCGAATTCTGGACGAAATTGAAAAAGACGACGACGAAATGGAACGCGGAAGCCGGAATAAATTGGATGAGCTAAAACTAATTTTAAGGAGAAAAATTGATGAATCCGTTAACCCAAAACGAAAGATTTACAATCACCATCAATAATTGGAAAAGCAAACTGCTCGACCTTTCAAAACGCAATCGGGCTTTGAGTTTTAAGGTAAATAAAATTTCGACCGTAACGATTGTGGACGAAGAGCCGCCGGAAATCTTTAGATTGCTGTGTTTGCAGAGGAAATCTTTAAAGTTTTTGCCGCAAATCACGGAAGAAACTGTGCTGGAAAAGCAAACGGAAGCGATTGATGAAGAAGAATCGGAAAACGATTTGCCTGCGCCGGATTTTGTGCCTTACGAATCCGCGAGTTTGGCAAATCGTCATACGGACGAGTTTTTGCAAACCAATTCTGCGCCTGAGAAACTCGATAAATCTTTGCGGCGTTTGGAAGAACAATCTAATTCGGTCATCGAAGAACAAGGCGTGAACGCGCTATTTCTCTCGCTCGGAACTTTGCACTACAACGAAAGCCGCGATTCGAAAGAATTTTATAAAGCACCCCTAATTCTTGTTCCGGTAGAGCTTTCGCGCAAATCGGCACGAGGCGGTTTTACGATTGAAGCAACCGAAGACGAAATTATCGTCAATCCGTCTTTAATCGAATTTCTGCGCCGAAATTTCAGCATCGCTCTGCCCGAAATTCCCGATTCGAGTCAATTGGCGGAAGATTACGACATTCAGCAATTTTTCGCGTCCGTTGCGGAAGCAGTTTCCAATCAAACCGAATGGAAAATTAAAAACGAAATTTATCTCGCCCTTTTTTCATTTCAAAAATTGGTGATGTATAAAGACCTCGAGCGAAATGCCGAAAATCTCGCGGCGCATAAAATCATCGGTAAAATCATCAGTAAAAGCGGCGAGCAAATCATCGGATTGCCCGCCGAAATCCGCGAGATGGAGCTTGATCGGGATTTTCCGCCCGAAACGACGGCGCAGGTTGTTGACGCGGATTCAAGCCAACTGCAAGCTATTTCGACGGTGGCGAGAAATTACGATTTGGTTTTGGAAGGTCCGCCCGGAACAGGCAAATCGCAGACGATTACGAATCTCGTCGCGCAATCGCTCTCAATGGGAAAATCCGTGCTTTTCGTGGCGGAAAAAATGGCGGCTTTGGAAGTTGTTCATCGCCGTCTAGTTGCCGCCGGTCTCGGCGAATTTTGTTTGGAACTTCATTCTACAAAAGCGAACAAACGCGCCGTGATGCAGGAAATCCGCAACGCGCTCGACGCTTCACTCCAAAAAATTGTCGGAACACGCGATTCGACTGAAAGAATTCCGATTGTGCGCGAGCAATTAACGGCTTACGCCCGCGCCGTGCATCAGCCTTACGGCACGTTGAATTTTTCGCCGTTTCGCATTTACGGCGAACTCGGTGCAGTTTTGAATGCTCCGAAATTTGGGCTTCGAGCAGATATTTCAAATATTTCGCAAACAGATTTGACTAATATTTTGCGCGATTTGAAAGATTTATCGGTTGCATCGGGAGCTACAGGCGCACCTGCCGCGCATCCGTGGCGCAATACGACGAGAACTTTTTACACGGAAAGCGATTTTGACCAAATCGAAACGCTTGGCGCGGATTTGAAAAGTCGTTTTGAAAAAGTGATGGCGTTGGCGGATTCAGTTGAGTTAAATCTCGGTTTGCCGCCGATTAAAAATTTCGCCGATGTCGAAATCGCCGCTTCAATCGCTTCGGTGATGGCACAATCGCCGGGTGCGCCAATAAATGTTTTAAACAGCGAAGCGTGGAACTCGCCGCCTCCAGAAGCAAAAAATCTAATCGAAAAAGGACGAAATCTTGTCAATTTGAGAGGAAACGCCGCGCAAATAAAAGTTTTAACCGACGAAAGATATGAAAAACTTGGCGACCTTTCACGCGAATTGATTGAAAGCGGAAGAAAAATTAACCGTCTGTGCGAAGAGGTTTCAAAAGTAATCGTTCTACGCGAAGAAATTTATCAGGAATTCCTGGTTGAATCGCAGCGTTTAATGGCTTCGGGACGCAAAATTAAAGATTTGTCGAAACAGGTCGGAAAGAATTTTAATGAGTCGGTCAACGAACAAGACCCGACCGACGACATCGCTTTCATCGAACAGAAATCTTCCGGATTTTTTAGTTTTCTGGCATTTTTTAACGGACGTTATCGCACAGTCAAAAAACGCTGGCTTTCGTATCGCTTGCCGACTTATGGTGTAAAACTTATCGAACAGGCAAACGATATGAAAACCGTTGCCAAACTTTGGCGGACACGCCGTTACCTCGAATCTGTTGATATGCTCGGACGGCAAACTTTCGGTTCGCTCTGGCAAGGCAAAGACTCGGATTGGGACTCGCTCGAAAAATATGCGTGTTGGATAACTTCTTTTCGCCTGCTTTGCTCGGAAAGAGATTCGTCGCTCGATATGAATAAAGTGCGGGCGATTGAAAAACAAGCTACGGAAGTTCGCGCGGCGTTAGATTTACATCGCCAAATGGTGAATTTGAGTTTCGATTATCTGATGACTTGGGACGCGATGGAAAAAGACCTGAAAACGGCAATCGAATATTTTTATGAACGGCAAAGTTTAGGCGAACGAGATTCCGAAGGCGTGGCATTTTTCGGCTCGCTGTGGGAAGGCGAAAATTCGGATTGGGAAAATTTGGAAATTTACAGATTATGGCTGCTTGATTTTCGGAAAATTTGTATCGAAAACAATCTCAATCAAAAAGCCGTCATTCGAGTTTTCCGGCTTCCTGACGGAAGTAACGATTTACCTTTAATTGAAAAGCGCGGTGCGGATTTACGTCAGAAATTGACTCAATACCAACAATCGAAAAATTTATCCGAATCGTTTTTAGAATCTTGGAAACAGATTGAAACCGATTTAGTCAAAGTTTCCGAATATTCGCGGCAACGTGAAAATCTGGAAACGCGGGACGAAGTTGCGAAAGAATATTTCGGCACGTTGTGGCTAGGCGAAGCGTCGGATTGGCAGTCGCTCGAAAATTATATTTCGTGGGTTCTGGATTTTCGGCGTTTGTGCGTCAATTACGGTTTGCACGAACAAGCCTCTCGAACTGTAAGCCGTCCCGCCCCTGATGTTTCAAATGTAAATTTGCTCGTGCAAGAAGCGAAAGAAATACAAAATCGTTTAGCGCAATTTTGTATTTTGGTCGGTTGGCGCGAAAAATATTTTGCAAACTTGAATTTGCCGAATATTCTCAATCGGATTTCTGAAATTATTACGAACTTGAATCTCGCTTCGCGTTGGGCGGCTTTTGAAACCGTGCGGCAAAAGATAGAAAAAAGTATTGCCGCCGAATTGCTGCTCGAAGCGATGAATGAAAAATTCGTTTTTCAGGATTTGGAAGCAATTTTCAGACGCGCTTTTTATCAGAAATGGTTGGCGCAGGTTGTGCAGGAAAGAGAAGAACTGCTGCATTTTCAAACGCTTACGCATGAGCAGAGAGTTAAGGAATTTCGTGAATTGGACGAGCGTGTTTTAAGCGAAAATCGGGCAGAACTCGTCAGTAATTTGCGCGAAAAATTGCAATCCGATCTGCAAAAGCCCGAAATGCGTTCAGCGATGAATTTTCTGCGCGGACAATTAGCCAAACAGCGTAAACTCGCGCCGTTACGCGTAACGATGAAACACGCTTTTAACGCGATTCGCTCCATCAAGCGATGTTTTATGATGAGTCCGCAAACCGTTGCGCAGCTTCTCGAAAACGCTGAAGATAAATTCGATGTCGTGATATTTGACGAAGCCTCGCAGATGCCGACCGAAGAAGCCGTCGGCGCGGTTTTGCGCGGCAAACAACTTGTCGTTGTTGGCGACCCGAAACAACTTCCGCCGACCAACTTTTTTGCCGTGCAGAGCGGCACGGTTAATGTTCAATACGACGAAGACGGTTTGCCGCTTTACGACGATTCGCAAAGCATTTTAGAAGAAGTCGCGGGCGCGGGCGTAGCAAATTCGCGCCTCAAATGGCATTATAGAAGCGCACAAGAATCACTTATTACTTTCTCAAACGTCAGTTTTTACGATGGTGATCTTTATACTTTTCCGAGCGTCGAAACCGATTCTTACGACACGGGTTTGCATTTCGAGTTTGTCGAAGACGGTGTTTATGAAGGCAAAGGTTTGAATCTCGTCGAAGCACGACGCGTGGCTGACGCGGTTGTCGAACACGCGAAAACAAAGCCGGAAATTTCGCTCGGTGTAGGAACTTTCAATATGCGCCAACAGCTTGCGGTTTTAGATGAATTGGAACAACGCCGAAGACTTGACCCGATGCTCGAACCGTTTTTTGACCGAAGTAAATCAGAACCGTTTTTTGTCAAAAATCTCGAAAATATTCAAGGTGATGAACGCGATGCAATCTTTTTGAGCGTTACTTATGCAAAAGCGCACGACGGGCGATTGCGCTATAATTTCGGACCGCTGAACGGCGAAAACGGTTGGCGCAGATTAAATGTTTTGACAACGCGGGCGCGGCGTTTGATGCGCGTTTTTTCGTCAATCAAAGGCGAAGATATTAATCCCGTGGCGACGACTTCGCAAGGCGCACAACTTTTAAGAGATTTTCTGACTTACGCCGAACATAAACGGCTTGACAGTCCGGTTTTGTCGGCGATTGCCGAAACCGAATCGCCGTTCGAGCGCGACGTGATGCAGGAATTAACACGGCGCGGAATTCGCCTCGTACCGCAAGTCGGCGTTTCGGGGTATCGCATTGATTTAGGCGTTTTGGATAGTGAAATCGAAGGACGTTTCGTTTGCGGAATCGAATGCGACGGCGTAGTTTATCATTCGTCAAATACTGCCCGCGACCGCGACCGTCTGCGCCAACAGGTTCTCGAATCACGCGGTTGGGAAATTCACCGCATCTGGTCAACTGATTGGTTCAAAGACCGCAATGGACAAATTGAAAGACTTTTGAATTTGATCGAAAAGTCGCGCCAAAATGCCCGCCGCGAACACGACGAAGAATTAGAACGCGAAAAACTTGAGCAAGCGGAAAACGAAAAATTAGCGCGGGAATTTTTGGGCGAAGTTTCTGAAGGCGAAATTGACAGTCTTTTTGCAAGCGTCGGCGGTCAAAATTACGTTCGTCCGGCGGCGGCGGAATATGATTTTGCCGAAATATCAAACTTCGTTTCGTGGCAAACTCTGCTCGAAATGCCGACCGCGCAACTGGCTCAAGCGATTTTGCAGATCGTTGAAATCGAATCGCCGGTTCATTTCAAAGATTTGACTACACGCACAGCAACTGCTTGGGGAACTCGCGCCGGAAGCCGCATCACGAGCCGCGTTGCCGAAATAGTTCAACTTTTACAACAGGCAAATCGTTTGAATCTGCGCGATGAATTCATCTGGAAACTAAACGGGGATTTTCAACTTCGTTCGCGCAACGGAACACAGATTCCGGCTGAACGCATCGCCCCCGAGGAAGTTCAAGAAGCAATTTTGCAGGTTTTACGTGCCGGACAAAGCGGTTTCACACGCTCCGAACTCGTCAACGAAGCCCGTGCCGTTTTCGGCTTCAACCGCACAGGAGCGGCACTTCAGCAAGTTATCAATGAGGCAGTTGATGCACTTCTTGCAAAAGGTTCGATTGGCGAAGGAAGTTTGGGAATTGCTTTACGAGAATCATAATATAAATCAGAAGAGGGAAAATAATATGGAAGAATTAACGGGCTTACTTGAACAAATAGTTTTCAAACTGGATGATATAGCCGACTCATTAAGAGATATATCATCTAAACTCAATAATGTTTCGGGGGCTTATTCTTTAGACGAAATCGCTCAAAAAATTGATGAGGCTTCAAGTGATGTAAGAGGCGAAACAGGTTATAACTTAACAGATATTCATAATGATTTACAGAATGCTGTTAGCGAATTACAAAGTATTGGACTAGATATTTCTTTGAAGGATTAAATAAAAAATTCTTAAATGAAATCTTTTCACTCTATGAAAGCAAAACTTAAAATCTTCACAATTTTTACATTCGCATTTTTCGCGTGTGTTTTTCTTGCAACTCAAGGAAACACGCAAACAAAGGTTGAAACTGCCGGGCAGAAATTTAAAAGTATTAAGGTTTTAAATGATATGCCCGCCGACCAGATGGGCAAGGTGATGAATATGATGTCGGCGAGTTTGGGCGTGAACTGCAAATTTTGCCACGCTTCGAATGACGGCGATTATGAAAAGGAAGGTTTCGAGCATAAAGATATGGCGCGGCAGATGCTCAAGATGACTTTTGATTTGAACAAAAATTATTTTGAAGGTCGCCCCGAAATCAACTGCAATTCGTGTCATCAGGGCAAATCGCATCCGCAGCCGAGCTTTCCTTTAAAGCCTGTCGCGCAGGAAGAACGTCCCGCACAGCCCGAAAAGAAACCGTCGGTCGAAGAAATTTTGGCGAAATACGAAACCGCGCTTGGCGGAAAAGCAAACCTTACAAAAATAACTTCGCGCCAGATAAAAGCGCAACGAATCGAGCCGGACGGCAAGACTTTTGAAGACGAAGAAATTTTGCAGAAAGGTAGTAAAATGTCGGTTACGACAATTTACCCGTCGAAACAATACGGCGATTATGCGGTAAAGGAAATTTTCGACGGCACGGCGGCAGTAAAATTCGGCAACGGCGCGAAAATCGAATTAAAATCTGATGAAACCGAACAAATAAAACGCGAAGCGCAGATTTTTGCGAATCCGAATCTGAAAGCGATTTATCCGAAAATGGACTTTCGGTTTGTTGATAAAATTGACGGGCGCGACAGTTTCGTGGTGTCAGCGATAACCGCCGACAACCAACGCGAAAGATTGTATTTCGACGCAGTAAGCGGTTTGCTTGTCCGCCGTATTGCTTCGACTCCGACCATTTTAGGCAATTTTCAATTTCAGGTTGATTACACCGATTACAAAGACTTCGGCGGCGTGAAATTGCCGACAACGCTCAATTTTGCCGTCCCGAATATTCGCTGGACGCGCAAGGTTTTGGAAGTAAAAAACAATGTTACGATTGATGACGCGAAATTTGCGAAATAATTTGCTTGAAATTTTTTTTAAGCGTCAAAGACGCAATCAGAAAGTAGCCAGATGCGGAGCGTCTGGTAATAAAATATAAACCGAATCCGCGTTGAAGACGCGAAAAGAGAAAATGCCGTCGAGTCATGTTTCATCAAATTTTCATCTGGTTTTCTCGACCAAAGAGCGATTGCCTTTGATAACTAAAGATTGGCGCGAAAGGCTTCACGCCTATTTAGGCGGAATCGTCAAAGGAATGGACGCAATGCCGCTGGCGATTGGCGGTGTTGCCGACCACGTTCATTTGCTTGTTAGTTTCAAGTCAAAACATCGGCTTGATTATATATTGCGAGATTTGAAGGCGGATTCATCGGCTTGGATTCATACGGAATTAAAGAAGAAATTTGAATGGCAAAAAGGTTACGGTGCTTTTTCAGTTAGTCCTTCGAGCATCGAGGGTGTGAAAAAATATATTGCAAATCAAGAAAAACACCATGAAAAAAAGAGTTTTGAGATTGAATATGTCGAATTGTTGAACGCAAGTGGAATTGAATACGATGAGAAGTTTTTGTGGTAAAAAATCTTTCGCGTCTTCAACGCGGAAATAAATTTTCGATCATTCCAGACGTTTCACGTCTGGCTATTATCTTGTGACGGCTTCGCCGTTTTTATAGAAATTATTTGAGGAAAAAACTATGTCAAGAATAATAAAATGCGGATTGATTCAGGCGCACAATGTCGGTGATGTTAATGCGCCGATCGAGGAAATTAAAAAGGCGAACATCGAACATCAGATGAAAATGGTCGAAGATGCGGCGGCAAAGGGCGTTCAGATGCTGTGTTTTCAAGAGATTTTTACGACACCGTATTTCTGCGCCGAACAGCAGACACGCTGGTATGAAGCGGTCGAAAAAGTTCCCGATGGAAAGACCGTCCAAATGATGGAGTCGGTTGCCAAAGAACACGGAATGGTTCTTGTCGTGCCGATTTACGAAGAAGAAATTTCGGGCGTTTATTACAACACCGCCGCCGTGATTGATGCCGACGGGAAATATCTGGGCAAGTACCGCAAGACGCATATTCCGCACGTTGCGCCCGGATTTTGGGAAAAATTTTATTTTCGTCCGGGCAATCTCGGCTATCCGTGTTTCGACACGGCGTTTGCGCGAATCGGCGTGTATATTTGCTACGACCGCCATTTTCCCGAAGGTGCGCGCTGTTTGGGACTGGGCGGTGCGGAAATTATCTTTAATCCTTCGGCAACCGTCGCCGGACTTTCGGAATATCTCTGGAAGCTCGAACAACCCGCACACGCCGTTGCGAACGGTTATTTTGTCGGTGCGATCAACCGCGTCGGTATGGAAGCACCTTGGAACATCGGCGAATTTTACGGTCAGAGCTATTTCTGCGACCCGCGTGGACAAATGTTAGCTGTCGGAACACGCGACCAAGACGAATTAATCGTCGCCGATTTGGATATGGACAAAATTAAAGAAGTCCGCAACACCTGGCAATTTTACCGCGACCGCCGACCTGACGCTTACGGCGCAATCGTAGCGGACTAAAATTTTCACTTAACGCAAAGACGCTAAGCTGCGAAGTCGCCAAGTATTTTTGTATCATCCTTTGCGTCTTTGTTACTTTGCGACTTTGCGTTGAAAAATTATGACAGAACTTTCAAACGAACAAATCGAACAAAACTTTGCGGAAATCAATCCTGCTTTGTCGCAAGCCGAAGCGGTTTTTGAGGCGAATCGGTGTCTTTATTGTTACGATGCACCGTGCGCGCACGCTTGTCCGACGCATATTGACGTGCCTTCGTTTATCAAAAAAATCGCTTCGGGAAACTTACACGGTTCGGCGCGGGTGATTTTTGACGCGAATCCGATTGGCGCAAGCTGTGCGCGGGTTTGTCCGGTCGAAGTCTTGTGCGAAGGCGCGTGTGTCGAAAAAACTTTGATGGCGAAACCGATTGAAATCGGACGGCTGCAACGCTATGCGACCGATTACGCGATTGAAAAAGGTCGGCAGATTTTTCAGAAAGGCGAACCGAACGGCAAATCGGTCGGGATTATCGGTTCGGGTCCGGCGGGTTTAAGCTGTGCGACATATCTGGCGCGACTCGGTTATGACGTAACGATTTACGAACGCAAACCGCTCGCGGGCGGACTCGACACATACGGTATGGCGGAATATAAAATGCCGCAGAAAACCTCGCTCGATGAAGTCCAGCAGGTCGAAAAACTCGGTGTGAAATTTGAATTAAACGCGGAAATCGCGGTGATGACGAATCCGCCCGCGCTCGCCGGCGAGCAAAAAGTCAGCCTTGTCAAAGTCGGTGTCAACGCCGACAGCTCAGATTTGTTAACCAAACACGACGCGGTTTTTCTCGCGGTCGGGCTTGGCGAAACGAATAAATTAAACATCGAAGGCGAAAACCTGGACGGTGTGATGGACGCGCTTCATTTTATCGAAAAGATTAAAACCCGCGATTGGCAATCCGTTCCACTCGGCAAAACGGTTGCCGTCATCGGTGCGGGAAACACGGCGATTGATGCCGTTACGCAAGCCAAACGGCTTGGTGCAGAACGCGTTTTGATGATTTACCGCCGCACCGAAAAAGACATTTCGGCTTACGCTTACGAATACGATCTGGCGAAAAAAGACGGCATCGAATTTATGTGGGAAACCACGCCCGTCGCCATCGGCGGCGATTCGAGCGTTACGGAGTTACGTCTGCAAAAAAACGGCGTGGAATTTGAAATCAACTGCGATTTGGTAATCCTTGCCATCGGACAGCAAAAACAAGTCGGATTTTTCAAATCAATCGGCATCGAATTTGACGAAAAGCAGCGAGTCGCAGTCAATGAATTGATGCAGACATCAAACCCGCGCATTTTCGCGGGTGGCGATTGCGTCAACGGCGGCGCGGAAGCAGTTGACGCTTCGCAGATGGGCAAGCTCGCGGCGCAGGGAATTCATTTTTCTTTAACGGGCGAAAGCGTGAAATTTGCGGGTGCGATGTAGAAATGAAAGGTAAACATATTAAAACCAAAAAAGTAAAGTCGAAAGGCGGAAACGTTGCAAACACAACTACTGTCCCAATTCAGACACAGAAAAAGTTCGACATATTCAAACTTCTAGATAACGAAGAATTTTTGCGGGCTTTGAAGGAAAAACTTGAAACTGTTTAGATGAAACCACAAATATTTGTAAAACGGTATACGTATGAAGAACCATATCATCTTCAACTGGAATTTTTTGTTTCTAACGGTAGTTTTAGCGGGAATGCGGATATTTATTGTAATACTGAAGATTTGAAAACAATAGGACAAGCTCTACGAAACTTTCCGTCAAAACTTGACGATGAATTTCGTTATGAAATAGGCTCTGAAAATCCCGAAGACAGACAGTATTTATATTTTTTGATGAAAGCATATACGACTGATTCAGTCGGGCATTGTGCAATTCAGTTTGCAATCGACATTAATGGAGATGAATTGAATAAATCATCTTGCCGCTTTTCGATTCAGGCGGATGCCTCTTCGATTAATCGTTTAGGAGTTTTATTTGAAAAGTTTGCAAAATTGGAAGATTTCGAGTTTGAATGGTCGCCGGAGTTGTCCGAATAACTTCGCTTGGAGAAAATTATGGCAGATTTAAGTGTAAATTTTGCGGGAATCAAATCACCGAATCCTTTCTGGCTGGCGAGTGCGCCGCCGACGAATATGGGTTCGATGATCGAACGGGCGTTTGATGCGGGTTGGGGCGGCGCGGTTTGGAAGACTCTGGGCGAGCCGATTGTCAATGTTTCGTCGCGCCTTGCTTCACTCGATAACGGTGCGCTTCGGATGATTGGTTTGAATAATATCGAACTGATTACCGACCGTTCTTTGGAAATTAATCTCAAGGAAATGTATGAGTGCAAAAAGAAATATCCGAATCACGCTGTCATTGCGTCTTTGATGGTTGAGTCAAAGCGCGAGGCTTGGCACGAGATTGTCAAACGCACGCAGGACACTGGTTGCGACGGTTTTGAACTCAATTTCGGCTGTCCGCACGGAATGTCGGAACGCGGAATGGGCGCGGCAATGGGACAAGTTCCCGAATATACTTGTATGGTCACGGAATGGGTCAAGGAAGTTTCCGCGCTACCCGTGATTGTAAAATTAACGCCGAATGTGACGCACATCGTTCCGCCCGGACGAGCGGCGCAGAAAGGCGGCGCAGATGCGGTTTCTTTGATTAATACGATAAATTCCGTGATGGGCGTTGATATTGACACGATGATTCCGTATCCGAATGTCAACGGAATGGCGGCGCACGGCGGTTATTGCGGCACGGCGGTCAAACCGATTGCGCTCAATATGGTTTCGGAACTGGCGCGTGATGCGGAATTCAACATTCCGATTTCGGGCATCGGCGGAATAAATACCTGGCGCGACGCGGTTGAATTTTTACTTTTAGGCGCGGGAAACGTGCAGGTATGTACTGCCGTGATGCATTACGGTTATCGAATCGTCGAAGATATGAGTGACGGTTTGAATAATTATCTGGACGAAAAAGGTTTTTCGAGCGTCAACGAAATTATCGGCAAATCCGTTAGCCGTGTGACCGATTGGGGAAATCTAGATTTGAATTACAAGGTCGTCGCCCGCGTCAATAACGAAAACTGCATCAAATGCAATCTCTGTCACGTCGCCTGCGAAGACGGCGCACATCAATGCTTTAGTTTTGATGAAAACAAATATCCGGTCGTTGACGAACCGGAATGCGTCGGCTGTAATCTCTGCGCGTTGGTTTGTCCTTCGCCCGGCGCGATTTCGATGGTCAGGCTCGACGACGGCAGCAATCCGATGAACTGGAAGGAATATTCGAGTCAGCTTAAAAGTTAAATTTAACTTTGAATAAAAAGTAAAAAAGCTTACTGTGTTACGATCTTTTTACTTTTGGAGTGCAGCCGGCATAATTTGAAGATGCGATCTACTGAAAGGCGGTTCTTTTATCTTATGCAATTTCCCGATAAATCGCTTATTACTTTCTAGAATAGTCTGAAATGTAACTTAAAAGGATTAAAATATTGAATATGAAAAAACACTTCTTGCTAGTTTTTATTACTGCTGTTTTTGCCTTTTTTGTGCAAGTTTCCAATGCTCAGGGAACTGATAAAGAGATAAAAAAAGAAGAAAAGGAACGTCAGAAATTAGCTGAAAAACAGGAAAAGGAAAAACTCAAGAAACCTGTTCAGGTCGAGATTAATGCGCCGAGTGAAAACATCGGCAAACTTCTCATTAATGTTTTTAAGTCTAGAAACTACAAAGTAGATGAAACGAGCAAGCGGAAAATAGCTATGAGCTTAATACCACGGCAAATCAATAATCAAACTGCAACAGGTGGATTTGCCGACCGTAAGTTAATCATCAGTCTAGACGAAAAAAACGGTATAACGAAAGTTACGATCAATATCGGAATGCTTGCACAGAATGCTTTCGGAAGAATCAGTTATGTAAGTTTGGACAGCGACAAAAAAAGTAGAGTCGAAATTGAAGAAATATTATCAGCAGTCAAAGAGAAAATAGAAAGCGGTAATTAAAAGCAGTAACCCGTAAATCATAAATAGTAGATTAGAGAACGTAAGCAATCCGATGAACTGAAAGGAATATTCGAGCCGGATGAACGGGGATAACGGTAAATTGACTGGAGCGCAAGCGGCTCGCTTGCAAGATTGCGAAAGCAAACTGAAAAGCCTTGATTTTCCTTCAAGTTGAAAGAAAATCAAGGCTTTCTACGTCGCAAAAAACGCGACGTATGCAAGCGAGCCGCTTGCGCTCCAGTGGTTAATTTCTGACAAGTTCGCTGAATCTCGAATCCGCGCGGATTTTGTCGAATCGCGGGTCGGTTTGCGCGAAATTGAAACCGTAAGAATTGACCTCTTTCGCTTTTTTGAGCCATTCGATTGCCGAATCCGTTTCGCCTAAAAGCGCGAAGGCAAGGGCGATTTCGTAAGCAAATCCTGCCGGATTATTTTTTACAAAAGCATTTTCAGTCGTGCGTTTCAAGCTCGATAAGGCTTCATCGCGGTTGCCGCCGACGGCTTGGACTTGCGCGGCAATCATCAGCCAGCCTTCGTCGTTTTCGTCCGTATTTTCGCTGTAAATCCGTTCGTTTTGATACGCCGTCAGAGCCGCGCTGAAATTTCCCGTCGCCTCAAAAACCACGCGCTTTGTTTTGTAGGCGGGAACAAATCCTTCGTTGTTTTCGAGAACTTTGTCGGCGGTTGCGAGCGCGTCGTCGTATTTTCGGGCGTAGAAATAAACCAATCCGGCGGCGGTTTGGATAATCGCCGATTTCGGTTCGAGTTCGATGGCTTTTTTGATGCTGCGAATGGCTTCGTCGTGTCTGCCAATCGCCGAAAGCATCAGCGCCAGCCAATGATAAGCCGTCGAATATGCGGGATTTAATTCGATGGCGCGACCGAGTTCTTTCACAGCTTCGTCGAGTTTATGTTCGTGATAAAACAGAACGTAGCCAAGAGAGGCGTGCGCTTCGGCTAATCCCGCGTCGAGTTCGATGGCTTTCAGCGCGTTTTGTTTTGCTTTGTCGTAAGCGTCCGGCGGCGGCGGAATTTGATAAAGATTGAGCAGCGCATAAGCGTCCGCCAAACCCGCGTAAGCCAGCGCGAATTTCGGGTCGAGATTGCGGGCTTTTTCAAATGTTTTGATGGCTTTATTCAAGTTTGCCGCGCTTCGGTTTGAAAGTTGATAACGTCCGACGAGATAAAGCCGATAGGCTTCGCTGTTTTCCGTGAAGTTTTTTGAAATCTGCTGACGCTCGTTTGCCGAAAGCTCAACCGTCAGAGCCTTTAAAACTCTTTCGGAAATTGCCGTCTGCAAATTCTGAAAATTATTAGTGGTTTCGTCGAAGTTTTCGAGCCAGAGAACTTTGCCGTCCGACGTGCTGACAAGTTCGGCATTGACTTTAACGCGCTCGCCTTCGACCTGAAGTTTGCCGCGCAAAACGTAATTGACCGAATAATTTTTGGCGAGTTCTTCGAGACTCGGCGTATTTTTCAGCTTCAGAAACGCCAAACCCATTGAAAGTTCTTTGACCTGACGCAATTTTTGAACGACTGATTCTGCCAAACCGGCGGCAAAAGATTCTTCGTTTTCGTAATCGGCATCGGTTTCAAACGGCAAAACGGCAATCGTTTTAAGATTCGGCTGTTTTGGAATTTGCAAAGGTTTTGAAGCATTCGCCCCGAATGTAGATTGATAACCGTTCTCTGTTTTTTGAATTCCTCTGAAGGAAAAAATTGCGATAATACCGATTAAAACTGCCGCCGCCGCGTAAATCCAAAATCTTTTCCGCGATTTTTTCGGCGGATTTTCTTGTGTAACAATTTCATTTTTAGTCTCAATCCGGCGCGGTTTCTCGGCTTCGACGACCGGAAAAATTCGCGTCGCGATGTGCGATTGATGAATGTCTTCGGCTTCGCTCGACGGTTTGATTCGGTTGATAAAATCGTTGTAGCGCGAGTCTTTTTTCAGCTCGTCAAAACGCGGGTCGAGCGGTAGCCAGATTGCCCAAAATTCGCGCTCTTCAAAACTTTTTTCGAGCCATTCAAAAGCCTCGTCAAACTCGCCGAGTTCGGTATAAATCAACGATAAATAAACCGCCGGAAGATATTGTTTTTCGCGCCGTTCTTTGAGTTTTTGGATGATTTCACGGGCTTCCGCTTGCTTTCCGCGAACTGCCAGAACATAGCCGTAAGCATAAAGCGGAAGACTTAAACTTCCTGTTTGCTCGACACTTTTGCGGGTGATTTCTTCCGCTTCCTCATAATTTTCCGTCCATTTAACAACCCAGCCGAAACCTTGCACGGCGACATAATAATTCGGCTGAATCGCCAACGCCTGACGGATTTTTTCCAATGCTTTATCGAATTTGCGGGCGTTTCGATAGATAAAAGCAAAGATTATCAAGAGCGACGGAATGCCCGGACTGAGCTGTTCGGCACGCCGCATTTCGCGGATCGCGTTGTCGTGGTCGCCTTTTAAACCGAGAAGAAGCGCATACCAGAAATGAGCGACCGAATAATTCGGATTCAGTTCGAGAGCTTTTTTGAAAAGCCTTTCGCCTTCGGCAAAATCCCAATCGTAGCCGAACGCCGTGACACCGAGCGCGACTTGGGCTTCCGCCAGATTCGGGTTTAATTCAATCGCTTTTTGCGCCGCTTCCTTTGCCGCCGGAAAGCTCAGAATCGGCGATTTTGAACCGAAAATACACAGAAAATTGTAATAATCGGCGATTCCCGCGTAGGCGAGCGCGAAATTCGCATCGTATTCGAGTGCTTCGCGGTAATAGAGCAAAGATTTTTGCAAACCGTCTTCGGTAAAACTGTTCCAATGATAACGACCGCGAATATAAGCCTCAAAAGCCTTGGCATTATCGGTCGGGCGTTTGCCGAGTTTTTCTTTTTCGTCTTCGGTCAGTTGCGGCAAAAGCGCGGCGGCAATTTGTTCGCTCACGGAATCTTCGAGCGTTAAAACATCGGTAAATTTTTCGTCGAAACTTTTTGCCCAAATCGCGGTTTGTTCGGCGGCGTTGAGAAGCTGAACGGAAACGCGGAGGCGGTCGCCGACGCGCTTAACATGACCGTCAACGATAAATTCGGCATTGACTTCGCGGGCAATTACAAACGGGTCGGAAGTGTTTTTGCCCGAACGAATAACCGAATTTGTCGGGCGCACAATCAGCCGTTTGACACTACTCAGGCGCGTCACGAGCGCATCTGCCAAGCCGATGCCCAAAAATTCTTCTTCCGTGTTTCCGGTTTTTCCCACTATCAGGGTTTTCAAAGGTAAAACGGCAATCGTCGTTCCGCTTTCGGCATTTAAAATCGTTGATTCGGCTTTCTGCTGTTTGGCGATCGGATTGTTCATCCGTTCAAGCAATGCGAAATAGCGCGGGTCTTCGCGCAAAGAGTCGAATTTCGGTTCCGTGCCGAGCCAGACAAGCCATTCGTTGCGCTCATCAAAGGCTTTTTCGAGCCATTCAAACGCGGCATCGCGTTCATCTTCAAACGCGGCATAAGCAACGGCGATAAAATACGGTTTGACCGCTTGTTTTTCGTTTTTGGCAAAAATTTCACCCAAAACTTCACGCGCCTCGTGTTCATGTCCGGCATTGACGAGCGCGTGGCAGAGAATAGACCTGACCAGCGGCGAATCTTCCCACAGGCGAACACTTTCGCGCAAAGCGGCGACGGCTTCATCGTGTCGTCCGGCTTTGTCGAGCGCGTTGCCAAGATGAAGCAAACCTTGCGGAAAATCTTTTTCTATCTCGACGGCTTTTTCCGCTTCGGCTGTTGCACGTCTGAAATGGCGCGTTTGATAGAGCAGCCAGCCGTTCATCACACGTCCGCGTGCCGACATCGGATTGAGTTCGATCGAGCGGCTCGATTCCAGAATGGCTTCGTCAAAACGTCCCGTCGCCGCGAGTAGATTTGAATACCATTCGTGCGCTAAAGAATAATTCGGGCTTATCTCGAGAGCGCGTTTGAAAAGATATTCCGCTTTTTCCCAATCCCAATCGTGAATCGTTGTCGCAAACGCCAATGTTGTGTAGGCTTCGCCTAATTGCGCGTCCAATTCGAGCGCACGCTGTGCCGCTTGCTTGGCTTTCGGAAAGGCTTCGAGCGAAGGCAGAACGCCGAAAATACACAGCCAGATGTAAAAATCGGCAATCCCGACGTGCGCCTGCGCAAAATTGGGGTCGAGCCGCACGGCTTCGCTGAACGCTTCAAAAGCCTTCGGAAAAGATTCGTTCGTAAATTTGTTCCAGAAATAACGACCGCGCAAATAGGCTTCGTAGGCTTGCGGGTTATTCGTGCCGCGTTTTTTCAACTGTTCGCGGTCTTCGCCCGTCAGCTGCGGTATTAATTCATCGACAATCTGTTCGGAAATCGAATCTTCGAGCGTCAGAAAATCGGTAATATTTTCGTCAAACCTGCGCGCCCAGCGCGTTGCGCCTTGTTCGATGCAGAGCAGTTGAACCGTCACGCGCAGCGTTTCGCCGATACGCCGGATATTGCCGTCAATCAAAAAATCCACGCCGAGTTCCGCGCCTGCGCTGAACGGATTATTTTCCGTATCGTAACGCAAAACACTGCTTGTCGGGCGGACGGTAAATTTTCGGATATTTGAAAGCCGCGTAATCAGCGCGTCTGCCAGACCGACACCCAAAAATTTGTCGTCCGTGCTGGTTTCGCTTGATTGATTCATCACCTTGAAAGGCAAAACGGCAAGCGTCGGATTCGGTTTTTCCGTGATGGTTTCGTCGCGTTTGAGAATCGGATTTCTTGTCTGCGCCATGACGGCTTTGAAACGCGCATCTGCCCGCAAACTGTCGAAAGCCGGTTCAACACCGAGCCAGACGAGCCACGCATCGGAGGTTTGACGGCAAATTTCCAAAAACTCGATTGCCTTTTCCTTTTCGTCGAGAAAAGCGTAAATCAAAGCCGTGTGATAAGACGAAACGAATTGTCTTTCGGACAATTTTTCGAGTTTTTCCAGAATTACTTCAGCCTGTTCGCGCATTCCGGCGGCGGCAAAAGTTTGTCCTTGAACGTGAAGCGAAAAAACGCTTTCGCGCATCAATTCCTGGGCGCGGTTGGCGGCACCCACGGCTTCGTCGAAACGTCCGAGATAGCGCAAAACCCAAGCTAATCCGTAATGCGCGAGCGGATACGAAGGAAATGTTTCGGCAGTTTTTTGGTATTGCCGCAGACTTTTGTCGAATTGCCGCGCGTAATACATCACCCAGCCGAGATTATGCTGATTAAAAGGCGTTTGCGGGTCGAGTTCAACTGCCCGCGTCGCGTGTTTGATGGCTTCCGTAAAACGTCCTTCGGTCGTCAATTTTATCGAATACCAAACGTGCGTTTCGGCGACGTTCGGATTAAGCCGTAAAGCGGTCTGAAAATTCCGTTCGCTTTCTTCCCATTCAAATGTGCCGCCGTGTTGAGCAAAAGCGAGCGAGGCGTAGGCTTCGCCCAATTCCGCGTCGAGTTCGATGGCGGTCTTCGCATTTTCGACCGCCGATTGAAAACATTCCTTTGACGGCAAAACGCCGTAAACGCCGAGCCAGTTGTGATAATCGGCGATTCCGGCGTAAGCGAGCGCGTAATTCGGGTCGTGGGCGATTGCCTGATAATACGCGATAATCGCTTTGGCAAAACCGTCCTCGGTAAAACTGTTCCAATAATGCCGTCCGCGCAAATAATGCTCAAAGGCTTCCGCGCTGTTCGTGCCGCGTTTTTTGAGTTGGACGCGTTCGTCGCCCGTCAATTGCGGCATCAAGGCTTCGGCGATTTTCTCCGAAATCAAATCTTCGAGCGTCAGAACGTCGGTAAATTCCTCGTCGAATTTTTCCGCCCAGCGCGCCGCGCCTTCCTGAATATTCAAAAGCTGAATCGTCACGCGCAGACGCGTCCCGACGCGCCGAATGTTGCCGTCAACCAGATAATTTACGCCGAGTTCTTCGCCCGCCGCAATCGGTTCGGTTTCGGCATTTCCGTATTTCAAAACACTGCTCGTCGGGCGCACGACAAAACGCCGCACGTTTGAAAGCCGCGTAATCAGCGCATCTGCCAAACCGATACACAGATAATCGTCGCCCGTATCTTCGTTGTGTGCCGAGCCGAATAATTTCAGAGGCAGAACGGCAACGGAGATTTCGTCCGCGTTTGTTTTGTGCAAAATCTGTGTGAAAACGCTTTTCGACGGATAAGAAGCGGGCGCGAGAACCGGCTGACCTTCGAGATAACGCAAAACGTCTTCCGACAATTCCTTCGCGGATTGATAGCGTTCGTCAGGGTCTTTGCGGAGTGCTTTGAAAACAATGCGCTCAATATCGCCCGAAAGCTCGCGTCGCAAACTTTCGCGGCTCGCGTTGCGGCTTTCAAAAATCGCTTCGAGCGTTATTTTTTCGTTGTTTGCGCTGGTCGGCACGAGATTGTCTTCCCGCGTCAGACTAGAACCCAAGTTTTCGGGTTCTTCATCACAAATCACGCGGGCGATTTCGTGCAAAGCGCGATTTTTCAAACGATACGGGCGATGCCCCGAGAGAAGCTCGTAAAGCAAAACGCCTAAACTGTAAATATCGCTGACCTTTGTCACCGCTTCGCCGCGCACCTGTTCGGGCGAGGCGTATTCGGGTGTCATCATCCGCATCGCGGTCGCCGTCGGGTCAATCGAATCGGCGGCAAGTTCGGGGTCGAGAATTTTGGCGATGCCGAAATCGAGCAGTTTCGGGATTCCGTCACCTGTTACCAGAATATTGGTCGGTTTGATGTCGCGGTGAATGATTAAATTTTCGTGCGCGTAATCAACCGCGTGGCAGATTCGGATAAAAAGGCGCAGACGCTCGTTGATACTTAATTTTTTCGCGTCGGAATAGCTGTAAACGGGCGAGCCTTCGATATATTCCATTACGAAAAACGGCAAACCGTCGTCGGTCGTGCCGCCGTCGAGCAGACGTGCAATGTTTTGATGGTCGAGCGAAGCTAAGATTTGGCGTTCGTTGCGAAAACGGCGGACGATAAAATCCGTGTCCATTCCGCGTTTGATGACTTTTAAAGCGACGCGCTGGCGAAATTCGCCGTCGGCGCGTTCGGCGAGATAAACCGCACCCATTCCGCCGCGCCCGATTTCTTTCGTCAGCACATAAACGCCGAGGCGTTTGCCGATCATCGAGCCGTTATCTTTTCTGATTTCTTCGCCGAGCGCGTCGCCGATCTGGTCGCGGGCGGTCGCGCCGAGCATAAAACTGTCCGTCCAAACAGGCGATTCGATAAAATCTCCGGCTTCTTCATAATCGGAAATAAGACGCTCGATTTCGGCAATTAAATCGGCATCGTCGGCGTAATTTTTGTTGAGATAAACAAGACGCTCTTCGGGCGCAAGGTCAACGACCGATTGAAATACGTCTTCAATTTTTTGCCATCGTTCCGGGGACATTTATAAGTTCTAAGTTCCAAGTTTCAAGTTCCAAGTCCAGAGCCAATCATTTTTAACTTGAAACTTGGAACTTGGAACTATTTTAATTCCGAGAGATTTGTCCGTAGAGCCAAGCTTTTGCCATTTTCCAGTGGCGTTTGACCGTAATTTCGCTGATGCCCATCACTTCCGCCGTTTCTTCGACCGAAAGCCCGCCGAAATAGCGAAGCTCGACGATGCGCGATTTTTGCGGGTCAACCTTTGCCAGATTTTCGAGCGCGTCGTCGAGCGCGAGCAGTTCAAAGGATTTTTCGTCCGAAACGACGACCAATGCTTCTTCGAGTTGTTCTTTTGAAAATTCGCCGCCGCGTTTGTCGGCATTGTGTTTGCGGGCGTGGTCAACCAGAATCCGCCGCATAATATTTGCCGCGACCCCGAAAAAATGGGCGCGGTTTTGCCATTGGACATTTTTCTGGTCAACGAGTTTGATGTAGGCTTCGTGAACCAGCGCGGTCGGCTGCAAGGTATGGTCGGCGCGTTCGCGGCGCAGGTAATTATTCGCTAACGAGCGTAATTCCTTGTAAACAACAGGCAAAAGCAGTTCCAAAACCTGTGTATTGCCGTCGGTTAGCTCAACCAGCAATTGCGTAACATTATCAGGGGCTGTCGGCACAGTTATATTTATTTTGAACGTCTAAAATCTTGATTAAAGTATATGAAAATAAGGCTTTTTCTGCAATCATTCGATTTGGGATTTGGGATTTGGTTAGTCACACCGATGTTGGATTTGGAATTTCGAGTATCACATTAAACTCTGAGAATCCGAAATCCCAAATCCCAAATCGAAGGTGATACCTTTTTCAAAAAAATTGCGCGTTAAGTATCGAAGGCAAAAACAGCCGTAAAAAAAGGAGCAATTATGAAAAAGTCAGTTCAATCTATTTTATTCGCAATCTTAACCGTAACTTTATCAATCACCGCTTTCGCTGACGTAAAAGTTAAAAGCCGTCAGACAATGAGCGGACAATCTACTGAAAACACGACTTATATCAAGGGCAAACGCTCGCGCACCGAACAAAATGTCGGCGCGGGAACGATGGTCACGCTGACGCAATGCGATATGAAGCGCAGTGTTCAGCTTAATCCGCAAACACAGGTTTATATCATCAATTCGTGGGAAAACGACACGACGACTCCGACCTCGACGACGGTTTCGGGCAACACCAAAACGGAAGTTAAAAAAGGCGGCGTGATTACGACGACGATTACGACCAAAGACACGGGCGAAACCCGCAAAATGTTCGGCTACACGGCGCGTCATTTGATTATCACGACCGAATCCGAAGCGTCAGCCGATGCCTGCACGCCGATGAAAAAATATAAGATGGTCACCGACGGCTGGTATATTGACGCGGCTTTCGCGCTCGATTGTGATTACGGCAGCAACGGCGGCTATTACAACAATTACAATTCGGGCGGTTGCCGCGACAAATACAATGTCAAACAAATCGGCGGCGCGATAAAACGCGGTTATCCGGTTTTGGAAAAAATGACGATGTTTGATGAAAATGACAAAGAAACTTTCACGATGACCAACGAAGTTCTCGAACTTGCGAACGCAACTCTCGACGCAGCTTTGTTCGACATTCCCGACGGCTGGCGCGAAGTCAAAGACGCGCAGAGTATGTATGCTTCAACGTCTTCGAGCAGTAGTTCAAGTTCGACAACTTCTGACAGTTCGACAAGCCAAAATTCTTCGACGAACAATTCGACTATGAATTCGACGATTAACACGATGAATTCACAGAGAAGCGACAACAATAATTCTTCTTCAACGGTCGAGCCGAAAAAAGAAGGCACAATTCGGATTGGTCTGGCAGGAGTCAAAACAGGCGCAGTCGGTGAAGGTGTCAACGCGGCGGAATTGGCGGGCGCGATTCAAAACACTCTGGCGCAATATATGAAAGGCACAAAGGTCGAAATCGTTCCGCTCGAAGCCAAACTGCAATCGGCAATTGACGCGGAAGCCAAAGAAAAAGAATGCGATTATGTTCTTTACGCGACGGTTTCGCACAAAAAAGGCGGCGGCGGTTTCGGCAAAATGCTCGGCAAAATGAGTGAAGTTGTGGCGAGCCAAGCCTACGGCAGCAGCAATGTCGGCGGACAAGTCGCCAAAGTTACGATTGTCAGTGCCGCCGCCGCGTCAGGAAACGTCAAAGCGAAAGACGAAATCACGCTCGACATCAATCTGAAACAAACGAGCGGTGAAAACTCTCTGACCAAACAATTAAAGCAAAAAGCGAAATCGAACGGTGAAGACATCATCTCGCCAATCGTCGAACAAGCCGCCAAAGCGATTGTCGAAACGGTCGGTAAATAATTCTCAAACACGCAAACGGAAGGTCAAGGCGGGCAAAGACGGTTCTTCGGGCAAGAAGAGCCGTCTTTTTTCTTTACCGCAGAATCATTTTGCGACGGCGCAAAATGATTCTGCGACACACCAAAACCATTTTGCGGATGCCACAGAATCATTTTGCGGTATATGCAACCTGTCTTTTTTACTTTAAATCCTCTCTTGGATACTTTTACTAAAAATTATGCGCGTTAGAAGTTGAGCCGATAAACACTTCGGCAAAAGAATATTTCGGAGAAAATAAAATGAAAAGAGCGTTTATTAAAAAATTTACGGGCATCGTTATTTGCCTCAGCATCATTCACGGCGTTTTGCCACTTGCTTCGGCGCAAACACGAAAGCCGATGACTACACCGAAAACCGATCAGCCTGTTCCAACCAACCGAACCCTGCAAAAATGCAGCGGCGGCTGGAGCGGTTTTATCAATTTTGAGAAAACTTTGAATGAGGGATTCAACGACCGCCGAAAAAACATCAGCCGCGGCACGACTGAACTGCGGACAAGCCGTATTTACAAATATTCCGGCAAAATCAAAATTGACGGTTCGCAAAATCCAAACGCGCCGCAAACAAAAGTGCAAGTTTCGTTGTCCGAAGAAGAAAAAAGTTTCAAACGGTTCGAGCAAATGGACACTTGTTTTTATGACGGCAAAGGCTCGCGTGAGCAATGGGGCGAAACGACCGACAATCAGATTACTAAGGCTTTCGGTGAAGGCGCGGCAGACAATTTTAATTTGAATGTTAATCCGTATGACGGAACTTACAGTTTTGGCTTCACATTTCCCGATATGCAAGGCACATACAATCGTGAAGTTAAAGTCAGACGCGGTGGCTGGTGCGCGCCGAAAAACAATTTACCCGAAGACAATTCAGTCGCTTCACCAACAAAAATTGACGGCACAGGCACGACGATAGATGACCAAAAGATTGACCCGAAAAACCCTGATGTGCTTGCCGGCTCGAAATCTTGGGACACGAGTTCGGCGGACGTGAAAAGTTTTAAATATACCGTGACGTGGAGCTTTCGCCGTTGTCCGTCGCCGCTCGAACTCGAAGCGGTCGAATTTGACGAGCATCCATATCCGCGCTGGGACGAATGGCGCAAGGTTGACGGCGAAACCGTTGACGGCAACATCGTTCGCGTTCGCGCCCGCGTGACGAATTATTCTAGCGAAACAAAATTTCCGCAGCTCAAATTTGTCGAACAACGCGCCAAAGTCGAACTTCCCGACAGCCAAACTAACATTTCGATTGCACCGGGCGAATCGCGCGAAGTCGAATATCTCTGGGACACGAGCGGCTGGTCTTGGGAAATCGGCGGAATTCCCGCGTCAGAGCGCGAAGTCAAAGTCGAAATGACCGAACCGACTTCGCCCGCGAAAAATCTGTCAGCCGACGTTTTGATTATTCCGCGCCCCGTGATTTTGGCGCACGGACTTTGGGCGGATTATACGTCGTGGGACGGTTACGACAAGTTTTTCAAA
Organism: Acidobacteriota bacterium; assembly: GCA_031412675.1. GTDB lineage: Bacteria > Acidobacteriota > Blastocatellia > Pyrinomonadales > Pyrinomonadaceae > JAFDVJ01. Next base: position 50,235 of record JANODL010000004.1, on the reverse strand, counting down.
AACGCGCACAGCACGAGCTGGAGCAGTTACGCGGTCGGCGCAGACCCGCAAAACGGCGTGATGAACACGGGCGTTAAAGGAACGTGGAAACCGTCGAACACGATTGACCAAAACGCTCTCGAACTATACAAACAAATCGAAGCCGTCCGCCGCAACAAAAATGCGTGGCACGTTGACGCGGTTGTCCATTCGATGGGCGGGATTATTGCGCGGCATTATATTCATTTCTTTATGCAGACGGTCGCCGACGGAAAACCCACTTTGACGCGCCTGATTCAACTCGGCACACCGAATATGGGAAGTCCGTGCGCTGATTTGATGGGCTTTACGTTCTGGTCGCTCGGCAAACCCGTAACATCGCTCGAACAGCTTCGCCCCGCGTTTATGGAGCGATTTAATAAAGCCGTTCGCAATCGAAAGGGAACAAAATTCTCGGTTCTCGTCGGAAATCCTTTGCCACAAACCTGTCAGTCAACAATGTGGGGCGACGGCGTGGTCGAACTGCCTTCGGCAATCTGGGAAATCAACGATTACCGCTATGCCCGAAGCGTTCACACGGATTTGACGAGCAAAGAAAATTTCGAGTATTTCGTCTGGCGCAGACTCGCCGTCAGCTGGCGCGGCGACCACAAACCCGACAATAATTACCGGGCAACTTACGAAAATTTCGATAACCGAAATCAAGGCGCGGTGAAATTCTCGGGCGCGTCTTTTAACCGAAACGAAAACGCCGATGATGAAAAACCGTCTTTGCCTGAAAATCTGAAAATGGATTTGGCAAAAGAGGTCGCATTGCCGGGCAAACAAACAACGGAAATCGAAATTCCTGTGACAGCGAATTCAAATTCAGGCGTAACTTTTATGGTTGCGCCGCAGGTTTCTGCCGTCTTGATTAACGATAAAGGCGCAGTTGTCGGAAAAAACATGTCGGGAACGGCGGAATCTAAAGCCGATTTTCGCTCGATTCCGATTGAAAACGTCTCGGCAAACGGCGTTTGGAAACTGCGACTTGAAAACACAGGAACGGCAGAAACTTCCGGTATCATTTCCGTTTGGACGGACACCTCGGCAAGCCGCGCCGGATTCAGTATCGAAGCCGGAAAACCGAACGCCGCCGGACAAATTCCGCTCGTTGCAAAACTGTCGGAAAACAACGCGCCGATTGCAAATGCAATGGTCAAAGCAAGAATTTTATCCGATGACCAAAAAACGTCCGAAATCGTTTTGCTCGACGACGGAAAAAACGGCGACGGCGCGGCGGGCGACGGAATTTACGGCGCGTTGACGGAAAAACTGGCAAACGGCGATTATTCGATCACGGCAAAAGCCGAAACGAATTCCCAAGTTTTGGTCGCCGCCGCAAGTTTGACAATCGGCACGGCGAAACAGCCGATTTCCGTCAAAACAAAAGGCAAATGACTTCAAACAAAAAACTTGGATTCAAAAGGCGATTCAAACGAGTCGCCTTTTTTTGACACGTCATCGAAACGAAACTGTGAAACTGTCAACTTTACACTTTCAACTTTGCACTGTTTGGCAGAGAAAACTCGATGCTCCGTGCGGTCGTCAATTTTCGGCGACCGTTTTTTTTGTTTCAGATTTTGTTTCGGCGCGTTTCGGCTTGAGCGGCAGAAGTCCTTTATCGCGTTCATATAGTTTATCGAATCGCTCATTGCCGCGAATCGAATCGAGTTTCGGTTCGGTTCCGAGCCATAAAAGCCAGTGATTCTTTTCGTCAATCGCTCTTTCGAGATAATCGAAAGCCGCGTCAGTTTCGCCGATTGCCAGATGCGACATCGCCAAAAAATAATTGCCAACGAAATTTTCGCGGGCGGTTTTGTCCAGATTTGCGACTATTTCGCGTGCTTCGTCGAGTTGACCGACACCGACCAGCGCAAAACATAAATTGTAAATCGGGAGCGGCGAATTTCGCATCATTTCAACCGCTTTCCGCGCCATTTCGAGAGCTTCTTCAAACCTTCCCAATTGCTGTAAAACATTACCGAGTTGCAGATAGCCTTGCGGAAAATTCGGGTCGAGTTCGATAATTTCACGCGCCTTTGCCAACGCAAAATCATAATTATGAGCCTGATAAGCCGTCCACGCCGTCAGGGTTTTTGCGCGCATCGAAAACGGATCGAGCTGTTCGGCGATTTTTACTGCTTTGATGCCTTCGTCAAACAATCCTCTGCCCGTTAAACCCGCGCCCATCCATTCGTGCGCGAGTCCGTAATTCGGATTTAATTCGATGGCGCGGCGATAGTATTTATCCGAAGTTTCGTGTTCCGAAATACTCGAATAATAAAGCCCGAGCGCGGCGTAGGCTTCGCCTAAACTATCGTCAATTTCAAGTGCGCGGGTTGCCGCTTCATAAACTTTCGGGATACTGACAACGGTCGGAAACAGCCCGTAAATACACGCCCAATTGTAAAAATCGGCGATGCCGACATAGGCGAGCGCGTAATTCGGGTCGAGTTCGACGGCTTTTTGAAACGATTCGATGGCTTTCGGAAACGCTTCGGGGACGAATTGATTCCAGAAAAAACGTCCGCGCAAATAGGCTTCGTAGGCTTCGGGCGAATTCGTGCCGCGTTTGTCGAGCCGTTTTTTTTCTTCACCCGTCAATTGCGGCAAAAGCGATTTCACGACGCGCTCCGAGATGGTGTCTTCGAGTTCGAGAACATCGGTAAAATTTTCGTCAAATTTATCCGCCCAGCGCGTCGAATTTCCTTTTACGTCCAATAATTGCGTCGTTACGCGGATTCTTTCGCCGACCCGTCGAATGTTTCCTTCGACGATAAATTCAACGCCGAGTTCATTTCCGGCGGCAAAAGCATCGGCATTTTCACCGAAACGAATGACCGAACTCGTCGGACGGACGAGCAATCTCTGCATTCCGCTGAGCCGCGTAACGAGCGCATCCGCTAAACCCAAGCTCAAATATTCGTCGCCGCCCGTGTCTTCCTTCTGTCCGAGATTCAATAATTTGAAAGGCAAAATCGCAATCGAATGTTTCTTTTCGTTTTTGTTATCAGCGGTTTGCAGATTTGCCACGGAAGTAAAAAACTGCGCGTTGACCGGACGATTTTCCAAAAATCGGTCAATGTCTTCGCCCAATTCGCGGGCAGTTTGATAGCGTTCCGAAGGATTTTTCCGCAAGGCTTTGAGAATTATTTTGTCCAAATCTTGACCGATTTGATATTCAGGTTCAAAAGTTTTGCCTTTTGCCTTTTTACTTTTTACTTCGCTCGGAACGAGCGGTTCTTGTTCGCAGATAACCCGCGAGATTTCGTGCGGTGCGCTGTTTGAAAAACGATACGGTTTCGCGCCCGTGACGAGTTCGTAAAGCAACACGCCGAGACTGTAAATGTCCGACGTGTAGGAAATCGCGCCGCCGTGAACCTGTTCGGGCGAAGCGTATTGCGGGGTCATCATCCGCCACTGCGTCATCGTTACTTCGACCGTTGCCGAAGCCAGTTCGGGGTCGAGCAGTTTGGCAATTCCGAAATCGAGCAGTTTCGGTAAATCGTCTTTTTTGACCAGAATATTCGACGGTTTCAAATCGCGGTGAACGACCTTGATATTATGTGTTTCCTGAACGGCATCGCAGACTTGGCGAAAAATTCCGAGTCGTGCTTTGATGTCCAGATGATGTTCGTCGCAATATTCAAAAAGCGGCTTGCCGTCAATATATTCCATCACGAAATACGGCAAACCGTCGTCAGTCGTGCCGCCGTCCAGAAGTCGGGCGATATTCGGATGATTGAGCGCGGCTAAGATTTGGCGTTCGTTGCGAAAACGGCGCAGAATCGAATCGGTGTCCATTCCGCGTTTAATGAGCTTGACGGCGGCTTTGGTTTTGAAGATTCCGTCGGCGCGTTCGGCAAGATAGACCGCGCCCATTCCGCCGCGCCCGATTTCACGAATTAAACGGTATGCGCCGATAATGCGTCCGCGCATCGAATCCAATTCCTTTTCGGCGGTCGTATTTTCGATGTCGAACTGCACCAGCAAGTCTTCGATTTCCTTACGCAGTTCCGGGCTTTCGGCGCAAACTTTATCCAGATATTCTTTGCGCTCATAAGCCGCTAAAACAGTCACGGTGTGAAAAATCGTTTCAATTTTTTGCCGATGTTCAGAAGCCATTTTATTTTTTGGAGTTCACGCAAAAAAAGTATAAACGAAATACCGAAATTTCGACAATAAAAACCGCATCGGTGATACCTTTTCCAAATCCTTTGCGCGTTAAAGATGTCAGCCATCTTTTCTATCGGAGAACAAAATGAAAGAGCGTCACGGATTTTTATTCAGACTTTTTAACTTATTCCTGATTTTTACAATTCTTTGCGGGAATTTTTCCACCTTCGCACAGGTCAAAAGCAATAGTAAAACGCCAGCCTCGAAACAAGCCGCCCAAAAATGTTCGGGCGCGTGGACGGGCAATATAGTTTATACACGAACCCAGACGATGACCGACAGCAAAACCGTCAAACGCGTTTCGAATCGCGGCGAGGACAAACGCGTTTGGGAGATGAAATATAACTATAAAGCGTCGGTCGCAGTTCTCGAATCATCCGAGAAAAATGGCTCGAACCTCGGCAAAGCGCGCATCGAACATAAGTTTTCATCAATTGAAAAAACCATCGCGAGGGAAGAAAATTCGTGCGACCGCGGCAAGACTTTCAGGGTGATGTATGGAGATTTTCAGACGAAAACCGAAACGACCGCGAACGCGAGCGGAGCCGAAGCAAATGTTTCGGTCGGCGTGAATGCGGACGGCACATACACGGTCAGCGTCGGTGTGCCGCAAATTCAGGGACAGACGATGGGAGCGCAAACTTCGAGCTTCAGCGGTCAATGCCAGACGAAGGAAGGCAAAAATTTAAATATGCCGGCGACCGTGACGACCGTTGACGGCAACTCGCTGACGAGCGACGGAACGCACCGCGTTAATCCGTCAGACCCGAATCGTCTTTCGGGATCGTTTTCAAAAACGTGGCAAAACGTCACGGAAACCATCACGTGGAATCTCGAAAAATGCGGTGCGCCGTTGCGCCTCACCGATCTGAAGTTTGAAGATATGAAATATCCGACGTGGAACGACTGGCAGGAAATCAGCGAACAAAAAGGCACGATTGACGGAAATCTCGTCAAAATAAAAGCGACGATCCTTAACGAATCGGGCGAAACGAAATACGCCGACGTGCGTTTTAAGGAAACCTACAAAGGCGACAAATGGGACGGCGCACGACCCGATGCGCCGCTCAAAGATGATGTCGTTTCGGTGCGCGTTGATGCGAACAGCGAAGAAACGGTTGAACTCGTTTGGGATTCATCAGGCTACGCGTGGTTCGACGATGGTCGCCCGCGACTCTTGCAGCGCATCAAAGCCGAACTCGAAGAAAACAGCAAAAAGATCGGCGAAGAAACCAAGAATCTGAAGGTCGCACCGAAACCGCTCGTGCTTGTTCACGGTCTGTGGAGCAACTGGCAGGCTTGGGAAACGTGGCAGAATATTTTGACGACTTCGCACAGTTACGATTGGAAAGCGTTTCCGGTCGGCGAAAAGCCGGAACACGGGCGGATGAACACGGGCGGCGCGTTTCTTTCGACCGACAAGACGAATTCGATTGGCGAAAACTCGTGGGAACTCGAAAAATATATCGAATACGCGCAAAAAGACCGCAACGCGTGGCACGTTGATCTGGTCGCGCATTCGATGGGCGGTTTGATCTCGCGCTATTACATCAGTCAGGTGATGAAGAATAATTCCGAGGACGGTCGCCCGAGAGTTTCGCATTTGATTATGCTCGGCACACCGAATATGGGCAGTCCTTGCGCCGATGTGATGAACGTCGCGTTTGAAATGCTCGGGAAAAATGTTGAAGCCGTTCGGCAATTGCGGCAAGATCAGGTCGAAAATTTCAACAAGACCAACAAACTCCGCAAAGGCGTGAAATTTTCCGCGCTCGCCGGAAATCCTCTGCCGACGATGTGCAAAAACGTCGTCTGGAACGACGGCGTTGTGTCCGTGCCGTCGGCAAAATGGACGATTGCCGACACCGCCGAATCGAAAAGCCTTCACACGGATTTGACCGGAACGAGCGATTTTTCCGCGTTCGTCAAACCGCGTCTCGCCATCGGACCGAAGGGCAACCACAATCCCGAAATGCCCGACATTCCGACGCGAACGGGACAAACGAATCAAAATTCATTCGGCGCGTATTTTATGAACGCAAGTTGGTCAAAACCGCGAGCGGTAGCGACCGGGTTGGAGTTCAGCAGCTCAAACGCCGCGTTTTACCCATCTGCTACCGCAGAGGTTGCAGACCTGCGTCCCGATTTTGCAAAATCCGTAAAAATCGGCGCAAACCAATCGGTCGAAATTGAAATCCCGGTCGCGCAAGCCTTGAATTTCGGGCTGACATTTATGGCGGCAAGCGACATTTCGGCGACGCTTTTCGACGACAAAGGCACAATCGTCGGCAAAAATCTGACGAAAACGCCCGAAGCAAATGCGTGGTTTCGTTCGATCTATGTTGATAAAAACGTCTCGGGCGGAACGTGGAAACTGAAGCTCGAAAACACTTCCGACCGCGAATTTGAAGCGATTCTGGCAACTTGGAAAAATGCCGTAAAATAATTGTATGAAATTTGCCAAATACACATTCTACGTCGCGGGAATTTACGGTTTGATTGCGCTCTTGCCGCAATATTTTCTCGAAGAAAAAATCAACCGTGATTTTCCGCCCGCGATTACACATCCCGAATATTTCTACGGTTTTGTCGGCGTTGCGCTGGCGTTTCAAGTCGTGTTTCTGTTGATTGCCGGTAATCCCGTGCGTTACCGCCCGCTCATGTTGTTGTCGGCACTGCTTGAAAAATTTCCGTTCGTGATCGCCGTTTACTGGCTTTATGCGGCGGGACGCGTTCATTCGCTGATGGTCGGCGCGGCGACGATTGATTTGATTCTCGGAATTTTGTTTATAATTTCGTATTTGAAAACGTCGAAAGAGTAAATCTTTGAAACTCGAATTGCTTTAAGATTTTCACCGCTGATTTAAGGTAAAATTCACAAAGATATGGCTTTTGCGAAATATTTAGTGAATTTTTATACAACGGGCTACACGGGAAAAGCGTTTGAACAGCTTCCCGCGCTGCTCGATTTTCATGATGCCGTCTTAGCCGATATTCGTTTCGCGCCCGTTTCGCGCCATTTGCAATGGACGAAAAGCTACCTTTCGCTGATGCTCAAAGACCGTTATCGTCACGTCGCCGCGCTCGGCAACCGCAACTATAAAACGAATGGCGGCGCAATTCAGATTCACAATCTCGAACTCGGAATTCGCCTTATTCAATCATGGGAAACAAACGTAATTTTGATGTGCGCCTGTGCCGAATTGGAAAATTGCCATCGCCGCGTCGTTAAAAACGAACTCGAAAAACGCGGTCACGAAGTTGGAGAAATTATGGATTGGAATGTCGCCCAGCCGACACTTTTCGGTTAGTTGATAAACCGCGAAACACACGAAAATACACGAAAATAAAGCAAAAGTTTTCGCATCCTTTTGCGTGTTTCGCGGTTAAATATTTTTTCCTGATTTTTCGATGTGTTAAAGTAAAACTTCTGAAATTATGAAAGAAATAAATGTCATCGGCGGTGGTTTAGCCGGAGTTGAAGCGGCGTGGCAAGCCGCGAATTCGGGCGCGAAAGTAAAACTTTACGAAATGCGTCCCGTTGTGCAAACGCCCGCGCATCGCACCGATTTGCTTGCCGAAATCGTCTGCTCGAACTCTCTGAAATCCGATGAAGTCGGAAGTGCGCCGTATCTTTTGAAGGAAGAATTGCGGCGTGGCGGTTCGCTCGTGATGGAAGCCGCTCGTCAGACGAAAGTTCCGGCAGGCGCGGCTCTCGCAGTTGATCGCGGAAAGTTTGCGGAACTCATTACGCAGAAAATCAAGGCGCACAAAAACATCGAAATCGTCCGCGAAGAATTTAAGACGATAAATCCCAATGACATTACAATAATTGCGACCGGACCGCTCACATCGGAAGCTCTAACCGCAGAAATAATGAAATTTACGGGCGACGATCAGCTTTACTTTTACGATGCGATTGCGCCGATTGTCGCGGCGGATTCGATTGATATGAGCATTGCTTTCAAAGCTGCGCGTTACGGCAAAGGCGGCGACGATTACGTCAATTGTCCGATGGACAGAGAGCAATATGAGCGATTTTACAACGAATTGATCGAAGCAAAATCGGTTCCGCTCAAGCGTTTTGAGGACACGCATTGGTTTGAATCGTGTTTGCCGATCGAAGAAATTGCGCGGCGCGGAATTGATACTTTGCGCTTCGGTCCGATGAAGCCGAAAGGCTTGCCGCTGCCTTCGACGGGACGCGAACCCTACGCGGCTGTCCAACTTCGACAGGAAAATCTGATGGCTGATGCTTATTCGCTCGTCGGTTTTCAAAATCATTTGAAATACGGCGAACAAAAGCGCGTTTTGCAGACAATTCCGGGCTTGGAAAATGCCGATATTCTGCAATACGGGCAAATTCACCGCAACACTTTTATCAATTCGCCGCAAATTTTGCGCGAAACTTTGCAGACGAAAAAACAGCCGAAACTCTTTTTCGCCGGACAGATCACGGGCGTTGAAGGCTATCTCGAATCGGTCGGCACGGGTTGGCTTGCGGGATTAAACGCGGCGCGGATTTTGCGAAACGAAGATTTAATTGTTGCGCCCGAAACATCGGCAATCGGTGCGCTTTGCCGTTATGTTTCAAATGTCGAAACAAAGAATTTTCAGCCCGTCAATATTACTTTCGGCTTGCTCGCGCCCGTTTCGGTCGAGCTTCGTAAAAAATACCGCAACAAACGCGAACGGCACGGCATTCAAGTCGGACTCGCGCTCAAAGATTGGGACGAATGGTTAAATGAAGTAAAATTAAATTTACGAAATGAATCAACCGCCTTTGAAATTTTTGCACGCTGAAAATGCTTTAATCGAGCTAAAGTTGGAGTATTTTAGAAAAGTTTCGACCGAAGATTTAATCGAGTCTTTGAAGCCGGAAATGACGGGTGCGTTGAAAGTAAAATCCGACGGAACGATAATGGACGGGCATCATCGTATCAAAGTTTTGATAGAGCGCGGCGTTGATGTTAATAAATTGCCGCGTGAAATTTGGGAGAGAATAAAATGAAGGCGCAAGTTTTTTGGACAAAAGAAAAACATCCGGGACGAATCGCGCTTGTGCCGCGTCCGCGCGGCGGCGATTGGCTCAAAGATGAAGCGGCGGCTTGGGCGGATGCCGGTCTTGGTGTGATTGTTTCGATGCTCGATGCCGAAGAAACACAGGCGTTCGATCTCGGACGCGAAGGCGAATTTTGTGAGGCGAACGGCATCGAATTTATTGCATTTCCGGTTACAGACCGAAGCGTTCCCGAGTTAAATCAAACACTTTATGATTTAATCGAAAAATTGAAAACTTCTCTTTCAAAAGGCAAAAATATCGGAATTCATTGCCGTCAAAGCATCGGTCGCGCTCCGTTATTAGCGGCGATTTTGATGACTTTGTATGGCATCGCACCATCCGAAGCCTTTCGTCAATTGAGTCTCGTGCGCGGCATCGAAGTGCCCGAAACCATCGAGCAAAAAGAATGGGTTGAGAAATTTACCGAAGAATTTGTATTGGTTGTCTAAAAAGTTTTTCTGACAAATATCATAGTCAAATTAGCCGAATGGAAGTCGCCGAAATCTTAATAATTCTTGCCGTTTTCGTCGTTGCCGTGCTTTATTCGTCGGTCGGACACGGCGGCGCGTCGGGTTATTTGGCGGTGATGGCTTTGCTTGCGGTTGCGCCCGAAGTCACGCGCCCGACCGCGCTGATTTTGAATCTTTTTGTCGCGTCAATCGCTTTTATTCAATTTTACCGCGCCGGACATTTCGATTTGAGAATCTTTCTGCCGTTTGCGGCGGGTTCGATTCCGTTTGCTTTCTTGGGCGGAATGATTCAGCTGCCGACGACCGTTTATAAAATAATTCTCGGCGTGACGCTGATGCTGGCGGCAATTCGTCTGGCGGTAAATTTGAAATCGGAAAGCGAACCGAAAACGCCGCAAATTTGGCTTTGTTTATTGATCGGCGCGTGTTTGGGTTTCGTTTCGGGACTCGTCGGAGTCGGCGGCGGAATTTTTCTGACACCGATTTTGCTTTTGATGAATTGGACGGAAACGAAAAAAGCGGCGGGAATTTCCGCGCTCTTTATTCTCGTCAATTCGATTTCGGGACTATTGGGCAATTACGCTCAGGTTTTGAAACTTCCGACGAGCGTTTACGTTTGGATAATTGCGGCAATCATCGGCGGAATTATCGGCGCAACTTTGGGCAGTTACCGCTTTAATTCGCTCGTTTTGCGGCGCGTTTTGTCATTCGGCTTACTGATTGCGGGCGCGAAATTGATTTTTACTTAAAGGAGAAAAAATTATGAATCAACAGGTAAATCAAGTAAATGAAGATTTAAGCCATCTGAAAATTCTTTCGATTTGTTTTTACGTGAAGGCGGGTTTGACTGTAATGACCGCGCTTATCTTTTCGATTTACATTTTCTTAGGCGCGTTTTTTATCGCGGCGGATATTCCGCGTAAGGCAAATGAACCGCCGCCGGAACTTTTGGGCGGAATTTTCGTGGGTTTCGGAATTGTCTTGATGGTCATATTTTTCGCGCTCGCCTTTCTTGCTTTTTGGGCGGGACGCTCTTTGTCAAAGCATAAAAATTACACTTTTTGCATCGTCATTGCCGCGCTCGTTTGTCTTTCAATGCCGCTCGGGACGATTCTCGGAGTTTTTACAATCATCGTTCTAATGCGCGATTCGGTGAAGGCAATTTTTAACGGACAAAATTTTCCGCAATTCGGAAACACGCCGCCCGATTGGAAATAGTTTTATGGATTCTGCGGAAATTGACGAAAACGGTTTTGGGATTTTCGAGAATATTCTCGATGCTGAAACCGTTTTGTGTTTGGCAAATGAGTTGGCAAATTTAAAGCCTTCAAATTCCGTCAGCCGAAAAAAAGAATCGGTTTACGGTGTGCGGAATTTATTGAATGTTTCGCTAAAGATGCGTAAATTTTCAAACAGCGAAACTATTGCGAACATTACGAAAAATTTTCTCGGTAAAACAGCTAAAGTTGTCAGAGCAATTTTTTTTGACAAAACTCCCGACGCAAACTGGAAAGTGCCGTGGCATCAGGATTTGACGATTTCTGTTAGGGAAAAGCGCGAAACGAAAGGCTTTTCAGCTTGGACGCGCAAAGCCGAAATTCAGCACGTTCAGCCGCCGATTGAAATTCTTGAAAAAATGCTGACTTTGCGGTTTCACCTTGACGACGCGGATGAAACGAACGGCGCGTTGAAAGTCATTCCGAAATCGCATAAGAATGGACGTTTGAGCGCGGACGAAATTAAAAGTTTGCGACAGGCAAACGAAACGCATCTTTGCAGCGTCAAAAAAGGCGACTGTTTAATAATGCGCCCGTTAATTTTGCATTCTTCTTCCGCCGGAACGAGTCTGAAAAATCGGCGTGTGATTCATTTTGAATTTTCGGCGCAGGAGTTGCCAAACGGTTTGAATTGGTATGGTTCATAAGATTTTACTTACAATTTTTATTTTCGTTTTTGCGCTTAATGTTTTCGCGCAAAGCGGGCGTAATAAACCTGCGGAAACGCCGACACCTTCGCCGACACCGCGCCGCATTACCGGAAATTACAATCCGACCGAAAAAATCTCGCCTGTTTCAAACGGTTTGCCGACTCCGACACCACCGCCGAAAGACGCTGATGACAACGAAGTTATTAAGGTTGAATCAACTCTAGTGCCGATTCCGGTTTCGGTTCTCGACGGACGCGGTTTGCCCGTTGCGAATCTCAAGCTCGAAGATTTTCTGCTTCAGATTGACGGGAAAACAGCGGAAATCAGCGATTTTTCGCGCTCGGAGTCGCCTGTTCGTTTAGCATTACTTTTTGATAATTCGTCGAGCGTGACGATTGCCCGCGAATTCGAGAAAAAAGCCGCGATTCGATTTTTCCGCCGCGTCATTCGTCCCGAAAAAGATTTGGTCGCGTTATTTAGCGTCGCCACCGTTTCGCGGCTCGAACAGCCTTTGACCAAAGACGTTTCAATGCTCGTGCAGGCAATCGAAAATTTCCCGCCGCCCGCCGGCGCAACTGCGCTTTTGGACGGAATTATCGAAGCGGCAAATTATATGAAGGAAACAAACGGTCGGCGCGTGATCGTGATTGTGTCCGACGGCGACGATACCGTCAGCGACGCGACTTTTGACGATGCTTTGAAGTATTTACAACTTGCCAATTGTCAGGTCTATGTCGTCAAAACAACCGATTTTGAAAATTCTGTCCGCACCGGACAACGCACGGGAAGCGCGAATCTGCGCCAGCTTGCCGCCGAACGACGGATGCAGGAAATCGTCAAACAAACCGGCGGCGCGGTTTATTCGCCGGTTGACGAAGACGAACTCGACCGTGCTTTCGCCCAAATTTCCGCCGAGCTTTCACAGCAATATATTTTGAGCTATTATCCCGAAAACGAATCGGACAAACGCGGCGAATTTCGCACGATTTCACTCTCGGTCAAAACGCGCCAAAACTTGACAGTCCGCACCAGAAAAGGTTATTACGTTCCTAGACAAGTGAGGTAAATTTTTATGACACCGCAGGAAATAATCAGAGAAATTCAAAAATTGCCGCCGACTCAGATCAAGGAAATTTTAGATTATGTTTCGGTCGAATCAACCGAAGAGCATCTAATCAGTGAAGAAGAAGTCGCTGAAAAACTTTTGGCAAAGGGAATTATCAATGAGATTCCTGAAGATTGGAACAAAGCCGATGAAGAGTTTGAACCGATTGAGATAGCCGGAAAGCCGCTCTCGGAAACCATCATTGAGGACCGAATTTAATGGCGGGCTTTTTCTTCGACAGTAGCGCGACTATTAAAAGATACGTTCGGGAAAGCGGCACAAATTGGACAATTGCGCTTTTTCGTAATTCAAATCAAAATAGTTTTTATACCGCGAGAATCACTTTGGCAGAGGTCATCTCTACTTTTTCGCGCCGTTTGAAAAATCAGAGTCTTTCGCCCTCGCAAACTTCAAAAGCCAAGACACGATTTCGGCGAACATTTTAAAGAAAGATTTTCAAGATCGAGATTGACGCACCGCTCGTCGAACGCGCCGCCGGTTTAGCAGAAAAACACGCTTTGCGAGGTTACGATTCTATTAACTTGCGGCAGCTTTAACTGCCAACGATGCTAGAATTTCAATCGGCGCGAGGGCTTTAACTTTTGTCTGTGCCGATGACAAATTGAACGATGCCGCAAAAGCCGAAGGTTTGGCGGTTGAGAATCCGAACAATTACCCGTAAAGTTTATGCGTTATGCTTGAAGAACTTCTGAAACAATTTTTCCAACATCTGCGCTACGAGCGTAACGTCAGCCAACATACTTTGCGAAATTATTCGAGCGATTTGGAACAATTTCGTGATTATCTGCTCTTAAAAGGCAAAGTTTCCGACATTCCCGTTTCGGAAATTGATCATCTGACGATTCGTGAATGGATGGCGGAACTTCACGCCGACCATAAAAAAACTTCCGTCGCGCGAAAATTAGCGAGTTTAAGAACATTTTTTCAGTTTCTTGTCCGCGAAGGCGTGCAGGAAAATAATCCCGCAAAATTGGTTGCGACCCCGAAGGTCGAACGCAAATTGCCGACGCATCTTTCGATGGAAGATGCCGTGCGCTTTATCGAAACGCCTGATTTACAGACGGATTTGGGCAGACGCGACCGTGCGATTCTGGAATTTCTCTACGCGACCGGAATGCGTGTCGGCGAACTCGTCGGATTAAATCTCAAAGATATTGATTTCCGCGAAAAGCTCGTCCGCGTGACGGGCAAACGCAAAAAACAGCGCATTTTGCCGTTCGGCGAACCTGCTCTGCAAGCCTTGATGTTTTATCTTAACGAAACTCGGGCGGCGTTTTTGAATAATTGTCCGCCAAGTGAACGCGATGACCAAGCCGTTTTTCTAAACTATCAAGGCACGCGAATTACAACCCGAAGCGTCGGGCGAATGGTTGATAAATACATCAAAATTTGCACGGAAATCAACCGCGATATTTCGCCGCACAGTCTGCGCCATTCGTTCGCGACGCATCTCTTAGATTCGGGTGCGGATTTGCGCGACATTCAGGAACTTCTCGGACACGCACGGCTTTCGACCACGCAGATTTATACGCAAGTTTCGATGGAAAAACTCATCGAAGTTTACGATAGAGCGCATCCGAAAGCGTAAGTTCAGAGTTCAAACTTTAGTTTGGACTCTAACTCAAATCAGTTTATACTTTCATCAAATAAATTCTTTCCCCGATTCTTAAAAATATGAACAAATTCCGATGGTTTTTTATCGCAATAATTGTCTTTTCTGCGCTGACGGCACAGGCGCAAGACAAGATGCTTTCGATTGATGATATTTTTGACCCGCAGGCGCGGATTCCGTTTTCGGGAAGACCGCTCGCGATTCGCGGTTGGACGAAGGACGGCAAGGCTTATAAAGTCTTTCAAGGCGGGCAAATGCTGCGCGTTGACGCTTTGAGCGGACAAACTTCGCCGCTTTACGACACGAAAAAATATGTTTCGGTGCTGTCGCAAACAAACGGATTTTCGATTGACGAGGCAAACAATATCGGGCAATCGCCATTTCAGCAGTTTAACCAGGCGGAAACCGCCGTTTTGATAAATCACAACAAAGATTTGTGGGTTTACGATTTGGCGGGCGCACGCGTAAAACGTCTGACGAACACGCTGAAGGACGAAGAACTCGAAGCCGATTTTTCGCCCGACGGAAAATTCGTCAGCTTCGTGCGCGGAATGAATCTTTTTGTCGTTGAGACGGCGACCGCGAAAGAAAAACAGTTGACCCGCGACGGCGAAGAAAAAATTCTGAACGGTTATCTCGATTGGGTTTATGAAGAAGAACTCTACGGACGCGGCAACAAGCGCGGTTATTGGTGGTCGCCCGATTCAAAATACATCGCGTTTTTGCGAACGGACGAATCACCCGTCCCGAAATTCGTTTTGACCGACGACACGGAAGACAATCAGCGCGTCGAAAACACCGATTATCCGCAAGCCGGCGACCCGAATCCGCTCGTCACGCTCGGCATTGCCGATGTCACGAAAACGAGTCTGATTCCGAACGTCACGAAACTTCCGAAGGTCGGCAGCAAGTTGCCGCCGTCGCTCGCTCGGTTCGGCGATGCGGTCAAATTCGTTGACACTTCAAAATACAAACCCGAAGATTTTCTAATTTCCCGCGTCACCTGGACACCCGATTCGCGTGCCGTAATGTTTCAAGCGCAGAACCGCGAGCAGACATTTCTCGATGTCAACACGGCGTTTCCGAACGACGGCAGAGCGACGACCGTAATGACCGAAAAATCTCAAACGTGGGTCGAAGCGATTGATAATCCGATGTTTTTAAAGGACGGCAGCGGAATCTGGCAATCCGAGCGCAACGGTTTTCGGCATCTTTACCGCTACGACAACAACGGCAGACTCCTCAAACAAATCACCGACGGACGCTGGGAAGTCAGCGAGTTTTACGGCGTTGACGAAACACGCGGTTTCGTCTATTTTTCGGCAATCGGCGAAAACAACGACTGGATCAACACACAGATTTACCGCATCAAACTCGACGGCACTCAGTTAAAGCGTCTGACCGACACGAACGGCACACACCGCGCTTCGTTTAACCCGACCTTCACGCATTTTATTGACGGTTGGAGCGATGTCAACACGCCGACCCAATATCGTCTCTACACGGCGGACGGACGACTCGAAAAGGTTCTCGACGAAAACAAAGTTCCTGTTTTAGGCGCATACAATCTCGGCAAAACGCAGTTTCTGAAAGTCAAAACGCGCGATAATTTCGAGATGGAAGCGATGATGATTCTGCCGCCGAATTTCGATACATCAAAAAAATATCCGGTTTTCGCCTTTACCTATTCGGGTCCGCACGCGCCTTCGGTCAGAAACCGTTGGAGCGGAACGCAAACGATGTGGCATCAGATGCTCGCGCAGAAAGGCTATATTATCTGGATTTGCGACAACCGCACCGCGTCGGGCAAAGGCGCGGAAAGTGCTTGGAATGTTTACCGAAAATTCGGTCAGACGGAAGTGCCGGATTTGGAAGACGGTTTCAATTATCTGAAATCATTGAATTTCGTGGACGGTTCGCGGATCGGAATGTGGGGCTGGAGTTACGGCGGTTATATGACGAGCTATTTTATGACGCGCTCGAAAACCCTGAAAATGGGCATCGCGGGCGGTTTGGTCAGCGATTGGTCGCTCTATGATTCGATTTACACCGAGCGTTATATGCGGACTCCAAACAATAATCCCGACGGCTACAAACAAGGTTCGGTCATCGCCAACGCCGCCAATCTGAACGGTAAACTGCTGATTATTCACGGCACAATGGACGACAACGTGCATCAGCAAAACGCGACCAAACTTATCTACGAACTCCAAAAAGCCGGAAAGCAGTTCGAGTTTATGACTTATCCCACGCAACGCCACGGCGTTCAGCGCGGCACGATGCAGGAAAAACATCTTTATCAAATGATGACGAATTTCATCGAACGAAACCTTTAGAAGAATTAGCCACAGAGTTCACAGAGGTCACAGAGATTTTAAAATTAATTCTCCGTGACCTCCGTGTTCTCTGTGGCAAAATATTGTTTTCCCGTCAAAGCAACCAATTCAAAATCTCGCGGCATCAATTAGAACGGTTTCGCAAAACTCTAAAATACTGAACAAAAAATTTGAGGTAAGTCTTTATGCGGCAGAAACTTTCTCTTTCGGTCGTGCTGTGCGTAGTCTGTCTTTTTTCGGCAAAAGCGCAAACGGTCAGCGAATCGGAATCAAAAATTATTTTCAACAAAACGGCGGCGGGCATTTTGCCGGTTATCGAAAATCCGAAAAAAACCGCGCTACGGCATCAACGATCAAACGACTTCTTCGGTCATTTACGATTATTACAACGAAGAAGCCAAAGCGACGCTTGCGCCGTTGAAATTTGAGGTGAAATAAAGTGAAAAGTTATGAAATGGAAACTCGTCTTGACAGTTTTTCTTAGTCTTTTGGCATCGCTCACCGCGACCGCGCAGGTTTTTTTGAAGGTCAATGAAAGCGAGACAAAGGCAACTTTTGCAAGCAATCAATTGCAGACAAATCTGGTCGTCGAAAATTCCGCGGCGGCGATGAATGCCAAGGTCAAGCTCGAAGTTCTCGACGCGCAGGACAATGTTTTGGCATTGAGCGAAACTTCGCAAAATTTGCGGCGCGGAAAGCAGACTTTGCCGATTCCGCTGACATTCGGCGCAAATGCCGAAACGAACGATTTGCTCTGGAAGCGTCTGCGCTACACGATTTCGCCCGAAAATTCGGGTGTTTCGATTTCAAATGTCGTTTCGCTTTCGGAAATTATGCCCGAAGTTTTTGAACTGCAAATTTCCGCGCCCGAACGGATTTTTGCGGGAATGAATTTTCGCGCCCATATTCTCGCGCTGCATCCTTTTACCAAAAAACCGATTAAAAACGTCGAAATAAGCGGCGATTTGGAACTCGAACTCGATAGCGAGTCGGATGAAACGGAACTCGTTATCAAAGCCAAAGGCAAGACAAATGACGAGGGTTTTGCTTCGCTCGATTTTAAAATTCCGTCGGACGCAAATCTCGACGACGGCGAAATTAAAATCAAAGGCATCAAAAACGGAATCGTCCGCGAAGCCGACGAATCGCTCGAAACTTCCATTCAGGCGTTTGTTTATCTCAATACCGACAAGCCGATTTATCAGCCGAATCAAAAATTATTTATTCGCGGACTTTATCTCGACCCGCTGAAACGTCCGCTTGCCGATAAAGACTTGAAGTTTGAAATCACCGACGAAGAAGGCGAAACGGTTTATGAAGGCACGGCAAAAACCTCGCGTTTCGGGGTGATGAATGTCGAATGGCAAATTCCCGAAAGTTTTAAGCTCGGAACTTATAAAATCGAAATTGAAAATGACGACGATGATAATATTGGTCTCGCCGAATTTAAAGTTTCGCGCTACGATTTGCCGAATTTTACGGTCGTCGCCAAATCCGCCAAACCTTTTTATCTGACAAACGAAAAATCGGCACTCATTACGGTCAACGCCAATTATCTTTTCGGCAAGACGGTCGCGCGCGGAAAGGTGCGAATCGTGCAGGAAAAAGAACGTCGTTGGAATTATGAAGCGCAGAAATACGAAACCGAAGAAGGCGCGCCGGTCGAAGGCGAGACGGACGCGGAAGGCAAATTTACACGGCAAATCAATCTTTCGCAAATGCAGGACGATCTCGCCAAAGACAATTGGAAGCGGTTTGCCGATGTCAAATTTGCCGCGTATTTTACCGATTTAACGACCAATCGCACCGAACAAAGGCGTTTTGACATCCGCATCACCAAAGAACCGATTCACGTTTATTTTATCCGCCAAAATGCCGACCCGAACCCGAAAGTTCCTTTTCTTTTTTACGTTTCGACGTTTTATGCCGACGGAACACCCGTCAAATGCGATTTGAAAATCGAGGGAAATTACCGCGATACGACCTTGCAGACCAAACTTGCCGAAGCCAAAACGAATTCTTACGGCGCGGGCAAATTTGAAGTGCGTTTTCCCGACAAACCTTTTCCCGCAGCCAAAAATGAATTCAATTTTCGCATCGTTGCCGACGACAAAAAAGGAAATCGCGGGCTTTTGGAAGACAATTTGTATATTGATGAAAAAGCAAAACAGATTCGCGTCAGGACGGACAAAACGATTTATCTGCCGAACGAACCCGTTGATTTGAAGATTTTTTCGAGCGAAAACGAACAGACGGTTTATGTGGACGTTTTGAAAAATTCGAGCGTGATTTATTCAAAGCGTGTTCGTATAGAAGAGAATCGCGCCAATTTACTGATTCCGTTTCGTCCCGATTTTAAGGGTGAAATAACGATTGCCGCTTACTTTAGGAATGGCGAAAGATATGACGAAACCCGCGTCAATTCAAAAACGATTCTTTATCCGAACGCGACAAATCTTAATTTGAATCTGAAATCTCTGAAAACGTCTTATCGTCCGAACGAAGACGCGAAACTCACGTTTAATGTCCAAAATGGCGAAAAGAAACCGCTCGAAACCGCTCTCGGCGTGCTTATTTTAGATAAAGCCATCGAAGAACGCGCCCGCACCGAACAGCTTCCCGACAATTTCGGCGCGATTCGCAAATTGCTCGGAACGGCGGAAACTTTCGGCAACCTGACGCGCAGGGATTTGGACAATCTCGATTTAACCAAACCGATTGACAACGATTTACAGCTCGCGGCAGAGTTTTTGCTCGTCAACAAAACCTTTTCGCCGAACTTTTTCGAGAGCGATTCTTTTCAGGATGATTTCAGCCGGATTTATCAGGATTATTTCAACAAAAAGCTGGGAAATTTTGAAAAGACTTTAAAGGAAAACTACGAAAAAACAGGCGATTTTCCGAAAGATGAAAACGCCTTGCGCCGGATTTTATCGGCAAACAACGTAAATTTTGACGATTTGCGCGATGCGTGGGAAACGCCTTTTCAAGCGAAGTTTTCGGCTGACCGCGCCAACACGATTTTGACTTTGAAAACCGCCGGCGCGGATAAAATAATCGGCAGCGAGGACGATTTTTCGGTCAAGGAAATCAGGTTTGAATGGTTTAAGAAAACGCAGAACGAATTAAACATCGCTCTCAATAATTACACGCAGAAAGCCGATAAATTACCAAACACGGCGGAAGAACTAAAAACAATTTGGAAGGAATCGGGTATTGATTTCGATTCGTTCCGCGACGGTTGGAATCGTCCGCTCTATCTTGAAAAAGTTCAATATGACCGCGAAATTCAAAAGGTCGCATTTGAAACCGTCGGCAATCTCGACGGCGAACGGCAACAGGTGATGCGTTCAAAACTCGTCGCGCAAAAAGTGATTTTATTCAGAATCAGAAGCGCGGGTGCCGACGGCATTCAGGGCGTTTTTGACGATTTCGATCTGGCGGGTTTCACGGTCGTGCTGGAAGAAAAGGATTTATCGAATAATCAGCCGAAAACGGAAATTTTCAAAACCCGCATTTCCGGCGCGAAAGGCGCGGTCGGCGGAATTGTTTTCGATCCGAACGGCGCGGTCGTTCCGGGCGCGACCGTGACGGCGGAAAATGTGAGTTCGGGTGAAATTTTTTCCGTCAGAAGCGACGAAAACGGTGAGTTTTTGCTCGTCAATTTGCCTTCGGGAAAATATAAAGTAACCGCACAATATAGCGGTTTTCAAACTTACAGAATTGATAATGTCGTTGTTTCCTCGATGAATCTCGTGCAAATCAAACTAATGTTAGAGGTTGGCGGAGTTAACTCAACGGTTGATGTCACGGCTGATGTATCGGTTTTAAATACTTCAAATTCACAAATAAGCAGTTCTGTCACCAAAAGCGAATCAAGAGCAATCGCCGGATTTTTTGAAAGTAACAAAGATGCGCCGGGTTTTACGCCGCGCGTGCGCGAATATTTTCCCGAAACTCTGCTCTGGCAACCCGAACTTTTGACCGATAAATACGGCAAAGCGGAACTGAAATTTAAACTCGGTGACAATCTGACGACGTGGAAACTTTACGCGGTCGGCTCGACCGAAACAGGCGAAATCGGTTTGGTCGAAAAGGAATTTCAAACCTTTCAGCCATTTTTTGCCGAACTCGATCCGCCGCGTATTTTGACCGAAGGCGACGAAATCGCTTTGTCTGTGCCAATTCGCAATTACACGGATAAACGCCGGAAAGTCGCGGTTTCGATGACGGCAAACGATTGGTCGAAAAACTTGAACGGTGCGGCGCAGAATATCGAAGTTCCCGCGAATACGAGCGCGAACGCAATCTTTAATTTTCAGGCAATCGCGCCTGTCGCGGACGGCAAACAAAAGGTCACGGCGTTGGCAAAAGGCGAGGGCGACGCGATTGAAAAACTTGTTACGGTGCGTCCGAACGGCAAGGAAATTGTCGAAGCTCAATCGAATCTGTTTCAAAAAGAAACGTCTTTTAACGTGAATTTTCCAAACTATGCTTTCCCGAACAATCGAAAGACGGAGATTAAAATTTACCCGAATATGCTCGCGCACGTTGCCGAATCCGTCGAAGGCTTGCTCAAACGACCTTACGGCTGCGGCGAACAGACGACTTCTTCGACTTATCCGAATTTACTCATTCTGAAAATCGAAAAAGAATTAAAGAAGGAAATTGAACCGCGCATTAAGGCACAGGCGAAAAGCTATCTTGAAGAAGGCTATAAACGACTTTTGAATTATCAAACCGACGGCGGCGGATTTTCTTACTGGGGCAAAACCGACACGCCGAATGCCGCGCTGACGGCTTATATTCTGCGTTTTTTGCACGATGCCGAAGATTTTACGGAAGTTGATAAATCGGTTATCGAACGAGCGGAAAATTGGCTTCTGGCGCAGCAAAAAGCGGACGGCAGTTGGGAATCGAACAAGGGAAATACGGAGGTTTCGACCGCGTATATTTTGCGCTCTTTAAGTTTGACGGCAGGTGATGATCCGCAAAAACGCAAGGCTTTGCAATCGGCGGTCGGATTTCTGCAAAAGCGTTTCGAGAACATCAATGATGCGTTTGTGCTGGCAAATCTCGCGCTTGCTTCGCAGGAAATCGGCGAAACGGAAACAGCGCAAAAGGCAATTGAAAAAATTCAAAAACTTGCTCAACCGGACAAAGAGTTTTCGCAGTTTTGGACAACTCCGAACACGCCGTTTTACGGTTGGGGAACGACCGCGAATATCGAAACGACCGCGCTTGTTGTTCAAGCCTTGCTCCGGTTTCAGCCGCCGCAGCCTGATTTGGCAATTCAATCTCAAATCTCACGCGGTTTGATTTATCTGCTCAGAAACAAAGACCATTACGGCGTTTGGTATTCGACGCAAACGACCGTCAATGTTCTGGACGCGCTGATTCTGCTGCAAAAAATGCGGATGAACGACGAAAAAAACGCGGATGAAAAAGCCGAAATCTACGTCAACGGCAAAAAGACGCAGGAATTTTCGGTGTCGGACAAAGGTTTGAACAAACCGGTTATTTTTGACGCTTCGGCGTTTTTGACCGCCGACAACAACCGCATCGAAGTCAAAATTTCGGGCGATTTGAACCTGACAATGGCGCAGATCGTTTCAAAACATTACATCAACTGGAACGACGCGAAAGAAGTTTCGCCCTATTTTGATTTGAAGGTTGATTTTGACAAATTACAGGCGAAAATCGGCGAGGAAATTACTTGCAAAGTGCAGATGCAAAGAAAAGACAATCGCTACGGAATGATTTTGGCGGAAATCGGTTTGCCGCCGGGTGCGGATGTTGACCGCGCAAGTCTGGAAAAAGCGCAATCGGAAGGTCGTTTCAGCCGCTATGACGTTTTGCCTGACCGCATTGTAATTTACACTTGGGCAAGCGGTTCGCCGTCGGAATTCAACTTCAAATTCCGTCCGCGTTTCGGTCTGAATGCCCAAACCGCGCCTTCGATGGTTTATGATTATTACAACGAAGAAGCCAAAACAATGCTTGCGCCGCAGAGATTTTTCGTGGAATAACTTAACCGTGAAAGCTGCAAAGTCTAAATGAATTTGAAAAGAAAAAGCTGAACGGCAAGTTTTTAGTTTGCCGTTCAGCCGTAGCTTGTCCCCTGAAAATACTAGTTCGGGTAAATCGAAGAAACCGGAATGTCTTCGGCAATTCCCCAATTTACTGCTCTAAATTGTTGGTTGGAACTCTGGATAATATACCAGTTATTATCTGACGGTCGAAAAACAGCAATGTCTGATTTGCCGTCCCCGTCATAATCGCCGACTTGCGGCACATCATTGGCTAAGCCAAAATTATCAACGCGCAAAGTTCTATTTTTGCTTTGCAAAATATACCAAATCCCGTTTCGGAAAACAGCAATGTCCGTGCGTCCGTCGCCGTCGAAATCTCCCGGAACGGTTTTATCGCTCGCCAAACCGAATTGCTCATATCTCACGGCTGAATTTCGGCTTTGCAGAATAATCCACTGACCGTTGCGGTAAACGGCAATGTCGGCGCGCCCGTCGCCGTCGTAATCAGCCGCGACCGGACGGTCTGTCGAAACTCCAAACGGAACATAGAAGAGATTCGACGGCATCGAACTGCGGATGATATACCAGGTTCCGTTTGACGGGCGGAAAACAGCAATGTCCGTGCGTCCGTCGCCATCATAATCGTTTGCCACCGGAATATCGCCGTTAGTTCCCCACCTGACCGAGTAAGTAAGATTGTTTGAGCTTCGCAAGATATACCAGGTTCCGTTTGACGGACGGAAGGCGGCAAAATCGCTGATTCCGTCGCCGTCGAAATCGCCGGGAGTCGGAATGTCGGTTGCCAAGCCGAATTTCTGCTGGCGAACATCACCCGCATTGCCAAGCACCCACCAGGTTCCGGTTGATGGACGGAAAACTGCAAAGTCCGTGCGTCCTTCGCCGTTATAATCGGTTTTGGTAACGGATTCTTGACAGGTATTCGGCAGGATCGAAAAGTTACTGCCGCCTCGATTCGCCGTTGCAAGATCGTTACGTCCGTCGTTATTGAAATCTCCGAAGGTAATTGCTTCGGGAAAGACTCCGGCAAGAAAACTGTTTCCTGTGCGAAAAATTCCGTTTCCGGCATTGAGCAGGACCGAATAAGAATTTGATGCGCGCACCGTGAAAGCCAGATCAGGACGGCTGTCGCCGTTAAAATCAGCCGAAGTCAGCCCAAAAGGCGCGAAGGCAAAAGTATAGACATTTGATATTGTAAAAGTTCCATCGCCATCGCTGAAAGCAACCGTAATCGAACCCGAACCGCCGGAGAAGCCGCTTCCGCCGACTATGGCAATATCTGTTCTGCCATCACCGTTAAAATCATTGCTGACGATACCCGTCGGATTTGTAACGACTAAACTTTCGGAAACCTGATTAAATGTTCCCGTTCCGTTTCCGAGTAAGGTGAAAACGCCGGTTCCGCCGGTAAAACCGGCTCCTGCCACCGCCAAATCCTGATTTCCGTCAATATTAAAATCACCTGCCGTGATGTAAGCGGCGTTTGCCGGTCCCGCAAATGTCGAGGGTGCGCTGAATGCTCCCGTGCTTGAACCGAGCAAAATTGCTATAGAATTGGTATTTTGTGCTGAGACGACCAAATCTTTGTTGCCATCGTTATTGAAATCTCCAAAAATTACAGACCTTGGCGTAAAACTCAAGTTATAAACATCGGGCGGAAGGATAAAAGGCGGGTTATTACCGGTATTTTTATACACGGTTATTTGATTATTAGTTGTTGCGGCAATCAGATCCGCCCGCGTGTCATTGTTGACATCGGTTGTTAAGAGAGCTTGCGTGGTTCCGGCACCTAAACTAAAAGTTCCCAAAACTCCGCCCGCTCCATTACCGTAGGAAATAAGGATTCCGTTCAATCCGGTTATTTGCTGCTGATTGGATACGGCGGTGTCAATGTTTCCGTCGTTATTGAAGTCGGCAGCGACAATTTGGTTAATATTAGCGTTAGTCGTAAAAGTATTCGGACCGTAGCGGTCGGCTCCATTGTTGAGCAGAACCGAAATATCGGCTGACCCGTTGTTCGCCGTTATCAAATCGTTGCGCCCGTCGCCGTTAAAATCGCCGTCGGCAACAAAAATCGGCAGCGATCCGGTTGGAATAATCGTCGGATTACTCACATTCAAATTGGCTGTTCCGTTGCCGGGAACGATAACTGCGGCACTGATACTGTCGCTGAATCCGCTATTGACTGTTACGGCAATATCAAGATTCGCGTCGCCGGTATACTGACCGATGATTATTGACCGCGGACGAAAGTTAAAATCCGCGAAAGTATTTGTTACCGGCGCAGCAAATCCGCCGCTTCCGTTATTGAGAATTACGGAGAAAATATTGGTATCGCCGTTACCCACCGCCAAATCCGGTTTGCCGTCATTGTTGAGATCGCCGACCGCACTCGACACATTAAACGTCGAGGAAGAACTGCCGCTGAAAAGCGTGAAATTTGATCCTACTTGAAAGCCGCCCGTTCCGTTGCCCAAAAGAAGCGAACCGGTACCGTTTGTGCTGATGACCACAACATCCAAATTTCCGTCCGTGTTAAAGTCGGCAATCTTTAAATCACGTGGCGAACCGCCGGCGGTAAAATTTCCCGCAAACACAAAGTTGCCGAAACCGGCGTTAAGAAACAAAGTCACTGCGCCGAAACTGCCGCTGCTGGCTGTATTCGCTATTGCAATATCCGGTAATCCGTCTTCGTTGAAATCGCCGCTTGAAACAGCACTCGCCGAGCCTTGAAAAGTTGTAATCGTCGGCGAGCTGAAGACGCCGTTGCCATTGCCGAAATAAATGTAAACCGGAGTCGTGCTGCCGCTGGAACCCGATGAACCGGCGATTACCAGATCAAGTGTTCCATCGAGGTTGAAGTCCGCGAGCGTTGCCGCACCGATGGTGAAGTTTGTTTGGATTGAAGTAAAAATTGAAAAATTACCCCGTCTGTTATTTAAGAGAACAGTTGCTGTTCCGCTAGAGGAAAAACCTCCCGTGATAACAACTGCATCCTGGGCATTATCACCGTTAAGATCGCCAACCAAAACCTGTCTGGGATTTGTTCCGACCGGAATCAGAAAGCCTGAATTTGAGCTAAAGTTTGAACACACGCCGATTGCAAAAACCGAGTGTGAAAACATCATAAAAAAAGCCAAAAGAAACACTTTTCCATTGGTGAATAGTTCTTGAATTTTCATAAATTTTAGAAGACCGGACAGCCAAAATATGACCGGCGGTCAGAATAATTAAACAAAGTAAGAAATTAACTTGGGAATTACCCGATTGATTAAAATAAGTAAATATCTAAATTGTAGAGGAGTTCAAATAGATAATGCGTTTTCAGTGAAATTGCCGGCACATTTTTTGAGTTTGCCGGCAAAGCTTCAAATTAAAATAAGAAAGGACAATGTTAAAAGATTAAGTAATCGCCTGTCAAGAGAAAAGCTCTCTCGAGAAAAAATAAGTCTAACTTTGTTTGAGAGTCAAATGCAATGACTTTATCGAGGAATAACAACTGTCTCAAAAAACGATGTTTTTGAGACAGTTTCAATACAAAAATTTTTAACAATTTTTCAGATTAAATATCCTAACGGCGGCTTTTAAGTTTTTTGAATAAAAAGATTAAAACCCTCAGCTTCCGCTTTGATTATCTTGAACGTCAACTTCCGGAAACTCGGCGGTAAATTGTTCACGCGGTTTGGAATCAATCTCGCTCCGCAGAGGACGCGTTCCGACATTCGTTTTGAAATTACCGTTGTCGTCGTAAAGCCTTCGATATTGCGCCGAATTGCGGATGATTCCCTGGACGTAGCCTTTGGTTTCCTTGAACGGAATTTCTTCGACAAATTCATCAATCTCGGCGGGCAAAGTTGCACGCCATTGCGGAACGCGTCCGGGTCCGGCGTTGTAGGCGATGGCGACAAATTCGACGCGCCCGAATTTATCATACTGGTCGCGGATATAAGCCGTGCCGAGTTCGATATTGAGCGCGGGTTGGAAAAGTGTTTCGGCGGAAATGGCGGTGATTGACGAATTATATTTTCTTGCCACGGCGCGGGCGGTCGGAATGAGCAACTGCATCAAGCCGTAAGCGTTCGCGCTCGATTTTGCCCGCACATCGAAAATTGTTTCCTGCCGAATGAATCCGGCAACCTGATGCGGTTCGAGCCGCCGCTGCGCCGCCCAATATTTGATGTCGCTCCAATGCGTCAAAGGATAAAAAATGTCCCATTCTTCGCGTCCCATTTCTTCGGGAAACATCTGCGCGTAATCGGGATAACTTTTCGCCAACGACAGCAGAGCGTTCACCTGATCGCCTTTCAAACGGTAATGTTTGGCAAGCGCGAGATTGATTTTCGGACTGTTTCCCGCAGTTTTTTGCGCTTCTTTGAGTTCGTCAACCGACCAATCGAAAAGCCCGACAATACTCAAATCTTCCGACTTTTCGGCGCGTTCCAATTCCTTTTCTTTTGAAGTTTCCGCCGCGACCGTGACGGTTTTCAAATTTGCGACCGCTTTCGGCACGAGCGAACCGGCGGGAAAATTCGTCGCGCCCTGGCATTTGCCCTGACCGCGCAAAGCCGTCAATTTTTGCAAGGCGAGATAGCCATACCAATTCGCGCCGTAGCGGTAAACCGTTGCGTCGTAAAGCGCACAAGCCTCGTTAATTTTTCCAGCGAGTTCCGAATCACGCGCCGCCCAATAACCTGCTTTCCCGCGATTGGTCGAATCTTTGTCAACATACCGCGCCAGATGTTCGAGCAGCATTTGCGAAGAAATCTGGAAATTTCTGCTTTCGTGCTGAAGCCACGCAAGCTCGAATTGCGCTTTGGCAACGTCAACCGCGTTCGGATAGGCGGAAACCGCCGTCTGCAAAAAGTAGTTTTCGTCCGTTTTATTACGCGCATCACGCGCCGCCATTCCCGCATCAATCCACGCTTTCGGCGTTAATTTGCCTGTCGGGAATTTTTGCCGCATTTCTTCGGCAGTCGTCCGTGCATTTGCCCAAAGGCGGTTTTTTGCATAGCCGAGCGCGAGATTGTAATAGGCTTCTTCTTTTTCTTTCGCGGAAACCGGAAGCGCGTTGAACGCATTATTGGCTTCCGTCATATTTTTGAGATTGGCGAAAGTTATCAATCGTTTGAGTTGAATTTCGGGCGTGACGGCGTTTGGAAAACTCGAAATCAGTGAGCCGTAAGCTGTATTTGCTTCCGTATAATTTTTCGCGGCGTAGAGTTTATCTGCGCGAACGGTGATTTCTTCCGCCGTTTGCGGTGTTAAAGGCTGGCTCCAAAGCGTCAGTTTCGCCTCGGCTTCTTTGGCTTCATTCGTTCCCGCGCCGTAAAAATAAACCTTGCGGTAAAACTTTACCGCGTCAGCCTGACTGCCGCTTGTTTCGTAAGATTTCGCCGTCAGCAAGAGCGCGTCAGCCTGATTTTTATCATTCAAATCCTGCAAAAACGCGGGAACTTGCGCGGCTTGCCCGGATTGCATCGCCGAATTTGCCCAGAGCAATTTGGCTTCACGCGCCCGCAGAGAATTCGGAAAATCTTTGGCAAGTCCCGCAAAAACATTCATCGCTTCGGCGTGGTTTCCCGCCGATTGCAAAGCGCGTCCGCGAAGCCACAGCGCGTAATCGGCGAGCTTTGTTTTTTCGCGGAAAATATTCGTATTAAGAATCTGTGCCGCGCCGTTAAAGTCCGAGTTTTCAAATCTGATTCGCGCCCGCAGAAGTTTTGCCAATGCGCCTGATTTTGTTTTGGCAAAGCGGTTTTCGATGTCCGCGACAATACCTTCGGACGGCAATTTTCCGTTTTTGGTCAGTTCACGCAAGGTTTTTAAAGCATCGTCGTCCGACATCGGGGTCACTGAAGCCGAACAGCTCGTCGTCAGCGGAACGGTCAAAAGCGCGAAAGCAAAGATTGAAAAACTCAGAACGGAATAAAAATTAAAGCGGTAAAATTTGAATTTAGACATTTTTGTAAAACTCCGAAAATTTGATGCGAATTATTTGAGGAAATTTGTCCTGCCGCAAAAACGGGAAAAACCTTTGTGGCAAGCGAATTTCGTTATATCATAACAAAGAAAAGACGATTTTCCTAAAAAACAAAATTTCAACCCGAACATTGAAACTTTATTTGCGGAAATCCGTCAGCAAAACCCGAGTTCGTTTGGATTTAAGGAAAGAAATAATGAAAAAACTTTTTCTTGCGCCGCTTTTGATTTTTATTTTGGTGATGACCGCCGCCTCGCAAACGCCTTCGCCGACTCCGCCGCCGGATGACGATGTCGTCAAAATTTCGACGACTTTGATTCAGGTTGATGTCACCGTCACCGATTCAAAAGGCAAGGTTGTCAAAGATTTAAAGCCCGAAGATTTTGAAATCTACGAAAACGGCGAAAAGCAAAAAATCACGAATCTATCGTTTGTTTCAAGCGTTAAGGAAATCGCGGAACCCGTTAAAAATCCGAATGACAAAATCGCTGTTCCGATTCCGCCAGCCGAACTCAGAGCCGAAAAAATCCGTCGAACTTTTGCGCTGGTCGTGGATGATTTGTCGCTTTCGTTTCAGAGCGCGTATTATGTGCGCCGCGCTTTGAAGAAATTCGTTGACGAGCAGATGCAGGACGGCGATTTGGTCGCGATTATCCGCACGGGCGCGGGAATCGGTGCGCTTCAGCAATTCACTTCCGACAAACGCCAGCTTTACGCGGCGATTGAAAAAGTCCTTTGGAATCCTTTGGGACGCGGAAATATCGGCGCGTTTGCCCCGATCCGTGACAACGAAAAGATTATATCTGAAACCGAAACCGAGGAAGACAAAGAAGCGCGGGAAAATTCCGAAAATGCTTTGGAAGATTTTCAAAGTGCAACATTCGCCACCGGAACTTTGGGAGCATTGCGGTTTATCGTTAACGGAATGAAGGAATTGCCTGGACGCAAATCCGTGATTTTATTCAGCGACGGGTTCAAAATCTTACAGCGCAACGAACAGGGATTCAGCGAAACCGGACGTGTTTTAGAGTTTTTGCGTCAATTGGTTGACACGGCAAACCGCGCTTCGGTTGTTTTTTATACGCTTGACGCACGAGGTTTGCAAACGACCGGAATTTCGGCGGAAGACAGCGTTTCCGCCGATTCTGAAAGGCTTCAGCAAATTGTTTCGGAACGCAATGCGGAACTTTTGGATACGCAGGAAGGATTGACTTATCTGGCGCGACAAACCGGTGGTTTGGCAATCATCAATAACAACGATTTGAGCGGCGGCGTTCGCAAAATTCTCGATGACCAGAGCTATTATCTGATCGCTTACGAACCCGATTCCGACACTTTCGACGCGAAAACCAGACGTTTCAACAAACTCTCGATCAAGGTTAAAAACAAAGATTTAAATGTTCGCTACCGGAGTGGATTTTTTAATGTTGCCGACCAAAATGTTGCCAAAACGACGACCAATCAAACACCTTCACAACAAATTCAAAACGCGCTGGTTTCGCCTTTCGGAGTTAATGATATTTCTTTGCGGCTCAATGCTTTGTTCGGCAACGATGCCGCGCAAGGTTCGTTTATGCGTCCGCTTCTGCATATTAACGCGCAGGATTTGAAATTTACCGATGAAGCCGACGGCTCGAAAAAAGCTATGTTCGACGTTTTAGCCGTAATTTTCGGCGACAATGGCGTGGCGATTGACCAGATTGCCAAATCTTATACGCTGACGGTCAAAGATGAACTGTATCAAAGAATCATAAAAAACGGATTCGTTTATTATTTTACTTTGCCGATAAAAAAACCGGGCGCGTATCAGTTTCGCGTGGCGATTCGGGACACACAAGCCGGAAAAGTCGGTTCGGCATCGCAGTTTATCGAAGTTCCGAATTTGAAGAAAGAACGGCTGACGATTTCGGGAATCGTTTTGGAAAATATGACCGAAGCACAATGGAAATTGTTTTCTTCAAATGCGCCGGATATTAAAAATAATCAATCAAACGAATCGGTCGAAAAACCGAATCCGATGAACGATACATCGTTTAGAAGATTCAAACGCGGTTCGGTTCTGCGCTACGGTTTCGAGATTTACAATGCCAAACTCGATGCCGCGAAAAAGCCGAATCTGACGGCGCAAATCCGCATCTTCCGCGACGGAAAACTAATGCTTGACGGCAAACAAATCGCAGTTGAAACTGCGGGACAGACCGATTTGGAAAGACTAAAATCGGCGGGCGCGATTAATTTGTTAAGCACAATGCAGACGGGCGATTACATTCTGCAAATCATCATCACCGATAATCTGGCAAAAGAAAAGCGCAAAATTTCGACGCAGTTCGTGCAATTTGAAATTACGGAATAAAAGCAGAATGGGAGAAGGGGAAAAAGGGAGAAAGGGAGATGGCAAAGATTACGCGGCATCAGGATTTGGAAGTTTATAAAAAAGCATTTGCGGCGGCAATGCGGATTTTTGAACTGAGTAAATCTTTTCCGAAAGAAGAAATCTTTTCTCTGACCGACCAGATTCGCCGTTCATCGCGTTCGGTTTGTGCAAACCTTGCTGAAGCGTGGCGCAAACGTCGCTATGAAGCCGCCTTTATCGCCAAATTAAATGATTCGGAAGGCGAATCCGCCGAAACTCAAACGTGGCTGGAATTTGCTGTGCGGTGTGAATATTTGGAAAAGGAAATCGGCAGAGAATTATTCAAGGAATATGACGAAATTATCTCTATGTTAGTGTCAATGATAAATAATCCCGATACTTGGGTTTTGCCCTCAGGCAGAAAATAAAAAAGGGAGAAGCGAAGAACAATCTCCCCTTCTCCTCTTCTCCCTTTTTCCCTTTCTGTATCAGACGTTTGCGCCGGGATACGATGCGCCAAGTCTGTTGGCATCGCCTTCGGCGAGATTGCTGACTAATTCGTAGTGGAAATAATCGAATTTGGCGGCAACCGGCGGCTGAACGCGTTTGTCATACATTTCCCGCGAACGGTCAATCGCTTCGCGCAGACGCTCGTAAAGGTCGTTTCCTTCGCGTCCTTCCTTAACCTTTTGCTCGTTGTAGAGTTTAATTTCCGAAACAAGCAACCTTGCAAAACGACGTGCGTCGTTGTGTAAACGGCGTTCGTCTTCCGAAACTTCGATCGGTAAATCAACATTGCGTTCGCTGAAACGGCTTTTGGTCGGTTGTTTAACGACCGCTTCGGTAACAGTTTCGACGGGCGTTTCGGCAACGTAGCTTTCCGCTTTACCATTTTCGACGGCGGCGGAATCATAAGATGCTCCGTTTGTCGGAACGAAACTTTCGGCTTCATAGTCGGGTATTTCATACGAAGGCGTTTCAAAAGTTGGCGGAGTTGATTCAAACTCTGTCGGCGGTGCTTCAAAAGCCTGACTTGTTTCAAACCGATAATCACTGCTCAAGCTCGGTGCAGATTCGCTTTCCGCAACTGCCGGTTCGGGATTAAAAGTTGGCGGTTCGGAAATATCATACCTCGAAGGTTCGGAGTCGTAGGACGAAGATTCATAAGAACTCGAAGTTTCTTTTGAATAATAGTCTTCGGTTTCAACCGTCTGACTCCAAGCCGGAGCAGGTTCAAAAGTTGGAACTTCTTCTTGAGAAGTTTCTTCCGGCAGCGAAACTTCTTCGACCGCTTCATCAGAAGTTTCCGAAACAAACTCGGACGGCGCGGTTTTCGATTCAACGCTCGGTTTGAAGGCAAAACTATCGCTCTCGACCGTTTCGTAACTTGGTTCTTCAACCGCTTCGGAGGGTTTGTTAATCGGACTGTAAGAGTAGTCTTCTTCAGATGATGAAGTGTCGGAAGACGTTTCTTCAACCTTTTCTTCTGCCGCTGTTTCTTCAGCTTCAGCAAAATTTTCTTGAACTTTCGCTTCCGTTGATGATTCGGTTTCGGCAAATTGATAAGATTCTACCGGCGCGGTTTCTTCGGTTTGTTCTTCAACCGTTTCGGCAACTTTGTCCTGACTTTCATAAATTTCTTCTTTGTCAGATTCTACAAAACTGCTGTAACCTGCGGTTGTTTCTTCCGCGACCGCTTCGCTTTGCGCTTGCGCTCCGCGTGCCGAAGCCAGAATTTCGACTGTCAAACTCGCCACACGAACCAAAGTTTCCAATGCTTCGATATTGACTTCTTCGTCGCCCGTGCCGTTATCGGCATAAAGCACGGCGACGCTTCGTCCGCGCACGACGAGCGGCACGGCATACATTTGGTCGGGTTGACCGAGTTCGAGTTTGTTCAGATAAATCGAATCGTCAGAGTAAGTTCCGTAAGCACTTTCAACTGCGGCTAAAGACCTGACAGCTTCGCCCAAAACGGTTGATGAAGCAACGGGAAAGAAAACTTCACGAACCGTTTGTTCATCCACGGTTTCGCCTTCTTTACCGAAAACGCGCCAGCCGACGAGATGTTCGTTTTTAATGATAAAAAACGCTCCGTGCGGCGTAAATTGAGCCGCGTGCTGAACCAGAGTTTTCAAGATTGCCGATTGTGTTGTCTTCGTGCTGATGTCATTGATGGCATCACGGATTTCGCTGTAGCTAACGGTTGGAGCGGCGGCTTCGGCGGCTTCGACGGCATTTTGTTTTTCCATCTCTTCCGCTTCGGCAATCGCCGTCGCGGTAATGCGTGCGCCTTCATCACGCGAGAGACGAAGATGCTCGACGACCGATTCCGTAAAACTCACGTCAAATTCGCGGTCGGCTGCAACACGCGCAGAAAAATTCTGAAAAACGTCATCAAGCTGAGCTTTATGCTTTTCAAATTCGGCTTCAAATTGCTTTTGAAAATCAGCAACCTCTTGCCTCATTTCGGCAAGCACATTCTTGAGATAACTCTCGAATTCAGTTCTTAAACTTTGTTCGAGTTCTTCACTATTCACTATATTTCTCCTCCGTTTTTTATAAACACAGCATTTCTGGGATTAAAACGACTGGCGGTCTGGTGTAGATTTTTGAACCCTATCAAGACGAGATGAGGCATTCTCCGAGTGTGCCTCCATAAGATTATGAACAATTTAGTAGTTTTATGTCAAGAAATAGTTTTAAATGAGTAAAGAGTAAAGAGTGGAGAGTAGAGAGTTTGAATTCTTTTGACTCTCCACTCTCCACTGTTTACTCTTTACTTTTTAGACTGCGACAACTTCGATTTCGGGGTCAATCTCGTCTTTAATCATATTTTCGATTGCCATTAATGTTCCCGTTAAACTAGACGGACAACTTCCGCACGCACCTTCGTAACGGATTTTCAAGGTGTTGTTTTCAAGCCCGACAATTTCCAGCCAACCACCGTCGCTTGCCAGAAAAGGACGAATTCTTTCGTCCAGCAATTCATTAATTTGGGCGATTTTCGGGTCATCGCTGACAGCCGCCGCGATTGCGCCGCCAACCGTTTGTGCCGCACCGTTTCCGTTGCCATTTCCATTTTTTACCACAACCGACTCAGCGGCGCGAATCGGAACTGCCAGCGTCGGCAAAATTTCGTCCCAATCGGCTTCGTCCGACTTTTCGACCGTAATCATTTTGTCCATGTAAAAGACGGAAACAACTTCGCCAACCTCGAAAATTGATTTGGCAAGTTTGTCTTCTTCCGCAGTTTCGGCGGACTTAAAAGAATGCGAAGTGCCGTAGCTGACCGGCTCTTTTAAGATAAATTTCACGGCATTCGGATTTGGTGTTTCTTGTATGTCTGCTATTTTCGGCATTTTCTTAAACTCGTTTGATGCAAAGTCAAAATATAAAGTTTATAAATCTTTACATTTTTGTCAATATTATACCGCATCTTATTTTAGATTTCATTAATTTAGAGAATTTTCTTGAAAAACGAGAGCTTTAAAAGAAAAAATGCGGAGACAAAACCGGACACAATCCGATTTTTCGCCGCATTGATTAAAACAACAAACGGTGGTTAATAGCGATTACCACTTTCTAAAATACAGAAGCACAAACTTATTCGGTAATATGAATATCGTCCGTTTTATTGATTCTGCCCGACAGAAAAATCACGCCGAAAACAGCGGTCAATAAAGCAAAAACGATTCCAACAACCAAAAATAATGTGCCGCCGTCTTTAGCTTGTAAATAGTAAAAAGAACCTGCCGCAATTATTAAAGAAACCAAAGTCAAAAGCAGATACATAATGCTTTAATTACCTCCCTTATTTTTGAAAAAAGGTTAAAACTTCCGAAGTTTGCCGCTTTTTTCAAAATTATGAAACCAAGACATTCAAGGTTGCCGGCAAACTTGTCAAACTGCTTATTCTGGAATGCAAGCTAATAGTAACTCCATTTTTGGTAAAAACGCAAGAATGTATTGAATTAAACGGCAAAACATTTTACATTTATTTCGGTTGCTAAGTATTGGAAAGAGGACATTATGAACATTCATATAGCGCAAGAAGCGGACATAACGGCTTTAGTTGAATTCAATCGAGCAATGGCTTTTGAAACCGAAGGCAAAACTCTCGACGCGCAAATATTACAAAGCGGCGTAGAATCGGTTTTCCATGATGAAAAAAAAGGCTTTTATGTCGTCGCGGAAGAAGGCGGGCAAATCGTCGGCGGTTTGATGATAACTTTTGAATGGAGCGATTGGCGCGACGGCTGGTTTTGGTGGATTCAGAGTGTTTATATTTTACCCGAGTTTCGCGGACGCGGAATCTACCGCTTTTTGTATGATTTCGTTAAAGAATCGGCGCGTGAGAAAGAAGATGTTTGCGGCTTTCGGCTGTATGTCGAAAAAGAAAACACGGGCGCGCAGAAAGTTTATGAAAAGCTCGGGATGGAAACCTCGCATTATCTGATGTATGAAGAGATGATTTAAAAAAATTAGAAGGAGTCAAAAAAATTGACTCCTTCTAATGTCTTGAAAAGTAACTCTAAAAAGCGAAATTAATTGAATATGAGATAAGAAGATACAATGAAACGTTCACCCGATAATAGTTGTTTTGCACTTCAAAGATTCACTTTTCAAAACCAGTAAAAATTAAAATTTAATTTTCAAATCCGATTTTTCAATCGGAGCAAAATAAAAACTACCGAAAGTTTCCAGTGTTTCGACGTTAAATTGCTTACGCGCCCCGCACCTTAAACAAACCCGATACCCGAATTTTCCTCTCGAAAAAGGTCGGCTTAAATCTTGATGCCCACAACCAAAGATTTTTGAAAAAATGCCGACTTTCTCGCCAAAAACTCCCCTGTCAATCCTGCCCTTGTCAAACAAACCCGTTAACCGAAATTTTCCGTCTATCAACGTGCTTGCCATATCTTGTCACCCTTTGCCTATAACCCCTTGATTACCTGCCCTTGCTCGTTAAAAAGTTGTCCTTCGTTGTCCTTCCGAGATTTACCGATTGACTACATTCGTGCTATCTATTTAGCAATCACCGTGCCAGAAAACAAAAGACAACAAAAAAAACATTAAATGCCTGTAAATGCTCGATTAAACATATTTTTGGAAAGTCTGTGAACGGAAGATTAATGTGTAATTTTTACATACAGTTTCGGAATTCAAACAGTTTTATGTCTGCTTTTCATTCATTTACTGAGCAATTTTGTGTTTTAATTTAATCTATGACAAAAATCAGCGAACGAGAATTTTCGCGTATTTGCAGAGGGATTTTTGAAGACCGTGACAAAATCATCAAACATAATCCGATCGGCTCACGCGATGAAATTCTGTTATGGATGCTTTTGAGTATTTTGATAAGCTATCTGAGTCTTTCGGAAATCGAAACACCGTGTTTTACGGGAATGCCGACTGCTGAAACCTATCGTCAAGCGATTTTGTTTATTTTGAAGGACCGAAAGACCGAAGAATTTGACGCTGGATACTATCTCGATGATTTAATAAAAGAATGATAATCGAAAAATTTGTCTTAACACCTTTTCAACAAAACACGCGCGTTGTCGTTTGCGAAGATACAAACAAAGCAATCTGCATTGATCCGGGCGAAGATTCGGCGGAAATCGAGAGTTTTCTAAACGGAAACGATTTTGAGCTTCAGGCAATCACTCTGACGCACGGGCATTTTGACCATATCGGCGGAACTGCGGCTTTGCACCAAAAATTTCCGCAGGCGGAAATTTTATTGCACAAAGACGATGAAGATTTTTATTACGGTTTGCCCGAACAACCCTTGTTTTTGGGAATCCCGCGCCAACAGTTAAAAATTCTCGGCTTTGAATACGAATTGCCGCCGAAATTAACGCGAAATTGGCAGGACGGCGAGATTTATGAAGTCGGGAATTTACGGTTCAAGATTCTGCATTGTCCCGGACATACACGCGGACACGTCGTGTTGGCGGAAGAATCGGAAAAAGTGGTTTTTGTCGGTGATTGTTTATTTGAAGGCTCAATCGGCAGAACGGATTTGCCGGGCGGAAATTTTGAGCAGTTGATGGATTCGATAAAAAATAAAATTTTAACGCTCGGCGATGATTTTACAGTTTATTCGGGGCATGGAAATGAAACAACTGTCGGGCGCGAAAAGACTACGAATCCATTTTTGACGGGAGTTTATCAAATGACGCAGGGAAGATATTTGTAATATTCTCCCAAAATCTATTAAACAAAGTAGAGTTCTTCTTTGCCCGGACGCGGAGCATAAAATGCGCCTTGCGGTCGGAAGGTTTCAAAATCATACTTTCTTCGCAGACCGCAATCCTTGCAGTAGCAGAAAGTCGTGCTGTCAATTGTGACGGGCTTGCTCATACGCGTGTGCCAGCAACCGAAAAGCCATTTGAAAAAACTTTGCTTTTCCCCAAAGAGTGTGTCGTTAAAACTTTCCATCGTTATACTTTTCATAATGTTCATCCCCTAGATCACTTGCAAAGCGAAAGAGCAAATGATATGCCATTAGAAAATGAGAACCGACGGCTTTTTCCTGAAAATAGCGGAACTGCCGATAAACACGGGGAATTTTGGAAAGGTTTGTTCGTCGAAGCAATTATGAAACGCTTTGTTTTTGGGTAGATACTTTCATATTCATTACCCCAAAAGGTGCAAAAGTGTCGCATCCGAATACGAAATATTTGGTTTTTCAGGCGTGCGTGTCGCGCTTTGATACAAAATATTCGTATTCAGATTCAATCAAGTTAGATAAAGCAAAAGCCACCATTAATACGCTCTTTTTTATTTGAATTAAATTTGTTACCAAAGATTTTTCGCCTTTGCGGAAAAAACAGATGCAATTTTTTTCGGGCGTGATATTCTTGTATAAAGTTCAAATATTTTAACAACAAGGGAGAAAAAAATGCGAAAAATTTTGTTTAGTATCGTTGCGCTGATTTCGTGCGTTTCGCTCGTTTCGGCGCACACGTCTTTAATCAAGGGAAATCATTCAAACAATCAGCAAGATGTGGTCATTAAAACCGAAAAAGTCGGCGGCAATGTTTATGTGCTTTTCGGACAGGGCGGAAACATCGGCGTTTCGGTCGGCAAGGACGGGCTTTTGATGATTGACGACCAGTTTGAGCGCATCGCCGATAAAATCAAAGCCGCGCTCAAAGAACTCGGCTCGGACAAACCGCGATTTTTGTTCAATACGCACTGGCACGGCGACCACACAGGCGGGAATATGATTTTCGGTGCGGATTCGATAATCATCGCGCACGCCAATGTCAGAACGCGGCTTTCGACACCGAATTCGGGCGGCAGAGAATTTAAACCGCTCGCGCCGGTCGGTTTGCCGATGATTACATACAACGAAGGATTGTCAATCTATTTTAACGGCGAAGAAGTCCGCGCCGTCCATTTTCCGAACGGACACACCGACGGCGACACGGTTTTGTTTTTTACCGGGTCAAATGTCGTTCATCTCGGCGACGATTTTTTTGTCGGAAAGTTTCCGTTTGTTGACTTAAACAGCGGCGGAAGCGTCGAAGGTCTGGCGAAAAATATTGCCGAATTAATCAAAACGATTCCGGCAGACGCGAAAATCATTCCCGGACACGGACCGATTTCGACCCTCAACGATTTGAAAACTTATCATCAGACGATTGTCGAAACGACCTCGATTGTCAGAGAAAAGATGAAAACTAAATCGCTCGAAGACATCAAAAAAGAAGGCTTGCCCGAAAAATATAAGGATTGGGGAACAGGTTTTATCAAAACCGATTCGTGGATCGAGACAATTTACAAAAGCTATTCGCCGGTCAAAAAATAATCTTTAAAATATAAAAAGCGCGCTTCTCTTGCGGAAAAAACGCGCTTTTTTGTCTTAACTATCGGAAGAAAAACTCCGTTTAGTTAGGCATCACAATTGTATCAATAACGTGAATATAGCCGTTTGATTGTTTGACATTGGCAATCGTCACTTTCGACATTCCGCCTTTTTCGTCGGTTAAAACGAGTGTCGAACCATCCATTTTAGCCATTAATTTTCCGCCCGCGACGGTTGTAAATGTTGCCATACCTTTGCCTTTTTTAATGGCTTTGGCGATTGATTTCGAATCAAAATTTCCCGCGACGACGTGATAAGTCAAAATTTTCGTCAACATCGCTTTGTTTTCCGGTTTGAGCAAAGTGGCGACCGTGCCTGCCGGAAGCGCGTCGAAAGCCGCGTTGGTCGGCGCGAAAACCGTGAAAGGTCCTTTACTCTTTAATGTTTCAACCAAACCCGCCGCTTTGACCGCCGCGACCAAAGTCGTGTGGTCTTTTGAATTGACCGCGTTGTCAATGATGTCTTTATTTTTATACATCGCCGCGCCGCCGACCATCGGATTGTTGTTTTTCATCTGCGCCGAAACATTACTAACGCCGAACGCAATTACCATTGCAAATACTGCTAAAACTAATTTTTTCATACGATCCCTCATTTGTTCTTATAAAATTTCTAACGGTTAAATTAACCTTGACTATAAATTCGCAAGGGATTTGAATTCGGATTCAAAAAAATAAAAAACTTTTGGAAAGTTGAAAGTTGAAAGTTGAAAGTTGACAGTCAAAATTAAAAAAGCGGACAGCAATGTAAAATTACTATTCGCTTTCAGCTATCATCTTTCAGCTATTTTATGCGACCGTTACTTTCTTTGTCAGATAAACGTCCTGAATCGCGTTCAGAAGTGCCGCGCCTTCCGTCATCGGACGCTGAAATGCTTTGCGCCCCGAAATCAAGCCCATTCCGCCGCCGCGTTTGTTAATCACGGCTGTCCGAACCGCGTCTGCCAAATCGCTTTCGCCTTTTGATTCGCCGCCCGAGTTAATCAATCC
The DNA here is from genome assembly GCA_031412675.1 of Acidobacteriota bacterium. GTDB lineage: Bacteria > Acidobacteriota > Blastocatellia > Pyrinomonadales > Pyrinomonadaceae > JAFDVJ01. Next base: position 10,254 of record JANODL010000004.1, on the reverse strand, counting down.
GGCGCGTCCCATATAACAATTGGCGACTTGATAACGAACCAGATCAATCGGATTATCCGACGTTAGTTCGGTATAAACTTTCTGATTCGTTTTGCCGTAACTGCTTTCGACGTTGAGCATATTGTAGCCGCCGTTGCGTTCGGGCAATTTTTGTTTGATGATGTCGGCTTGAATCGTTACGCCGAGATGATTTGCCTGTCCGGTCAAATCCGCCGCCGTGTGCATATCGCCTTCCGCGCCTTTGAATTTCGAGTTACGCAGATAACACCAAAGGATCGTCGCCATTCCAAGCTCGTGCGCGTGGGCAAAGGCTTTGGCGATTTCAATGATTTGCCGTCCCGATTCGGACGAACCGAAATAAACCGTCGCGCCGACCGCCATCGCCCCCATATTTTTGGCTCCTTCGAGCGTGCCGAAAAGAATCTGATCGGCTTTGTTCGGATAAGTGAGCAGCTCGTTATGATTTATTTTAACGATGAACGGAATCTTATGGGCATATTTTCGGGCGACCGAGCCAAGCACACCGTAAGTCGAAGCAACTGCGTTACAGCCGCCTTCAATCGCTAATTTGACGATGTTTTCGGGGTCGAAATAAATCGGATTCGGCGCAAAACTCGCGCCCGCGCTGTGTTCGATGCCCTGATCAACCGGCAGAATCGAAAGATAACCCGTTCCCGCCAGTCGTCCGTTGTCGAAAAGCGTCTGAAGAGAGCGCAAAACCTGCGGACTGCGGTCGGAATTAATCCAAACTCGGTCAACGAAATTACTGCCCGGAAGGTGTAAATCGTCTTTTGAAATTTTCGGATTTGAATAATTTAATAAACTTTCGGCATCTGCGCCTAAAAGCTCCTGAATTTTACTGTAATCTACAGCCATTTAAATAATAATCTCCTGAATTGATAATTTTTTATTAAAGCACAAAGATTTTGCCGAATTATATCATAAAATCTGCATCTAAAATCATCGCGCAGAAATCCGCGTTAAATTTATTCTGTAAAAATCTGAGGATTTGCGTGAGATTTTGCGATATTAGGTTGCGTAATCCTTAAAAATTCGATACTTTACTAAATTCGTTCACTCATTGTTAAAAAATCCTTGCTCAAAATTAAGGAATTGTTGTAGAATTTTTGGCATATTCACCTTTTACAAGTTGTATCTCATTTAGTGCAACTTTTAGAAAGTTTTTCCGTTGAATTAACGTAAAAAATAAAATTAGAGGGATAAAAAGAAATGAACCTATCCGTTAAAAAGCATTCGCTCGTGCTTTTCCTTTCCTTTTCACTATTGTTCTGTCTGCAAACGGTTTTTGCCGGAGATGATGAATGGCGCGCTGTCAGCCAAGCCGAATTGCAGATGAAAACGCCGAAGATCGAAGCGGATGCCGATGCCGAAGCGATCTTTTGGGAAGTGCGTGTAGATGACGGCAGTTCCGAAACCGATCTAATCATGAAACATTACATTCGCGTCAAAATTTTCACCGAACGCGGACGCGAAAAATACAGCAAGATTGATATTTCATACATCAAGGGAATGAAAATCAAAGATATTAAGGCACGGGTTATCAAGGCTGACGGTTCGATTGTCGAAGTCGCTAAAACCGATGTTTTCGACCGTGAAATAGTCAAAACCAATAATGTCAAAGTCAAAGCAAAATCTTTTGCGATGCCGAATATTGAACCGGGCGTGATTGTCGAATATCAATATAAGGAAATTATTCCCTTCAGTTCGGCAGAAGATATGCGGATGATTTTTCAGCGGGACATTCCGATTCAAACAATTTCATATTTTTTCAAACCTGCTGCCGGCGCGAAATATTTGACCTTTAATATGGGCAACAATAAATTTATTAAGGACAAAGGCGGATTTTATCGTGCGACGCTCGATAATGTTCCTGCGCTTAAGACCGAAGCTTATATGCCGCCCGAAGATGAAGTTCGTTCGTGGCTTTTGCTTTATTACACACGATATTTGAAATCCGACAGCAACGATTTTTGGTCACGGCTCGGCGGAAATATAGTTTATCTTTACGATGTCAAAGACACGCTCAAGCCTGATAAATCCTTAAAAACCGCCGCCGCCGAAATTACTGCCGGAACAACTTCGCCCGAAGAGCAAATCTTTAAAATTTATAATTTCTGCAAAACGAAAATCAAAAACATTACCTTTGACACGCAAATCAGTGACGAAGAAAAGGAAAAAATCAAGCCGAATAAATCAACCACCGATACATATAAAAAACTGCAAGGCAGACAAAACGATATTAACGACCTGTTCGCTTCGATGACTTCGGCACTCGGCTTTGAAACGCGGCTTGCCTTTGGCGGAAACCGCAGCGAAAAGTTTTTCGACCCGAGCCAAGCCCACGAATCATTCGTTCATTTTGCCGCCGTTGCCGTCAAAGTCAACGGACGTTGGAAATATTATGACCCGGGCGATTTGTTTTCAAGTTACGGAATGCTGCCGTGGTATGAGGAAGGAACTTCGGTTTTGCTTTTGGGTTATAAGGACTACATTACGACCGAAACACCGCTTTCCGGTTACGACAAATCAGTTGCTAACCGCACGGGCAAATTTAAGCTGCTTGAAGACGGAACGCTCGAAGGAACGGTCAAGATAGAATATACAGGTCAAATCGGCTATTCTTACAAACTGAATAATTACGATGATTCACCGGCGAAACGCGAAGAAACATTAAAGGAATCCATCAAAGAAAAAATGAGTGCGGCAGAGGTTTCAAGCATTAGTGTCGAAAATGTCAGCGACTCTGAAAAGCCGTTTGTTTATCAATACAAAATTCGCGTCCCGAATTACGCACAGAAAACAGGTAAAAGACTTTTTCTGCAACCCGGATTTTTTGAATACGGTGTCAATCCGTTGTTTTCGTCCGTGACGCGCAAGTATGACATCTTTTTTCAATACCCGTGGTCTGAAGAAGATAGCGTTGAAATCGAATTGCCGGGCGGATTTACGCTTGATAACGCTGATTCTCCCGGAGAAATTGCCGACCCGCAGCAGATTGGTTCATTAAATATCCGTATCAGCGTGAGCAAAGATTCAAAGATTTTGAGTTACAAACGCAAATTTCATTTTGGCGGCAATGGTTATGTATTGTTTCCAAAAGGTGCTTACCCGTCGGTGAAAAATCTGTTTGACGCTTTTCATAAATCCGATGCCCATACTATTACGCTGAAACAAAACCAGTAAATTTTTGAACTTCGTTTTCGGTTAGCCGGATCATCGAAAAGCCGCCGAAACAGAAGTTCAAAATTTAATTTAAAGATAGTTGAAAGCAAATATGGTTCAAACTAAAACTTGCTTATGGAAAATATGAAAAACAAACTCTCTTTCGCGGGCAAAAATTTAGTTCTTTTTTTACCTCTGATTCTTCTGTTTAGTGCATCAGCCGTTGTCGCGCAAGTTCAATGGCGCGCTGTCAGCCAAGCCGAATTGGAGATGAAAACGCCGAAGGTCGAAGCGGATGCCGATGCCGAAGCGATTTTTTGGGAAGTTCGGTTGGACGACGAAAAGCGGAAGAAAATGTTTTACAGCCATTATGTCCGCGTCAAGATTTTTACCGAACGTGGGCGCGAAAAGTTCAGCAAATTCGACATTCCGTTCACCAAAGACAGAAAGGTCGAAGACGTTGCGGCGCGGGTTATCAAAGCTGACGGAACGATTTCCGAACTTCAGCCGGGCGACATTTTTGAACGCGAAATTTACAAAGCAAGGAAAATTTCCGTTAAAGCCAAATCGTTTGCCGTGCCGGGAATCGAGCCGGGCGTGATCGTCGAATATCAATACAAGGAAACGCTCAAAAATGATTCGGCAAACGGCGAGCGTTTAGTTTTCCAGCGCGAAATTCCGATGCAGAGAATTACTTATTACGTCCGCCCGTTTAAAGGATCAACGCTTACGTTTAGTTACCAGAATATACCGCAGATTCGTTTTATCATGGATAACGAAGGGTTTTATGCCGGCTCACGCGAAAATGTTCCGGCTTTCAAGGAAGAATCGCAAATGCCGCCCGAGGATGAGGTTCGCCAATGGGTTTTGCTCTCGTATGATTCTTATAGCGGTTTCAGATGGAGTTTATTAGGCAATGCGCTCGGAATCGGTTTTGATGAAATAACCAAACCGAACAAAGAAATCGAGCAAAAGGCGCGGGAATTGACGGCGAATGTGCAAAATCAGGACGAAATGCTGAAAAATATTTATGATTTTACTCAAAAACAAATCAAAAATATCAGTTTCGATACTTCGTTCACCGACGAACAACGCGAAGACATCAAGAATAAAAAAGCATCCGACACATTAAAGCGCGGAATGGGCAACGCCATGGACATTGATTTGCTTTTTGCCGCGCTCGCGAAAGCCGCCGGATTCGATGTCAATGCGATGTTTTCCGGTGACCGCAGTAATAACTTTTTTAATCACGAGAAGGATTTGAGCCAAAGATACATTCATAATTCGGGAATTGCCGTCCGGCGCGGCAACGAATGGAAGCCGTTTAATCCGGGAACGCCGTATATGCCGTTCGGGATGGTCTTCTGGCACGATGAACTTATTTCAACAATGATTGCGGGCGGCGGCGGTTATGGCTGGATTCATCTGCCGCTTGCCGATCACACTAAAAACCTTTCCAAACGGACGGGAAAATTCAAACTACTCGAAGACGGCACGCTCGAAGGTTTTATCCGCGTCGAACACAACGGACATCAAGGCATTATGCGCCGCTTGGATATGTTCGGAAAAACGCCGAATGAGCGCGAAGAAGCCCTCAAAAAATCTTGGCAGCAAACCGTTGCGACGGCGGAAATTTCCGAGTTTTCGATGGAAAATTTTAATGACAGCTCAAAACCTTATACTTATTCCTTTAAAGTCCGTGTTCCGAGCTATGCACAAAAAACCGGCAAACGAATCTTTTTACAGCCCGGATTTTTTGAATACGGAACGAATCCTTTATTTTCAGGCGAGACGCGCAAATACAATATTTATTTCGAGTTTCCGTGGGCGGAAGATGACGAGATAGAAATTGAACTGCCGAAAAATTTTGAAGCCGACAGTATTGATTCGCCCGGTGTGGTGAACGAGGCAAAGGGCATCGGTTCATTAAATATCAAGATTGGTTTGGCGAAAGAAACGAATGTTTTGAAATTCAGCCGCCAATTTTATTTCGGCAACAAAGGCAATATTTTGTTTCCGGCGACAGCTTATAAACCGTTGAAACTTTTGTTCGACTCTTTTCATAAAGCTGATACACATACGATTTCACTTAAGCAAAAACAGTAGTATTTTTATCCGGTTTCGGAGGTTTCTATGAAATTATTTTCTCGGTCGGCTTGTTTGTTGACATTTATTTTAATTGCCGTGCTGAATGCTTTCGGCGGAGATACGCCGCCGTCATGGATGAGGCAAGCGGCGACTGCGCCCTTGCCAGGCTATGATAAGGAAGTTTCGGCGGTTGTTTTGCATAAGGAACAAGTCGTGACGCTGGGCGGCGACGGTGTGCAGGTGACAACGGAAAATTATGCCGTCAAAATTCTTGCGCGCGAAGGCAGACGACACGCGGTGGCGACCGCGCTTTATCTGGTCAGTTCGGGAAAAGTTCGCGAAATCGAAGGCTGGCTGATTCGTGCCGACGGCAGCGTTAAAAACTACGATAAAAAAACCATTTTGGACATCATTTCCGACCCTGACGATGTTTATGACGAATATCGTCTGAAAGTGATTGACGGTTCGGACGATGCCGATACGGGAATGGTTTTCGGCTACACGGTCGTGTCTGAAGACCGTCCGCTGTATTTTCAGGAAAAATGGTTTTCGCAGGATAATCTGCCGACGCTTCTTTCGCGCTATACGCTCAATTTGCCGTCGGGTTGGAAGGCTTCGGGAATCACGTTTAATCGTTCGCCGATTATTCCGCAAATCAGCGGCACGAGTTACACCTGGGAAGTTCGGAATCTGCCCTCGATCAAACGCGAACCGATGAGTCCGTCGGTAACGAATATTGTTCCTTGGGTCGCAATCAATTACGCGCCCGAAAACGCCTCGCAATCAGGCAACAAAGTTTTTACGAATTGGACGGAAGTTTCGCGTTGGACAAGCAGTTTATATGAACCGCAAGTGATTGTTGACGACGCGGTTGCCGCGAAAGCGCAGGAATTGACAGCAAATGCGAAAACCGAACTCGAAAAAATTCGCGCAATTGCGGGTTTTGTTCAGAATCTGCAATACATTTCGATTGACATCGGTGTCGGAAGCGGTAACGGTTATCGTCCGCGCCCGTCGAATCTGGTCTTAAGTCGCGGTTACGGCGATTGCAAGGACAAAGCAAATCTGATGCGCGCCCTGCTCAAAGCATTGAAAATCGAAGCCTATCCGATTGCGATTTTTTCGGGTGATCCGACGTTCGTCCGCGAAGAATGGGCTTCGCCCGCGCAGTTTAACCACTGCATCATCGCGGTCAGAATCAGCGATTCAACCGATGCGCCGACGGTTATCAAACACGCCACGCTCGGACGGCTTTTGATTTTTGACGCGACTGACCCTTACACGACGCTCGGCGATTTGCCCGACTATTTGCAGGGAAGTTTCGGGTTAATTATCGCGGGCGAAAACGGCGGTTTGGCAAAAATGCCTTTAACGTCTGCCGAATCCAACCTGTTAGACCGGAAAATTGAAGCGAGTATTTCGGCGGAAGGCACAATCAACGGCACGATCAGCGAAAAATCAACCGGACAATCTTCAAGCTACGAACGCGCATTACTTCGCTCTTTGTCTGCCGCCGATTACAACAAAATGCTTGAAATCTGGCTGACACGCGGCGCAACCGGCGCAAAGCTCGTCAAATTTACGCCGACCGACAAAAAAGAAACTTCGGGTTTTAATTTGGATGTCGAATTTTCCGCAACGCGCTACGGGCAATTGATGAACAACCGTCTGCTTGTTTTCAAACCCGTGATCGTTGGCAGAAGAAACGCGCTGTCTTTGACTGAAATTACACGCGACCATCCGGTTTTAATTGATTCGGAAGCCGTTAAAGAAACGGCTGTGTTCAACTTGCCGCTTGGTTTTGTCGTGGACGAACTGCCCGATGCCGTCAATCTCGAAACGACTTTCGGAAAATACACGACGAGTTATGAAGTGAAGGACGGAAAGCTGATTTTTATCCGTTCATTGACGATGAACCGGACGACCGTGCCGGCTGATAAATACAATTCGGTGCGCGATTTCTACGCTAAAATGCGCGAAGCCGAACAATCGCCGGTCGTGCTGATGCGGAAATAAGTTTCAAATCACGCGAAGCGGACCGGAGCGCAAGCAGCCTTGCTTGCATGAGCGTCCGCTTCGGATGCTCAAACGTCTCTGATAAATCTATAAGTTTCGAGATGACTAACGCCTTTTCGCGTCAAAAAGCGAAGCTCAGGCAAGCCGGCTAATTGCGCTCCGGTCTGACAACTTGGAAACCTAAAACACGTTTATCCATTCTGAAATAACTTAATCAAAGCCTTTTCTTCCGGCTCGTATTCACTATTCAGACGCTTGATTTTTCGCCGCTTTTTCGCGGTAAATTCCTCTAAAGTTACGCCTTTTTCGTAGGATTTAATGACCGTCGGATGAATATATGAACCACGGCAGACGGTCGGTGTATTGCCGAGTTGTTCGGATACTTTTTTGACGGCTTTCAAAACATTCTTTTTTAAAGTTTTTTCATCGTCAGCCGCGCCGATTTCGGCTAATTCCATCGCCGCGAGAAGCGTTCCGCCCCAAGTTCTAAAATCCTTCGCCGAAAAATCCGGCGCGGTTATCATTTTCAAATAATCGTTGATGTGTTTCGGTTTTATGACGCGCGGTTTTTTTTCTTCGTCAAGATAATGAAAAAGTTTTCGCGCACCGCCGAGCGATTTTAAATCCTTCATCAATCCGGCAAGTTCTTCGTCAACCAAAACTTTGCGGTGTTTGATGTGATGTTTGCCGACAAAGCTGAAAACGAGTTCACCTTTTTTACCGATTTCGAGATGACGGTTTTGCAGAGTCGTGATGCCGTAAGTTTTGTAGTGTTTGACCGATTTTTCCGTGCCGACGCGAATGTAGAGCGAGTTTATCAGGCGCATCATCACGGCTAAAACCTTTTCACGCGGAAATCCTTCGAGCGCGATATGCTCATTTGTAACTTTTCGTAAATTGGGCAAAAACTCACCGAATTTTTCGATTTTCGCAAACTTCTTTTTCTGTCGCCGTTCGGCAAACTTCGGGTGATAGATATATTGAATTCTGCCTGAGCCGTCCATCCCGACCGCCTGAATTTTCCCGCTTGCCGAAGGATTTATCCGCACATATTTCCACGCCGGCGGAATGACGAGCGATTTTATTCTTTCGAGCTGATTTTCGTCCGTGATCTTTCTGCCGTCTGCCGTTAAATATTTGAAGTTTTTCGGTTTAGTACCTTTGCGCTGAAGCCATTTTGCGCGTTTCCCTGTTTCGATTTTCCGTTTCGCCAGTAAGGTATCGAAAATTGGCGATTTGCCTTCCTTTTTCATCAGTTTTACTCGTCCTTGTTCATAAGTTTCTTTAAAGTATAACGTATAAAAGCAGCAATTAAAAGACATATCTTTTTGTGTATTAAATCGTTGAAAAATAAGTGATTTGTCTTTACTTTTCGATCAAAAATTTCTATACTGAAAAGACAACTTGTTTCATAAATGCAACATCTAATCAGACAAGAAAGGGAGGAAAGAAAATGAATACGGAATTATTAAATAACGTAGTTGAATTCGACAAAAAGGAAGAGGTTTTGAGCAAGAAGGATACGATTTTGTCGCTGTTTGAAAACGGGACGACCGAGGTCGAAACGATTGCGGCAATTTCGGGCGCAAAGCCGAGTTATGTCGGTTCTGTTTTGCAGCAAGCCGGTTTGATTGATAACTATTTCGATCTTTACACTTCGACCAATTATCCGATGAATATTTACTCCAAACATTTTCGCGGAAAACTCGGGTTTAAGGATGTTGCGACAGCACGCCGAAGCGTTCGGAATCTGGAAGAATCGTATCGTTACTTCGAGAAATTGCAAGACCGCGCCGGACAGCATCACACGCTCGAAATGGGTTTGACGATGCTCGACCGCGCACGTTGGACCGGCAAGCTCGCCGAAGCAGAAGTTTATCGCCTGTGGATTGTGGGTAAATTAAGCCGTCCGCTAGTTGATAACGTCGCATCTTTGGAAGAGAAACGTCAGGAAAAAGCGCAGGAAAATGAGCAGCTTGAATTAAAACTTGCGGCTTAAAATTAGACTGGAGCGCAAGCGGCTCGCTTGCTCGGCGCGTTCGAGGCTTTGTGAGAACAGGCGCGGAAATGCTTGATTATAAATTAACTTGAAGCATTTACAATGTTCGTCCGCTTTCTTGCTTCGCTCGAACGGACGGCAAGCGAGCCGCTTGCGCTCCGGTCATAAAAAGAGGTTAAAAAATGGGTTTAGAATTAGTCGAAAGCCCTGTCCGTGAAAATACTTTAACGATCGGACAGGCAACCTTGGAAGATGTGCAGAGCGAGCCGAGCCTTCGTCCGAAATCTCTGGACGAATACATCGGGCAGACAAAAATCGTCAGCAATCTCAAGATTTTTTTGAAGGCGGCACTTCGTCGGAGCGAAGCACTCGACCATTGTTTATTTTTCGGTCCGCCGGGACTCGGCAAAACGAGTCTCGCGGTGATTATTTCAAACGAACTCGGCGCGAGCTTGAAAACGGTGCACGCGCCGTCGGTCGAAAAAGGCGGCGATCTGGCGGCGGTTTTGACGAATCTCGAAGAAGGCGACGTGCTTTTTATTGACGAGATTCACCGTCTGCGTCCGCAAATCGAGGAAATTCTCTATCCTGCGATGGAAGATTACAGCCTCGATTTGATGATCGGGCAAGGCACGGCGGCGCGTTCGATTAGAATTGATTTGCCGAAATTCACTCTGGTCGGCGCGACGACCAGAGCCGGAATGATGTCCGCACCTTTGCGCGGTCGTTTCGGCATCGTCAATCATCTGGATTTTTACACGAAAAAAGATTTGGAAATTATTATTCACCGTTCGGCGGAAATTTTGCGAGTCGAAATGGAAGGAACCGGAGCGAACGAATTGGCGCGGCGTTCACGCGGCACACCGCGCATCGCCAACCGGCTTTTGCGGCGCGTTCGTGATTACGCCCAAATTTTAGGCGACGGCAGAATCACCGGACAACTCGCCCAACGCGCATTGGACGAGATG
>JANODL010000003.1:0-70292 GCA_031412675.1 Acidobacteriota bacterium | reverse complement strand
TGATGAAATCATTTTACATTCTGCATTCTGCATTCTGCATTATTAATCAATAAATACCTGTCAAATAATGTAAAATGCACAATGTATAATTGATAATGTTCGGTTCAAAAGAGCTTCATTCCTTAGTTTTTGTGCAAAGCTTGTTGTAGCTAAGGTAGCTGGACGCACTATAACTTGGTGCCACATTAATCAACGAAACATTAAAACCTTGCCGTCTAAGATTGTTTAAAATTATATTTACAGTATCTCCGGGATATTCTGTATTTCTAAAGCGGATTAAAGCCTGAACTTTTACTCTTTTCATAATCACCTCATTTGAAAACGAAAACATAGGAACATTTGCGAAAATCGGTTGTTCCTATGTTTTCGCTTTCGGCAACAACCTAAAAACTAATCTTCGTCGTCAAAATCGTCGGCTGAGTCCTCTTCATCGTCTATGAGTTCATACCCCATCTTAACGGCTAAATCGTCCTCGAAGTCGTCGCCGTAACCATCGGCTAGAAGTTGCCGAATGTTATCCATACCGTCTGACAAAGCCGTTCTGCTTTGGTCGCAATTATCAATAACCTCGCAAGCGTTCAAAATCGCTTCTTCGAGTTCAATCTGTCGTTCACTTTTTCGTGCCATATTAAAAAACTCCTTATCTTAAAATTTATAGCCAATGGCTATTTGAATTGACTATAAAACAAAGCCGTGTGCCGAAAATAGAGGCTTAAAAAAATATCTATACCGAAAATCTATTTTTGTCCCGACCTAAAATTAATTTTCGACACATAAGGACGTAACAATAACTTTGGGTTTTTCAACAAGATACGGCGAATTTTCGTAATAAAGTTTTGTCGGCGTTTGTTTTTTAACTTACCTCGCAACTCTGTAGCGATTTCTGACACCTCTTTTCCCTCATTCCACAATTCGACAACCCGTCTATTAAGAAATTTCATACTGCCATTCACCTTTCCGGTGGCTTTATCAATTTCTAATTGTTTGCGTCCGGCTCGTCCTCTCAAAAGTTCCGATTGCAAATCAAACTTGCTGATTAAACCGGAATCAATAAACGAACGAATCAGCAGTAGCAATTCGTCTTTTTCTTCTGTTTCTTGGTTATAAATGAGTTGTGCCTTTCGGATTGAATGATTTTCATCAATAAAGGTTATATTTAACTGGTAAGAATCTACCGTTTCGCCTTTCCGAAATGAACAATCTGAAAGATTTTCATTATTTTCTATTGATTTTTGTTTTAGCTCACCCATAAAAACCTATGAAATTCTGCTTATTTCTGCTAAAAACGTGTATGTTTTGTGGTAGGTTGCCTGTAGTGTCGCTGTACAGTTCCCTGTAGAAAACGTGCTTTGTTTTTATTTCCGAAAATTAGATAATTTTTACTCTTCATCTTCAAATAAATCATCAAAATCTTCGTCACGAGTTTCAAGATATTCTGTTATAAGGTCATCGAAATTATCTGGCATTACTCTGGATAATTTTCTTCTGGCATTATCAATTGATTCAATTAGCGCAATTCGACTGCCATCCGCTTGGTCAAGTGTTGCCACAGCAGAAACAATAGCGGTTTCTAACTCGGTTGTTCTTAATGTTTTTGCCATTTCATTTCCCCTAAATATTGAATTTGACAATTTGTTGTCCGAAAAATATCAAAACATAAACGATTGACTTTAGGCAGAGGACAAATTTTGATGCAATTTATTTCCCCCCTTTCTTAATTCGTTGTCTAGCCTTTTTGACGGTTTCCTTTAGTTGTTTTTTGTCTTCTGGATAGCGGTGAGGAAATAAAAAATCAACAATATCTGTATCAGTAAATCCTTGATTTATCAGTCTTTCAATTGTTTTAGTATGCTCAGTAACACCTTTTGTTCTGCCTACATTTCCGCTTGGAAAATGTTCCATTTTCAAAAAACCTTTTTCACCATTCATAAATTCAATAATTTCTTTCAAATGGTTTGGTATTCTTGAATTTTTTAATGGTAAGTCAATTGTAATTGCCGTCGCCTTTATGAAGAGTCTTTTCGCTTGTGCGGCTGTCAAAGTTGTTTTGGACAAGTGCGAATAGTGCAGTGAAAATTCAAATAGATTTTGGATCGTTTCATTGCAATAAACCTGTACAGTCATTGGATAATTGAACTCACCATTTATAACCCGTAATTTTCTTGGACTATCCTTAAAAGCGTGTCTGAGGTTTCGCTTAGTTTGCTTTAGCTTTGGATTTTCAAAAATTCCTATTTCCATCGGCAGCTGCCAAGTTGGATAATTTTTAAAACTTCCCAAAAAACTTTCATTTGATTCTTTCCATCGCTTTCGTGATAGTTTTGCTAAACGGAAAAATGTTGGTAATTTACTTAACAATTTTGCATATGCCTGTCTTACTTTAATAATCGGATTTTCAAATTTGTTTTGTGGATTACTTCCATATTTCGGTTTTGCCTCTGCTTTTTTCATAAATTTAACAATTATTTTTTTTGAAAATAGAATACCGCAGACATCGGCAAATGTGCCGATATTACCGACGGAAAAACTTTTAATCTGTGATTAGTCCCGGACTTAATTCTGACGGCGAATCACATTCCGAGATTGCTTCCTTTTCTTTATTCAAGATTTTGCGTTTGATGTTATAGGCGTAAAGAGTTGATAAAGCTATTTCAAGTTTCATTGCCACATCTGGCAACGGCATATTTTGAGCAAGCGTTCGTGCCTGTTCAATTTTCTTTACCTCTACACGCGGTCTGCCTTTCGGTCGAGTTGACTTAGCCTTTTTCGGTCGTCTTGACTTCGCCTTTTGGCGTTGCAGTTCTTCCAATGCCTTACGATGACAAGCAATCTGTTTTTCGAGATTTGTCATAAAAGAGATGCGAGCTGAGTCACGTTTAACGAAATGTGATTCAGCTCGCAGAATTTAATTTACAAATCCGGCTTTTTCAGCCAGAGCAAAATAAAACTTCCTAAAGTAATATCTGATTTTCTTGAGAGATTTTATAAATTTAGGCTTTTTCTGATGCGGATTGTGTTCTAAACAAATCAGATGTTTAGATTTTCCGCACTCTTTACAAACCCGTTTTGTTGACCTTTGCTTTGCCCTTAACTCTTTAAGACGACATCGCACAGGCATTGCATCAATAACTTTTCCGTCATCATCAAGCCAAAGAACTATCTGTAATCCGTTTCGAGTTTTTCCGACATATTGATTTATCTCAGTATTTCTCAAAACTCTGTTTTCGTATGCTTCCGATATTGCTTGAATGACATCATCTTTTTTCCAATGTTTCGGGAAAAATACCGATGTGGCTGTTTTTCCTTTGCGTCTTACACCATCAAGAAAAACCGTTGCCGAATAAACTCCGTTTTCATCTTCCGGCTGATTGCAAATAACTTTGACGTTTTCACGTTTAGTCGATTCAAGACGATAGCCAATAACTTTTTTATGATGAACTTCATTTTTTTAATCTATCCATTTGCGGTATCAAAGCACCATCGAAGATATTTGATATTCCATTGTTTGCGAAAATTTCATTATTTTTATTCATATTCACCTCAAATTGTGATTCGGCAGCGTAAAAGTTTCGCTGCCGAATCACGGAAATTGTTTAACACTTTTTCAAGAATTTGACTTTTTTGGCGTTCCGTCGCTCCGGCTCGGTGACGACGGAGAAGCCAAAAGGTAAAAATTAGCCGAATCTGTTAAACACAAAAGAAAAACGAAAAGGTAGGAACATTCGATTTTCGTCTTTGTTCTCAACTTTTCGTTTTCTAAATAAATTACCCGGATGTATCGGTAAGAATGCCGTTGTGTTCCAAGGAAACAATTTACCCGGACAATCACATTTAAAATCGTTTTGTCTTTTTTGTGTCTTTAAAGATTCGTGCTTCGTGATGAATAAGTATGCAAAACCAATCACAAAACACTTAGCAACGGCAATTTCGACTAAGTTCTTTCTGCTTTTTGCACACCTATTCATCACGAAGCAAAAGTATCAAATTACAAAACTCTTACATTTACGGGTCGAAAAACCTGTTACGATTACATCTAAAGAAAAGGCGCGAAAGATTGCGCTTGAAATAAGCAATAATAAAGAGGTTTCCAAATGCAGAACGTAGTCAATATCAATCAGGCAAAATCACAAAAAATTCAATGGCATACGATCATCGCCGTGACGCTTTTTCACGCGATGGCGGTCGCCGCACTTTTCACTTTTAGTTGGACAAACTTAGCTGTCGCGGTCGTTTTCTGGTGGCTCGCCAACAGCGTCGGTGTCGGCATCGGCTATCACCGTCTTTTGACGCATCGCGGATTTAAGACACCGAAATGGGTTGAATATGTTCTGACTTTCTTCGGAACTCTCGCTTTGCAGTCGGGCGCGATCAACTGGGTGACGACGCATCGCAAACACCACGCCTTTACGGAAACCGATCAAGACCCGCATTCACCCGAACAAGGCTTATTTCACTCACATATCGGCTGGATTTTTCAGGGCGAAGGACAAACTCAGTCGGAAACCTCGATGATGCGCTACACGCCGGATATGATGCGCGACCCCGTTCAGCGTTTTATGAACAAATGGTACTGGATGAGTTCGATTCTGTTGGCGATTCCTTTGTATGCGTTCGGCGGTTTTTCGATGATCTTCTGGGCAATCGGTTTGCGCGTCGTGTTCGGCTGGCAGACAACGTGGCTCGTTAATTCGGTCACGCACACCTGGGGAACGCGCCGTTTTGAATCGCGTGATACTTCGACCAACAACGGTTTGGTTGCCGCGCTGACGTTCGGCGAAGGCTGGCACAACAATCATCACACATATCCGCGTTCGGCGAAACACGGTTTGACGTGGAAGGAAATTGATCTCAATTGGATGCAAATCTGGACGCTCGAAAAACTCGGTCTGGCGACGGATGTTTATGCTTTCCGTTTGGAAGATGAAGTCGTCGAAACCGACGAGCAACTGCAAAAAGCTGCATAAATTCAAGGCAAAAGATAAAAGGAAAAAGGCAAAAGTAAGGATTGACTTTACTTTTTGCCTTTTTCCTTTTACCTTTTGCCTTTAGCGATGCGAAGACGTAAAAGCACAATTTTCTTTCTGGTTCTGGGGATTTGCCTGATTACTCTGGCGGTCGCGCTCAATGTCGGGTGGATTTTGCTGAACTTGCGCGAAGTCGCGCTGATGATTTTCGGGATTGTTTTCTTTGCGGTGATTATCACGGGTGTGGTTTTGAACACGACTTTTCTTTTGCGCGAGATTCGCCGCAACGAACAGCACGACGCTTTTTTGAATGCCGTCACGCACGAGTTGAAAACGCCGATTGCGTCCATCAAACTTTATCTTGAAACTCTGAAAACGCGCAATGTTGACGAAGACAAACGGCGCGAATTTTATGACGTGATGCTTGCCGACAGCAACCGGCTTTTGACGACCGTCGAACAGGTTTTGCAGGCAAGCCGCTCGAAAGAAAAAAATCGTCTGTTGAATGTTTCGGAAATCAGCTTGGGCAAACTTTTGAGCGAATCGGTCAAAATCGTCCAAACGCGCTACAAGTTCGATGAAACAGTGATAAAGTTCACCGAACCGGCTGACGAAATAAAAATTTGGGGCGATGAAGCGGAACTGCAAAGCGTCTTTATGAACCTTTTTGATAACGCCGTCAAATATTCGGACGACACACCGAAAATTTCCGTGCGGATAAAAAAAGCGGGCGACCGCAAAGTTCAGATTTTTATCAAAGACAACGGAATCGGTCTTCAGCCGAATGAACTGAAACGCATCTTCAAACGCTTTTACCGTGTCGCAAGTCCGGCAACCCAAGGTAAAAAAGGCAACGGATTAGGTCTTTTCATCGTCCAGTCAATCATCAAAAGACACGGCGGAAAAATTTCCGCCGACAGCAACGGCGAAGGAAAAGGAAGCACGTTTGTCGTGCAATTGCCTTTGAGTTAAACATATTTACAAACAATCCGCTTAAGTTCCTCTGCTGCGCTCGAACACAATCCTGACAAGCTAGCTTAAAGGTGTCAACGGCTATGATTAGTAAAAACGGCGTTCTTTCGACAAAAAAGCAAAAGCCGTTTTGTTTCCGCCGCGTTTTGTGTGAATAATTTTTTAATGAACAGAGTTTTGATTGTCGAAGACGAAGAACATCTTGCGGACGGTTTGCGGTTTAATCTCGAAGCCGATGGTTTTGAAGTCGAAACGGCGTATGACGGCGAGATTGCGCTCGAAAAGTTTTTTGTCGAAAACAAATCCTTCGACGCGATTGTGTTGGACGTGATGATGCCGAAAAAGAACGGGTTCGAGGTTGCTCACGCCTTGCGCGAAGCCGAAATTTTTACGCCGATTCTGATGCTCACCGCGCTCGGCAAACCCGAAGATGTTTTAAACGGTTTCGAGGCAGGCGCGGACGATTATCTGCCGAAGCCTTTTGATTTGTCAGTTTTTACGGCGCGGCTCAACGCGCTCTTACGCCGCCGCGAATGGTTTGCGCGTGAAACAGGCGCGGCGCAAACTCAAACCGAAAACGAACTCGTCAGCGTCAACGGCAAGACGATTGATTTTGAAAATCTGAAGCTCGACAGCGGCGCGGTAACGATTCATCTGACCTTGATGGAAGCCAAACTGCTGCGCTATCTGATTGAAAACGAGGGCAAACCCGTTTCGCGTAAAACGATTCTCGAAGAAGTCTGGGGTTTGCACGAAGACACCGACACGCGGGCGATTGATAATTTTATCGTGCGCCTCCGAAAATATCTCGAAGAAGACCCGACCAAACCGCAAATCCTCCAAACCGTGCGCGGTGTCGGCTACCGTTTTGTGAAAAATTGAGTTTCAGGTTCTAAGTTTCAGGTTCCAAGTTAATGATTTTACTAACTTGGAACCTGAAACTTGGAACTTGGAACCAATGATTACCTGACAAACGCCGACGGAATCGGAACGTCGGTCGAAATTCCCCATTGGAAATAAGACGCGCCGTTGTCGGAACTCTTTCGGACATACCAGACGTTGTCTGACGGTCGCCAGACGGCAAAATCGTATTTTCCGTCGCCGTCATAATCGCCGACGACCGGAATATCGCCCGTCATTCCCCAACCCGAAGCGATAAAACCGCCATCCGAACTTTTCAGCACATACCACGCGCCGGTTGACGGTCGCCAGACGGCAATGTCCGCTTTACCGTCGCCATCGTAATCGCCCGAAACGGTCAAATCTTCGCTGATGCCGAATTGCGTGATGAAAAATTGTCCGTCCGAGCTTCGGGCAACAAACCAAATGCCCGTCGATGGTCGGAAGATCGCCAAATCGTCCTTGCCGTCGCCGTCATAATCCGCCGGAACAGGTTTGTCGCCGTTCATTCCGAAAGTCGAAACCTGTGTCACATTATCCGAACTGCGGCGAATATACCAATTGCCGTCCGACGGTCGCCAAACGGCAATGTCAGCCTTGCCGTCGCCGTCGTAGTCTGCCGGAACGGGAATATCATTCGGCAAGCCGAACTGCGTAAAGTAAAGCGGTCTTGAAAAAGTATCGAGGATAAACCACAAACCGTTCGACGGACGATAAATCGCGTAGTCGGTGCGGCGGTCGCCGTCATAATCCGCCGGAGCGAGCTTATCGGTCGGGCGACCGAATGTTTTGGCGATACCGCTTTGATTTAAAGTATTAATAAAATACGCCTGATTGCTCGAACGAAAGACCGCATAATCCGTGCGGCGGTCGCCGTTGTAATCGAAAATGTTTCCCTTTGCCGCCAAACAACTGTTAATCAAAACCGAAACATCGTTTGAACTGAAATTGGCGGAAACGATGTCGGGTTTGCCGTCGCCGTTAAAATCGCCTGACTCGACCGCGTTCGGACTTTGACCGACGGCAACATTGCTCGTCAAAACTTTGACAAGATTTGAACCGCTCAGGGCAGTTGCGGTAGATTTCGTTCCGCTTCCGACAAAATCCGCCGAGGTGATCGAAATCGGATTGTTGCCGCCCGCCGGATTATTTGAATTACATCCGACAAATCCGCCCGAAGCCGTGCCGTTGCAAAACGTCAGCGTATCGGCATTGTAATTGGCAACCGCGATGTCTAAAATGCCGTCCGTGCCGAAATCGGCAACTTCGACCGAAACGGGACCCGCGCCCGTCGTGATGTTTTGCTGAAGTTGAAAAACTCCTGTGCCGTTGCCGAAAAATGTCGAAACACTGTCCGAACCGAAATTGGCGACGATCAGATCGTCATTGGTATCGGCATTAAATCTGGCAACCGCGACGAATGACGGCTGGGTTCGGGTGCGGACGGTTGTTCCGTTCGTAAAGGATCCCGTACCTGTGCCGAGCAAAACGGAAACCGTGCCGGAGAAAAATCCGCCGAAATTGGCGACGGCTAAATCCGCTTTCGCGTCGTTGTTAAAATCGCCCGACGCAATCGAAATCGGGTTTGAACCGACAAAGAAATTAGTCGGCGCGGAAAAAGTTCCGTTGCCGTTGCCGAGCAGAATCGAAACATTATTTGAAGCGGAATTGGTGACCGCCAAGTCGAAATTATTGTCGGCATTAAATTTTCCGGCGACGATTGAATACGGACTCGAACCGACGGAAGTCAACAATTGCGAAGCAAAACTGCCGTCGCCGTTGCCTAAAAGAACCGAAACATCGTTCGTTACCTGATTCGTCACGGCTAAATCCGGTTTGGTATCGTTGTTAAAATCGGCGACCGCGATATTCGTCGGACTAAGCCCGGTCTGAAAATTCGTCGGCGAAAAACTCGGCGCAGAACAACTCGACGGCGACGGCGGAACAAACGGCGTGGTTGTAATATCCAAACTCCAACCGCCCGCAATCGAACCTGAGTTATTTTGATTATCATCAACCACAAAAAGCTGCCAATCGCCATTCGGACTGTAACCGTTAAAACTGCTTAACGGACTGTTGCTGCTGTGATACGGGCGCAACGGCGCGGGCGCGGGAAAAGTATCCGCCGTGCCTTCACCGTTCAAATCAGACGGTTTGTATGTGCCTGAAACGACCGTCCCCGGAAAAGCTATGCCGGTATCGTCAAAAGTTAGATTTATGTTACTTACCGAATTGCCTCCGGTATCGGACATCAAAATTAATCCTTTCCCGTTCGGGCTGACCAGCAAAATATCGAGATCGTCCGTCCTCGTGTGTGTAAGTCCGCTGATCGTGACTTTCAGATTGGAGATAATGCCCGAAACGCCCGAAACATTAATCGCCGTCGCGTAAGGCGTAGAGGTAGCCAGAATATCGGGAAGCCCGATGTAATTTCCATTTGTAAATGTTGTCGGAGCCGCGTCGGTCGTAATCGTCAGCGACCAACCCGAATTGATGCTTCCCGGAAGGTTTAAGCTATCGTCAACCGCGTAAAACGACCAAGTTCCGTTCGGATTCGAGCCGTTGTAAACGGAAGCAAATGTCGCGCTCGGCGGAAAATTATACGGTGCGGCAGGCGCAGGTGTCGGAAAAGTATCGTTCGTCAGATTATCGCCGTTCGTCGGTTTGTAATTTCCCGAAGGCGGATCGAAATTTGTCGGAAACGTCGTCGCGGCATCGTCGGCAAATGTATAAATCCGGTCGTCAGTACCCAAAAACACAAAGGCAACGCCGTCCGAAAAGAAAGTATATTTCGCGCCGGTCGGACTGACCAGCAGAAAATCCATATCCCTGATCATCGTCGTATTAACGCCGTCCAGAGTGACGGCAACGCGGGTGATTGTTCCGGTCATTCCCGAAACATCAATCGTCGAAGGATAAAGCGTCGCCTTTGTCGGCGCAGACAATCCCGAATTTGTGTTGATTGTAATCGGCGTAGTGTTTGAATAAACCGTTTGCGGAGCTTGAAGCGTTCGTTTTTGCGCTAAAAGATTCGGGCTGAGAGAGAAAATCAAAACTGTGATCTGAAAAAGTGAAAAGAAACGGCAAAGGAAATCATTTTTTGACATAGAACCCTCCGAATTGCTGAAATATTGGGAATGAATTTTTAAAACTTCGAGAGGAATTCTAGCAGAATAAGTTTTAGATACCAAGATTTTTTTTGCCAACTTCGTGTCTTTCCAAAACCTTCAGATTTTCGCGCCAATTCTCCGCCAAATTGAAGCGGTGAATCTCGATTTTATCGGCAATTGTGCTTGCCAGAAAATCAAAATCCCGATGAAAACTCAAGGTCGGTGCGGCGAGATAACAAATCGTCGGCGCGTCCGCGATTTCCACATCGCCGAAAAGTTTTGCTTTTTGCAGATTTCCCGTTTGTCTTTGCAGTTCGATTTTGCGCCAGTAATCCGCCGTCTGAAAAATCATTTCGCGGTCGGTCGCGGTTTTCAGTTCGATAATCACGAGCCGTCCGTCTTTTCTGAGAGCAAGCAAATCAATTTTATCGCGTTCGGCGCGAAACTGATGATAAAGCGGCGACAGAATCAGATTTGCGTCGAGCCGTTTGATGTTTCTTCTTAAATCAGCTTCGAGCCACGCTTCGGGCGCAGTTTCGTAAAAACGATGCCGTTTGTTCGGCGCATCGAAACGGCGAAAGGCGCGAAGATTTTCAAGCAGTTCAAGCAATTCGTCAAAATTGCTTTCAGACAAAATCCGGCGCGATTTTTCAACGCCGAACCAGACTTTTTCGTCGTCGAAAACTTTCCGCACACGCGCAAACGGCAACCCGTTAAACCGCAAAGTTTCGCCGTGTTTTGAAAAAACCGCGTCAATCTCTTCGGGCGAACATTCGACAATTTTCCGCGCCGTTTCGCTCAGGCTGACGCTTTCTGCAATTTTAGTTTCGCTCGTCTTTCCGCGCCATAAATCCGCAATCTGCAAACTCGGCAAATCTTTCAAAGTTTCGCTTTGCGCCTTTGCAGTTTGGCGCGAAATTTCTTTGATTAAAATCTTTGCCTTCCAATTTTCCTTCAACAAAGCGTGAAGTTTCTGCAATTTTTTCGCTTGTTTTTTCTCGCCGACAATCCAAATCGTTTGAGACGGATTTTTCTTGCGGTTCTGCAATTTTACGAGTCGCAAAATCGCCGTCGAAAGCAAAATTTCGGGCGTTAGATTTTCGCTGACATCGGCTAAAACTTCGGTTTGCTGACCGTTCAAATTTTCAAAAACGATTTGCGCGAAACGTCCGTTTTCTTTGTTGAGTTCGACGCGAACGAGCTTTATTTTCGGGAAATTTTCTTTGAGAAGCGCGGCAATTTTGTTGGCTTTTTCAAGTCTGGCGAGTTCGACCGAATCGTTCAAGTCCTTCGCCAAAACTCGCGGAACAAGCCGGATTTTTTCGCGTTCCTTTTCAAAATTGCGCGTCAAATTTAAGCGAATTTCATTGCTTTTAGCTTGAAAATCCGCGATGCGCCACGTTTGAAAACCTTTGTCATCGAGAAAACCGAAAAGTATTTTGCCGCGTTCAAAAGTGATTTCGATTTCCGTAATTTGAAGCGCAAAACTTCTTCCCGTCGGGTAAATCAAGAGCCATTCGTGATGCGCGTCAAGAAGATTTTGAATTTCGGTTTGTAAATTTTCAGAGCTTTGCATTTGGGAAAGACAGTTTTTTACTTTTTACTTGTATTGACAAAGTAAGTTGTCACAATCTTGAAACTCTCTGCGTTCTCTGCGCCTCTGCGTGATACGAATCTTTTCTCACGCAGAGGCGCAGAGAACGCAGAGAAAAGATGTTGATAATTCAATTTGTCATTACATTTACTTTTTACTTCAATCTACCAATCATATTTTTCTTCAAAAAACTCGATCATTCGTTTCGACCAAGCCGTGTAGCCTTTTTCCGAAGGGTGAATTCCGTCCGCCCAAAAATCTGCGGGAACCGATGTCGGTTGGTGAAAATAAAAGACTCGTCGCATTTCGGCGGTAAATTCCCGCGCATTCGCGTCGTGCAAAGCGGAAAGATGTCCGAGAATAAATTTTATCGGGAAAGGCAATACCGGCGACAGGCGAACGGCAGGCGCGTTGGTAATAAAAAACGTCACGTTCGGACTTTTCTCTTTTAAGATGGCGATAAGCTGACGCATATCGCGCCGGAACGTGCGCGGACTGCGAAGTTTCAAAACCTCGTTGCCGCACAGCGCGAGCATTATGTAATCGAATTTTTCGTCGGGAATTTTCGGCACGAGTTCGTCAATCGTTTCTTTGACCGTGATGCCGCTTCTGCCGACGACTTGCCATTCGATTGATTTGCCGATTTTTTCGCCCAAAAGCCGTGCAAATTGTCCGGCAAGCGCGGTTTCGTGCGTCCGCGCACCGACTCCGGCGGCGGTTGATTCGCCCAAAACGAGAAGTTTGACGCTTTCTGCGCCGTTCTCAAATTTGCCTTTCATTTCGCCGCTCGCGTCGGGCAAACGCCCGATTTTACGGCGCACAAATTGGCTTTGCAGATACAAAAACGGCGCGAACGGCAGAATAATTACGCCGCCCAAAACATAAATTGTTTGCCAGAGAATCAAATTCATCGTGAAAAATTCAACAGATTATAATTGTTTTCGGTTCGTTATGATAAAATTACATTTTCGCCAATGTTTTCGTCTAATCTTACCAAATTTTTTGCCGTCTTTGCGCTAATTTTTTCGCTTTTTTCGGGTTGCCGATTTTGGCAAAAGACTACGGACACAAATTCTTCGCCAACGCCGGCGGTTTCCGAGGATTTGAAAAGCGCGATTCCCTTTTCGACCAAAGAACCCGAACAGTTTCAGGCGGAAATTGTCGTCACGGCGAATGAAACCGAGCGCAAAACTTTTGTTGCCAAAAACGGCGCAAATCGCCGCTACGACTTTAATTTCGGGGCGAAAAATCAATTGACGAATCTGCAAACCGACAAAAATTATCTGATTTCGACCGAAAAGAAAATTTACACCGAAACAGGCACGGCGCAAAGCAGTTCGGCGGACGATTGGGAAAATTTTCTGACAACTGAATGGCTTAACCAAAACCACGAGGCAAGTTTTGAAAAGTTGGAAACAACCGACAACATCACAAAATACCGCGTCGGATTGGGCGCGAGCGTTTTGTCTGAAATGCTGATTTCGATTGATGAACAACTCGGTTTGCCCGTCAAACAAGAGTTTTACGCCATTATCGGCGAGCAGAAAGTTTTGACTTATACGGTCGAATTAAAAAATCTGAAACTGAAAACGGACGAAAATCTTTTTGCCGTTCCGACGGATTTTCGACGGGTTTCGACTGAAGAATTTCGGAAGATTTTACAGAAACAAGAATAAAAATGAGTGAAAAAATAATCACTGAAGAACAAAAACAAACGGCGGCGGAAATGATAAAAAAGATTCCTTATCCGTCGCTACTCGGTTTTGAATTAGTAGATTTAAAATTCGGCGAAGCAGTTTTGAAGTTAAAAATGCGCGACGAATTGCGTCAGCCTTACGGTTTTTTGCACGGCGGCGCGACGGCTTCACTGATTGACACGGCAACGGCTTTTGCGTGTATTTCGTGTCTGGCAAAAGGCGAGCAAACAATGACGATTGATTTGACCGTTCATTATTTGCGTCCGCACAAAGATGGTGAAGTTTTCTGCACGGCAAAGGTTGTGCGAAACGGCAAAAAAATCCAAACCGTTTCGGCTGAAGTTATTAACGAAGAAGGCAAATTGATTGCGACTGCGCTTTCGACTTATACAAAAGTGTAAATTTTACGAGCCGTATGTTAAATGATGAATGCCGTAATAAAGAATAAAAATCATTACGAAGGCGAGAAAATAAAGTCCGGTCATAAAATATGCCTCCGTAAAAAGCGATTTATCGGGTAGCACGAGCATATTTCGCGCATCGGTCGGACCGCGCACGATTAAAACCCAGAGGATTGCGACAATCATCATATGTCCCACGGCATCGAGCGTGCCGAACTCGAAAACCGCCAACACGAAAACCGACATAAAGCCGAGCGAAATCAAACGTCCGACAACCGACACCGCGCCAAGCAGAATAAAGGTTACGAAAAACTCGATAAAGCCGGAAACCTTCATAAAAATCGGCGGACTCATTCCCATCGTAACGTGCGGTTTGTCCGCCAAAACTGCAATCGTCCAATGCGAATAAGCAAATTTTTCGACAGCCGCCCAAATCAGCGTCAATCCGGCGCAGGCGAAAAGCACGACAAAGCCTGATTTTATCCAACCTTTCGTCTTTGATTGCGAAACGGTCAGATAATAGCCGATGCCGAGAAAAATCATATAGTCCAAGAGATGAAAAAGCCCGTAATCAAAGGTGGCGGCAATGTAGAGAACAAATACGCCGATTCCGGCGACAAAAACCGTGTAGCGCGAAATAACTGCCAAAGCCATTATCAAATGCAGCCAAGGCACCCAAGCCGCATTCGTTTTGAGTTCGGGCGTAAGAAAAAAACTCTGCCCAACGCCGAAAGCCCACCAACCGAAAAGCGCGAAGAAAAAAATTCCGGCGGCAACGCGCATAATCGTATTCGCGGCATTGTCGAAAAGTTTCATCTTTTTGTCGAACTCCGCCAAAATTCCTTCTTCGTAAATATAGCGGTCGAGCAGAAAAAATATGTAACATCCGGCAACCGAAACGAGAAACATTTTGACGAATGTTCCGTCCAAAACCTCGCCGATCGGCGTTGGCGGTTTAGTAACGTCATAATCGAAAAACCATTTAACGTGCGCGTTCGCCGAAACCGCGCAAATCGTGATTAAAACGACGGACATTAGAGATTGAAACGATTTTTGATTACAAAGATTTTGAAAGTTCATTTAACTCTTTCCTCCGACTCGACTGGAGCGCAATCGGCTCGATTGCAACATCGCGTTTTTCAGCGATGTAACGGCGGTTGCGTAAATTCAACTTACTTCCTGCTTGTGCGTTTTTCGCGCTATCGCGCTCATTGCAAGCGAGCCGCTTGCGCTCCGGTCTTAGCTTTTTCCTTTTTTCGTATTGTGAACCCAATCGCTCGCAAGCGGCGAATTGATTTTGACTTTAATGCCTAAATAATCGCGGAAAACGCCCTGCAAACTGCCGACTTGTTCCGCTTCGCCGCGCCGCATATATTCGGGGCGACCGCTGTGCATAGTCGGCGTGATAATAAAAAACACACGCGGCACCGCGTTGGTCGCAAAATCCTTTGAATTTTTCTGCGGGTCGCGCATATCGGTCAGATAATTTCCCTCGTCGAAATTGCGAACGTGGCACTGCATACAGGTCATTCCGCGTTCCTCAAAAATCCGCCGCCGCGCATCGCGCCAGGGCGTTTCGGCAAAGCGGAACTGGCTCTGAATTTCGTAAAGATTTAAAGTCGTGTCAATATTGCTTCGTTTCACCGTGCCGTCCGCCAAAACCTGCGGAATTGCCATATTTCCTTTGTCGTCGTCGTCAATCAGATGTTCCCAGCCTTTTTGATAATTCGGATTGTTCGCGTCGGCAATCGGCGCGGGAAAATTAACATAAGAAGTATTTTCTTTGTTCGGTTTTATCGAGGGCGAAAAACCGTCAATAAACGGGCTGACAAAGGCAATCATTTTTTTGCCGCTGCGTTCGACCGTGCCGGCTTTTATTGCGCCGAGAAGCCAGCCGTCGCCGTGCAGATAATTTCCTTTTTCGTCATACTCGTTGCCGCCGCCGAGCCGCGAATTATGCGGAATCGCCGCCAGATTTCCGCGCATTGCGGGGTCGTCTTTGTCGTAATAAGTCAAAACTTTGGTCATAAAATCCGCCAGAGCTTCGCCGTATTTCGCTTTGTCGTTGGCAACAAAGGGCTTCATATTTTCGCCGTCGAAAAACGATTCGTGAAACAATTTGGCAAAAACCGTGTTGTTTTTCAGACGCAATTCTTCAGGTCTGCCCGCGTCTTTGCCGCGCACGAGCCGCATTCGCGGCATCAGATAGGCTTGTTCGGCGGCTTTGATGTTGAAATAAATCAAACGCAACTCGAAAACACGTTTGTTCAAACGCGGACGCACCGCGATCAATTTCCAATGCTCGGCGTTCCATTCGGGATTATACTGCGGGCTGTCGGGGTCGAGCGTCGGATTTTTGTGCAAAACCGCCAATTCTTTCATCGAATCGCGGAAAAGCTGTGCGCCGTCGGTCGGCTGAATGTCCGAACCGGGTTTGATTTGTTTGTCGGCTTCGATTTCGGCGATTCTTTGGAAAAGATTGACGATGTTCCATTTTTGATTCGCCGCTTTTAAGCGTTCGGGGTCAATAATTGTTACAAGCGCGTCAACTTCAAGCGGCGCAGGCGGCATTTTCAGCAGTTGGACGGGCTTTTTAACGATTTTGACGTTAAATTCTTTCGTCACCGTGCGCGTTTGGCGAGTTTTATCACGCGGAATTTCGGTCACTTTGACAACAAATTTTCCGCTTTTTCCGTCGCTTTTCTGCGGAGTCCAATCAACCGTCAGAGTGTTTTGATTAAACTTTGCCGACTTCGGTTTTTCAACCAATTCCGTCCGCACGAGATCGCCTTCCTCATCAATCACTTCGATACCGAAATACCATCTCTGCCCGAAACCGATTTCTTTATGATGTAATTCCATAATTTCCGGCAGCTGGTTGGTTTCCGCAATCGGATTGATTGCAGATTTTTCGTCTGATGGCACAACAGCAGTATTGGCGGTTGTCACAAAAAGACGCGGCAACAGAATTAATCCGGCAAAGCCGATAAACATAAAAAAAATAATAATTTTCAGCTTTTGTTTCATATCAATAATATTCAACTTTCCCATAGATAAAATACGATCAAGGAGATAAAAATTTGGCAATGCCCGAACAATAACCTGTTTACTAGATAAATATGCGTAACTACGGCGCATATTCTGCCAAAATTATTGTTCTTTTGCAAGAAAAATAAAAATTTCGATTGATTTGTCCATTATGACAGAATTGTTTTTTGATTTGAGTTAATATTTTTAAAAGCTAAATTTTCGTCGAAATTGAAATGGAAGAGATTAAAAAATTTGCGCGTTATTTCAAGCCTTACAAATGGAATGTCATTTTCGGCATCGTCTTTATTTTCTTCGGGATGCTGTTCGGACTTTATGTTCCTTACTTGATCGGCGACGCGATTGACGACATCAAAAACCGCGCTGACGACGGCTCGCTGTCGGTTTCGATCATCAGTTTTCACGTCGGTTGGATTTTAGGCATAAGTTTAATCAGCGCGGTTTTTCTGTTTTGGCAAAGACGGTTGTTAATCAATGCTTCGCGCCACATCGAATATGATATGCGCCGAGATTTTTACGCCGCGCTCGTTAATCAGCCGCTCGATTTTTTCTATAACAACCGCGTCGGCGATTTGATGGCGCGGGCGACTAACGATTTGAGCGCGGTGCGGCAAATTGTCGGACCGATGATTTTATATTCGTTTCAGGCAATTTTTGCGCTGATTATCGTTTTGCCGATTTTGCTCAACACGAGCGTCAAATTAACGCTTCTGATGTTGATTCCGATGCCGCTCGTTTCGCTGACGGTCAAATATTTGGGCGAACAGATTCACGTTCGTTTCGAGAAGATTCAGGAATATTTTTCGGGCATCACGGCTCGCGCACAGGAAAATCTTTCGGGTGTGCGCGTCATTCGCGCTTACGCGCAGGAAGACGCGGAAGTCGAGAAATTTCAAGAACTCAACCGCGAATATGCCGCCCGAAATTTACAGCTCGTGAAATTTGCGGCGGCAATGCGTCCGTTGCTTTTTTTCTTTATCGGTTTGGGTTTTGTAATAATCGTCGCGGTCGGCGTGCCGATGGCGGTGCGCGGCGAGATTACGGCGGGCGATTTTACGGCGTTTATTTTGTATCTCCAAAGAATGATTTGGTATCTTATCGCGCTCGGCTACGTTGTTAATTTATATCAGCGCGGAACGGCGAGTTTGAAACGCTTTAACGTGATTTTGGAAACCGTTCCGACCATCAAAGACGACGTACAAGCCAAAGAACAACCGTCCATCAAAGGTAAAATCGAGTTCAAAAATCTGACGTTTGCCTACAACGGAAAACCTGTTCTGGAAGATATTGATTTGACGATTGAGCAAGGCAAAACCGTCGCGCTCGTCGGCAAAACCGGCAGCGGAAAATCAACGCTCGTAACACTTATTCCAAGACTTTTAGATGCGCCCGCAGGTTCGGTTCTAATTGACGGAATCCCGATTCAGCATTACCGCCTTGAACAGCTTCGCCAATCAATCGGCTTCGTTCCGCAAGAAACTTTTCTTTTCTCGGACAGCATCGCCGAAAATATCGCCTTTGGAGTGGAGAGTGGAGAGTGGAGAGTGGAGAGTGAAAACAAATCCCAAATCCCAAATCCCAAATCCCAAATCCAGATGACGGTTGAAAAAGCGGCGGAAATCGCGGGTTTAGCCGATGACATCGAAGAGTTTGAGTATAAATACGAACAACGCGTCGGCGAACGCGGCATTACGCTTTCGGGCGGACAGAAACAGCGTACGGCGATTGCCCGCGCCGTTATGCGCCAACCCCGAATATTGATTTTGGACGATTCGCTGTCGGCGGTTGATACTTACACGGAAGAAAAAATTCTGCACGGTTTGCGCGATGTCCGCGAAAACCGCACGACCTTAATCGTTTCGCACCGCATTTCGACGATTCGTGATGCCGATTTGATTTGCGTCCTTCACGACGGGCGCATCATCGAACGCGGAACGCACGAAGAATTATTAAAACTTGGCGGCGAATATGCCGATTTGTATGAAAGACAACTTTTGGAAGAAGAATTGGAGGCGACTGATTAAAAATAACTTGTAATTTTTGTTTTTTGCGGAAAAATCATATCGTTTGCAGACGCTTGGTAGAAAGTTGGTCAAAGGCTTGGCGGATTTCTTCGCAACGGCGCGTTTGAAATTCGTTGATCCAATCGGAAACCGTCGAAGCCTGTTCACGGGTTGCTGAATCCTGGAGGTTTTTCTCCGTCATAATCGGCGGCTTGGCGATGATAACTTCGTTCTTTTTGATTACTTTAATTTTTGAGTTGCGATTCATAGAGAACTGTTTATTTTCTAAATCTGTTACTGCTGAGATATGTTGCCCAGCCCGTGCCGGCGCAGGTCAGACACGGACTAATCGTATTGCCGCGTCCGCTGCCTTGGCATTGTTGGCAATGTTCGGTCGGTTGTGTTACTGAAACATTTCCCTTTCCGCCGCAGACGATACACGAAGCGGTATTTCCCGGTGCGACATTCCACTTTCCCGATCCGCTGCACCACGCACATTTTGCCGGCGCATAACTTTTAGTTGCTTGTTGCATTATATTTCCTTAAACCGTATTGCTTGCCGCTGTTTTTTGCGCCAGATAGGCTTCGCGGCGAAGCAAACTTGCCGTTTCGACAGTTTCCTGCATAGTCATCCGGTTTTCACCTTCGGCATCACTTTTCAAACGAGTGCCGCCCGACCATAATTCCCAACTGTCAAAACCTTGATATTTTAATTCGTTAAATGTTTCGACCGCTTCATAACCGCTGATGGCTGTAAAAGATTCGAGCAGTTTTTCAGTTTCGTTACGTTCGCGGGTCGTGATTTCGATGGCTGAACGAATTGCTTTTCTAACTTGTTCGGTCAGTTCGCGTGCCAGTTTCGACGATTGGTTAAGATTGATTTCCGGCGCACTGCGAAGTTTGTATAGCTCATCGCGGTATTCGGTCAAAACCGAAAGATACGCTTTGCAAAGCTCGATAATGTTGCCGCTGTCCGCCCGGTTAAGAGCAGTTTCGGCATTGAGCAGTTTTTCATTAACGAGCAAATTTACTATTAACACGCCGAGGTCTCCTTAAACTTTGAACCTTCCGTTCATAAAATTGCTTCCTTTAACTAACTAATGATTCATCGAGTTTTCCGGTGATAACGGTTTCCGGCTCGGTTTCGGCGTTTTGTGATTCAGCCTGAAAACTATTAATCGCTTCCGTTTCGCTGTCATAAACCTCAAAAACCGTCAGCAGTTTTGTGATGACCATCAATTCACGAACGCGCATCGTTAGATGCAGAAGTTTCAATTCGCCTTGATTTTTTTGCAGAGTCGTATAACCCGCGACCAATTCGCCTAAGCCGCTCGAATCTATATAGCTGACTTCCGCGAGATTGAGCAAAATGCGTCTTTCGCCTTTTTCGACCAGAAAACGAAGGATGTTATGAAGTTCGATATTGCCTTCGCCGAGTCGGATGTTGCCTTGCAAATCCAAGACGGTCACCGAACCGCTCCGGCGTTCTGTAATATTAAGATTGGTCATTGTTTTTCTCGATAAAATTAGCTGTAAACTTCAGGTAGGTCCGGCTAATTCCAGAGAAATCTGAGAAAAGAATAAGCTATGTTCTTTACTTTAACAGCATACGCCGTTGATTGACTATATGTCAAATGTGCAATATATTGCGCTTATAACATATTTTTCATATAGAAAACATATTGGCGGGAAATTGAATTTATGATTATAGAAGTTCGGATTGATTCGCTACTCGAAAAACGCGGACGTTCTTTTTATTGGCTCTCGAAACAGACGGGTGTCAGCCACACGACACTATGGCGGCTTAAAAAGGGCAAGGCTTTGGGGATTAATTTCGCAACTTTGGAGAAAATTTGCGAGGTGCTTGAATGTGCGCCGGGTGATGTGCTAAAAATTGAAAACGCGAACGATAAACGGCTCAAGCAAATGACTGAAACCGAATAATTATTTGAAGTCTGGACATAATTCAACTGACCGGAGCGCAATCGGCTCGATTGCCACACCGCGCTTTTCAGCGGTGTCGAAGACTTTGCATAAATTTAAGTTGATTTCTCCCTTAAAGCCGTGACACCGCTAAAAAACAGCGGTGTTGCAATCGCGCCGATTGCGCTCCAGTCAGTTGAATTATGTCCAGCCTTCAAATAATTTATAGATATAAATATAAACAGGGCATAACCATTTGCGCCTACGGAATGGTTTTACTTTAGCTATTACAATGTTTGGCTTAAACCGCCCGCTACGGCAGGCGGTTCTGACTTTTAACTCACTACCGAAAAAACTTAAGGATATTGTCGAAAACCTTAAGGCTGGCGGTAAAATCTTTAAGGTTTTTATGAAATATTTTAGCCAAACGCTCAAAAGCCCTCGCAAATTACGCGAAGGCTTTGGGGCAGGCAACAATTTTCGAGAAATCCGGCGGGGTTTAATTCACCCTTTGGAATCCCGTTAATTGAATGTTTTGAAAATAAGGCGTGCCGGGCGGAAGCCGTGCCGGGTCAAGGAAAGATGCGTCGAAAACCCAGTTGCGGTTAGGCGGACTATAAATTTTCCCCGAGTTTTTATACGAGCCGTTATTGTTGCGGGCGTTGAACAAATTAATCAGCGAACCGACGTAATTGAGGCGTATATTGCTCCAATTTTCGAGAAACCGCTTAAAGTTATGAACGCCGCCGCACATTCGCGGGTCGCCCGCGCCCTGATTCGGCGTATTTTCCATACTGCTGCGCGAATCGCCCGAAAGCATCGCAAACCGCACGGTTGTTTCGCTCGCCACGCGCTGACCGGAATCGAACGGATAACGAAAACTCTTCGCGTCGTTCCAAGCGTTTGAAAGAACCATCACCGTATCGCCGACGACCGAAGCCGGAACGTGGGCGGATGTGTTTTGCGGATTGTAACCGCTCGGCGGTGTCGGCGTGCCGACCGAACTGATGCCCGACGCATTATAATTTCCGAGAACATAAACACCGTTTTCCGAGGCAACCGTAAAACCCCGCGTATTCAGCGCAGCTCCCGGATCATAGTTGCCCGGCAATCGCAAACCGTTAATCAGCCTGACTCCGCGACGGTAATATTGATGGTCAACCGAGGCGGCAAGCGCGGGCGAATCAGCCGTGTTTGAAATGGGCGTGCTGGTGTAGCGAACCGCTTCGCTCAAGAAATTCGTGTCCAGACGATTGTTATTGTTGATGTCTTCGCCGGGTTGGAGAATTCCGTCCGTGTTGCCGTAAATATCTTCCATATCGTATTCACCGTCGAAATCGCCGTCGCCGCGCCGGTCGGAAACATACAAAACCCAGCCGTTTGCTTCCGGGACATCAGTATTTCGCAAACCCCGCGAATTGGCAGTCGTGAAAGCCGTTCCGGCTTGCGGCATCGAAGTATTGTAAACTCCGTCGAGAAAGTTTTTCAGATTCGTCACGTCAATATCAATCAAGCTCATCACGCCTGCACGCGGAACATTCGCGCCGTAAGTCGTGCTGATATTGATGGTATCGTTGTAGAGACCTTCGCGGGTGTCGAACATTTTGATCGGAAACGGCACGACTTGATGTTCAAGTCCGGTCGCACCCGGCGACGGGATAGTTTTATAATGCGCCGGATTATCGGCTATATAACCGTTATCCCGAATTGTCCACACACCCGGAACGCCGCTGACGATTGGGCGGTCTCTGGCAATTACCACGTTATAATTTGTTCCGCCCAAATTCGGATAGGACATAAAATTTAAGGGCGCGGCGGGTTGAATATCAACTCCCGGAATCGCAAATCTTTGCAGCTTGACGACCGAACGACTGTCGGCTGTTCCGTAACCCGAAATGTTAAACGGTGCGCGTTCGGTCACACCCAAACTCAGAATGTCGGCAGTTACGTCCTGCGTTTGAATCGTGTTGGTCGTCGAATCAATGTTGACCAGTTCGATTTTTATCCAGGTCGTTCCGGTCAATCGTCCGCCGTTGAGCCGTGTCGCCTGATAACCGCCAACCATCGGCAGCGGTCGGTAGCCGCGCGAACCGTCCGCCGCGTCGGCATTCGTCGAACCATCGCCCGAAGAACCGCCGTCCAGACGAATTCCGCAAGCCGTCGTAACTGCCGCGGTTCCCGTGCCGGAAGCACAACCGGGAAGTTTTGCTTTGCTGTCCGCCAGCGAAATGCGGATACCTTTTTTGTTGAAGTAACGCTCTTTGCTCGTCACAATCGTATCGGCGACGGCGGCTGTGACCGGCGCAACGCCAACGCCGTCGTTATATAAATCGCCGACATTTCGACCGCGTTTGACGAGTTCGATGTAGTCGAGCGGCGCACCCGCAATCGTGCTGGCGATTTTCAAAGGCAGATTGAGCGATTTTTGTTCCGATAAAAGATTGCCCTGAAAAAGTCCTTGATTTGAACCCCACGCCGGATTTTTAAAAACTGTCGGCATATCCGGATTGGAAGGGAAAACAGGCGCACCGCTGATCGGAGCTTTGACCACACTGCCCATCGAATGAGTTAGTTTGACATAAGTTCCCGAACCGTTTTTAATCCAGACATTCTCGCCCCACTGCGACCAATCGCGTCCATTTCGTGCGACATCCGTGAAAACCTGTCCGGCGGCGGAAACCCGCGATGAAAAATAAAGTCCCGTTCCGGCGTTTAAAAAGAGATTGTCGTTGGAATGAACGCGACCGCCGAAATCGAAACGCGGACCCGGATGGAATTCCAAATCGTCGTCGTAGAAAATGCCGAACTGAAAGATCGGTACGCGGTTGTTGTAAAACTTCCGCCGCAGAGCCACCTGCACGCCGTTCGATTTATCGGTTGCCGTCGTGTCAATCTGCCATTCATCGCGCAGAGCGTTCAATCCTTGCAGAAGCTGTCCGCTCATCACTACCGTTTTTGTCGCTTCGGTTTGGGTTATTTCCTGTTCAAAATCGTATTGGGTATCGAATCCCGGCGGTTTTAACGCTTCAACGTGCAGAAGATCAGCCGGCGCAGGCGAAAGTTTTTCCTCAAAAATCTTATCAAAATTTCGCGTCATCACTTCGAGACTGCCTTGCGCCGCCGAAAATGCCCGCGATTCCGCCGCATCGTTTGATGTCGCAACGGTTTCGCTGGTCGTGCGTGAGACAGCAAAAGCCACAAAAGCAGTCAGCAACGTCAAAATCAGTAAAGCAATTACGATTGCCGTGCCGTCTTCCTGTTTCGCCCCAATTTTCTTCATACTTCTACTCCTTTTAACCTGCGTCATATTCTAAATTTCTCGCGCTGAAAGTTCCCGTCAGCGTAATGCTGTCCGGTTTTCCGAGTTGTTCGTCGTTTTCGGTTGCCTGAACTTTTATCGTGATGGTGATTTGTCTGACCAAATTAAAATCCGAAAGCCGGTCGTCGGCAGTTCCGGGAACTCCATCAGCTCCGACGGACGGATTATCGGTGGTCGTTCCGTCTTCCAGGACATATTTAATTTGAAAATCTTCGATGTTATAAGCAATCGGCATTTCCTGGATTTGCTCGGCGGCGAGTGCGCCCGTATTGTTGCCGAACGTCATCCTAACAAGCGTTCCGTCACTTTTGACTTTATAAGCAACCCAGAAAAATCTTTTGACCGACGCGACATAACTCGTACAGTTTTCCGTGATTGTCGCCGTGCATTTCTGCAAAAGACTCACGCCCGTGCCGGTTCCGTTGAGCGGCTGATTTATCCCGAGCGGGTCGCCCGGAGCAATATCAATCGTGCTGGACGAAGGCAATCCGGTCGCCATTACCGCGACCTGCGTACTGTCCGATTCAACGAGATACAAATCAAAACCTTTGGCATTTCTCGTTTCGCCCGCCGCACTTTGCAGTCTGACGGTGGCGGGCGCGGAGGATGCGGCGTTGGCATTAATCAACGAAATCACATTGCCGCCGTTAAACTCACTGTCGCGGTAGGCAAAGGAAATTAAATCGGTTCGCGCATTCGTGTCGGGACTTAGAATGTTGAAAAAAAGATTGTTGCCGCCGATTATCGAAGTTAAAACGTCGCGGTCGTTATCGCCATCCACCGGAATGCCGAGCCGTGTCGAGATAAAATTATCAGGCACAATCGCCCCGCTTTTGTTGTAGCTCAAACCCGCGTTCAAAGCGTCTCTGCCGATTAAATGCATCGCCGCCCGCGCATTTTTCAAGACATCGGAACGGCGGCTCGCACGGTTACGGTCAATTAAACCGATCTGCAAAAGCCCGTAAATCGTGCCGATGACGATCATAAAAAGCACCATCGCCACAATCATTTCGACAATTGAAAAACCGCTTTCGGCAGATCGTTTCAGCTTGAAATTTTTCCTCATCTGGTTTTACTCCGCGTAATTTGTAATGATCGTCGAGACAGTTTGCTCGCGCACTAATTGGTTGACAAAATATCGCACCGTTATATCAATCCGGCGGCGTGAAATCGAATGCGGCGGCGATGGACGCTCGGAATCCTGCAAATCGGTTATGAGGATTCTTCGCTCAAAACCGGTAATCACATCGCTCGTGTTGTCAGTTCTTCCGGCAACCTGACAGGCACTTCCCGCCGCACAGGCATCGTCAATTGTTCCGGCAACTCCGTCCCAACCCAAATCCTCACGAATCGGTCGAAAATCGGTCAGAAAAACCCCTTGCGGTGTGCCGCTCGAATCGGGATTGCTTCCGACATTGCCAATCGAATCCCAGCCCGAAACCGCGCCGATTCGCGCAATATCACGCGCCGAAAATATTGATTCAATCGTCGAAAGTGCGACTTGTTTGGCGATTACCTGTTTTTCGGTTTCGTAGGAACGCACCAGGTTAGCCGTCAAAGCCGCCGTCGAAGCCAGAATCCCGATCATTAAAATGACGAGCGCAATCATTACGTCAATGTAAGAAAATCCGCGTTCGTTCGATTTTTGAGACATTTGTTATTTCTCCGAAGGTTTCGAAATTAAATCCCGGAATCGGGTTTTAATTTGAGCCGCCCGTTTGCCCGCCGTAAATACTCATCCGCCGCGAATCTTTCCATTTGTTCGCGTCCGTGACATTACGGTTGTATTCCCAGAATCTGACTGAACCCGTTGCGCCGATGACCGTGATGGCGCGGGCAATTTCCGATTCGCCGGTTGAATTTTCCTTCGGCGACCAGATAAAAAGCGTTAATCCGGTGGTTGTCGCATTTGAACCGACCGCATCGGTTCCTTCGTTGACAACCGTTCCGTTTCGCAAAAATCTGAATGTGCAGACGTTGTGCGAAGCACTCGGCGGATAAATGCTCGGACGGAATTGTGCGATTGGAACGGGCATAATCTCAGTTGGATTGGTCGAAATATCCGGCGGACGCGAATCGAGTTTGACTTCCGTCTGCGCCGCCAAAACAATACTTTTAATCACCCGGTCATCGGCGGCGGTGTTCGGCAGATTTTCGTCAATCAAGCGCGCCATATTGTCGGTCAAGTCAACCTCGACGCGCATTGTTTCGCGCTGCGTTAATGACCGTTGACGGGCTTCTTGAAAAAGATCGATAATTTTCAACGCCTGTTCGTCAGGACGAAATAATCGTTCGTGTCCTGAAAGATAAAAGAGCGAAATGCCCAATAAAATTGTGATCACCGTCAGAACTATTAAAAGCTCGACCATCGAAAATCCACGCGACATAATTTCCTATCCTCATTCAATAAACCTTGCTCGTGACTACTGATATATCGAAGTTTTTGTGATGGATGATTCAATTTGACTGATCGGTGAATGAAAAGATTTCAAACTGACTTATAGGTAATAGATAAACAATGTAAAACATCTTCCAAAAATATTTTCAATTTTGTGAAAATCTGCATATTTTAGAGTCAAATTCACTTTCTTTTGTGGGCGGTTTCGGCTAAAATGACGGCACTAAGTAATTAAAAAATAATTTATTTTCCACAGTTAAGTCTCGAAAATGTCCGAAGAGAATAATTCATCAAAAAAGAAAATTTCGATTGAGGGGCTGATGCGCGGCGTTTTGACCAAACTCGGCGATACGTTTGACCGTCTGACAGGTCGCCGCTGGACACCTTCGAGCAGTTTGGCGACCAGCGAATTGAGCGAAAAATTAAAGAAATTGCTCGATATGGAAGTCAAGGATTTAGGCGCAAAAGGAAAATTTGTTCCGCACAATATCAAACTCAAAATGCAATGGGACAAATTTTCGACCGATTCGAGAGAAGCGATTACGAGACTCGAAAACGAACTGAAAATCGCCGCGATTGACCATATCAACGACAATCGTTATCACACTTACGCGCCGATTTATCTTGAAGTTACGCCCGATTATTTTACCGAAGGTGTTAAACTTCTGGTAACTTTCGATAAATTCGACGAGGAAAAACGCGAAGCCGCCGTCAACGTGACCGTTCCGCAAATCAAAGTCGGCGATTATCTGCCGCAATTACTGCCCGAAATAAAACTTGAAGTAGAAGTCGAAACTTTTATCGCTAAGTTCACTTTGAACGCTAAACATAAACAGGTCGAACTGACATTCAAAGAAAAGGAACGCCGAAGTGTCGGACGTACTAAAGAAAACGATTTAAGTGTTGAAGATACGAGCGTTTCCAAAATCCACGCGGCACTTATTTTAAATTCCGAAAAGCAATTGATGGTTGCCGACACAGGCTCGACCAATGGAACATTTATCAACGACAAACGTATTGCCTACGGACGCGCATTTCCGGTTGCGAGCGGCGAAATAGTGAAATTCGGCAACATCGAAGTTACCTTTGAGCATATTCCGCGAGCGGTTGAAGAGGTTATCAATCAAGCAGTTACGATGAATGAAATACCCGTCGAAGCATTTTCCGCCAGCCAGCGCGATACTCAAACGGTGGCTTTTAATTCAAACGAAGATATTTCGGTGAAAACGGAATTTATGCCGCCGCAAAACGGGTCTGAAAATATTCCGCCGAAAGAAAATTTGCCGGAAACGAAATTCGTGGCAGTAAAACCCGAAGTAAAACCCGAAGTAAAACCCGAAATTAAACCCGATGTTAAAGAAAAGACGGAAACCAATTCTTCGGCATCAACGCAAGACCGAATAAATTACGATTTTTCAAACGAGGATTAAAACGCGCATGATTTTTTTGATGTTTCTTTTACAACTCGACAAACTTCGCCCCGAAAATATTTTCGGCGGACAGGTTTTGGAACGCACTCCGGCAGGCTTGAGTGTTGTTTATTTGATCGGAATGTCGGTTCTGATTTGGTTTCTGATAATGTCTTTTTACGGAAATTTTCGCCGCCCGAAATTCTCTTTTGAAGAAAATCTGCCGAAGGAGGTTATCAAAAAACTAAGTTCGACGCTGACCAACCGGAGCCTCAGAATCTGGCAGGTCGTCTTTATTTTGCTGGCATTTACGGTTTATGGTTTTCACGTTTACTGGACTTATTACGCCGACACCAACAACGAACAGTTTCAGGCTTTGAGCTACAAAGATTTACGCAACCGGCGGACGACCGCTTCGACTTTGCGCGGTTGGATGCTCGACCGTTCGGGCAAACTCAATAATTCGCTGGCTTATTATAAAGTTGATAAAGACGGGACGATTGACCGAACTTTTCCGCTCGAAAGGGAAATGGCGCATCTGCTCGGAACAGAACGCGGAACGCCCGGACTCGAACGGACGCTTTATCAAAAAGTGGATGACCCGATGCCCGAATCGTGGGAAATTCTGACGAAATACAAAAAGCCCGAACCCGAAAATAAAGATGTGCGAATCACGATTGACCGCGATTTGCAGGCTTACGCGGCAAAACGTCTGGAAGGAAAAATTGGCGGAATCGTCGTCTTAAATCCGCAAACGGGCGACATTTTGGCGATGTATTCCAATCCTTCATACAATCTGAAAGAAGCCGAATCGCTCGACGGATTTTTGAAACTCGAAGCCAACAAAAAAGACCAGCCGCTTTTGAATCGGGCAACCCGCGAGTTTTATATTCCCGGTTCGACATTCAAAACTTTTACGATGATTTCGGCATTTCGCGCCGGCAAACAAAATATAGTTTTACCCGGCAAACCCGCGCCCGAATGCTACACGCCTTTTAAAGGTTCGAGACCGATTTGCGATGCGGGCGGCAGTTGTCACGCTTGCGGCGATGTCGCTATGAAAGAGGCTTTCAAGGTTTCGAGTAACCAATTTTTTTCACAACTTGCCAATGACCTCGGACGCGACAGGATGGGCGAAACCGCCCAATTATTGGGAATCGCCCCGACCGAAACGCCGAAAGATGCTTTGGCGCAAGGCTTTTATCCCGACATCTGGAATGCGAGCAATAAACGTATTGCCAACGCGATTGCTCCGGCGCGTTCGACGATTGTGACGGGCAAGCAACTGACGCTTTACGATTTCGGTGTCGAAGGTATGGGACAAGGTTTGGCGGGACAAATGACACCGCTTCAGATGGCTTTGATTGCTTCGGCTCCGGCAAATCTGGAAGGAAAGTTGATGAAGCCGAAAATCGAAGCCGACCTGCCGCCGCAGATGTATTCGCAGGTTCTGACAGCCGAACAAGCCGCCGTTATTCGGGATATTATGTCAACCGTCACCGAAGAAGCCGGCGGAACGGGCGGCATCGTGCGGGCAAAATTAGCCGGAACGGGGATCGAAACGGGCGGCAAAACCGGAACGGCGGATAAAGACGGCGTGCAGGTTTATAACAAAGACGGGACGAAAAAAACCGAAAAGCGGAAGAAGAAGAATGAAAACGGCGAAATGATTGAATATGACGAACCCGTCAAATACACGCGTTGGGACGGTTGGTTTCTGTGTATCGCGCCGCTTGAAAATCCGCAACTTGCAATTGCCGTCGTGATCGAAGACATCGGCGGTTCGGCGTATGGCGGAACGACTGCCGCGCCGATTGCCGCCGATATGATTTTAAAAGCGCGTGAATTAGGTCTTTTGGGCGATAAATACAAACCGAAACCGCAAACTCCGGTGAAGAAAAAAGGAAAGTAGTTGTGATTGGAGCGCAAGCGGCTCGCTTGCATGAGCGGTGTTTTTCGCCGCTCAGAAAATGTTTCGATAAGAAATAAGTTGAATGAAAGCGAACTTATTTACACCGCTGAAAAACGCGGCGTTGCAATCGAGCCGATTGCGATCCAGTCAAAAAACAGTAATATGAAAAGCAGAGCGTCGTCGCATTTTTTGATTTTGATTTTGATTGTCTTTATGACGGCAATCTCGCATTATTCCGTTTATTACGGCGCGTTGATTCGCGGTTATGAAACGAGTTTTACGACTGCCGGAAGAAATCTCGGCTTGCTGACAATTCTCGCAGTTTTGCCGATAATTTTGTCGCGTTTGCTGAAATTTCAGGGAAATTGGACGCTTTACACCTCAGCCGTTTTGCTTTTTTCAATCGGTTTGACGGTTCAATATCGTCTTTTCAGCGATCCTGAATATGTCCAAAAAGACAAAAAGTCTGAAATGCGGCAAGCGAAAATCAAAACCGCACAGCTTCATTACATTCAGGAAAATTATTCGCCTGAAAAGAAACAAATGATGGGTTTGCCGCCAACACCGCCCGAACCTGTAGATTTGTCAAAAGAAACGCCGCGTCCCGTAAACGACACGCTTTTCGGCGTTTTATTCTCGGGCAGAACCCTGATTCCTTTGTTCGGAATGTTCTGCATGATCGGCGTGATTTTTCTGTTGCAGCGCGATAATGTTCTCAAACTACTGCAAAATAACGGATTTTTGATTGTTTTGCTGACGCTTGTGCCGTTGCTTTTAGCGGCGATAACTTCAAAAGCGGGGAAATCCATCGGTAATATGACACCGTGGGAACCGGCGAAAATTCCGTTTCTGATCGGTTTTGCGGCGATTCTGGCGATTTTGTATAAAAATCTGGCGCGGACATATTGGGGAATTCCGCGTGCAAAAGATGTTTTGCCGCTTGTCGTGATGGCGATGATGCCGTTTTTCCCGTTCTTCGTTCTCAAAGATTTCGGGCAGATGATGGTTTTCAGTTCGGTTTATATCACGCTTTTCGTAGTTGCCGTGCGCCGTTTTTCGCAGAGATTCGTGCTGGTCGGAAGCGTCGTTTTTCTGGTCGGGATTTTGGTCGTCGGCGCTCTGCCCGAAAAGACGCAGGAGAAAATTCCGCTTCTGCCGACGCTTGCCAAACCCGTCAAAGCGATTTTGCCCGACCGCATTCAGCAACGCTTTCATCTGTGGCTTGACGGATTTAACCCGCCGACACCCGAAACTTCTTGGTGGAAGGATGATTACGACGATTATTACAAGGATTTAGTCAAAAAAGACCCGAATCTGCCGCAGCTTTTGGCGGAAGACCCGAATCTGCAAAAATCAATCAATATTGACGCGTGGTTTGATGTTCTGGCTTTTCAACCCGCGCAAGCGACATTCGGTTTGGCTTCGGGCGGCACGACCGGACGCGGTTTAGGTTTGGGTTATGTCGAACTGATTCCGGTGTCCGATTCGGATTATATTTACGCGGCTTTGGCAGAAGAACTTGGACTTTTTGGCGGATTACTGGTAATCTTTGCGCTGATTGTATTTGTCAGCGCAGGCGTGCGAACCGCTTTAGATTCAAGAGATATGTTCAGCAAACTGTGTTCGGCGGGCTTGACGGCGTTCATCGGATTTCAGGCATTGGTCAATATGGGGGGAATCACCCGCGCTTTGCCGATGACGGGAATTACCTTGCCGTTTGTCAGCCACGGCGGATTTTCGTTAATCACGAGTTTCGTGATGCTCGGAATGCTGATGGCTTTTTCGCATCGGAACGCGGTTGATCGTTTGGCTGACCAACAAAATTAAATTTCAAGTTTCAAGTTTCAAGTTAATATTAAACAACTTGGAACTTGAAACTTGAAACCTGAAACTTGGAGAGAAAAATGACGGAAAATAATTTTCAGACGTATTCGGCAACGGTTTCCGACCGTGGTTTAAGTGAAAAACGACCACAGAACGAGGATTCATTTTTGGAAATGAAAAATCTCGGTTTGTTTGCGGTTGCCGACGGCGTTGG
The DNA here is from genome assembly GCA_031412675.1 of Acidobacteriota bacterium. GTDB lineage: Bacteria > Acidobacteriota > Blastocatellia > Pyrinomonadales > Pyrinomonadaceae > JAFDVJ01. The sequence goes on along the minus strand of JANODL010000003.1, from coordinate 38,604 downwards.
CGGCGCACAAGCGGGCGATGTCGCATCGCAAATGGCGATGGAGATTTTGGGCGAGGCGTTTGTTAATCTGCAAGCGGGCGGCGATGCCGAAGAAATGATGCGGATTGCGATTGAACGCGCCAATTCCGCCATTTATCAAATGTCGAGCGATTTGCCGCAGCTTTCGACGATGGCGACGACTGTCGTTGCGCTTCAACTTTCGGGCAATATCGCAACTATCGGTCACGTCGGCGATTCGCGGCTTTACCGGCTCGATGCCAAGGGAAGTTTATACCGCGAAACACAAGACCATTCGGTTGTCGAAGAAGAGGTTCGAGCGGGCAGAATGACCGCCGCGCAAGCCGCCAATCATCCTTCGCGCAACGTGATCTCACGCGCACTCGGCGCGGAAAGCACGGTCGAAGTTGATATGAAAACGATTATGTTCGACTCGAACACGGCATTTCTGCTTTGTTCGGACGGCATCACGCGCCATATCAACGATTTTGAAATCCGCGAATTGCTTCTTTCAAACGCCTCGCCGTTAGACATCTGTCAAAAAATGAAGGAAATTTGCTATGAACGCGGCGCGGAAGACAACCTGACGGCGGTGATCATCAAAATCGTTCAACAAGTAACCGAATCAAGACCGAACGACGCGGCTTTTGTTCCCGTCATTGACGAAGAAGCAACCGTTGCAACGGCGCGGCAATCCGTTTCGGAAACCGCGCCCGTAAATCTTGATGACGGTTACGACGAGGTTCCGACCCGCGCACTCGAAATGCCCGTTTCGATGCAAACTCCGGCGGAAAGCGAACCGCTTCCTCAGACTCAGAACTTCAGTAATACAAACGACGATGACGAAGCGTATTTGATGGAAGAGCCTGTTCAGGAAGCACCGCAAATTCCGTCTGAAACGGTCGAGATTCCACACACGGCGGCTTTTGCGGCTTCTGAAACTCCGGCGATTATTCCGCAACCGGAAGTCGAAACGAAAAAAGATTACACGGTTTATGAACCCGCAGAAAAAAGCGGCGGCGGATTTTTCGGCAAACTCTTGTCGTCGCTGATTTGGCTGATAGTCGGCGCGATTTTGGGCGTTGCCGGATATTATTTCTGGCTGACAATGAACACCAAACCGGCGGAAGTTCCGGCGTTGACTCCGCAAACCAATAACATTCCGCAAACTACGACCGATAACTCGCGGTTCACTGCGGAAACTAACCCGGCTCAATATATTAAACAATATGAAACAACTACGCCGAAAGACGCTTTGGAGTTTTATCTTTTGGGCAGAGCCAATCTAAAACTGAAAAATTACGAGGAAGCAAAAAGGCAATTTATCATCGCCAGAAATAATTTAAAGGATTTTAGCGATGCTAAAATGAAATCAATTTTGGATACCGACATTGCCCAAGGACTGACAATTTCGCAAGACAAAGCGGCGCAAGCGGCTTTTGAAAGAGAAGCGAAATCTTCGCCGTTGGTTGAAACAAATAATCAGACAAATTCAAATCAATAACGAGGTCAGAACCGTCTGCGGTAGCGGGCGGGTAATTTTCGTCAAAATGCAATTTTACTTGAAAACCCGTCCGCTACCGCAGACGGTTCTGACATTTTTTCGCTTCAAACAAAATAATTCCGCACGAAACTGCCAGATTTAAACTCTCTACACCATTTTCCATCGGAATTATTAAACCTTCGTCAATTTTCCGAAAATCTTCCGCGCTCAAACCGTGCGCTTCCGAACCGAAAATTAACAGTCGCGGCTTTTTCCAATCAATTTCGTCGTAACTTTTTTCGGCGTTGACATCTGCCGCTGTCGAAGTCAGATTTTTTTCACGCGACCACGCCAAAACTTCGTCAAAATCGGCGTTCGTCCAAATATTCAAACGCCAACCCGCGCCCATCGAAGCGCGCAAGGATTTTGGCGAAAAAACATCCGCCGAATTTTTTGAAATTATAATTCCCCCAACATTGACGGCTTCCGCCGAGCGCAGAATCGCGCCTAAATTTGAAGGATTGTTGGTTTCGTGAAGCAAAACGACAATCGGCAAACGCCCTTTCTGAAGCGTAAACTTCGTCTCGAAATCCTGCTTTTCGGTCGGCGGTTTTTCGCAAATCAAAATTATGCCTTGCGAGGTTTTCGTATCGGCGATTGATTGAAAGAGTTTGTCGGGAACTTCGTTGATTGAAAGATTTTTCGATTGAAAGTCTTTTAATGATTGAGCATTTCGCGCATTTTGGTCAAAATTTTCGACCACGAAAATCTCGCTTATTTGAATTTCGGAACGCCAAACTTCTTCCGCCAGCCGCAAACCTTCCACAAAAATCAAATCCTTCACAAGCCCGTCACGAACTTTACGGGCGAGTTTCAATTTTTGATTGTCGCGGCTGTTTATTTTCAGCATTTCGGACAAAATTTTAAAATAAAAAATACTCGCGGCGGGATTTGAACCTGCGACTTCTTCCTTCGGAGGGAAGCACTCTATCCACTGAGCTACGCGAGCATATCGAAAAAATTATAGCAGAAAATTTATTTCGGCTGAATCGTCACGGATTTTATTCTGACATCAGGATTCGGTTTTTCGCCATCTCGCGGAACGCCCGAAATCAGCATTACATTGTTGAGTCCTTCGATAACTTTCCCGAAAACGGTGTAATTATTGTCGAATCCTTTCTCGCGTTTGAGCATAATAAAAAACTGCGAATTTGCCGAATTGACATCGTTTCCGAGCCGCGCCGCGCCGACAATTCCCGTGTCGTATGGAATATCCGAAAATTCGGCTGCGACGTTGGGTTTGCCCGAATCGCCTTCTCTTCCGATTGACGGTTTGCCGCCGGGTTTGGTGTCGGGATTTCCGGCTTGAATGACGCTTTGATTGATTCGGTGAAAAGCGATTCCGTTATAAAAACCTTCTTTGGCGAGTTCTTTGAAACGCGCCACCATTTTCGGCGCGACATTTGAATAAAGTTCGATTTTGACTGTGCCGAAATCGGTTTCGATGACGGCAACTTCGTTATCGGCAACCGGCGCAACGACTTTTTTGACATCGGCATTTGCCGCCGATTTTGTGTTTGATGCCTTTGTGTTTGAATTAGTGCCGTTATTGCACGAAAGCGAAAAAACGACTGAAAATAGCACGAGAAAAAGCGAAAGTTTTTTGATCATAAATTTATATCTTAAAGAAAAATTTTCTAAAATCTTTTACTGCTGTCGAGCAAAATCGTGACCGGACCGTCATTGACGAGTTCGACATCCATCATCGCCTGAAAACGTCCGGTTGCGACTCGTTCAATTTGTTTTCGGGCTTCGGCGACGAAAAACTCGTAAAGCCGATTTGCTTCGATGGGCGCGGCGGCTTCGATAAATGACGGACGGCGACCTTTTCGCGCATCGCCGTAAAGCGTAAATTGTGAAACAACCAATAATTCGCCTTTGATGTCCAAAAGCGAAAGATTCATTTTGCCTTCCGCATCTTCAAAAATCCGCAGATTGAGCGTTTTTTCAAGCAAATACAACGCTTCTTTTCCCGAATCTTCACGCGAAACGCCCAAAAGAACTAAAACTCCTTTGCCGATTTCGCCCGTAATTTCGCCGTCAACCGAAACTTTTGCGCGTGAAATTCTTTGAATAACTGCTCTCATAAAGTGAAAGAGTTAAAAAGTGAAAAGGTGAAAAAGTTTTGTTGACTATAAATTCAATTAACTTTTTCACTTTTCCACTTTTCTGCTTTTTAACTTTTATCCTTCGACATAGACTTTTTCCATCACGACTTTTTCGAGCGGTTTGTCGCGGGGATTGGTTTCGACTTCGGCAATCGCGTTAATAACATCTTGTCCTTCAATGACTTTGCCGAATTTTGTATAGCTCGGCGGCAGCGGATAATCTATGTGCATTATGAAAAACTGCGAACCGTTCGTATTCGGTCCGGCGTTTGCCATTGCGACCGTGCCTTTGTCGTAACCGCCTTGATAAAGCGTCGAAGACTTGTTGATTTCGTCCTCGAATTTTCCGCCCCAAGCCGATTCGCCACCGTAGCCTTCGCCGAGCGGATCGCCGCCTTGAATCATAAAATTCTTGATGACGCGGTGAAAAATTACGCCGTCGTAATAACCTTTTTCCGCCAGAAGCCGAAAATTTTCGGTCGTTTTCGGCGCGTCTTCTTCCAACAATTCAAATTTGATCGTTCCCTTGTTCGTTTCTAAAACTGCAATTCTGTTTGCCATTATTTCTCCTAAATTAATTCTCAGATTTCGTATCTAAGTTGTTCTTTTCCCCAATTTTAACAATTTCCTGTTCAAGTAAGCCAATCGTATCGTCTTTTTTCAAAAGAAATAGAATTTGACCAACAATTTAATTTTTCAAAATGAATTTTTCAATCGCGTGGGCGACACCGCTTTCGTCGTTTGACAAAGTTTGGTAATAGTTTTCGTTTTGGAGTAATTCGGGTGCGGCATTGCCCATCACGACGGGCGTTCCCGCATATTCGAGCATTTCCAAATCATTGAAATTATCTCCGCAAACCATCACGTTTTCGTGCGAAAATCCGTGCAGTTTGGCGAGCTTTTCAACGCCGATTCCTTTTGAAGCGTCAGGCGGCAGAATGTCGAGAAGCGTGAAGTCGAGATGCGGATAAACCGTCGCCAAAATATTGACCGAATCTTTTAATTCATCTTCCAAAATTTTCTGCATTTCAGCCATTGCCTGACAAACGCCGGAAAACGAAACGTGAACAATTTCAGATTCGTCCAAAATATTTTCGAGATTTTCGACGTGGCGAACAGATTCTTCGGCTTCGTCGCCGTGCAGAGTTTTTGACCACGCGATGTATTTTCTAAGCGGCAGATTTTCGTCCGAAACTCGGTCATAGAGCAAAGTTCCTTTGCCGTGCGGGTCAACCGAAACGAGTGCGTCGCCGCCCGTATCTTTCCCGACCCGCAGAATTTCGCGGACGGTTTCGGTTTGAATTAGTGAAAATTCAACTGTTTGAAACGATTCGGCAAATTTCAGCAACGCGCCGTTATGCGTGACAATCGGCGCATTAAAACCGATTTCGAGCGCGACCGGACGCGCATCACGGAAACGTCTGCCGGTCGCAATCGTGACCAACACACCTTTTTCTTCGGCTTTGCGAATCGCCAATTTATTTTCGACGGAAATTTTGCCGCGTGAATTAAGTAAAGTGCCGTCTAAATCGAGCGCGAGAAGTTTTATCATTGCTCAAATTTTAGCTTGAATCGGCGAAATGACAAAATATCTTTAAAAAATTGGCAAAACTTAAAAAATGAATCGTCTTGCTCCTAATTACATAAAAAAAACGGTTAATGAATCGTTGAAAAAGAAAAAGAAATTAATAACAATTTTGTTTTTTGTTAATTAAGTTGAAAAAAACATTGACAACCTCAAAATAACGGGTGTATCATCGCCCTAATAATTTTTCAAGCAGGTTTTCTTCAAATTGCCCGAAGTTTTAAAAGCAATTTTGGTCGAAAGGTTCTAATTTAATTGTCTTTGATTTCATAGTCAGATTCGTATGTCCGACTTTAAAATTGATAGCTGACAAATTTATTATTTGTTTCCCGGCAGGAGTAGTATTTGTGGCAAAAGCACAGGCAATCGCAGTTACCGGACAAGCCGTTTTAGGTCTCCTGGCGGACAACATCCCCAAATCGGAGTTTGCTAATGCCCGGTTTGAACTCTACCAAACTGCCAATTTTACGAATGCGATGGAAGAAGGAATTTCTCTTTTTCTCTATCGCACCGAAATAAATACTTCACTCAGAAATTTACCCGTTAAAACAGGCTTGGACGGGATTACCCGCCGTCCGCCGCTTCCTCTCGACTTGTATTATTTGCTTACTGTTTGGGCAAAAGATGCGGTCAAACAACAAAGAATTCTCGGCTGGGCAATGCGGACGCTCGAAGATTCGCCGATATTGTCCGCCGGCAGATTGAATCATTTCGGAACTGAAGCCGATGTTTTTAAGCCGAATGAAACCGTCGAGATAATTTTCAATTCGCTGACACTTCAAGATATGTCGAATCTTTGGAGTGCTTTCAAGGTTAGTTTGCCGATGTCGGTGGCGTATGTTGCCAGAGTTATCGGGATTGATTCGACAATTTCGGCGGAAGAATCTGCGCCCGTTCAAACGCGGCAGGCTGATTTCGCAAAAGTTAAACCGTAGAAAAATATAGATGATGTAAAAGTATTATGTTCCCGGTCCCAAACATCGAAAAACTTTCTCTTGTCGCTCCGCTCGGATTGTGTTTTCACGACGCGGCAACTGGCGAAAGAGTCATAGACGGTCTTTCCGTCTCGGTTTATCCCGCGATGCAAACTATTTGGAAAAGGAAAACCGAAGCCCGTCCGAATCGTTCGGGTGTGTTTGTTCTGCACAAAGCGGACGGTTTGGGTGAATTTATGCGCGGCGCGGGCGATGCCGAATTCTGGCAAAACAATCCGCCGCAAAAAACTTTTATTGCCGAAATTTTTGATCACGAAAGCCGTTTTCAGCCGTTTCTATTTACGCTCGAACTTCCGGTCAAAGGTATTTACCGTTGGGAAACTATTCCGTCCGCCTCGCCGAATAAAAATTTACCGAGCATTCCGCTTTATTCCGCGCCGACGCGCAAAGTGTTGGGCGGAATGTCGGTGATTCGTGCCGAATTACGCGAAAGCGATGAAAAGGCGGCTTCGTTTGCGGTTTTGGAAGCGCGTTTTAATTCAAATTTAATCGCCCGGGGAATTGCCGACCGCGAAGGAAGAATCGTGCTGATGTTTCCCGCGCTTTCGCCGCAAAACAATCCGTTCACCTCGCCGCCTTCGGATGCGACGCGCATTTCGCTCGCCGACCAAAAATGGAATCTCGATTTAACGCTTAAATACGACCCGAAAGTTTTTCAAACTTCGCCGCCGCTTTCAACGGAAACCGGCGAGGAAGTTTTACCCGATTTACGACTCGTGCTGGCTCAGGCAAACGGAACGCTCTGGGCAAATGCCGCGAAAACCGAAAGTTTTACAACCGCCGTTTTACAGATCGGCAAGGAATTGATTTTGCGCTCGCGTGCAGCACCGATTCTTTCGCCGATGCCTTCTGCCGAAACGGTTTTTTCGTCTTATTTGTTTGTTAGTCCGGCTTAAAAAGCCGATAGAAAAAGGAGAAAATGCAATGCCTGAATATCTTGCGCCCGGAGTTTATATTGAAGAAGTTTCGTATCGTTCCAAGTCAATTGAAGGAGTTGGGACAACCACGACGGGTTTTATCGGTCCGACACGCTTCGGTCCGGTCAATTTGGAACCTGACGTGATCACCAGTCTTGCCGAATTCGAGCGTGTCTATGGCGACCGCCAGCAATTTTCGTTCGGCGATGTCAAAGACAAAAAAATGCACAATTATTTGTGGCACGCTGCCCGTGCATTTTTTGAAGAAGGCGGGAAACGTCTTTATATTTCGCGAACTTTCAATCCGAAAGTGCCTGAAGCCGGTTCGACGGATTCGCCCGACGGTCGCGCCGATGCTTTTTTAACTTCCGCCGGTGTTGTACAGACACAGCCGACTTCGGGTAATTACATTCGCGTCAGCGCACGTTTTCCCGGAATGGCGGGAAGAATGCGCGTCTGGCTGACTTTGCGCCTCGGTCAAAGCATTCTCGGCAAGGACGAAAACGATAATCCGACCGTCGGCAGTTTAACCGAAGGCGACATTGTTTTGATTGGTAACGAAACGGTGACTTCGCCGCCGACTTCGCCGACACCGACTGATTATGATTTTTATCAGGCGCGAATCGAGCGCGACAGCCGAACGGGTGAGCCGCTCTGGAAATTCGACAATATTAACTCGGCTTCGCCGCGTGAAGTTATCAGTCTTGAAAATCTGAAATCCGACGAAAAAGACCAAATCCGCATTGTTAATCTGGTGGTGACAACCCTGGCGATTGAAGACCCGGACGCGGTTCAAAATACGTGGGACGGATTGGCACTCGAACCGACACATAAAAGTTTCGGCACGCCCGATTCGGTTTTTGACAAATTTGCCGAAGAACCCGCGAGCGTGTCCGATGCCCGACGCTTGCCGATTGTGATCGAAAACAAAGGCTTGAAAACCGGCTCTGACGTTTTGACATTTCTGTTTGCACTGCCGAACAGTACGCTTCGCAACGAGCTGCTCGACAATGGTTCGACCGACGACGAGCGTTCGATTGAGATGCTGCTCGAAGGCGGAAACGACGGAGATCGTCCGACTGCCGCCGAATATGAAGGCACGGCGGAAGACGACGATCCTTACAAGACCGGCTTGAAGGCGTTTGAAGACATCGAAGATATTTCGATTGTCGCCGCGCCGGGATCAACCTTTGATTTTGCCAATGTCAACTACCAAAAACAGGCTTCGACAATCATCAATTTACTGATTTCACACGCTGAACGGATGCGTTACCGAATTGCCGTTGTTGACAGCGGCGACGGTCAGACGATTGCCGACGTGCGGGCGATGAAGGCAAAGATTGATTCAAAATACGCGGCGTTCTATTACCCTTGGGTGCGCGTTCTCGACCCTGTTACGCAACAGGAAATCGTTCTTCCGCCGAGCGGTTTCGTATCGGGAATTTATGCGCGGAACGATGTCGAACGCGCCGTCTATAAAGCTCCGGCAAACGAAGTCGTGCGCCTCGCGATCGGTTTTGAAAAAACTCTCAACAAAGCGCAACAGGAAGTTCTAAACCCCGAAGGAATCAATTGTTTCCGCTTTTTTGAAGGTCGCGGTTTCAGGCTTTGGGGCGCACGCACGACGAGTTCCGACCCGGAATGGAAATACGTCAATCTGCGCCGTTATTTTGCGTATATCGAACGCTCGATTGATCGCGGAACGCAATGGGCGGTTTTCGAGCCGAACGGCGACGCACTCTGGGCAAATGTTCGTCAGACGATTCAGGATTTTCTGTATAACGAATGGGTTTCGGGCGCACTTTTGGGCGAAAAACCCGAAAAGGCGTATTTCGTGAAATGCGACCGTTCAACGATGACGCAGAACGATTTGGACAACGGACGACTTATTTGTTTGGTTGGGATGGCGGTTGTCAAACCCGCTGAATTTGTGATCTTCCGTATCGGTCAATGGACAGCGGACAGAAAAGTTTAAGGAGATTTTAAGGAGGAAATATGGCAACTGAGAGAGCAAATCCGTATCCGCAGTTTAATTTTACGGTTGATTTAGGACAGGGAATCCGCGCCGGATTTCAGGAATGCAGCAATATCGGGATGGAAATGACCGTTGTCGAATATCGCAACGGCAACGATCCGACCAACAATGTCCGCAAAATCACGGGCTTGAACAAAGCCAGCGATGTCACGATGAAACGCGGTGCAATCGGCGTTTTGGATTTATACGGCTGGCTGAATGACATCCGTAACGGCACATCGAACGGCGTTCGCAACGTGACGGTCAATTTGATGAGCGAGGACAAAACAAACACCTCGCCGGTTCTGACGTGGCGATTGCTCAATGCCCGCATTATCAAATACGTCGGCGGTCCGATGAACGCCAAAGGCACGGACATCGCGATGGAAGAATTGACGCTTTCATACGAACGTCTGGAAATGGAGTAATTCAATTGGGTTTCAAGTTTCAGGTTTCAGGTTTCAAGTTAAAACAACCTGAAACCTGAAACCTGAAACTTGAAACTTGAAAAAAAATGTCAGCGATAAATCAAAAAATCCGCCGTCTGCCCGGCTTTCGGTTCGAGGCGCAAACTGCTTCCCGCGAAGATGTTTTGCCGCGAATGGATGTCGTGCTGTTCGTCGGTTTTGCGTCGTCGGGTCCGGTCGGAATTCCGGTCGCGGTCGAATCGTCCGAGCAGTTCAAGACGATTTTCGGCGATGATTTACCGCTTGTTTGGGACGCGGAAAAAAGCGAAACGGTTTATGCGTATCTCGCGCCGACGGTGCGTTCATTTTTCCGCAACGGCGGAAAACGCTGTTGGATTCTCCGCGTGGCAAGACTTCAGCCAAGTGCAGAAAAGCCTCTGAATCGCGCCTGTTACAACTTTTTCCCGCTTTCCGGATTCGCTTGCGTTAGTTTCGATGAACAAGAAATCGCCAAAGTTTCTCCGGCTTTTGCCCGCGCCCGCGCCAAGGGAAGCTGGTCGGACAATTTGCAAATCGGTACGGCGGTTCTTTCAAAATCGTTCAAATTAAAGGATTTCGCAAAATCGGACGACGAAATAATCGTTGTGCTGGAAATCGGTTTGAACGAAGTTATTTCAACGGGCGATTTGTTCCGGTTGACGTTTGATGACAAGAATTTGACTCTGCTTTTAAGAATTGACGAATTCAAGAAGGAAAAAGTCGAATCGCCGCCAAAAGATGCCCCCGCGCCCGGAAAGCGAAAAATCATCGTTGGCTCGAAACATTTTGTTTGGTTGAGAAATTTGCCCGAACGGGTTTTAGAAAAGCAATCGCATGCGGTTTCGGTAAAAATATGGGCGCGGCAAAATAGCAAATTGAATTCGGTAGATGTTTCGCAAATGTTTCTTACCGAACGGCAAGCCGAATTAACGGCTGAATTGCCGAAAGATGCAAAAGCCGAAGGTTCGCCGTCGGAAATCAAAATCGGAAAACCGTTGCGCGTAAAACTTAAATTTACCGACTCGGCGGGACTTGAAACGCTTACTTCCGGAAGTTTATTAGCTGCAAAAATAAAGAAAATACCGATAGTATCGCCCGAAACAGAGAAAGATATTATATTTTTGCAGGTCGAAACGGTTAATTTCTTTAATTCCGAAACCAAATCGGGTGCAGAGGTTGTTTGTCAGGCAATCGGCTGTCAGAGAAAAATTAGCCAACCTGTTTCAGTTTTACGAGCCGAGCGTTTGACGTTTGAATTTTGGGCAAAAAAAGACAAGAAAGCCTTTATAAAATTAAGCGATTTGGCATTTAACGCCAACCACGAACGGTTTTGGGGAAATTTGCCGACTGATGAAGATTTGTATCATTTCGCGGAACTGGGTGACAAAAAAATTCCGGCGTGGACGCAAAGTGCCGAAGCGGTCAATTTTCCGTTGGCAGGTAATGGCGACCGTGAAAGTTTTTGTTTTCCTTTATTTGCGGCGGCTATGCCCGAAAATTATCTCGGCACAGTCGGGTTGCTCGGCACAAAATTACAGCGCGATGGTTTGGAAGTATTCGATGAAGAATTATTTCTTGACCGGCAACTGAAAAATACGGTTTCGGGAAATCTGCTCAACGAAGCCGAATTTATTCGCTATTTGAGTCTGCGTCCGCGCTCTTTGTGGGGAATTCATTCCGCGCTCGTGCCGGAAACGGCAATGAACATTGCGGTCGAAAGTTTACCGACAAATCCGTCTTACGCTAATTATTCATTGGACGAATGCACGATTATTTCCGTGCCGGACGCGACTCATCGCGGTTGGTCTTACACGAAAGACGAAGGAGAAATTTTGTCGCCGCCGGTTTTTTCACCGCCTTTGCGCCCCGAATGGTGGCATTTTCAAGATTGCCGAAAACCAGACGTTCAAAAAGTCAGCGAGCCGCTCTTGGGAAATTTTTTGGACTGCGGACTTCGCATCGTTGAGACTCCCGAAAATTTGCGCGTCAAGGAAGAAAGCGTTTCATCGGGAAAATTTACGATTATCTGGAAATCCGACGAAACGGGCAAGGATTTAGAGTTCGTTCTGGAAGAATCAACCACGCCGAAATTTGAATTCCCGCAAGAAGTTTATCGCGGAAAAGAAAAGCGTTTCGAGGTTTCGCAGCGCGGTGCAGGCGTGTATTTTTACCGCGTTCGCGCCGAAATCGAAAAGGCTTTCAGCAATTGGTCAATCGGTTTGGCAGTCAAAATTCCGGCGGCTGAAAATTGGTCAGTGAATCCGGTAAAAGACTATAAATCGGACGTTTTGCTTGCCGTTCAGCGCGCGCTCCTGAGAATGTGTGCGGCACGCGGCGATATATTTGCCGTTCTGAATTTGCCCGAACATTTTGAAGAAACAAATGCTTTCGAGTATGTCGGAACACTGAAAACGACCAAAGGTTTAACAAATGCGACAGCCGGAGTTGAGCCGTTCAGCGCAGATGAAACACGTGCTTTGAGCTTCGGCGCGATTTATCACCCGTGGCTTTTGACGCACGAAGACGATTTTGAAGACTTTCGGAATATTCCGCCCGACGGCGCAAATTGCGGCGTGATGGCACGGCGTTCCTACGAGCGCGGCGCGTGGATCGCTCCTGCGAACGAAAAACTGCAAGGTATTTTGGGTTTGGCAAAAGAAATCCGGCGCGAAAGATATTTGGATTTTCAGGACAATCTTATCAATCTGGTCAGACACGAGCCGGTCGGTTTTTTGGTACTTGATTCCGATACTTTGAGCGATGATGCGGATTGGCGTTCGATAAACGTGCGGCGGCTGATAAGTCTGCTGCGCCGCCTTGCGGTCAAACACGGCGCGGAATATGTTTTCGAGCCGAACAACGAGCGTTTTCGCCGACAGGTTCAGCGCGGTTTTGCGTCGCTCCTCGATTTGATGTTCGTGCGCGGCGCATTTGCCGGAGCAACTCCGGCGACGGCTTATCAAGTTGTCGTCAGCGAAAAGGTCAATAATTTTCAAAGTCTTGAGCAAGGACGTTTTATCGTCGAATTACGGGTTGCGCCGTCGCTTCCGTTAAAATTTGTCACCGTTCGATTGGTGAATTCGGGCGGTCGAAGCAATGTCTTTGAAGCGTTTTAAGAAGCGGGAAAAAAATATGCCTGATGAAAATGTAAATTATCCCTTTATGGCATTTAATTTTGCCATCGAGATCAAGGTCGAAGGCGTGGCGATGCAGATTTGCGACGCGTCTTTCTCGGAATGCGACGGTTTGGAGATGACGATGGATGTCAAAACGATTCGTGAAGGCGGCAACAACGGCAAGCAGATTCGTCTGACCGGACCGATAAATTACGCGTCGCTGACGCTGAAACGCGGAATGACCGAAACCTTCGATCTTTGGAAATGGGTTGAATTGATGCAGACCAATCCAGAAACACGGGCTGATGCCGAAGTCGTCATATTTTCGCCCGATAAACAGGTCAGAGCAAAATTTTTGTTGTCGCGTTGTGTTCCCGTGAAATTAAAAGCTCCGCCGATGAATGCGAAAGACGGCGGTGTGGCGATTGAAGAATTACAGCTTGCTTACGAGTCATTGAAATTGGATACCGAAAGTTGAGGAAAAAGAAAAATGCCCGAATCAGTCAAATTAGTTAAAGCCGAATTACATGAAATTGATTTAGCAAAGCCCGAAGACGAGCCGAAATCAAAAGTTCCCGTGCAGTTTAATCCCGAAACGCTGAAAGTCGCGTTTGCCAATACGATTCAAACGCCGGAAGGCGGTTCGGGCGACCAGCGCGGCGGCGCGGCACAGCAATTTGTCGGCGCGGGAACGACCAAACTGACGCTTCAGCTTTGGTTCGATGTCAACGCGCCGCAGGAAGGCGAAGCGGTCAGAGACGTGCGGAAATTGACCGAAAAAATCACGCATTTCATCACGCCCGCGCCTGACCCGAAGGACAAGAAAAAATTTATTCCGCCGGGTGTGCGCTTTATCTGGGGTTCGTTTCAGTTTGACGGAATTATGGAATCGCTCGAAGAATCGCTCGAATTTTTTTCGAGCGAAGGAATTCCGCTTCGGGCAAGTATGACCTTAAATCTGACGCAACAAAAGATTGATATTTATAAATTTCCGAAAGATGCGCCGCCGAATCTGCCGCTGCCCGGAACGCGTCCGCTGACACCTGTCGCGGAAGGCTCGACAGCGCAAGGGTTGGCTTCAAACGCGGGCAACGGTGACGATTGGCAATCGGTTGCCGCCGCCAACGGAATCGAGAATCCGCGTCAACTGCAAGCCGGAATGCTTCTCGATTTGAACGCCGGAATCGGTGTTTCGGGCGGATTCTCGGGCGGAATTAATGGAAGCGTGCCGTTGATGAATGATACGGGCGCGTCGGTAAATTTTTCGGCAGAAGCGTCATTCGGAACGGAGTAAAACATTATGGCTGTTGTGATTAACGAATTTGAAGTAGTTACCGAATCGCCGAAAAACGAAGGTCAAGCGGCGAAGAAAGACGACAAAAAAGGCGGTGGAAACGACCAGCCGCCGACCGATTATGAAATGAAGCAGTTACTACAGCGACGAATTGAAAGAATGGAAAGAGTTTCAGCACATTAGACCGATTCTAGATTTGAAATTACGGATTTCAAAAAATCCGAAATCCAAAATCTAAAATCCGAAATCAAGAGATGCCATTAGACGGAAAAGGATTGGATAATTCACGCCCGACAATTTTTATTGACGGGAAAGAGGACACATCGCTGGTCGGCGGTCTGACTTATCTTTTGATTTGCGAACGAACGGACGGGCTTTATCGTTGCGAAGCAAAATTCGGAAACTGGGGACCGAAGGACGATTCGACCGATTTTCTCTATTTTGACCGTAAGATTTTGGATTTCGGCAAGGAATTTCAAATCAAGCTCGCGCAGGACGAAATGTTCAAAGGGAAAATCACCGCGCTCGAAGCCGATTTTCCGCAGGGAAAACCGCCCGAAATAACGGTTTTGGCGGAAGATGCGCTACAAAATTTGCGGATGACGCGGCGGACGCGCTCGTTTGAAGATATGTCGGATGCCGATATTTTCAGGAAAATCGCGGGCGAATACGGTTTGACGGCGCAGATTAACGCGAGCGGCGCAACGCATAAAATCGTCGCACAGGTTAATCAGAGCGATTTGGCTTTTATGCGCGAACGCGCCCGCACGGTTGACGCGGAAATTTGGGTCAAAGATAAGGATTTGAATGTCAAAACGCGCTCGAATCGCGGGCAGGATAAAATTTCGCTTAAATACAAAGGAAACTTGCACGAATTCAAAGTCATCGCCGATTTGGCAAATCAGCGGACAAGCGTAATCGCCGCCGGTTGGGACGTTTCGGGCAAGGAAGCAATCAAAAAAGAAGCGACGGATTCGGTAATTTCGAGCGAACTCGGAAGCGACGTGAGCGGCATCAGCATTTTGAAGGACAAATTCGGCGACCGTAAAGAATCGCTCGTTCACGGCGTTGCGCTCAATGGTCAGGAAGCGCAAAGCATTGCCGAAAGTCATATCAAACGGACGGCGCGGCAGTTTGTCGTCGGGCGCGGCGTGACAGAGCCGAACGCCAAACTGCGCGTCGGCGCGTGTGTCGAACTCGACGGACTCGGAAAATTATTCAACGGCAAATATTATGTGTCGGAAATCGCGCATATTTTCGACAACAAAAAAGGCTTGCGAACGGAGTTTCGGGCTGAAAGAGTGGGAATTGGGAAGACTTAGTTCAAGATTCAAGATTCAAAATTCAAAGTTGAAAATTGAATCCGACTTTGAACCTTGAATCTTAAATTTTGAATCTTGAATCAACAAAACATTATGTTTGATACAACTGCGATAGAAACAATTGTGACGGAACGGATTCCATACGGCTTGGGCGGTCATTGGTATGGCGTTTTTCCGGCTTTGGTGACGGACATCAAAGACCCCGACGGACAGGGCAGAGTGAAAATTTCTCTGCCGTGGTCGCCCGACACTGACGGTTCAAAATATGAAGTTTGGGCGCGTCTGGCGACGATGATGGGCGGAAATAATCGCGGAAGCTGGTTTGTGCCGGACGTGAATGACGAAGTTTTGGTCGCGTTTGAAGCGGGCAATCCGCGCCGTCCGTTTGTTGTCGGCTGTCTTTGGAACGGCAAGGATAAACCGCCGGAAACAATGGACGGCGGCGGAAATAATTACAAAAAAGTCTTGCGTTCGCGCAACGGCGTAAAAATTACGCTCGACGATCAGGACGGGCAGGAAAAAATGATTTTGGAAACACCGGGCGGACAGAAAATTACTTTGAAAGATGGTCCGGGCGCGGTTGAAATCGTGGACAGCAACGGCAATTCGGTGAAGCTCGAAACGAGCGGAATCACGATTACGGCTTCGGCGAAAGTGACGGTCAACGCTTCGCAGGTCAATGTTTCAGCCGGAATGGTCAAGGTTGACGCGGGAATGTCGAAATTCAGCGGTGTTGTCCAAGCCGATACGGTCATTTGCAACAGCATTATCAGCGCGTCCTACACGCCGGGCGCGGGAAATATTTGGTGAGTTTTTTTGACTGGAGCGCAAGCGGCTCGCTTGCCTGAGCGACGTTTTTTGACGCTCAAACGACCTCCACGATCTTGAAACTTGAAAGAGAACGAAAAGCGTTTTCAATTCAATTTTGAATTTTACGACGATAAACGCTTGTTCGCGTCCAAAAAACGGACGCTCAGGCAAGCAAGCCGCTTGCGCTCCAGTCTTTGAGGGAATTATGAAGGATTTTGTGCAATGGACAACCCCGTCGCCGCTTTGGGAAACCGCGATTTCTCAAACTACGGCACAACTTCGCCGCGCCGAATTAAGCCGTCCGACGATTTTGCGGTTTGCGACCGATTCGTTTATGGACGATTTTATGAAAATGGCGGAAAACGACCCGAAAAGATTGAATCAATACGTCGCTCTGCCCGAAACTTGGCGCGGAATTGCACCGATGCCCGAAGCCTTAATTCCCGCGCCCGCGTTTGCCAAAAGTTTAAAGCGGCTCGGATTGATTTCGGCGCGGAAAAAAGCGAAAACCAACGGCTTAACGCAAACGACTGACAAATTTACGGCTTTCGCAAATAAGTCTGCCGCCAAACCGCTCAAACTTTACCAGCCCGCGCACCAGCGTTTTTATATGATTTCGGCGTGTCTGGTTTGCGAACGTCCCGGTTTGCCCGACAAAATTCCGAACAGCGGGCGCGAAGAAAAAGTTACATACGTTCTTCGCCGGATGTTTCCCGAAACTGATTCCGAGCCGACGAAACCACTGCCGCCGCCCGATTCAAACTATGAAGAATATGCTTATGTGATTACCGATCAAGGTCCGCGATGGAAAAAGGTTTCAAACAAAAATTCTTTGGAACCGGACGAAGAACAACAAGCACTTTTTTCGGTCAATATTCTGGAAGACGACGGGCGGCGCAGAAAGATTTTCGCGGGCGTGATACCGACCGGACGACGCGAGGCATATATCGCGGCAGGGAAATTTTCGGTGCAAAATTCGACGACCACAAACGGCACTCCAGACCCGAATGCGCCGATTGATTCGCGTGTTTATGTGATGCGGTCGCAGTTGCGCGATCCCTGGAAAAATCTTCTGCAAACCGCCGCGTATGCACAGAAGGCGGTTAACGCTTCGGAAGTTGTGGGCGAAAATGCGGGGAAAATTATCGAAGCGCAAAAAGACATTCTCAAGACGGCACGCGAACAAATTCAGAATATTTCGTGGCTGATTTTGCTTGATTTTGCCAATTTTTTGGAAGATAACATGCCGCGTATCTGGGACACGCTCAACAATCGTGCAGTTTCGCCTACCCTAAAAACCGAGGAAACGACGCTTGTCAATGTTCTGTCAAATACGACTCTGGAAACGGCTTTTGCCACTAATTTGAAAATTGAAACAAGTTATACACAGGTCAGCGGGACGTTAAAAGCCGCACTGCTTGCGGTCAAACCGGCAAATGTGCAAACCGCCGCCCAAATCGAAAAAAATCTCGAAACGGTTGTTAAATCTTACGACCGCAGCGCGCCCGACGCACTTTATCCGAATTTTTTATTTCCGCTCGCCGACCCGGGGTTTGATTTGGCGGCTATTCCGAAGGCGAAACCGAATTTTTTGCTGAAAACCGTTTTGGACGGCGCGACCGTTTCGATCACGCCCTCGAATTTTCAGAAGACGAAATTAAATGAAACGATTACCGACCCCAATCTGAAAATCAAAGACGGCGAAGATTATGTCAACCGCATCGCCCAACTAATCGAAGCCGCTCTGCCGCCGATGCCGTCAAATCAGCCTTTGCAAATGCCGCCGCTCGCTTCGCAAACACCGATGGATATGCGCGAAGGCTGGTTTGTCATTCGTTGTGTTTATGAACGACCGTTGTGCGGCGCGATTGACCCGCCGGTTTTGAGCGAACCGACTAAAGCGTTTCAAATCGCCGGATTTTTCGACCCCGACGCGCCGGCGCGTCCGATTCGGATTGCTTTGCCGGTTGATACGACTCCCGCCGGATTGCGAAAATTCGATAGAAACACGGCATTTATGATGTCCGATTTGCTTTGCGGGCAGGTTAATCGAATGAAGGGAATCACGTTTATGGATTTGGTGCTTTCGGTTCTGCCGTTTCCGTTTCACAAAGGTTTGGATGTGCCGGACTCGGGCGGTTGCAAGGACAACGGGCTTTCTATCGGGATGATGTGTTCGCTTTCGATTCCGATTATCACGATTTGCGCGTTGATTTTGCTGATGATTATCGTCGCTCTGCTCGATTTTATATTCAAGTGGCTGCCGTTTTTGATATTTTGTTTCCCGCTTCCGGGTTTGAAGGCTAAAAATGAGTAACGCAGGAAGAATATTCGGTAAAGGAATCAGTTTTCCGCCGCGAATCGGGGCGGACGGGCGAATTGTCTGGTCGGAAGGCGAGCCGAATATCCGCGAATCAATCAAGGTAATTTTGCTGACCGAATTGAACGAAAGATTGCGTTTGCCCGATTTTGGCGGAGGTTTGAACCGATTTTTGTTCGAGCCGAACACGGCGACGACTCGGCAACTGATTCGCGACCGGATCACGAAAGCCCTGGCGCAATGGGAACCGCGCATCGTGGTGCAATCCGTTTCGGTCGAGCCGGACGCGCAAGACCCGCAGTCGGCGATTGCGACAATTCAATACAAGCTCGTTGCCACGCAAGCGTCCGAGCGCGTTAGTTTGAACGTAACTTTGGGAGGTTAAAAAAGTTCCAAGTTCCAGGTTCCAAGTTCCAAGTTAAAACAACCTGAAACTTGAAACTTGGAACTTGGAACTCAAAAGAAATATGCCACTGCAAATTCCAAAAATTGATGACCGACGCTATCAGGATTTACTTGATGAAGCCTTGAACCGGATTCCGGTTCACAATCCCGAATGGACAAATTTCAACCGCAGCGATCCGGGCGTGACGCTGGTCGAGGTTTTCGCGTTTATGACGGAGAGCTTGCTCTACCGCGCCAATCTGATTCCCGAACGCAACCGGCTGAAATTTCTGCAACTGCTCGGAATTCCGCTTAATTCTGCGACTCCGGCGAAAGGCATTATCACGTTTTTGAATGAACGCGGCTCGGATAAAACCATCACGCTCAACTCGCAAACCGAAGTCAGCGCGGGACAAGTTCCGTTTCGCACCGAACGCGGTTTGGACGTTTTGCCGATTGAAGGAAAAGTTTATTTCAAACGTCCCGTGAAAGGCGAAGCAACCGAAGTTTCGGAATATTACCGTCAGCTTTACGCTTCGTTTCAAGGCGCAGAGCTTGAAGATGATGTTGAATTAACGCTTTATGAAACGGCTCTGCTCGACGGTTCAAACGAAAAAGGCGTTTCCTTAGGCGATGAAACGATTGACAATTCAATTTGGATTGCTTTGCTCGCCAAAGAAAACGACGACCCGAAGGCTGTCAGAGAAGAAATTGCCAATAAAACCTTGAGTTTGGGCATCGTCCCGTCGCTCGATGAAACGACGCTTGTTTTGCCCGCGGGCGGACAGGAAGCAAATAAGGAAAATTCTTCGTGGCTGTCTTATGAAATTCCGAAAATGCCGGCGGACAACAAACTTTCCGATGACCGCAAGCCCGAATATAAACCGCTCAATGCCAACGCCGCGAAAGATATTTTGACCGAACCCGGAATTGTCGAAATCACTCTGCCGTCCAAGGAAGAGTTGGAATTTTGGGAAAATCTCGAACCCCTCGAACTCGGTGCGGACGATTTTCCGCCGACGCTCGAAGACACCAAACTCAGTTCACGCCTGATTACTTGGCTCAGAATTCGCGGAACCGCAACGGCGGTCAAATGCCGGTTTTTGTGGATCGGAATCAATGCCGCGACCGTTTCGCAACGCACGAAAGTGAGCAATGAAGTTTTGGGCGAAGGCACGGGCGAACCCGACCAAGTTTTTAAAATTTCACGGTCGCCGATTGTTCCGCATTCGGTTCGGATGTTTGTGACAAACGGAGATTTAACCGAAGAATGGGCGGAAATTGACGATCTTTTCGCGGCTGGCGCAGAGATTTCCGCGCCTGATTCGCGCCAACCGCCGGGCGCGAAAACTCCAAAAGCGAAAAGCGCGAAGGTTTTTACCGTCAACGCCGAATCGGGCGAAATAAAATGCGGCGACGGAATGCACGGTCAACGTCCGCCGCTCAAAGCAAAAATCAGCGTTTCTTACGATTACGGTGCGGGAATCGCCGGAAATGTCGGTGTCGGGGCAATCAATACGAGCGCGATTTTGCCCGCCGGTTTGAAGGTTTTAAATCCCGTTCGGACGTGGGGCGGCGCGGATTCGGAAACCGTTCTCGACGGCGAACGGCAGATAAAAAGTTATCTTCAACATCACGAAAGACTCGTGACAACGAATGATTTTAAAACGATTGTGTTGCGAACGCCGGGCGTTTTAATCGGTCGCGTCGAAATTATTCCGACCTTTAATCCCGACTTTTCGCCGAACGAACCGGGCGATGCGCCGGGTGCTGTGACGGTGATGGTAATCCCGAAATACGACGCAAAACAACCCGACGCGCCTGTGCCGGACAGATTATTTCTGGACACGGTTTGCCGCTATTTGGACGAACGCCGTTTGATAACGACCGAAGTCTTTCTGCGCGGCGCGGTTTATAAACAGATTTGGATTTCGGTCGGCATCAATGTTGTCGCCGAAAAATCGGTTGCGGAAGTCCGCGAAGCCGTCAAAAAATCGCTTTTTGAATTTCTTGCGCCGCTCGATCCTAATTTCGATTTGCTCGGAACGGGCGAAAATAACAACGGTTGGCGGCTTCGCAAACCCGTCAACGCAAAAGAGTTGTTGTCGGAAGTCAGCCGCGTTTCGGGCGTGATGTTTGTCAATAATATTTTGCTTGCCGAAGGCAATAATGCGGCGAGCGAACAGGTCGCGATGAACGGTTTGGAACTTCCGCGTGTGATGGGGATTTCGGTTTCCATCGGCGACGCGCTGCCGCTTTCACAGCTTCGCGGAACATCAGCCGATCCAAGCGGAACGAGCGGAACGACAAAACCGCGCAAAATAGTTCCGATTCCGGTAATACCCGAAAACTGCTAAAAATATGGATGTTAACGGCACAAAATTTCATCTCCTGCTCACCCGCAACGATTGGGGAAACTGCACTTCGGGGCAGAAAAGTGAAACTTTGCGCGACATCTGGAAACGCCAAGATGACGGCGAAACCGTCGCGGAACAGCAATTTGCGTGGGACGCAAACGCCAATGAAATTACGCTTCAAAAGAGGATTTTTAAATTTACGGCATCGCCGAAAGATAACAAGCCGGAACTGGAAAATCGGCGCGGTGCGGCGCAAGACCGTTACGGAAATTGGTATTGGATAGACGGAACAGGTTTGAAAATCAAGGTTTACTCCGTCGGTTCAAAAAATGTTTCGGACTTTTATCCTACTGTTGACGAAAATAATGAAACGGAAAAACAAGGTGATTTTCAACCCGTCGAAACAGTCAAACAAACGCCCGTTTCACTTCGCGGATTAGCCGTCACGGTTAACCATTTTTTGGTGGTCGGAACAATCGCGCCCGCCGGATTGTGGATTTTCGATTTGTTTGCGGGCGGTGAACCGCGCCGGATTGTTTGGCGCAATGACACAAAATTTGCGCCGTTCGATATTTGTGCAAGACGCGGCGGCGGCGTTTTTGTTTTAGACCGCGAAAACAAATGTTATTGGACGCTCGACCGTGGTTTTAGCGCGGTCGGCGAAGAGACATTTGAAACCGAAACAACCGACGCTTTTCAACCGTTTGACGAGTCCGGCGAACGCAAGCATAGTGAAAAACTCGCGTCTGCAAATTATTTTTCAAAATTGGTCGAAATGAATGACCCGATTTCGATTGAAGCCTTGCCCGACGACACGGTTTTGATTTTGAATCTGCCGACCGAAACGGAAGATTTTTCAACCGTTTACCGTTATTATCGCGGGCATTTGCTCGAAGATTTGAAAACCGAAAGCATTTTAAAATTGGTTGATGAAACGGAAGGCGAAATTCTCTCGCCGCCCACACAATTTCGGCTTCGCGGTTTTGATATTGCCTTTCTCGACGCGGACGGGGAAGAAAAAAACGACCGTCTTTTTATTGTCACGGAAGAAGGGAATCAGGCTTTTTCTTTTCGGCTGGTTTGCAAAGATGATCTGAATATTTTGACCTCGCCGCCTTTGCCGTCCGCGATTGTCAAAAAGAATTTCGAGCTTCAGCCGATTGACGATTATTTCCCGATGCGGCTTTTCGGCGGCAAAGGTTTGACGGCGGCGAACGGCAAGGTTTATTACGATTTCGGCGAGTGTTGGCTGGCTTTGGTCAAACAAAATCGTCCGAGTTTCTTAACCGAAGGAACGCTCGTAACGCAGATTTTTGACGGCAAAGAACCGAATTGCGTCTGGCATCGCCTGATGCTCGAAGGCTGTCTCTCGTCCGAAACGAGGATTGAAGTTTTCAGCCGAACCGCTGAAAACGAAGAAGATTTATTGCTCAACGAATGGCAAAAAGAGCCGAATCTTTATCTCCGCGGAAACGGCTCGGAATTGGCATTTAGTAAGGGGAAAACTTCGAGGGAAAATGGCAAGGGAACGTGGGAACTTTTACTGCAACGCGCCAAAAATCGCTACTTGCAATTGCGACTTGATTTTTCGGGCAACGGACAGCGCACGCCGCGCATTTCCGCTTTGCGGGTTTATTATCCGCGCTTTTCTTATTTGAACAATTATCTGCCTTCGATTTACCGCGACGATCAACAATCGGCGTTTTTCCTCGACCGTTTTCTGGCGAATTTTGAAGGATTTTATACGACGATTGAAGACCGCATTGCCGCCGTGCAGATGTTGTTTGATGTGCGGAGTGCGCCGTCGGACGCGCTCGAATGGCTCGCGGATTGGCTCGGTGTGGCACTCGATCCGGCTTGGACGGAAGAAAAAAGGCGTTTGTTTATCAGCCGCGCAGTTGATTTTTTCCAGTATCGCGGCACGATGCGCGGACTGCGAATTGCTTTGCGCCTCGCCCTCGATAACTGTGCCGACGAAAGCATTTTCGAGCCGCAAACCCGCGAACAAAAACGGCGTGACCCGATTCGGATTATCGAACGATTCCAAACCCGTTTGACCCCCGAGATCATTCCGCCGGATTCATTCGGCGCGGACAGTTCTCCGCGAGTTTCGCAAAAAACGGCGCGCTGGAATCCGTCGCAGGGCGCGGGCGTGCTGCATCAACGATACAGCGAAAAATTTGGTGAAAACGAAAATCTGACTTTTCCTTTGATAAGACCGGAAGACGCTGAAGAATCGGCGATTTGGCAACAGTTTGCGGCGCAGGTTTTGGGGTTTGAGCCGTCAGGCGCGACGGCGGCGGAACAGCGAAACTGGCAAAACTTTTTGCGCGACAATTATCAAAACGAGATTGCCGACTTAAATGCCGCGCACGGCACAAACTATCCCGACACCGTTGATGAAAATGATTTCAAGCAGATTTTTCTGCCGCGCGGAACGGAAAACAACGCTGCTTTGCAGACCGATTGGCAGAATTTTGTCGAAGAAACAACGGTTTCAAGCCGTAACCGCAAGCTCTGGCAGGATTTTTTGGCACGGCGTTATCGTTCGATCAGGCAGTTGAACGATGTTTACGGAACGAATTGGACATCATTTGGTTTAATTTCGCTCTTTGACCGATTGCCTTTGTTAAATAAACCGCTTGCCGATTGGTTTCAGTTTGAAAGCGGCGTTTTGCCGATGCACGAAACGGCGCATCGTTTCACGGTGATGATTCCCGCAACGCTCAATGGAAAAAGAATTGAAAACGCGGAGGAACAGGCGCGTCAGCTGAGTTTGGTGCAGCGCGTCGTCGAATTGGAAAAACCCGCGCACACGACTTTTGATTTCAGGTATTACTGGAATTTATTCCGACTCGATGAAGTTCGTCTGGGATTGGACACATTACTCGGATTGGGAAGCCGCGACCCGTTGCTGAATCCTGATTTGGTAATCGGACAGACATTTGTCGGAGAAAGCCGCATTGGGATCGCCCAGGCGGAAAAATATTCGGAACGCTACGTTTTGGGTAGTAAGGCATTAAAACAAAAAAAGGATGGTGAAAAATGAGTTGTTTTTCGACAGTTTCAGCCGTAACCGCAAATAGCGAATTGGATTTGACCAAGCACGTCAATTACACCGCCGGAATGATTCTCGGCGTGGACGATTTCACGCAAGAGTTTGCGTATCTTGCAGGGCGCGACCGCTGGCTGGCGCGTGATGCGCTCGGCTACGGAACTATTTCCGGTTTGAGCATTCAAATCGAGGAAGATGCGGAAAAAGGCTTTCGCGTGATGGTTCAGCCCGGCGTGGCGGTCAGTCCTCGCGGGCAATTTATCTGTGTTCCGACCGCGCAATGCGCTTACTTGAATCAATGGCTGGCGGCGGCTGATAAAACCGAACTGGACAACCGGATTCGCCGCAATGCGACAAGTCCGCCGAGTTCGCCACCCGTCGAAGATGAATTAACGCTCTACGTCGTGCTTTGTTACCGCGATTGTTTGGACGATAAAGTGCCGATTCCGGGTGAACCTTGCCGAAGCGAGGACGAATTAACGGCGGCTTCGCGTGTCAAGGATGATTTTTCGCTCGAATTGCGTTTTGAATCGCCGAAACACGCCGAGGAAAAAGCCGTCCGCGATTATGTCGAATGGCTCAAACAAATCACGATTACCGATGCCGGCGCGTCAACGCCGCTTGCCGAATTTATCGAAGCAATTCGTGAAGAGTGGCTTAAAACGTCGAGTCCGCCGACGATTTCTTCGCCGCCGCCGACTTTGCAGATTCTGACGGACGACTTTTGCGAATATCTGCGGACGGCATTTCGTTTATGGGTAACGGAACTCAGAAACGTGCTGAGCGAACGAAAAACGGGTTGTGCCGTTGAAATGACCGGCGCGAACAAGATCGAAGATTGCGTTTTGCTGGCTGAATTGCGAATTCCGCTTGAATCATTTTCGACCGGCATAAAAGTCGGAACGTCGAAAGATATTGAAAAAATTGAAGAAAATCGTCCGTTTCTGCTGCATCTCCGAATGCTCCAGGAATGGATGCTCTGGGGTTGTCATTGCACGGCGGAAACGGGTTCGCCGATTACGAGTCCGTTTATTACCAGTCCGCCGCCGGTCACGAGTCCGTTCATTCCGCCGTCGCCGCATAATCACACGATTGACGAATTGAGCGATGTTTCTGCGCCATCGCCGTCAGAAGGTCAGATTTTAGTTTTTCGCGGCGGCGAATGGATTGCCGAAGACCATCCGGTCGTGCCGGTCAGCAGTCCGTCTGCGCCGATTGCGCTCGATGATTTGACCGATGTTACGGTTATAAATCCGACCGAAGGGCAGATGCTGATTTTCAGAAACGGCGAATGGGTTGCCGAAACTGCGCCGCCGGTAGAGCATAATTCCTTAACCGGACTCGGCGACGACGACCACCCGCAATATCTTTTAACAAACGGCAGCCGCGCCCTGACAAATGATATGAGCGTCGGCAACAATCGGCTGACAAATATCGCCGCCGCCAATGCCAACGGTCAAGCGGTTATTTTCCAACAAGCGGTTAAAAACGGCGATGCGGCGGGCGGCGATTTGACCGGAACTTATCCGAATCCGACGATTAATTTGTTGCAGGGCAGAGCTGTTCAGGCAAGCTCGCCGAATCTCAACGACCGTCTGACGTGGAACGGTGCGGCATGGGTTCCGCTGCCGTTTGATATTCCGCCGACCACAACCCGAACGCGCGAGATCATCTTGCCGTTAGCGACAGTTACCAGACTCGGCAATAACGCTTACGAAATTTGGTTTAACATTGACGCGCCCGGAAATTTGGCGAGAGTGAGCAGATTCACCGCAAACAATTTGCAAATTCTGGACGAAACCGATGCGCCGACGGTTTTTACGGAACGCGTCAGATTCACGCTGTCTGCGGGCGTAAGAAATGTTTTTGTCGCTACATTAGCCTTACCACAGGGACAAATCGAACCTGATCGGATGCGTTTTCTTTTTGATGTCGCGGCAATCGGCGTGGAAGTCAACTCGAATAATCCGGCAGATACAATGCCGCTGATTGACTACGCGACGAGAGACAATATCAAGTTTGCCGGATATTTGGAAGGCAGATTTGCGACCGTTTTTGTGCGCGGTTTGGTAAGACTCGGATAAGGAGGAAAAGATGAGTGTAAAAATTCAACAGCCCGTCGTCAACGGCAGTTTGCGGACGACCAATTTTTTTAACGGGCGGCTCGTGACGGGCGCGGATATGACCCGCGAACAGGCGGCGCGGCGCGAGGCGGTTGCGCGGATCGGGCAAGCGGCGGGCGAAGGCATCGTCTATGGGCTTGAAGTCGAAAAAGACAGCGCGGCGGGAACTCAGCCGATTGTCAGTATCAATGCCGGATTAGCGGTCAACCGCTGCGGACAGGCTTTGTATTTATTGCAGGACACAAGCGTTAATTTGCTTGAAAGAGAATCTTCGGTGGCACAAGCATCGAATATTTTCGGCGAATGCGGCGAGATAACGGTCGGAAATTATACGGCGGGTTACGGTTTTTACCTGCTCGTCATTTCACCCGCGCAGTCGAACGAGGGAAGTGCGCCGACGAGCGGTTTGAACAATGCTTTTTCGACTTGCAATACCGACGTGATTCTCGAAACCGTGCAGTTTCGCCGTTTGGCGATTGATCCGTTTCTGGTCGGCGAAACGATTCCCAACCAACAAAAGTTGAGAAATTACATCGCTTACCGCTGTTTCGGCACGGCGAAGGCAGAGCAGTTTTTTGCCGATCCGCTCGGTTTTTCGCTCGATTCTTACGGCTTGATTGATGAAATGCGCGATAGAACGCTGGCGAAAAGCGAAGTTCCGCTGGCGGTCATTCATTGGACGGCGAGCGGCATTCAGTTTGTCGAAAATTGGGCGGTGCGCCGCCGTTTAACGCAAAGAAACGGCGGCGGAAATTGGACGCAACTGCTCGACGACCGACGCGCAAGCGAGGCGGAGGCGATGATGCGACAGTTTGAAAATCAAATCGAGCGAATGCTGATTGATGAAAACAATCCGGCGGCAATCGAGGCAGACGATTATTTTCGATATTTGCCGCCTGCCGGAATTTTGCCGCTCGGCGGTGCGGGACGAAAAGGTTTCGATGCCGCCAATTTTTTCGGCAGTCCGGGCGCGGCAAATATTGTCAACACGGACGGCGACCGTTTGCTTTCGCTGTTTGATGAGGCACTTTTGCACGAGCCGATTGATTTGAGGGCAAACGAAAAAATACGCCTTTATTACGTTCGTGAAAACGTCAAGGCGATCGAGGACGGGCAAAATGTCCGCAAAGTTCTGGTTTTTGCGCGGCACAGTCTGCCGTTTATCGGCGTGGCTCGATTTGACCGGGCGGAGTTTGACTCCGAAGACCGTTTTGCCGAGGCAATTAAGTAAATAAGGAGGAAAAACAATGGCGACAGGAAAATTTTCAAGTGTGAAAAAAGCAGTCAGCGCCGCCGAAGTCGGCGAAAATATCAAAAGCAGTAAGGTGATCGCAAAACAAACGCGGGAAAACCCGGAATTGACCATCGCCATCGCCAATGCCGCCGAGCGCGTAACCACTGAAGAACGTCTTTCCGAAGATGTTCTCAACAAAATAATCGAATCTGATTCGGAATTAAAACTTGCCGCGAAAAATAAAGCCTTTCGCAAGGATTTAGTTGAAATACTGGGTAAGTTTCAAGGCGTGGGTTCCGGCGGTTCGAGACCTTCAACCCCTGATAAGAATACGCCGTCCGCCCAACCTTCATCGGATGACGAATTAACGGACAAATTCGGTTTTAACCGCACCGATTTCACGATAAACGAGAAAGTTTCGTCCGAAACCTATCAGAGGCTTTTGCTTGCGCTGGCGGACATTCCGTATGCGCGTTCGGGCGACATTATTACCAGCGAACATCACAATTCTCTGCGGGCGGTTGTCCGTTTGCTGGCGGCTTTGATCAACGACGCAAGCGAGCAATTTGTCCTTTCTTTCGCGCCGAATTTTTTGCCGATTGCTTTGCCCAAACCGCCGCGGGAAGTCGAAATCAGGTCGGGCAGTTGGGAAGTTAGATTTAATCGGGCGGCGATTCCCGCCGAGGCGAACGGCAAAGTTTTCGGGGCGTTTATCGTCCAATTGCCGGAAGCCGCGCGGATTCTGGGAATGATTGTGCGCGGCAAGCGCGTGGGCGAAAGAAGGGAGAATCCGAAGGAGTTTGTCGTCAGCCTTTCAGCCATTCCGCTCAAAAATGATGAACTCGAACCGAAACCGCTGATAAATTTTGATTTAGCTTCGGAAAAGGACGAATTCACCGCCAAAGCAAGTCCGAAATCTTCGGAATTGCGCGTTAAAAATGAAACACTGCTCTATGCCGTGATCGCCGCCTGGGAAGGCTCGGAAAATACGGCGCGGTTTGAAATCAATTCGATACAAATTTTTTGCGAGCGGTAAAAATGGATTTTCGGGGACAAAAAAAATCGGTCGTGGCGAAACTTCGCGTCAAGGGCGAAGCACTCGAAACGGTCGCCACGCGGCTGCATTTTGAAAGATTGTTCGGTGCGAGCGACTTTTTGCCCGCCGGTTTGCCGCCAAATTCTATCGTTTGCATAAAAAAAATCAGCGACTTGAAGCTGCGAAATTTGCGGTTGAATCACGCCGATTTGCGGTTTTCCGAAAGTTGGAGCAAAGCGGTGGCGCAAAAGGTCGAAAATTTTTATCGCCGCGCTTTTCGACCAATCCGCGAAGCTGTTCCGGCTCAGGCGGAAAGCATCGTTTTTGCCGATAACGCAGAACTTCTCGCCTGTCTGGCAAGCGACTTTTGTCGCGGAAACCTCGCCGAAAGATGGTGGTGGCGCGGACTTTTTCCGAATCTCGGCGGCGCACAAACCGTGGCTAAAATCTGGATCGAGTCGGCGGAATTCGCGCCGCCGGCTTTCCATATCTTATCAAAAACGGGAGTCGCAATCGGTTTCGTTCAAAAACTGCAGCCGCACGAAACAAACGATTTACTGCGGCAGATTATTCGGGTTTTCGCCTTGCAAAAAATAGACGAAACTTTGTTTGAGCCGATTAGTATGAAGCCGGAAATAGTTGTCGAGAAATTGACTAAAACAGGCGAAAAAAAGTCACTTTTATATCGGTCGGATTCCTTGGTTTTTAAGAAACACGAATCAATTTTCAGCGATTTGATTCCCGAAATAAAAGTTTCTCAGCTAAGTTTTGAACAGCAATGTTTGTTCGGAATCAGTTTCCTGCTGGCGCGTTCGCCAAAAATCGTCCGTTCGGCAGAGTTTGTCCGAAGGCTGAAAATAGACCGCCTAAAAAATGGATTCGGCAAAACAATCGCCGTTAAAAATTTTGAAGCAGTCTTTGAACAAAACGCGCCGATTGAAAGAAATGTAAAAACACCGCCGAGAATAACTCGAAAATCTCGAGGAAAAATCGAAATTCAACCGGATTCGCCAAAATCCGTAAAGATTGAAAGACAACTTTTCGCAGAACAATCCGCTAAAAAAGCCGAAAAGCATTCTGACAAACCGCAAATAGAAGAAAAAGAATCCGTTAAATTCGCGGAAACGCCGCCACTCAAAGCGCAAAATTTCAAAAAAACTAAGGAAAAGCCGACAAAAATCAGTTTTGAAACGACACAACCTGAAAAAAGCCTTGAAAAATTTAACCGGAAGGAAAGCGAAAACAGCAGAAAAGTTGTCAGACCGGCAGATATGAAAACCGCGTTTCAAGACTTTTTTGAAGATTTTGAAACGGAAATCGAGTTTAATTTTCAAACACGTTTCGGCGGAATTTTTTATCTTTTGAATTTGGGCTTGTATTTACAGCTTTACAGCGATTTTACCGAATCACTCGAAACCGAAATTGACTTGAATATCTGGGATTTTATCGCGCTTTTAGGGCTTGAATTTTTGGGCGAAGAAATAAAAACGGACGCGGTTTGGGACTTTCTGAAAACGATGGCGGAACGCGAAAACGACGACGAATTCGGGCAAGAATTTAATCAATTCCAAGATTGGCGAATGCCGCTCGAATGGCTCGAAACTTTCCCGAAAGATCAAAAATGGTTTTGGGGGAAAAAAGGCAAACGGCTCGTAATTCGTCATTCCGCCGGATTTAATGTCGTTGACGTTCCGTTGTGCGGTGATGCTGAAGCTCAATTAAAAGATGAATTGGAAATTTATCAAAAATATTTTTCCGAATTCGCAAAAGCCGAAAAGAAAGATTTTTCGCAAATAAAATCGAAAAAATGGCTGAAAAATCTCGCCGAATATCTGCAAAAGCGTTTATTTCAGGCATTGAATTTGAACACTGTGGAAGACTTGAATGCAATTTTGTTCAGCCGTAACGCAATGATCTCAGCCTCGGCAACGCATCTCGACATAACTTTCGGGCTTGCCGATTTGCCGATTGCAGTGCGGCTTGCCGGAATTGATCGCGATCCGGGTTGGATTCCGGCGGCGGGAAAATTCGTGTATTTTCATTTCGTTTGAAATTTATGAGTCAGAACCGTCTGCGGTAGCGGACGGTTTAAATTTGAACTTCAAATTACTGATGATTAAGTTTGAGATGTCGCTTCAACCGTCCGCTACCGCAGACGGTTCTGACTTTTTATAAAAAATGCTTAATCTTACAAAGAAGCACAAGAAAATTTCGGAAGGAAACGGTTTATCATTTGCCGAAGCGGTTTCATTCGCGTCAAAAAATGAACCGTTTGAAGATGTGCCGCAAAATTCGGCGGGTCATTTCGATTTGTATTTGCTCGCGGCGGCGGCGCAGATTTCGCGGCGTTTGATGCCGATTTTCGGCACGCGTGACGCGGCTTTTGCCGAGTTTCCTTTTTTGCAGATTTATGATGCACGGCTTGCGGGACGCGAACCCGACGATTTAGCGGATGAAAAAGCGTTTGAATGGTGGAAAAAAAATCTGACGGCTTGGGAAAAAAACTGCCAAACGCATCTGCCTTTGCGCGATTTGCGCGAGAAATTCAAACTCGATTTTTCAAATATTATCTTGCTTTTCAGCATCGGTTTAATCGAAGAAGATGCACGTTTCGGTGCGGTTTTTGAATCGCTCAATGAATTTTCGACCGAAAAGCGTTTGACCTTCGGGACGCTGAATTTTTGGCAAAGAGAAGAAAATGTGGAAACATCGGCGCAAGAAGCGGTTTTTGAACTGCAAAACTTGGGTTTGATTCAATTCGGAAATACCGAAAATCCGCGTTCCGAATGGACGCTCGCGGTTTCGTCGGTGTTGTGGGACATTTTGCGCGGAGAAAGAAAACTTTTGCAAGCGGATTGGCTGAAATTTACTGCGCCGGAAGATTTGCTTTCGGCGGAAAATTTGATTTTGTCGGAAAGTTTGAAGCAGGAAATCGCCGTCTTGCCGAAACTTTTCGAGCGCGGCGACATTCAGACCGTCATCATTCGCGGAGCGCATCGCAACAGCCGAAAAACTATCTTAGGCGCGTTGGCAAAATCGCTCGAATTGGGTTTGCTCGAAATAAAAAATACCGAGATTAAAGCGGACGAGCGTTGGAAAATCATCAACACTTTAGCCGTTTTGTTTCGGGCGATGCCGATATTTTGTTTGGAAATTGCGCCGAGCGAAACGGTTGAATTTCCGCCGCTGTCGGAGGCGGTTAAAGCCTTTGGAATCACGCTCGGAAAACAGGGCGGTGTCGGCGGCGCGGCATTTGAAAAATCGGTGACTTTGACCGTCAATTTGCCCGAAGAAAAGAAACGACGCGAACATTGGC
Source organism: Acidobacteriota bacterium (assembly GCA_031412675.1). Lineage (GTDB taxonomy): Bacteria > Acidobacteriota > Blastocatellia > Pyrinomonadales > Pyrinomonadaceae > JAFDVJ01. The sequence goes on along the minus strand of JANODL010000003.1, from coordinate 6,632 downwards.
GCGATTGTTTTGTTGAAAAGGAATCGGATGAAATTGACGAAATCAGCGAGCGTTTTCGGCTTTCGAGCGGCAATCTGCGCCGTGCCGCGAAGCTCGCTAAATCTTACGCGGGTTTGGCAAAACGGCAAAAAATTTCGGTCGCGGATGTCCAACTTGCGGCGCGTTCGCTCAATCGTCAGGCTCTCGATACTTTGGCAACTTATCTCGAACCGCTCGATGCGGACTGGAATTTTTTGGCGGTCAGAGATGAAACTTTGAGCGATTTGCGTCAGCTCGAAGGACGTTGCCGGATTCGTGAAAATCTGCAAACGCACGTCGGCAAAGGCTTGCGCGGACAGCTTCAGGCGGGCGTTCGTGCGCTTTTCAACGGCGGCAGCGGAACGGGTAAAACTTACGCGGCGCGACTGCTTGCCGCCGCTTTGCAAAAGGATATTTACCGGCTCGACCTTTCAACGATTGTCAACAAATACATCGGCGAAACCGAAAAAAATCTCGCACGGGTTTTTGCGTTTGTCGAAGAATTGGACGTGATTTTATTGCTCGACGAAGGCGACGCGTTGCTCACGCAACGAACGAGCGTGACGAGCGCGAACGACCGTTATGCAAATCTCGAAACGAATTATTTACTGCAAAGACTCGAATCGTTTGAAGGAATTTTGATTGTCACGACCAACGCCAGCGACCGGATTGATTCGGCATTTCAGCGGCGAATGGACACGGTTGTCGAATTTGCCGCCCCTGAAGCGGCGGAGCGCAGACAGATTTGGCGGCTTCATTTGCCCGAAAATCACGGCGTTTCCGAAATGTTTTTAGAAGAAATCATTCAAAGATGTCAGTTGACGGGCGGACAAATCCGCAATATCGCATTGCATTCGGTCGCGCTTGCGCTGGGCGAGAAAAAATCGCTTAACGCCGGACATCTCGAATCGGCAGTGCGTCGTGAATATCGAAAAATCGGGACAATTTGCCCGTTGCGCGTCAATTCTCAAAATATTTCAAATGCCGACAGGTGGTAATAAATAAATGCCCGCTGCTGTTCGCACAAAAAAATTCATCCCAAAGCCTGCCAATCCGCAGGCTGATCCGCGTTTTAAAAGCGTCAAGGAAAAAGTCGGGCAGAAATCGGCGCAGTTAAAAAAACATCCGCCCGCCAAACAAAAATCTACCGAAGCCGCGAAAGCCGCGAAAGGTCCGCCGAACGAAAAAGCCTCCGGCGCGAAAGCCAAACAAGTTGACACCTTAAAAGAAACGAAAGCCGAAACTCCGCCGGCAGATAGCTTTCTGACCGTGCTTCGCGCCGAAATCGAGAAAGTGATGCCTTCAAATCTCGAAGATTCGACCGAATTTATGGATGGCGGCGCGGAATCTCAGATGAAAGGCTCGGTCGGCGGTAATGTCAAAGACCAGAAAGAAAAGGCTTCGGGCGATTTGGATAAAGCCTCGAAATCGCCTCCGAACGAAGGCGGCGTTCCGGCAAAAGCGGTTGAAGCCGTGCCGCCCGACCCGAATGTTCCGGTTTCGACCGTTCCCGGCGGCGCGGGAATGCCCGCGCCGAAACCCGAAGCCGAAATCACCGAAAAACAAACGAAAGCCGACGCGCAGACCGCAATCAAAGACAACCGGCTCGAAGGAAAAAGACTTCAGAATAAAGACAAGCGTTTTGAAGCCGTTAAATCTGAAAAAGGCAATGTTGATAAGACCGCCGATGCTTCGCCGAATAAATACCGCGCCGGCGAAAAACAGACTTTGGGCAAAGCCGCCGCACAGGCAAATGTGACCGCGAGAACCGGAATGACCGCGCTGACTTCGGTTAAAAATAAATCAAAATCGGCAGTTTCTTCGCGTCAGGACGCACAGAAAAAAAAGGACGAAGACCGCCGCAAAGTAGTTACCACCAACATCGAAAACATCTACAAAGACACTAAGCTGAAGGTTGACACAAACCTCAACAGCCTTGAGCGCGATGTGATGGCGATATTTGATTCGGGCAGTTCATCGGTCATCAATTCATTCAAATCCAATACAAAGCGCGAAATTGAAAGATTCAAGGATGACCGCTACAGCGGACTTTCGGGCAAAGCGCAGTGGGTGATTGATAAATTTAAGGACACGCCGCCCGAAATAAAACGGATTATTCAATCGAATCTGAAAACTTTTACGGCTGCGATGGACGCGCTCGCGGTGCGTGTCGCGGCTTTGGTTGATAAACGCCTCAACAAAGCGAAAACCGATATTGACGGCGGACAAGCGAAAATTAAGGCGTATGTTGCAAGTTTGCCGAAGGATTTGAAGTCGGTTGGACAAGAAGCCGAAAAAGCGATGGAATCGCGCTTTAACGAAATGCGCGACGGCGTGGAATCGCAGAAAAACTCGCTGGCGCAAAAGCTCGCCGAAAAATACAAAGCGGCGCACGACCAGGCAAACGAACTCGCCAAACAGATTGAAGAAGAAAACAAAGGCGCGTTCAAGAAATTGGCGGATGCAATCGGCGAAGTCATCAAGATTATCCTCGAATTCAAGGATAAACTGATGGCACTGCTCAAAAAAGCGGCGGATGCGATTGAACTTATCCTCGACGACCCGATCGGCTTTTTGGGCAATCTGATTGGCGCAATCAAACTGGGTGTCAATCAGTTTGTCGGCAATATCTGGACTCATTTGAAAGCCGGATTTATGAAATGGCTGTTCGGTTCGCTGGCAGATGCCGGAATCGAAATTCCGTCGGATTTGTCGCTCGTTTCGTTGTTCAAAATGGTGATGAGCGTTCTCGGTCTGACGATTCCGCGTCTGAAGGCGAAAGCCGTCAAACTACTCGGACCGACCGCTGTTGCCGTCATCGAAAAACTGATCGAATACGTCAGCGCGCTGATTACTGGCGGACCTGCCAAACTCTGGGAACAGGTCAAAGCCGATGTCGGCGACTTGAAGGCGATGATTATTGACGCGATTCAAAGTTGGCTGATTACGACAATCATTCAACAGGCGACGATCAAACTGCTTTCATTTTTCAATCCGGCAGGCGCATTCGTGCAGGCGGTCATCGCCATTTACAATACCGTGATGTTCATCGTCGAAAACGCCGCGAAGATTATGACGTTTGTCGAAGCCGTCATCAATTCGATTTCGTCTATCGCACAAGGCGCAATCGGCGCGGCGGCAAGCTGGATCGAAAAATCGCTCGCCAGTATGATTCCGCTGCTGATCGGTTTTCTCGCCCGTCTGATCGGCTTGGGCGGACTCAGCAAAAAAGTCAAAGAATTTATCACGAAGGTTCAGGACAAAGTTGATAAAGCAATTGATAAAGTCATCGGCAAGATTGTCCAGACGGTTAAGAAATTGTTTGGCAAAATGACCGGCAAGGGCAAGAAGGATGATAAGCGTACGGATGAGCAAAAGGCAAAAGACTTGAAAGCTGCGATGAAAGATGCCAATGCTTTGCTTAAGGAGAAGAAGGCATCGCATAAAACTGTCATTAGCAAGCTTCCGAAAATACGCTCCAAGTACAAGATGACATCGCTTGATCTAGTGGTTGATAAAGATGATAAAAATAAGGAAACCGTTCATATTCACGGCGAAATCAATCCGTCTGATGATACGTCCAAAGAGGATTTGAGCAAAGTTGATCCGGATCCGAAACGGAAGCCGATAATTTCAGGTTCGGGCGGTGAAATTACCGCGCTCGATCCGGCTGCCGATGAAGGTTCTAATCTAGTCGGTCTGGCTTCATGGAACGAAGGGGACGGTATTGTTACTTTAGCAATTTATCCGAAAGACGTTAAAATCGGAGGTAAGCCGCCGACAGACGAAACAAGAATGAGAGGCGGGGTTATTTTTGATGGAATGGTTCAAAAGGTCGAAGCTGAACATAAAAAAGCGATTGCTGAAGCGACCGTCGAAGGAAAGGGCGAAGAGGCATCAAAGAAATATGTCATTAAAGCAATTGCAGGAGCATGGAATCCGTCATCCGACAATACGAAAACCTGTAACGAATTGTATGCACGCGGCGGCTCTTTGGAGAACGCAGCATTACAGACATTTACAGCAATAATGGCTAAAAAACGCTATGGTTTCACAAAAGTCAGAATCGTTTCGACCACTCCGGGAATAAACGATCCTTCGCTTAAACAACGAAGAAAACTGGGATTCCAGAAGATTTCCTGTATTTTTTATAAAAAATAAAGCGTTAATGAGAATAATATTTATATGAAACATTTGAGGAGTTTTAATGTCTGAATTGGTTTTTGAAATTAATCAATCAGCCGGAACCGAGATAAGCGTCCGGCTCGAAAATACTTCAATCCCGTTAATATGGTGTCCGGCTGGTGATTTTTATTTCAAAACAAATAAAAATCACCCCGATGTAAACGCTCATAAGATTACGTTTGAACAGGGTTTTTGGATGGGTCAGATGCCGATTACCCAAAATATCTGGAAAGCCGTCAAGGGTCGAATGTTCAGATGCATCGATGAGCCGGAAAATGGGAAAACTCCAGTCGAAGGACTAAGTTGGCATGAAGCCGTTCGGTTTGGGGAATTATTGACAAACAAGCTTCGTTTATCAAACGTCCTGAGTGACCGGCAGATTATCAGACTTCCGACTGAATCTCAATGGGAATATGCTTGTCGCGCCGGCACCGAAACGCGGTGGTTTTTCGGAAACGACGAAAAACTGCTTGAAGATTTTGCTTGGTTTCAACGAAACAGCAACAATACGCTTCACGAAGCCGGATTGAAAAAAACGAATCAATGGGGAATATATGACCTCTACGGAAATGTTTCGGAGTGGTGTTTAGAGGATTTTTACAAATATAAAAAAACCATTGGCAGTTTGTCTGAATTACAGGACTTAAGTGGTATTAAACCCGTGCGCGGCGGTAACTTTGAGAGTCGTGCCGAAGAATGTACTTCGACTAGCAAACGATTGATATTAAAGGATAATCCATTTGTTGAGGAAACCGGATTTCGCATTGTGGTGTGCGCAGATTTGGAGTGACGATTGTTTCAAAACCTCTTTCTACTATGAGTGATGTTATGGAATTACTTATTTCATTTCAGAATAAACATGAAAATGAAACCATCGTCGTTTGCGGCTGCGGCGGGTCGTTAAATGATTTGGCGCAGCCTGAGAGATTCATCACCATTGGTGTCAACGATGTCGGGCGGCGGTTTCAGCCGAGTTATCTGGTGGTTGTTAATCCGCGCAATCAATTTTCGGGCGACAGATTTCAGTTTGTCGAAAACTCACGAGCCGAATATCTTTTTACGCAGTTGGATTTGGGTGTGCGTCATCCGAATATCGTCAAATTTCGGCTCGGCACTTTCGGCGGAACGGATTTTTCCGACAAAAATGTTTTGCATTACACGAACAATTCGCCGTATATCGCGCTTTGTTTGGCAATTTTGATGGGTGCGAAACGCATCGGGCTGATTGGGGTTGATTTTACCGACCATCATTTTTTTGAAAAGACGGGCAGACATCCGCTTGCACCGCAGTTTGATTCGATCAACGAACAATATTGCCGTTTGGCGGACGCGGCAAAATCGCACGGAGTCGAGATTTTTAATCTCAGTCGAATCAGCCGTTTGACCGCTTTTCCGAAAATTTCCGTTGAAGAGTTTGCTGAAATAAACCCGCCCGCTACCGCAGACGGTTCTGACATTATACTTGCCGAAAAATCCGATTCGCTCAAAATCGTTTCCTACGCGACTACGCCGGTCGCGGGCGTTCCAGCGATTTTGGCGCGTTGTATCAATGTCGAAACCGAACATTCGGCGCGGTGCGTTTGGGCGATGAACAGTTACGGCAACGGTGTCGAGTTTGCGGGCGATGTCGAATGGCAAAATCAGCCGCAAACGGCTGAAAATTTATTGGCGGAAGCCGATTTGATAATTGTTCATAACGGCAAGGTCGCGCCCGAACACGAAAGATTTCTCGGCGGCAAAACGATTGTCACGATGGCGCACAATTATTTGTGGAATGTTGACGAACGATTTGTCAGGCAAGGCTTTGCGGGCGTGGTCGTCGGGCAATATCAAGCGGCTTTGGATGAATTTGCTGATTGGTCGGTCGTGCCGAATCCGATTCCGTTTTGGGAAAGCGAATATCAGCCGTCGCCGAAAAATTCGGAACTGACGATTTGCTACACGCCTTCGGGCAAACACGAAAAATATCCGCTCGACCATAAACTTTACTGGCATTCAAAAGGCTATGAAACGACGATGCGGATTTTGGAAAAACTCGCAAGCCGTTTTCCGCTCAAACTCGAAGTCATCCGTGGCGGACAGATTTCACATGCCGAATCGCTGGCGATGAAACGGCGTTCGCACATCGTCATTGACGAATGCGTCACGGGAAGTTATCACCGCAACAGTCTCGAAGGTCTGGCGGGCGGCGCGGTTGTCGTCAACGGTTTGGGAATTCTGCCGAAGGTCACAGATATTTTGCATTTTTGCGCGGGTGAACAGGCGGAAATTCCGTTTGTTTCGGCAACGCTCGAAAATCTCGAAGAAGTTTTGACGCGTCTGATTGAAAGCGGAGGCGAAAACTTGGTTCGGAAAGGCGCGGAAAATCGGGCGTGGATCGAAAAGCATTGGAATTTTTCGCGGCAATGGCAAAAATTTTGGATTCCCGC
>JANODL010000002.1:0-62163 GCA_031412675.1 Acidobacteriota bacterium | reverse complement strand
GCCATTTCACATACTCCCGGATCCGCGTTTCATCTATCCCGATGGTGCTGACGCAATAGCCGCGTCCCCACAAATGTCGCCCCCAGAATTGCTTGCCCAATTTCTCATATCGCTGAAACATCCGAATCGCCAGTTTCCCTTGTCTGTTATCCCATCACCACCGACACTGCATATTTCGGCGGTATCCACACAATCAAATGAACCTGGTGGCTCTGCACATTAATCTCGATTATCTCAATCCCTTCCTTCTGCCGCAGCAGATTGATTATCTCCTGTTTTACATAATTCTTGAATTTCATCCTTTAATATCGCTCGCCGATATTTTGGACAAAACACCAAATGATATTTACACTCGTAAATAGTGTGCGAAAGTCGTCTAAATCTTTTGCTCATAAATATATCTCCTTAGTTGTTGTCACCTCTAGGGAGATATATTTTAGTCGGTTTGCTGTGCGCGCCTCACTGCCTTGTAGGAACCACTGCCAGAGGCAGTGGATTGATTCTCTATTCAATGGACGTGAGGGCGAAACAGCGACTTTCTTATCGCGTTTTCCGTTAAACTCAAACGGGCTTTCTGGCGGTTTCGCCCCACGTCATTTCAGCCGTTCGATGTCTTCCAATAAATATGAGTGTGATAGAAGATAAGTGGAAAGAAGAGCAATGTCGAGATGAATATGGCATCTTCTTTTCAAATGATGAATGTATTCTTTTGGAAGGCGAAGTTACAACAGGTTTTGTTGGGTCTGCTCGCATTTCAGTCGCATCGCTGATTGAAAATAAAGAAGATTATTGGACTCATTTATATGCCGTTCCTTCCTGTCACACAGAAAAAAATGGTTTCGTTGTTGTTGGCGGTGAAACTTCTTGGGAAGGCGATGGATTTATTGCTTTGATTGAAGCGGTTAGCAATAATCTGATTTGGGTTATTCATTTGGAGCAATCAGAAGGATTTAGAGAGGTGTGTATTGAGAATGAATATATTCTGGCAACATCAGCAGAATATTATGGCTATCGCTGGAAGATTCCATTGAAAAATCCAGAAAAGTTGCAAATGTTGGAAGCCTTTTGATAACGCGCCATCGAACAATTCAGCTATGAAAGAAGCAGTCAAGGACAGAGATTGACCTGTCTGCCGCATCTGATTTTTGTTGACTGCGGCGGGCTGTTTTAGTTGTCTAAGGACTCGCGTTTGACGTTATTTGGGAAAGAACCGTTCATTAACTTTTGTTGCCGGTGACGCTTTGTTTGCAGTAACTCGGTTTCAAAGTTTGAACTAGCTTTACCGTCCCGGTCAGCGATTGGAGACTTCACTCATTTGCAGAGCGGTCTATGGTCGTATCGGGTAATGGCAATAAAAGCGGCGGTCGCGTGAACCTTTGGATGGAACTCGTTCAGTTTTTGAAAAAAGCCGAACGGTTTATGAATTAAGTTTGGAGACTGACCGCCACCCGTGCCGGGCATTCACCTTTTTTGGCAACAAATGGTTGATCAAACGGTTCTTTATCAAACAAACGAACGCTCCGGGGTGTAGATATTTTACGCCGATGACAGGCGGACTTCAATCGAAATCCAAAGCCCGTCTTTCATCCTACCAATGGACGTGATGGCGCGGGCGGCGACTTTCTTATCAACGGAACTTTTTAATCTGACATTTCGTGTAATCGGTTTCGCCCCACGTGATCTTAGCCGTTCGGTTGCTTCCTTGTCTATCGAACTTGGCGAAACGGAGCAAAGCGAAAAAAATTTGAGCCGATTTCCTTAACTTTGTCGCATTACTCAATGAGGACGATTTCAGGAAACTGAAAAACAACAAACAACTTGAAACTGGAGAATAAAAATGAAAAAACAAAACCAATCGAATTGGCAAACAATCGTGTTCGCCGTAATCGCAACTTTAGTTTTTATATTTGCGACAAACTCGCCTGCGTTCGCACAGACCACATACAAAGTCGGCGACCGCGTTGAAGTAAAGGTAAGTGGAGAGTGGGTCAAAGCCGAAGTTCTCAAAGTAGAAAGCAACGGGTCGGTCTATGTGCGGATCGACGGCTCATCGTCTGATGTTCTGACTTTTCCGGACTATATGCGTCCCGCAAAGGCTGCCGCGCAGACCGACAATCGAAACAATGCCGACGGTCAAGTCCAAAATCCGGCGGACAAAGACACTGAAGCCACCGAAAATACCGAAGAAACGACCAAAGCCAACAAATACGGAACGCGCGACCCGCGAACTTGCAAAGATATGAAAGCTCCGGCAAAAGGCGCACCTTCGGCGGCTCTTGCCCTAAAGTATGTGATTTGCGAAATCGAGAAGGTCAGCGGTCAGTATTTGTATCTGGTTGAAAACGTCAAAGTCGAAGTCGGCGGCGGACGACCTTACAATCCGAATTCGGATATAAACGTCCCGGAAATAAATGTAAAATTTCCGATCTATTCGATTCGCGGCAGTCTCACCAAGTATCAATGCTACGAGGTAAATCCTAATTTCACCATTAGCGCACCGGGCAAGAATTGCACTCGCTACGAAGAACCCAAAGCGAAAGGCGATTGCTACAAAACGACTTTCGGCGATTGGCGATGCTACATGACAGATTTAAGCAACAAAAACGAAAATTGGTTTCCCGGAGTCGCGCCGCCGAAGCCGTAACTTTAAATTAGAAGCAATTTTGTTAGTCGCGTAAGTGGGTGCATCGGCGTAAGGTTTAGGTAAAGGGCAGCCGAACAATTCAGCTATGAAAGAAGCAGTCGGACAACCGAAATTAAAAGTTAAGACAACATTAGGAGAAGAAAAATGAAAAAGTTTATTTTTGCGCTTGCAATCTGTATCGGCATCGTCGGTTTGTGTTCATTCTTTGCGGGGCGAAACGCGAGCGGTCAAAGAAAACGAGACAATATTCAATATAATGCAGTTTACGATTGCCCGGCGTTTAACGACTCTAAAGGCGTGAGCGGCGGCAGAAAATTCAAAGTTTTGCGCTGTGACGGAAACAACTGCAAGGTTTTTAGTATTAACGAATATAATCCGAACGGCGGCTTTGAACTTGATATGACCAAAGCCGCCGTGATTGAGGATATTTCTCGTTACCGTTGTATCGCGCAAGGTAACAACCAAAACGCTAACACCCAAACAGAGACCGAAGAACAGGAGCAAAAACCGAATGGAGAAAAGGAAAAACCGAACGAAACGACCGTAATGGTTGCTTGTCCGGCTTCCGATGCCGATTCTAAAGGGAAAACTGCATTAGAAAAGGCTTTTCGCGGCGCGGTTCGTGAAAGTTGGGAGAAAGAAGCAGAAGAAGGATTGGACGGCGCTATAACCATCACGTTTCAGAGTTTTGTTATCGGTTCGCCGCGTCAGTATCGAGTTTTTGAAGACCCAACCGATGCGAAAGGTAAATCAATCTATCCGGTGCGGGCGACTTTTACGACCTGCACGAACTACAACAGAAGAATCGAGACCGTAAAACGCGAACGGGAAATATCTTGCTATAAAAACACTGCGGGCAAATATGCCTGCACAATAATTGCGGCGGCTAATACCAACGTCAAAGACAAAACCAAGAGCATTGACAAACCTATGCAGTAACGCGCAAGAACAAACATCCAAGCGCAAACGGCGTGATGCTTAACGCGCCGTTCAACTCAGCCGTTAGATTTCATCAAAGTCATGGATTATTTCGTAATCGCTTTTGTTTTTAATCGAGTCGTTATCTTTACGCGCAACGAGCGAAGTTTGCATTCCCGCAAAACGCGCCGCGTCGAGTTCGGCTGAAACGTCGGAAACAAATGCGACCCTTTTCGGCGGATGATTGAGCGCGAAGGCGATTTTGACATAACTTTCCGTTTCTTTTTTGCCGCCGATGTTCGTGTCGAAATAGTTTGAAATAAATTCGCTCAAATCGCCGAAGTTTGAATATTTGAATATCAATTCTTGCGCCAAAACGCTGCCCGAGGAATAAATCGCAATCGTTTTCCCCTGTTCTTTCCAACGCTCAAAGGCTCGCGGAACATCGTTGAACATTTCGCTTTCGAGTTCGCCCGATTCATAACCCGCTTGCCAGATTTTGCCTTGCAAAGATTTGAGCGGCGTTGATTTGCGGTCAACTTCGATCAAAAATTTCAGATAATTGGCGACCGATTCGGGCGAATCTGCGCGAAAATCCCGACCGTAAATCTGTTCGGTAAAATCTTTGCGGTATTCGATTTTAAGCTGTTCGATTTCCGTCTGAATTTCGGCGAAATTAGCTTCGACAAACTCGCCGATTGCCCCTCGCGCAAACGGAAAAAGCGTTTTATGGACAAAATCAATCGGTGTCGTCGTGCCTTCGATGTCGAGAAGAATTGCTTTAATCATTACTCGGATAAATTGTAATTACGATACTTGCACTCAAATCAGCAACTCGTTTTATAACATCTGCCCGTATTACAGATTGAAAACCTTTCGGCGAATTACCGCTTTCAAAACCAGCGTCAAGTTTTCTTGTGCAACACGAATTCCACATTTCCCGCGATTTTGGCGATAAATTTTCGATTGTATTGCAAAACAAAGAAATAATTCTGTTTATTTCATAATTATCAAACGCCGAATCATGTGAAAAACTTGCGAAATTGTTGCCATTTACGTTTTTGTCGTGAATATGAAGCGAACAATCTTTTTCAAGTTCATCAACCAAAATTTGTAAATCATCTTGCGACTCAAAATCTAAATCAACATTTAGGAAACGAATAGACATTGCTTTAAAGTAGGAAATTAATATTTTTTCTCCAACCCGCTTTCCGTGTAAATCGGTGTCCAGCCGGAAATGTCCTGAAAAAGGCGAATTGCCCGCACGGTTCGCGTTTCGTCGAGGTCGAACCAATGCTTTGTCCCGTTCGGAACGCGAATCAAATCGCCCGCCGTCATTTTAACCGCCGTGACATCGCCGTTTTCGGGCGCAATATGAAAAATCCCGCAGCCTTTGACGATAAAACGAACTTCGTCCTCGTCGTGCCAATGTTCTGGACGAAAGCGGTCAAGCATCGTTTCGAGATTCGGAATGTCGGCTTTTATATCAATCACGTCCGCCGTCACATAACCGCCCGTGGCTTTTAATTTTTCGATTTCGTCCCCGTAAGCCGCTAAAATCTCATCAGCCGAAGCGTCGGGCGAAACATTTTTCGCGTTTCCCCAAAACTCGTAATCAATGCCGATTGACGCGAGATAATTTGTAATCTCGTCCGCGTTAGTCAAAGTTAAATTTTTATCGGGAATAATTACAACTGCCATAATTCTTGTTATTTTCGCACAATTCTTTCGGTCGTGATAACTTGCCCGACGTGCCGCGCCGTATGTTCGGCGATATGAAAAAGGAGACCGAAAACATTTGTCGGCAATCTTTTACGACCGACAAAGCGTTCTTCAAACAATATTTCGGGTGAAACTTCTTTAAGGAATTCAAGCGCCATCTCGATACAAACTGTTGCTTGATAGACCAATGCTTCGGCATTCAATTCCGAAGTTTCCTCCGTTTCTCGCTTCAAAAAATTAAAATGTAGCTCACTTAAATTCTCGCCGCGGGCATAAGTTAGAAGACGAACAATGCTTCCGGCAATATGTCGCAAATGAAACGCGACCGACGGCGCGCCGTTCGGTTTCGCCAATAATTCTTCATCGGTCAAATCCGCCGCCGATTTTTTCAAATCTATGATCGCCTGCCGAAGCGCGTGCGCCGTCGGCATCATCACAGGCGCAAATCCGTCAAGTTTTCCGCTCAGCCACGCTTCTTCCGCCATAAAATCTATTTCAAACTTCTGCCTAAAACTTCAAACAAAAACTCGAAAATCTCGATGTGCCGCCGCGCTTCCAGAACGTCTTCGCCCCAAGTATAAAGACCGTGACGGCGCAGATAAATGCCGTGACAGTTCGGATTTTCGCGCAAAACATTGTCAATCACATGCGAAAGCGCGATGTAATCCTGCGAATTTTCGACAATCGGGACAATTTCCGTGTGTTCGTGTGTTTTCACGCCTGCCAGACCTTTGAGCATCTCGAAACCTTCGATTTCTATCGAACCGTTTTCAAAATGAACGTCCGACAAAATCGTTCCCCAAACCGAATGCGTGTGCAGAATCGAACCGACATTTTTCCGCATACGATAAATCGTCAGATGAATCATCGTTTCCGCCGAAGGTCTGCCAAAGCCTTGCAAAACATCGCTGTTGTCGTCAATTTCGAGAAAATGCGTTTCGTCGAGTGCGCCTTTATCGTTGCCGCTCGCCGTGATGCACAGACGCAAAGGCTCATCAGAAATCTTCGCGCTGAAATTTCCGCTCGTTCCCATCACCCAACCGCGCCGGTAAAATTCGTAGCCCGCAAGTGAAAGATTTTCCGATAATTCTTTAAAGTTCATCTATTTAAAGTCTAACCAACAACAAAGCGTGAAAGCAAACAAAAAAGCGCAGACGATTTATTTAATCATCCGCGTTTTTCCTGAAAGCCTTTGATCTTGGGTTAGTTCTTAATCAAATCTTGGTAGTGAACTGAAAGTAATGCTTTGAAAAATGCTTTATCGGAACAACAAACTTTCATCGCCGGGAGCGTACGCATCCGTGCGTGCTGAGCGCGAAGGCGCGAATCATTGCGCTGAATGTCGAGTCAAGATCGAGCAACGCTTTTACGCCGCTTTTTCCAGCGGCGCAGCACGCACGGGCTGCGTGCGCTCCCGGCGAACCACGCTTTTCTTTTTGAGTCACCGTGAGAGAATCTCGAACAGCCTTACTTTCTGTTCACTACCTAAATTTTTAATCGCCGACAGTTCGCGGTCAAAATTATTTCCGATGTCTTGCGCTTGCCGTTTGACCAAAATATCGGGAATCACGCTTTCGTCTTTGTTGAGGGTTTTAGGCGACTGAAAATAAACCGGAATATCAATTTCAACCCGCGAATTCGGCAAATAAAGAAAGAAATAGTTTCCGCCGTTGATGCCTTGCCGATTTCCGCCCGTCGTCTGTCCGACGATTTTGGCGAGTTTGTTTGTTTTGACATAATCAAGAAACTGAAACGTCGCCGAAGCATTGCTTGCGTCACTGATAATAAACGCTTGACCGCGAAAATTGTTTTCGTATGGCTGAACGGCAGGATAATTTTCTCTGCCGAGAATTTCAAAATATTGGTCGTCAAATTTGCGAAACATCGGCGCCGGAACGCCCGATTTCAAGGCTTCTTTCAATTCATCGCTGTATGTGTCGAGATTCTTGAGCAGGTCGGGTTGCGCCGCAACATTTCGCACGAGTCTTCGGCTTTCGGCATAAGGCGCGAGTTTTTCTCGTGTTAAATAACGCGCCAGTTCAAAACCGATGTCCATACTTCCGCCGCCGTTTCCGCGTAAATCTATAATTAAGTTTTTGATGTTTTTGGTGCGAAGTTCGGCAAAAGCATCTGCCAGAAATTCCTTGAATTTGATGGTTTTCAGCCGCCAAGTGATTGAATTATCAATCTTTAAATACGCGGTCGCGCTCGTTTGAATCTCGAATTTCCAGCCGTCGTCATAAGTCGGCGTTTTGCCGTAACGCTTTGCCATTTCAGCGGTGCGTTCTGATTTGGTCATCGCCAAAACTTGAAATTTCGTTTCTTTTTTCTTCACAAAATCAACGGCTTCGATGCTGTAAATTTCGTCTTTTACGGGAAAGAAAAGTGGGAAAAACCAATCGAAAAGCGCGTAAGTTTCGGCTTCGTTGCGCGATAATCCGATTGAATTCAGGCGATGTTCGAGCGTCCCGTTGCCGTCGGCTTTTGTCACGGTCAAAAGTTTTTCGATAATTTCTTTTGCTGTAAAACCGTTGATTCGCGTAATTTCGCTTCCCGCAGAAATCGTTTTCGACGAAGCATTTGCCGTGATAATCATTTTACCGTCAACGATTTGAAAATAAAACGGCAGATAATTTCGGCGGTCGAAAAGCCTTTCCCGCAAATCTTTGTCCTGATTGTAAAAATTCGTGTAAGTGTGTCCGCATCGCAGTTTGTTCGTAAATTGCGAAATCAAAATAAAAAACTCGCTTTCACGCATCGGCTTAGTGAGTTTTGTTTCAAACCCGGCAAAATCTTTTTCCAAACTTGCGGGCGAATTATAACGATAAATTCCCGGATGAATCGCCGTCAGAGTTTTTTTGAAAACCGCGAAATCTGCTTGTAACTGTTCGGCAGACAAAACTTTCTCGGGTTGTTTGTTTTCGACAACTCGTTTCAAAGTATAAACGTGGCGAAACATCCAAGGCGTGCGCGTTTCCTTCAAAATCGTTAAAGTATCGCCCGAAAGAGTAATCGTTTTGCGCGTCGGTTCAAACGAATTGCCGTCCTCAGTTTTTCCTAAAAGAACAATTTTGCCGTTTTCGATTGATTCGATTGCAAACTCGGTATCGTCGTCAAAAAACTTTTTTGCCACCGAATCAATTCGTTCTTTACTGTTTGATTTGTAAATCTTCCCAAAATCGTCGTAAACGGTAAAAACCTCCGCCGAATTCCCGTCCGCCGAAGGTTTGAAAGTAATCAGCGTGTTCATCGTCACGCGCTTGTTTGCCGTATAATCCTGATATTCGAGCGTGCCTTGCCATTTCCCTTCAACCGCCTGAAAGAAAGTCTTACCGCTTTGCGCGAAAGCATTAACCGAAAAAAAGGCGAAACTCAAAATTGCCGTAAAAATTAATTTGTTCATTTGTTTTCCCGTTGTAATAATTTGGCAGAAACACGCACGTTAGTAAGTGTGTTCTTTTTCCGTCCTCGACTTTCGTGCGGGCTTCTGCATAATTCGAGATTATGTTTTCGCGCAACAAAAATCGCCTCAAATTACGATTTGAAGCGATTTTGTGATGATTTGAAACTTATTTTTATTTGAGCCTTTAAGAAATCAACTTGCGCCGACAAATTCTTCGTTCAAAACAACTATTTTCTGAGTAAGAAAATCGAAGGAGTTAATTTGATTGCGACCGTTTTCTTTGGCGCGATAGAGTGCTTTGTCAGCCGCCTTGATGAGTTCGGATTCAGTAATTTCAAATTTTGCGAAAGTTGTCGCTACGCCGAGGCTGATCGTTAAATATTCGCTCGTTTTGGAATTGCTGTGCGGAATTTTTAGGTTTTTGACATTTTCCATCGCTTGTTCGGCGATATTTATCGCACCTTCCGCGTCGGTTCCGCCCAAAATTATCGCAAATTCTTCGCCGCCGAATCTGGCGACCAAATCGGTCGGGCGTTTGATTGTATCGGCTAAGGCTTCGGCAACTTTCTGCAAACAATCATCGCCGGCTTGATGTCCGTAAGTGTCGTTGTAGAGTTTGAAATGGTCAATATCGAGCATCACGAGCGAAATCTCGGTTTTGAAACGAACGGCGCGATGCCATTCGTCCGTCAAGAATTGTTCAAAACGGCGGCGGTTTCCGATTTTCGTGAGTCCGTCGGAATTTGCCAGATGTTGGAGTTCATTGTTGACTTTTTTGAGTTCGGCGGTTTTTTCGTCAACCAGTTTCGCCAATTTTCGCTGATGCGTTTTTAGTTGATAGACGCTGAATTGCCAAACGAGAAACAAACAGAGCGTGCCAACCGCAATGCACAGCAAAACAAAGGCTTTTGTTTGATAAAAGAAATGTTTTAATTCTAAATTAATGGTTGCGCCTTCTTCGTTCCAGATGCCGTCGCTGTTAGCGGCTTTGACGCGAAAATGGTAATTTCCGGGCGGCAGATACGAATAATAAGCCGTGCGGCGCGTGTCGGCATCAATCCAATCCGCGTCGTGTCCTTCGAGCTTGTATTTGAATTTTATCTGCTCGGATTTTATCAAACTGATGCCCGTAAAATTTATTTCGACGTTTTTTTGTCCGGGTTCGATGGTCAAACCGTTTTTAATGTCAACCGCTTCTCTTTCGACGGTTGCCGATTCGATGACGACTGACGGCGGCAGAGAGTTGTAGCTTTCGTTTTCCGCATTGACGATAACCACGCCGTCTTGCGACGGAAACCAAAATTTTCCGTTCCGGTCTTTGATGCTCGCGGGCTGCCGTCCGCCGTTGCATTCGGTCGAAAGCATTCCGTCTTGTGCGCCGTAGCCGACACTGTTTATTTTTGCGATTTTTCCGTCGGCGAAATCGTTTAATTCCTGCCGCTTGACGCGATAAATTCCGTGATTCGAGCTGATCCAAAAAACGCTGCGGGCATCTTCTTCAATCGCAAAAACGCCGTTGTTGAATAAACCGTTTTCCGCTTTGTAATTGAAGAATTTCCCGTCTTTAAAACGGCTCAAACCTTCGTCGTAAGTTCCAACCCAAAAAGCTCCTTCCGCGTCTTCGTAAATCGAGCGCACATAATTTCCCGCCAAACCTTCTTTGGTCGTGTAATTGGTAAATTTTCCGTCCTTGAATTCGGACAAACCGCCGAGTCCGCCGAACCATAATTTTCCGCGTGAATCTTCAAAAATCACGGTCATAAATTCGTTCGGCAAACCGTCTTTGACCGTATAGGTTGCGGTCAGTTTGTAGTCTTTGAATTGTAATATCCCTTTATTGGTCGCCGCCCAGACATTTCCGTTTTTATCTTCCCGAAGCGCAAAAACGTGATAGCCTTTGGTGATTGGAATCATTTCGGCTTTGCCGTTTTGCACGATATAAATTCCGCCGTTCAAACCAACCCACATTTTGCCGTGCTTGTCTTGCCAAAGCGATTGCACAGACATTCGCCCGTGTCGCCAGGTTTCGTTGGCAGGCGCATTTTCGTCCGCCGTTCTTAAGTCGAGCGGCTCGAATTTTCCGTTGCGGTAAATGCTCAAACCTTTGGTCGTGCCGATCCAGATATTTTCCTCGCGGTCGCGGTAAATCGGATAAACTTCGGAATGATTAATGCCGTCTTTGACGCTGAAACTACTGATAACTTCTTTCCGCAAACGGCTCAAACCGCGATTGGTCGGAAGCCAAATCGTGCCTTCGCGGTCGCGAAAAATCTCAAAAATCGAAGTGTTTGAAAGTCCGTGCCGCGTTCCCCAAATATTCAAACGTCCGTCTTTGTATTGCAGCAAACCGATTCCGAGACTCGAACCGCCGCCGCTCGCAAACCAAACGCTGCCGTCCTTTTCTTCCCAAAACGAATGATAAATCGAGTTTGTCGGCAAACCGTCTTTTTCGCCAAAATTCTCGATTTCGCCGCTGCCCAAACGATGAACGCTGTTTTCGCCGAGCCACAAATTGCCTTGACTGTCTTCAAACGTAATTATTCTGAACTCGATTTTTTTTAGCGTCAGCGGATAGACGGTTAATTTTCCGCCGCGCAATTCGGTCGTTTCGGTCGGCGTAATTGTCCAAACCGCGCCGGACTTGCTTTGAAAAGTTATTTTTTCCGACTTGTTAGTTCGTTTTTCGGCAAAAACGAACTTCTTATCGCGCAGGAAATACCAGCTTTTTGAGGTTCGCTCTTCGTCCTCGACCAGAAAACGCAGTTCGCCGTTTTCGTCGGGTTCGATGCGCTGAATGTAATGTCCGGGAACTTGTTCGGAATTAAAAGACGAAAAAACGCCGTTGCGGTAAACGGTCAACGTGCCGTCTTCCATCGTCGTCGCGTAAAGCGTGCCGTCTTTATCGCCGTAAAGTCCGGTGAACCGATTATTGATGATTCCTTTGCTGTTGCCTTTCCCGAACGTCGTAAATTTAACGCCGTCAAATCTGACCAAACCGTCAAAAGTCGTGAACCACAGATAACCGTCCGGCGTTTGCGTAATTTGGCGTAAACCGTTTTGCGGCAGACCGTTATCCGTCGTCCAAGAATCGAAACGATACTGCCCAAAAAGGCGCGGACATTCGGCGAAACAAAAATAGATTTGAAGAATTAGTAAGAATACTAAAATCTTTTCAGGGGATTTCATTAGAAATGAATGGCGGAAGAATGTGATTGAGTAAATCGGAAATAACTCCAAATATATTAAACACTTCTATTTACGAATAGTCAATATTTTTTCGGTTCCGACGGCTGAAATTCTTTCGGTGAAACGCCCGTGAATTTTTTAAAGGCACGATTAAAAGTCGCTTTGGAATTAAACCCGCAGTCGAACGCAACGGCGAGCAATGTCAGATTTTCCGTCGCGCCTTTTCGGAGTTTCTCTTTAACTTCGGCGATGCGAAATTCATTGACGAAATCGTTAAAATTCTTGGCAAAACCGCTGTTGATGACGAAAGATAAAACGGCTGAATTAACACCTAAGTTTTTCGACAAATCGCTCAAAGTAAGCTGTGGATTCAGGTAAGGTTTTTCGGTTTCCATCAGATTTTGCAGTTTTGATTTGAGCTTTCCGAGTTCCTTTTCCGGCAGAAGCGTTTTTTTAGATTCGTTTTCTTCCGCTTGCGGCGCGAACGCGAGTTCAATTGTTTTCGAGCGCAAATATCCGGCAATCGCCAGATAATATGTGACAAGCGCAAGCACGAGTTCAAAGTAGAAATATTGAATGTAGGAAAGTTTGAAAACAAAACTGTTCGTAAAATCGAAAACCGCGCCTAAAACAAAAATGAATGTAAAAATGTAAAGAAAATTTCGCAGCCAATCAAACTTGATTTTTTCCGTATCCGAAAAATTTTCGTTGAGCCAAGCGCGGTATTTTTGATAATGTTTGATGGCAAAATAAAGAAACGCGACGTTCCACGCAAATTCGGTGACAAACACGAACGAACCGATAAACGGAGCGTAATAATTTGTGCCGAACCAATTTTTGAATTCAAGATTTTGCGCGAAAAGTATCAGACGAAACGCGACATAAATCGCCGTCGGAACAAAGAAAAGCAAATCTCTGCGCGAAAATTTGCGTTCTGAATTGGTCAGATTGGCGACATAAAACCAGACGCAAACGCCGTAACTGTAAGAAATCGAAAACGGAAAATAAGTCAGCCATTGATTGCGGTCATAGACATTCGCAAAACCGATAAGCGGCGTAATCAGACTCGAACAAAGCAGAATTAAAAGAATTGCGAGCCAGAAATCAGCCGTTTTTTGATGTTTGAAAAAGCGAAAAATGAGCAGCGCGGCGAAAATTGCGCCTTGCAGAATACAGACAAAAACAATGAGGCTTCGCGGATTGAAGAAATCCAATTCCAAGCCTTCGATGAAAAGAAAATTTGTTTTCACAAACAATTATTGCTCGTTTTCAGTTTTGGGCGGTAAAAAATCGCTAACTTTGATTTCGACATCGGGAAAGGCGACAAGATTAAAACTTTCGTTTTCGGTGTAAGTTTTTTTGAAACGATACCCGTCGGCGGAAGGCTCGCGGTAGTCTTCGATTTCATTCGTGTTTAGATTGAGCAAAAGATATTGGCAAATACCGTTTTGTGCATAATTTACCGATTTTCGACGATCTTTTTCAATCGAGTTGTCCGCAATTTCCATCACTAAATAAATATCTTTCGGCGTAGGGTGAGAAAAATCATATTTTTCAATTGGCGGCACAAGCAAAGCGACATCAGGTTCGGGTTCGGAAAAATCATCAAGCCGAATCGGGTCTTGCGTGGAAACAATAATTTCTTCGCCCAATTTTTTTTCAATTTCCCTGCCAATTCTTCTGATTGCGTTGGCGTGCTTTGTGCCTTTTGGACTCATTTCTACTAATATTCCCTCCCATAATTCAATTTTTTCGTCCTCATCAAGAATGCCGTGTTCGACCATTTTTTCGTAATCTTCGACACGCAACCGATAAAGATTGTATTCATTAGCATTTAATTGCAAAATAGGAGTTTTTTCTTTTAGTTCGAGAACTGCTGACATAGACTTTTCTTCTCCTTATCCGAATTTTAACAAAGACTTTTGTTTTTTGAAACGGGAAAAATTAACCACCGATAAAACTCATCGAGCGCGAGGCTGATGCAAATTGTGCGTCATTTATGTAATGACGCGGCTCTTTTTTCAAAACAACGCCTTTGATAAATTCGACAATTTCCGCCCGCTTTGCGCCGCTTCGCAAAACGTCGCGCAAATTATGTTCTTCAGTCGAAAAAAGACAGGTGCGAATTTGTCCGTCAGCCGTCAGGCGAATCCGCGAACACGCGCCGCAAAACATTTCCGTGACGGGCGCAATGATGCCGATTTCGCCGTTTGCGCCGTCGGCAAACGAATATTTCCAAGCCGTTTCGCTGCCGCGTGAAGTTTCTTTCAAAACAAGCGGAAAACGAGCGTTAATGATTTTATAAACTTCCCTGCCCGAAACAATCTGGCTTTTGTCCCATTCGTGCGCCGAATCGAGCGGCATATATTCGATAAAGCGCATCGAAAGCGCATTTTCACGCGCAAATGCGGCAAGGTCAACAAGTTCGTCGTCATTCCAACCGCGCACGACAACGGCGTTGACGCGAATCGGCTGTAAATCGGCACGTTTTGCCGCTTCGATTGCCTGCAAAACTTCGTCTAATTTATCCACGCCCGTAATCTTTTGAAAATTATCTTTTTTCAGCGAATCAAGCGAAATCGTCACGCGGTCGAGTCCTGCTTTTTTCAGATTTTCGGCGCGTTTTTCGAGCGAAAAGCCGTTGGTCGTTAAAGCTATATCTTTGAGTGCGGGTTTTAATTTCGATAGTTTTTCGACGAGTTTTTCGATGTCTTTTCTAAGAAGCGGTTCGCCGCCCGTCAGACGAATTTTTTCGATGCCAAGCGACACGAAAACCTCGCAGATTTCGGTAATTTCCTCAAAGGTGAGAATCGTTTCTTTACGGGCAAGCGGCGGCTCACCGTTCGGCAAACAATAAAAACAGCGGAAATTACAGCGGTCGGTCAGGCTGACGCGCAAATCCTTAATTTGTCTGCCGTATGAATCTGTAAGCATATTTTAGATTTTAGATTTTGGATTTTGGATTGGAAAGCCGTCAAACAACTTTTCGACCCGAAATCTGAAATAAAATCCAAAATCCGAAATCCAAAATCTAAAATCGTTAGCGGTAGGCTTCGGCGATTTGTCTTAATTGCTGTAGGGCTTTTTCTTTCTCGACGAACGGCAGACGAGCGACGATTGTCCGAAGTTCGGCAATCAGATTATTAAATTCGGCGCGGTCGGTCACATCGGTCGGACCGTTATAAACCGCTTTCGCCTGTAAATCGGCGACAATCGGCGACAGATAATCGGTCATATTTTTTAAGGCTTCCGCCGAGTTTTTGCCGTTCGGATGCAGATTCAAATATTCGCCGAAACGCATCCGCATATCGAAAAGATAGCAATTGACATAGCCTTCACACTCGCCCGGAAGCGGATTGTTCGCGGCTTCCCACGCAATCGTATCGGACACGACAGATTTTTTGTATTTGCTGTGCAAATCCCAAAACTGATTTGAAACAACCAACCATTGTCCGGCGGGTTCGTTATAGACGATTTCCTTTTCCTGCGCTTTGAGAAAATCTTTGTAAGGCGAAATTTCGCGTTTATCCGCCGGAATCGTTTTGAGCGCGGAACGAAGCGCGAGCAGACGTTTTAATTCAAGATCGGCGGATTTATCGGAAGTGTCGAGGTCGCCGCCGACTTTTGACGTAAATTCGTAAAACTCCGAAGCGGATTCAAAATCCATCTGCGGCTTGTAATTTCGCTCGACGATTTGGCGGTAAATTTCCGTTTTGCCCGAAGCATTTAAATCGTTGACGGAATTTGCCGAAATCCAGCCGGTCGCGCTTTTTCCGTCCGCCGAATACTGAACTTTATACCACGCCGGATTTTTTTCGGTAACCCGCAGAATCGTCCCGAGCTTGACGTTTGAAAGCGTCGGCGCATCCGGTTTTGGCTGAGTTCTGACGGGAACGGAAAACGTCGTGACGATAATTTGCGGAAATTCTGTCGTCTTGGTTTCAGGTGTTTTTTCAACCGTTTTGGTCGTATTTCCGGTTTTCGATTTTGTGTCAGCCGTTGTTTTCGGAGTTGTTTTGGTCGTCGTTTTCACGACCGTCGTCTTAGTATTTTTCGACGCGGTTGATTTTGTATTTTTGGTCGAGGCGTTTTTATTTGTCTTCGTAGTCTTCGCATTTTTTGACGGAATTTTATTGTTTGCGGCTAAAGTCTGTTTCGAGTTTTTCGTGTTTGCCGTCTTTGAATTTTTGTTTTTGTCGGTCGTTTTCTGATTGTTTTTCGACGAAGTGGTTTTTTCGTTCTTTTTCGTTGTCGTCTTATTTTTCGACGCGGTTTGCGTCTGATTTTTAGAATTCGTTTTGGACTTGCTCGGAGTCGGTTTCGGTGTCGGTTTGGTTTTCGCCTGAGTTTTTTTATTCGGTGTCGGCGTGGCTTTTTTCTTTGGCGTGGGTGTCGCTTTTGCCTTGTTTCGCTGTGCGCTTTCAACCGTTGTCGCAACAAGCGCGGGCGCGAAAAGCATTAAAAGAGCGATGATAAATCCACGTACGGGGCGCGAAAATTTTTTGGTAAATCTTAAAAACATTTTTCTCTCCGTTATTTTTTGCCGCTTTTTTTCAAAGCGAGCGCGTTTCTTTGCAAACCTGCCAGTTTTGTCCGTTTCATCGCACTGCGGCGAAATTTTTCAGCGTATTTTTCGGGCGAAAGCGAAAGAATTTCGTCCAAATCCGCGCTGACATTTCCCGCCCGAGGTTCAAATCTTTTCTCTTCGGTCGGTTTTTCAAAACGATTCCAGGGACACACGTCTTGACAAATATCACAGCCGTAAAGCCAGCCGTTTAAGTCTTTAACAATTTCTTCGGGAACATTCGGGGCGCGAAGTTCGATTGTAACATAGGATAAACATTTTCGGGAATCAACCGTAAACGGCGCGATGATCGCATCGGTCGGGCAAGCGTCGAGACAAGCCGTGCAAGTTCCGCAATGGTCGGCAACAAGCTCGGTTTCATAATCTAATTCCAAATTCACCAAAATTTCGCCCAAGAAAACCCAAGAGCCGTATTCTTTGGTAATCAAACTTGAATGTTTGCCAATCCAACCCAATCCGGCGCGAACCGCCCAAGCCTTGTCCATAGTCGGCGCGGTGTCAACGCAGATTTTTCCTTCCGCCGCCGCGTCTTCGGATTTGATAAATGCCAAGAGTTCGCGCAATTTTTCCTTCAAAACGTCGTGATAATCGTCGCCCCAAGCGTAGCGCGAAACTTTGCCTTTTGACGAATTTTCTTCGTGTTCGTGCGGCGTGAAATAGTTGAGCGCGACGGCGACGATTGATTTTGCTTCGGGGAAAAGAATTTTCGGATTGGCACGTTTTTCGGGTTCGCGTTCGAGCCATTGCATCTCGCCGTGATAATTTTCGGCAAGCCATTCGCCCAAATATTTTTCTTCTTCGGGCAATGCTTCGGCGCGGGCAATGCCGATTTTGTGAAAGCCGATTTCGCCCGCCTTTTGTTTGATTTTGTCGGAAAGTGAAGCCACAAATAAATTTTGCCACAGAACTTACCGAAATTCACAGAGCGAAGACCTTCTCTGTTATTCGATAAATTCTGCGGCAAAAAAGTCTAAAGCGAAAATTTAGAAGCTAAATTTCGCTCCGAACTGGAATTGACGCGGATCGTAAGCCGCCGTTGAACGGCTGTAGTAGCGACCGTTGCCGGCGCGCTGACCGAAGGCGTTGACATCGGTGAACAACGGCGTTGCCGAGCCTTCGTTGAAACGATTGAAAAGGTTGAAACCTTCGGCAATCAAATCAATTCGGAAGCGTTCCCCGAATCGAATCGCCCGCGAAATTCGCAAATCAACCGACGCAAACGAATGTGTTCTGCCGAAATTGCGTCCCAGATTTCCGGTTGAAAACGCTCCGTTGGTAATCAGCGGCGTAACACAACCCTGGGTGCCGGGAACGCAGAGCGAACCGTCGGCATTAACACTCGGACGGTCGGTTTGGGTTGACTGGTCGTTGTTCGCATCAACATTCGTGATGATGTTGAACGGTCTTCCGCTCGAAATCTCGATAATCGGCGCGACGGTGAAATCCGACAGGAATTTCTGCCAGCCGTCGCCCGACCGCCACGAATCCGGAGACATCAAAACCCCGCTGAAGACGAAGCGATGCCGTTGATCAAACAGCGAATCAGCTTTTTCAAGGTCAAAACGCTTAACGTCCTGCGCGACGAGCAATGTCTGCAAATCCGATGAATCGTCAATTGAATGCGACCAGGTATAGCTTGCCAAAAATGTAAAATTATTGGCAAAGCGGCGTTTGAGTTCGAAGTTCATCGCGTTGTAGCTCGAATTACCATCCGAAAGCTGTGCGTTGACCGAACCGAACGGCGAAATTATGCCGGGCAATCTCAAACTTCCCGCCAGTTGCGAATCCAACACGGCTTTCGTTACCAAACCGCCCGTAAGTGCCTGTGCCAGAAAATAGTTCGGCGCATTCGGTCGGAAGAAATTGGCAACTGCCGGAGCGACAATGCGGCTTCCGAGATTTGTAATCGGCGCGGCAATCATTCCCGGAATGATAATCGCGTAGGTTTGTCCGGCATTAGGATACGGAATCGGAGTAGTTGCCGGTGTTGCCAACGTGAAACATTGAAGCGGAACTCCGCCGGGACACGCGGCACCGGTTGTCGGAATAGAAAACGCAATGGCTTCGGTGGTCGAAAGCGGATTGCGACCCGAAAAACGCTGGAAGTTTTGAATTTGCAACGCTGTATTCGGCGTGTTCAAATCCGTCGGACGCGGCAGATGATGCGCGCCGACATAAATATACGTAGCCGACAACGACATATTTTTTGTCAATTGGCGTTCGATTGACAAATTTGCCTGAGTTGCCGAAGCGTATTGGAAGTCTTTGGAAACCGGAAGCGTGAACGGCAAAACTGCGCCGAATCCCGGAAACGTCTGATCATTGAAACGCTGTCTGCCGAATTGATACTGCGCCGTCGGAGAAACGCCCGGTGTGACAACCGGACCGCAAATCGTCGGAACCGAACCGACAACACCGCAAACTGTTCCCTGAAAAACCTGCGCGGCGTTCAAAAGTGCTGTCGGCGAAGGACTGCCCGCCGTCAAAACTGCCTGTTGTTGTTGAGCCGCATCGGCAATGTCGGAGTTGAACGCGACTGCCAGAAGCGGATGGTCGTAATACAATCCGATTGAACCGCGCAGAACCGTTTTGCCGTTGCCGAACAGATCGTACGCAAAACCGAAACGCGGCGCAAAATTGTTCGTATCACGCGGAAAACCTTGCTGAACGCCGATGGCATCCTGCGCCGCCAAAATATCGTTTGCCGATAAATTGATACCCGAAAGCGGATCGCGGAAGGCGACCGGCGCAATTTGTTGGGTGAACTCGACATCATAGCGCACGCCGAAGTTGATGTTCAGACGCGGCGTAATTTTCCACGAATCTTGTCCGAAAAAAGCAATCGGTTTGTTTTTGATTTGACTGATCGGGTCGCCGAAACCTTGAATGTAAAGCGAAGGAAGTCCGAGACCGTAACTTTGAACCGGCGTTAACGCGCCCGGCGACAAAGTTCCGATGTTCGGAAATGCCGCTAAATTGGTGAAGTTAAATTCACCGAAATTGAAAAGTCCGGCAAAGTTTAATTCAAACCGCGCCGCCGGAATTTCGATGAAATTGATGTCGCCGCCGAATTTCAAAGTGTGATTGCCGACAACCCAGTTGAAATTATCGAGAATCTGGAAACGATTTTCGCGGCGGTCAACCGGCGAGAAAAGTTCGCGCCCGATGAATGCCGTCCCCGAAATGTTGTAAGCGACGGCTTCCCCGTTTTGCGATTTGAAGGTCGTGGCGCGTCTGCCGAAGCTGAAGCGGAATTCGTTTGCCGTCGAGGCACTGAGCGTCGAGTTCAGACTTGCGCCAAACGAAAAATCCTTCAAAGTCGTGATGCCCGTGCGTGAAAAATCGTTTTGTCCCAATGATTGGTTTTGCGATTCGACCTGAATGCCCGTGATTTCACTCGGGTTATAGCCCAAACGCATCGAAAATTGATTATTCTCGTTAACATTATAATCACCGCGAAGCGAAAAATAATTAGACCTTTCGGTAACGGGAAAAACTCTCTGCAAATTATTCAGCGGACGAAACGCAATCGGCAAGCCGTTCGTGCCTGTCGTGCCAACCGGAACAGGTGTTCCGGTTAAGAAAAATCTTGAACCGACAACCGTTCCCGCCGGAATCGCGCCGCCGGCACTAATCAGCGGATTCGTTCCTGTCAAAGCCGTATTTCCGCCGCTCGATGCAAGATACAGATATTGAATTGCCGCTGCCGGACTGAGTGCCAGCAACGCATTGGCATAAGCCGCCTGGGCAGAGGTCAAACGATTAAATGTTTGTGTGAACGGCAAAAACGGTGCGCCGAGCGTGACCGAACTGTTCAAAGCATTTGCGCCATCGCCATTAACATTGCTCGTAAAAAATCCCGATTCGTCGCGTTGGCGGCGTTCATACGCGGTAAAGAAGAAAATCTTGTCCTTGATGATCGGTCCGCCCAAAGTTGCGCCGTATTGTGTGCGGCGAAAATCGGGTTTATCAATCGGCGAAAAAGCGTTGCGCGACTGAATGCTCTTGTCGCGGATAAAGCCGAAAACATTTCCGGTAAATTCGTTTGTTCCGCGTTTCGTGACGACGTTGACTACACCGCCCGTGGCGCGTCCGAATTCTGCCGTGTAGGAATTCGTGTTGACCTGATATTCCTGGACGGCTTCCTGCGAAACGGTCGAACGCGCGGCGTTGACCGAATTATCCGTAAAATCCGCGCCGTCCACGTTAACCTGTGTCGAACGTCCGCGCTGTCCGCCGATGTTCAAACCCGAAGTCGGCGCAGGTCCGATCGGGCGACCGTTGTCGCGTCCGACGGTCGAAAGCGTCAGTGCAAAACCGGTTGCGCTGCGTTCGTTAATCGGCAGATTTTCGATGCGCTGCTGGTCAATCGTATTGGCAACCGAGGTTCTCGTCGTTTCGATCAGTTCGACCGAATCACCCGAAACATTGACAATTACGTCTTGTGTGCCGAGTTCGAGCTTGACTTCGAGCGAAGCACTCTGTCCGACCGTTAGTCTGACGGGTGAAATGACCGTCTTTTTAAAAGTTGCGGCTTCGACCGTCACCTCATAATCGCCCGGCTGTAACCCGATGAACGAATATTCACCCGAATCATTTGCCGTGACGGTGCGTGTAATTCCGGTCGAAGAGCTTCTTGCCGTAACGGTTGCACCGGCGACGACCGCGCCATTCGGGTCAACCACCGTGCCGTTTAAATCCGCCGTGCTGACTTGAGACTGAGCAAAAATCGCACTGACGCTGAAAATCATCACTATCGCCGACATCAAAATTCGTCCGACGATGGCGGAAATCCCAAAAGGATTCGATTTCATAAAATTTTTTCTCCTTACAATAAACTTTTCTTTTACGAATTCTGTCGGAAAAAGACAAATGTTGTTCGGGGCAAATCAGCATTTGTTTGTAACTAAAGATTTTCGGGCGATTTAGTATCGCCAACTGCTTTGGAAAATTAACCGACAGATTTTTTAATTAGTTTCAGATATGCTTTGAAATTTTTATCCTAAATACCGTTGAAAGGCAAGCATTAAGGCACGGTTTTTGCGGTTTTACAGATTACTTTTTTTTATCACGCTTGATTGTCTGGTTGAACGCGCCAAAATTTCCCGTGCGGCACGACTTAAACTCAACGCGGAAATGACCGTTTTTGCCAGGTTCGGAACAAATGCAGCGCGGCGCATCAGCGAACAAATTCGCAATCTTTTTTGAAACTTTTGCTGAAAGTTTAAATTATAATTTTCGACGATTTTGGCGGGCAAAAAACGATTTTCCGTAATGCTTTCCGACAAAACTTTCGCGCCTTCGAGTGCCATCAGCATTCCGCTTCCCGTGAACGGGTCAATAAACGCCGCCGCGTCCCCAACAGTTAAGAGATTCGGCGCGGGATTCAGATTTTTCAAACCGAACCCGTCAACCGAAACCGCGAGCCAATCAAATACAGGCTTAGCATCCTTCATCGTCTCAAAAGCGCGTTTGTTTTTGAAGATTATCTCTTCAACCAGCAAATTGGTCTGACCAATATACTTTTTAACCAAATCGGCTTTGATCAGAAAGCAATGATTCGCCCGATTGTTTTCAACAAAGCTCAAACCGCCGTAACCGCCGCGAAAAAAATAAATCTCGCAGCGACCTTTTTCAAGATTGACGTTTTCGAGATGCGCCTTAAAACCTACTAATTTTGATCTTTGATCTTTGATCTTTGGTCTTTGATTTGAATTTTGAATTTTGAATTTTGAATTTTGAATTTTTGCCGCCAATTTCCCCAAAACATTTGCCCGTCCGGTCGCGTCAATCGTCAAATCCGCCGTAACTTCAAAAGTTTCGCCGGCTTTCGATTTTACTTTTACGCCGCACGCCTTTTCGTTTTCAAACAAAACTCCGACAACCTGTGTTTCTTCCAGAACTTCCACGCCCGATTCTCTCGCTTTTTCCAAAAGCCGAAAATCCATCTCGGCGCGGCTGATGCCGAGTGCGCCTTGCGCGTTTCCGAACCATTCGCTCGGCACCGAAACATTTCGACCGCTCGGCGCATAAAAAATCGTTTCCGTGATGCGTTCACCACCGACGGCAAACATTTCTTCGAGAACGCCTAAATCTTCAAAATGAATCAGGCATTCGGGCGAAACAAATTCACCGCAGAGCTTATGACGCGGAAACTTTTCGCGTTCGATCAAACAAACATCGAAACCGTTTTTTGCCAGACGAATCGCCAAACTCGCGCCTGCCGGACCTGCGCCAACAATTGCGATTTTGGATTTTAGATTTTGGATTTTGGATTTCACTGTAATGTTTATCTTATAACTTTATCGAAACGGATTACATTTTGCTTTCTTTTTAATTCGTGTTATTCGTGTAATTCGTGGCAGAAATTTTATGAAGATAATTCCGATCTCAGTTCCAACGCCTTTTTATGTCGGCGATGTCAATGTTTATCTCATCAAGGAAGACCCGCTCACGCTGATTGATGTCGGACCGAAAACCAAACAAGCCGCTGAAGTTTTGCGCGAAAAATTACGGCGTGAGCGGGTTGAGTTTAAAGACATTCAAAGAATCGTTCTGACACACGCGCACGAAGACCATTGCGGACTCGCCAAACAAATCCGCGACGAAGCCAAAAACGCCGAAATTCTCGTTCACGGTTGGGAAACAGGACATCTTTTCGGACGGCTCGCGCGCGAAGAACATCACAAATTAATGCTTCGCGCCGGAGTTCCCGATTCGGTTTTTCAGGAAATGCAATCAATCTATGCGGAAATTTCGCTTTTGACCGACGCGCTTTCGGATGGCGAATTTTCCGAACTGCGCGACGAACAGGAACTCGGATTTTCAAGCGGAACTTTAAAGGTTTTGCACACGCCCGGACACACGCCCGGTTCGTGTTCGTTTGTCCGCGAATCAAACCGGACTTTAATCGTCGGCGATTGCGTCTTAAAACGCATCACGCCGAATCCGATTGTTTCGCCCGACCCGATTGATGCAAATCGGCGTTTCAAATCGCTCGCCGAATATCTCGTCAGTCTGGCAAAAATCCGCAGTTATTCGCCGACGCTCGTTTACGGCGGACACGGCGAACCGATTCAGGATTTCGAGGAGATTTTCAACCGCTACGTTCGGGCGATTGATGAAAGACAAAGAAACGTCATTTCGCTTGTTTCAAGAGACGGCGCAACGGCTTTCGACATCGCGCAGAAACTTTTCCCGAACGCAATTGACCGCGACGTTCACCGTTTTTTGGCGATTTCCGAATCAATCGCGCATCTCGATTACGCCGAATCGGAAGCCAAAATCGCGGTTGAATTCAAAAACGGCGCGGAAGTTTATCGAAAAATTTAAAATGTTATTGCTTTTTTTTCCGACACAAACTATTATTTTCCGGTAACTTAAGATCTATTTTCCCGACTTAACAGGAAAATTATTTGTTTCAGCAATGAAACAGTATTTCACAAATACTCCTTTTTGTGCTAAACTCGTTTTCGAGTTGTGAAAAACACAAAAACATAGGAGAAACAAACATGGCAAAAGAGGCGGTAGCAATGGTATCAGATGCAAAAGGCAAAGCGATTGAATCGGCTTTGGCAAACATTGAAAAGAAATTCGGTAAAGGCTCGATTATGCGTTTGGGCGAACGTCCGCACGAGGAAGTCGGCTCGATCTCGACAAATTGTCTGAGCTTGGACGCGGCAATCGGTGTCGGCGGATTTCCACGCGGCAGAATTATCGAAGTTTACGGACCGGAAAGTTCGGGTAAAACAACGCTTGCGCTGCAAGTTGTCGCGTCGGCGCAAAAAGCGGGCGGAGTCGCCGCTTACATTGACGCGGAACACGCGATGGATCCCGAATATGCCGAAAAACTCGGCGTGAATATTGACGATTTATTAATTTCGCAACCCGATTCGGGCGAACAGGCTTTGGACATTGCCGAAACGCTTGTCAGATCGGCGAGCATTGATGTCGTCGTGATTGATTCGGTCGCGGCACTCGTTCCGCGGGCGGAAATAGACGGCGATATGGGCGATTCGCATATGGGATTGCAGGCACGTTTGATGTCGCAAGCACTCAGAAAGATGACTTCAACGATTTCAAATTCAAACACCTGTTTTATCTTTATCAATCAACTGCGCGATAAAATCGGTGTGATGTTCGGCTCGCCCGAAACAACGACCGGCGGTAAGGCGTTGAAGTTTTATGCCAGTGTCCGTCTTGATATTCGCCGTATCGGTGCAATCAAAGAAGGCGATAAAGTCGTCGGTAACCGCACACGCGTTAAAGTCGTGAAAAACAAAGTCGCGCCGCCGTTCCGCGAAACCGAATTCGACATTATGTATGGCGAAGGAATTTCACGCGAAGGCGATTTACTCGATTTAGCGGTTGTTCACAACATCGTCGAAAAATCGGGCGCGTGGTTTTCGTATTCGACCGAACGGCTCGGTCAGGGACGCGAGAACGTCAAGACGCTGCTCAAGGAAAACAAAGAAATGTTTGGGCGTATCGAACACGATGTCAAAGTTAAGCTCGGTTTGATTACGGAAGACGCGGCTTAATTTAAAATTAAAAAAGCCGTTGATTGACGAAAAATTTCATCAATCAACGGCTTTTTACTAATTCGGTTTGCGAACGGTTTTCAAAGTATCGTTGACCTTCTTTTCAAAATCTTTCTGATCTTTCGGAAGCTCGTTAACGATATTTTTATTACTAATCGTTTTATTCATTTGCTCCTTCAAAACCTTCGGATCGGGAATGCCCGGTGTCGGCGTTGCGCCTTTCGGAACAGGTGTTTTACCGATAGTTTTCGGATCGGGAATGCCCGGTGTCGGCGTTGTTCCCTTCGGCATACTATTCATATTAACCGAACTCGGATCGGGAATTCCGGGCGTTGAATTTCCGCTCGGCGTAACCGGCGTAGTCGAAAACTCGGGCGGAATATTTGCCGGAGCAGTTGTATTTGAATTGCTTGCCGAATTGGAATTTCCGCTCGGTGCGGTTGCCGTCGAACAAGCCGTATTTAGTGCCACAATAAAAATAAATGTAATAAACGCTAATTTTTTCATCAATAATAAAACCTCAAAATTTAAAATAGCTGTGCCGGTTTGAAGGTTGCGCCTCCGGAGGGCGGCGACGGCGTTCAAACCGGCACGGGCAGGTATCAAACGGAATTCGGAAGGTTTCAGCAGCTGACATGGGCAACGCAGCTACTAGAATGTGATTATAGACTTATAACCGGCAATGTCAATACCTTTTTAAAATTTTGCCGATATTTCCTGATATTTTCCGCTTTTTTATGTTTGGATTTGACATCAAAATTCGGTTTATTTACACTAACAAATTCGTGCTGTGTTAAAACTCACGATAAACGGCTTGGTAGCTCAGTTGGTAGAGCAGCGGACTGAAAATCCGCGTGTCGGCAGTTCAATTCTGTCCCAAGCCACCATTTTTATTGACGAAAAGCGCATCTTTTGATGCGCTTTTTACTTTTGGTGTGTCGTTGGTGTGTCAAAGGTATTTTGACTGCTATCTGAACACCGATTATTTTTACTAAAATAAAAATTGCTGTTCATAAAAGTATGCTTGATATAGATTTTAATAATTTAAATAGTTTAAGGGACTTTGGCTTTACAGGGTTTATTTCAATCTCTGAATTGCAGAATACAGAATGTGCAGATGTTCCTATTATTCGTGGTGTATATCTCGTTATTTATCCATTTCCGATATTACGTAAGAGGCAGAAAGAGTAATAAAATCAATCTGCTATGAACAATTCAGTTACTCAACTACCGCTTGCAATGATTTTCTGACTTTGCGTAATATCAGTAAAATCTAATTTTCGATAATTTCACAACGAAATCATCTCCAAAATCTCGCGCTGTGATTTTTCGTCATCTACTACTAAAATTGATTTTCTAGCCATAAAATTTTTAATTATTGCGTTTTTTAAGTCGCGTAGCGTCCAATTGAATTTAGCCGTGTCTTTTAAGGCACGGGAAAGATAATCAAACGCTACGCGTCGCGTCAGCGACGACTGAATAATCATCATTCTACTCAATTGTCGCTCACGCGACACGCCTTGTTTATCAAATCCGAGCAGTCCTTAAAAGAACTGCCTAAATTCAGTTTATCGCTACGCGACTTATTCGGAAAATTGTTAAAGAACTAAAAGCAAAAATTACTGCGATTTAGATTTAGTAAAATTTTCGCTGTAATATTTGATGAACTCCTTTGTTATTTCATCAGTTTCTCCCTCAATAATTACAGAAGCATTATCTTTAGAACTGTCTAAAACCATCACATATCCTTTTTCCTTAGCAAATTGTTTGATGGCTTCTGCAACTTTCTTTTTCACGATTCCGGCTAACTCCAATTCACGTTTTTTGTAAAGAGATTTTGCAACTGAATTTTCAATTTGAATTTTGCAGAGTAGTTTTTCATATTCATCTCTTTTAGCCTTAAAAACTGATTCTGATGGACAACCGAATTTACAAACCCCAAAATCTTCAATCTCTTTGAGCATTTTTTTTGAACCTTCAAACATCAAAGCCAGCTCATCATTTTTAGCTTTAAATTCAATTTCTAATTGACTATAAACATCTGCTAATTCTTTAATTCCGGTATCTTTATGGTAAAAAGCCTCTGTATTGATGACAGCAATTTTATTTTGCGAAAGAGTTTGCGGATTTTCGGTTTGGGCAAACGCCAAAGCCGAAAGGATTAAAACAAAAATTAAACTTTTGGTAAAAAATCGAAAACTTTTCATAATTTACGCTCCGCTCAAATTATTCTGCCGTTTGCACAAAATTTAATAACCCGTTGCTTTGATGTAAATATCAATTATTTAGTGGTGAACTAAAAGTAATGCTGTTTGAAATTCTCAATCGTTAGTTGAAAATAAGAATCTTCATCGCCGGGAGCGCACGCATCCCTGCGTGCTAGGTCGCGCTTCGCGGCATAGAAGAGATTATCCGTATTCAACTTGAATTTGCGCCGAGTTTTTTTGAACGCTCGGCGTTCAGCACGCAGGGATGCGTGCGCTCCCGGCGATGACGTTTTTTTTAATTTTCAAAACAATTTTCAAAGCATTACTTTTAGTTCACTACCAATTATTTTACTGTTCGATTCGATTTTCTGCTTGTTTAATCGAATTCGGACGCTGTTCAATCGAATTCTGACGTTGTTCAATTCAATTTTGACGTTGTTCAATTCGATTCGGACGCTGTTTGACACGATTTCGACGCTGTTCAATTCAATTTCCGCATTCTTCAATCGAATTTCTCGTCTGCACGATTCAATTTCTTGACTGCACGATTCATTTCTACTCTGCACGATTCAATTTCTGCTCTGCACGATACGTTTTCGCGGTTGTCAGATTCGTTTTCTTGACTTCAAATATCGTTTTTTGCGCCGTTATTTCAGGCTTTCGGCAATTTCACGACGAAATTCGTGCCTTCGTTCGGCGTGGACGTGACTTCGATAATTCCGTTGTGAACGTCCACGACCTTTTGCACGATTGCCAAGCCTAAACCCGTGCCGGTTTCTTTGGTCGAGAAATACGGCTCGAAGATTTTCGCCAGGTTTTCTTCGTCAATTCCTTTGCCCGTGTCGCTGATTTCGATTTTAACAAACTCCGCGTCGGGCGAGATTTTAACGCTCAGGTTTCCGCCCGTGCTTTCCATCGCTTGAACGGCGTTGATGAAAAGATTATTAAAAAGCGAGCGCAGATATTCCGCGTCGGCAAAAATGTGCGGCACGTTTTCGCGTTCGACAAGGCTGATTTTGATACTGCAATCGGCGGCTTGCGCTTCGACGATGCGAAGTGAGTCTTCGACAACTTTACGCACGTCGGTCGGCTGTAAATTTACATTCGGCGGACGCGAATAACTCAGAAAATCCGAGATTTGCTGATTGATTCGCGCAACTTCCGCCTTTAACTGCGCCGTCAGCTTTTCAAAATCTTCGCGTTTCGCTGCATCTTCGGGCGTAAATTTAGCGCGTAGATGATCGAGTGTCAGATTGATGTAGTTGAGCGGATTGCGAATCTCGTGCGCGATTGCCGAACCGAGTCTGCCGACAACCGCCGACTTTTCGACTTCCTGCAATTTTGCTTCGAGTTCCTGTTTCTTCTCCAATTCCGCCGTCATTTCGTTAAACCGCGCCGAAAGTCCGCCCATCTCGTTCGTCTGTCCGTAATCCTTGACGCGCACACCCATATTGCCCCGTGCAACTTCCCGCGCCGCGTTCGACAAATCGGCAACCGGACGCGTAAAACGCCAGACGAGCAGAATCGTGATAAAGGTCGAAAGCGAAAGCACGAGCAGCGTATAAACAAGCGGTCGCGCGGCGCGTTGGGCAGATTCCTTTTTGTCGTTTTTCAAAATCACCATCACATACCAGCGACCTTTGCTTGTATCTACGGGAATGACGTGCGCTTCGCCGTCCGATTCATCGTTCGGATCGAGTGCCGCGTTCGGAAATTTCGCGGCATCCGCACCGAGACGCTTGCTTTCCTGTAAAGGCGGAAGAGTTTTGACATCTGCCAGATTTTTGTAAATTGACTCGCCGTTTTCGCCTTCGGTCGGAATTAAATCATCGTTGTTAAGGCTGTCGGTGATCTGCCAATTTTGATTGATGACGATAATATCCTGAATGCGCTCATTGATTTTATCGTCGAAAAACGTCTGATCTTCGCGTTTGACAATATCCGACATATAATCCGTTTTGGTAATGCCGCCCGTCCCGAGCGCGAAGCCGGCAACCAAAGCCTGCCCCTGTTTTTCGCGCAGCTTGTCGTTTTCTTCCTGCGTTTTCAGATTCAGATAATACTGAAAACCGAGCGTCGTAATCAGCAGAATAATCAAGATTATTAAAAGTCTGGCGCGAAATGTGTTTAAGAAGTTCATTTTTTGGTCTTTGGTTTTACTTTCTACTTTTTACTTTTTACTTTTGCCTTTTGCTTTAATCTCTTGCCCTGCAATCGTTCTGAATGTTATAGTCATTTTTAGCTTTGAAGCAAATTCTTTAAGCAACTTAAGATTTTATTGTTTCATCTTTAGCACGGCTCTCTCCGAAAATTCACTCCTGAAAGATTAAAAAGTAAAGAGGTTTTACCGATGTTTTTTGCCCCGGAAAAGTTGTGTTTCAAACTTGTGTCTGCACTATTTCTCGTTTTTGTTGTCGCTCATTCAGGCTTTGCCCAAAGAAAAAAAACTCCTGTCAAAACAACTCCGAAACAAGCGGCAAAAAATCAGCCGTTGGTCAAGAAAACTTCGTCGGTCAAAGCAAAAAACTCCGGAACCAACTTCGGAATGACGCGGGCGGAAGAAAAAAGGTTGGCTGAAATAAAACGCGCCGAAGATTCGCGCCGCCGCGAAATCGAAGCAAGCCGCCGCCAAGCCGCGCTCGAAGCAATGCGCCGCCGCGAGTCCGCGATCCGCGAAGCAAGGGCGCGAAAAATGGCTTTTGAAAGCGGTCTGCGGACATCCACCGTTGACAATATTCTCGGCGACAACCTCGAAGGCGAAGATATGGAAGTCCGCCGCGCCGCCGTCAGCGCACTCGGAAGCCACGCCGGAACGGTCGTCGTTCTCGAACCGCAGACGGGCAAAATTCTTTCAATCGTCAATCAGGATTGGGCAATCAAGAAAAGTTTCAAACCGTGTTCGATCATCAAGCTCGTAACGGCGTTTGCCGGACTCAACGAAAGTCTGATTGACCGGAGCGGAATCATCACGCAGAGAAATTTTGCGATGAATCTGGACGATGCGCTTGCCTATTCAAACAACGCTTACTTTCAGCGCGTCGGCGCGGATTTGGGCGGAAACAAAATGAATTCTTATGCGCGAATTTTAGGGCTGGGCGAACCGACCGGATTGAATGTCGAGGGCGAAACGGGCGGAAAAGTTCCTTTTAATAACAACAATGCGCGGATTTATTCGCACGGCGACGATTTTGAAGTCACGCCGCTTCAATTGGCTGTGCTGGTTTCGGCAATTTCCAACGGCGGACGGCTTATCGTTCCGCAAATTCCGCGCACGAAGATTGAAAAAGCAAATTTTCGCGGCTATATGAAACGCCAAATCAGTCTGCCGCCCGTAACTCTGCAACGCATTATTCCCGGAATGATCGGTGCGGCAAGTTACGGCACGGCACGGCGCGGTATGGATTCATCGCTCGAAGTCGCCGGAAAAACGGGTTCGTGCATCGGACAAGGTTCGTGGGTCGGACTTTTCGCGTCGGTCGCACCGATTGAAAATCCGAAGCTCGCGGTCGTCGTCATTCTGCGCGGACAATCGGAACGCGGAAAATACGCGGCGGCGATTGCGGGCAGTATTTATAACGCGCTCAGAAACCGCATCAAAATTGACGGCAACAAAAATATTGCAAAACTTCCGCTCGCGTTGAAACCGCAGTCGAAAATTGACGCGAAAACTTCCGCCGAACTCGACGACGGCGAATCGGAAGATTCGGACGACAACGGAACTGTTCGCCAAGGCAAAAAAGGCGATGAAGACGTGCTTAAAAATAATGTTATCACGCCGAAAATCGTCAACATTCCGACAAACAAATCAAGTAAAACAGACAATCAAAAACAAATGCCTTTGTTTCCGACCGTCGTCATCACCAAAAAAGACGAGATAACCCGTCCGCGAATTGTTAATAAAAACTAAAAGCGTCCGCCCAAAATCTTTTATCGTTTTTTTTAGAAAATAATGAAAAGTTTTAACTTAAAACTTTTCATTAATTCTTTTTGAATTTCGGTCGGACGATTCTTTGTCTGTTTTATCATTTCATTTTTCTTAACTATCCAATTTTTATTAGCCTTTGGCTTGACACGGATGTAAAACTTGCGTGATTATTTAGTTTTCGGTTTATCCCAACGGTTTTTGACTGTAAAAAAAAATAATTCAGACTAAGTTTCGTGCAAAAAGTGGCAACCCTTTTTTTGCACAAACCATCTATGATTTCGCAAAACGCGGAATTTTATAAATTCCAAATCTTGCAAATAAATTTTAAGAATTAACACGCTTTGGAGGAAATGATTTTAATGAAAACCTTATTTAGAGTTCTATCGCTCGCTATATTATTAACGGCTTTTTCGGCACTGACATTCGCGCAGGAAAAGACGGCGGAAGATTTGGCAAAAGATTACGCAACGTATAAAACAGAGAAAGCTAAGCCCTGCGGACAACGCAGCGCGGCAGTTACGCTCGGTAAATCAATCGTTGACACATACGAAAAAATCGAGGCAGTGAGAGTTGATAACGAAGCAGTCATTAACTTCGTCAAAGGCGATTACCCGAAAATCGAAGCGGCGGACAAAAGATGCGCTCTCGAAAAACTCTATAACGATTCTTATAACGCGAAAGAATGGGCTAAATTTCTAGATGCCAGTAAACAAATCATGGCAATCGAAGGCGACACGCCGCTTGGTCTGGATATTCTTCTGACACATGTTTCGGTCGGTTTTGACAGAGGCGTGAGCGACAGCGATTCAATCAGCAATGCGAAACTGGTTCTTCAAAAACTTGATGCCGGTAAAAGTTCCAAAACCGGAAAATGGGGTGTCTTTGAACCTTTCAACACAAAGGAAAATGTTCAGGGCTGGATGAATTTCATCATCGGTTCAACGACATTTAATAAACTGAAACAAACAAAAGAAGCACTTCCTTATTTCTACAAAGTAACGATGATCAAAAGCGAGAAGCAAAATGAATCGTCGCTCTACACGATTATCGGTAAATATTACTTAGATGAAGCTACCCGTTTAGATAGTGAATACCGCGAAAAACGTAAACTCAACAACAACGAAGATAATGATGAAACAAAAGCTCTTCTTGCATTAGCCAGAGGAACGGCTGACCGCGCAAGTGATGCTTTCGGTAGAGCACTCAAAGTTGCGAAAGATCCAGCACTCAGAACCAACATTTCTAAAACATTGAGCGACCTTTACAAATTCCGCTTCAATACCGCAGATGCGAAACAGCCCGATGTTGACAAGTATGTAAATGATTTAGTTGCCAAACCGATGGCTGACCCGTCAACAGCGGTGACTCCGGTTGTTGAACAAGTAAAACCGGCGACCACGACGACAACTTCGACAACGCCGACTACGCCGACAACTCCGGTCACGACGACAACCACGACGACTAAAACACCGACGACGACAACGACGACAACCAAGTCAACGACAACGACGACGGCAACGACAAATAAACCCAAAACAACGGTTAAAAAGCCTGTAACAAAGAAGAAAGGAACTCGTTAATTTTGAGCGGTTATTTCTTAAAATTAAAGCCGAACGCAAAAATCAATGCGTTCGGCTTTCTTTTTTGTCGTATTTTTCATTAAAATTAGCCTCAGATGTCTAAAAGTCTCGCAAAGCTCGAACATCTGCTCGGCTATAAATTCCAAAACCTCGCGCTTCTCGAACGCGCCGTCACGCATCGCTCGTGGGCGCACGAACATTTGCCTGACGGTGACGAAGAAAAAATCCGCGAACTCCAAAACGAGTCGTTTGAATTTGTCGGCGATTCGGTGCTTGGGTTGGCGATTGCCGAACAGCTTTATCTGAAAAATCCGACCGTCAGCGAGGGCGATTTGACGCTTATGAAACATCATCTCGTGAGCACCGAGACGCTTGGTAAACTTGCGGTAAATCTTGATTTGGGCGAATTTATGCGCGTCGGGCGCGGCGAGGAAAAAACCGGCGGGAGACACAAACAAGCATTGCTTGCCGATACGTTTGAAGCGATCATCGCAGCGATTTTTTTTGACAGCGGTTACATTTCGGCGAGGAACTTTGTAACGCGGATTTTTACGGAAGAGCTTCGCAACGCGACACCGCGCAGTTCGATTGATTACAAGACTCTTTTGCAGGAAACGCTTCAGGCAAACAAATTGTCTGCGCCGACGTATAAAGTAGTCAAGACCGAAGGACCGCCGCATCAACGGACGTTTTTTGTCGAAGCACAATGGGACGGCGGACAGGTCAGCGGTCAGGGAAATTCGATTAAACAAGCCGAAATGATGGCGGCAAATCTCGCTTTGCAGGAATTGAAAGCGGAAAACCCGAATAGAACAGGACAAATAAATTGATTTGTTTTATCTTTAAAGGAGTAAAGAGCGGAGAGTCGAGAGTGGAGAGTCAAATGATTTTCTCTCTATTCTCCGCTCTCCACTAAATCTATGAGTAAAGACGAAAAAGAAGTTATCAAACCTGAAGTAAAACCTATCGGACCGCCGAAATCAATTTTTCGGGAATATTTAGAATCATTCGTGGTGACGCTCGTCATGGCGATTTTCGGAATGACGTTTGTTTTGCAAGCCGTCACCGTTCCGACGGGTTCGATGCAGAACACGATTTTGATCGGCGATTATCTGCTCGTCAATAAATTTATCTTCGCGCCGGGCGGAAAACCTCTGCCGTTTATGCCGCAACGCGAAATCGAACGCGGCGATATTATCGTTTTCAAATTTCCGGGTTATCCGAAGGAATTAGCGAAAACCCGCGAGGAAAAAGAGCAGGCAGGCGTTCCTTATCAAACCAATTTCGTCAAGCGCGTGATCGGTTTGCCGGGTGATAAAGTTGAAGTTCGCGGAAACGATGTTTATATCAATGACCAACTTTTACCGGAACATAAAATAATCGGCGACTCGCCTTCGAGAGATGCGGCGTTAAAAACCAAAGAAATCGAACCGCGTCAGCCGAATCAAACTTACGACGTTTACTACTCCGAAAGAGTAATCAAAGGCAATTATGAAGACCGCGATTATGAATATGCCGGAAAAGGTAAGCCTTATACGGTTCCCGAAGGCAGTTATTTCGTGATGGGCGACAGCCGC
Organism: Acidobacteriota bacterium; assembly: GCA_031412675.1. Classification (GTDB taxonomy): domain Bacteria; phylum Acidobacteriota; class Blastocatellia; order Pyrinomonadales; family Pyrinomonadaceae; genus JAFDVJ01. The sequence goes on along the minus strand of JANODL010000002.1, from coordinate 27,876 downwards.
AACCAAAGTCTCGACAGCCGTTATTGGGGAGCTGTGAGCCGCGATTTAGTTGTCGGACGTGCAATGTTCGTTTATTGGTCGTGCGACCGTGGAACGAGCGACGGCAGCTTTTTCAGTTGCCTGACACACCCGCGTCTAAACCGCATCGGAACGCTTATTAAGTAATTTTTTTTTTACCACAAAGACACAAAGCGCACAAAGAATCTATAAAACTCTTTGTGTTCTTCGTGTCTTTGTGGTGAAGTTTTTTTATGATTAATCTGAAATTTAGCGAAGAAATTACCGATGCGCTTGAAAATAAAAAAGCGATTGTCGCGCTCGAATCAACCGTTATCGCCCACGGCTTACCATTTCCGCAAAACATCGAAACCGCGCATAGTTTGGAAAAACAAGTTCGGAGAGGCGGCGCGATTCCCGCGACGATTGCCGTTTTCGACGGTGAATTTTATGTCGGTTTGAACGAATCGCAAATCGAACGGCTCGCGACCGAAAAAGACATCCGTAAAATCTCGCGGCGCGACTTGCCGATTGTCGTCGGCAAAAAATTAAACTGCGCGACAACCGTTGCGACGACCGCGTTTATTGCCCACGCGGCGGGAATCAAAGTTTTTGCGACGGGCGGCATCGGCGGCGTGCATCGCGGATATGATTGGGATATTTCGGCGGATTTACCGGAACTTGCCCAAACACCGATCACGGTTGTTTGTTCGGGCGCGAAAATCGTTTTGGATTTACCCGCGACCCGCGAATGGCTCGAAACTCACGGCGTTTCCGTCCTTGGTTGGCAATGCGACGAGCTTCCCGCTTTTTATTCAAGAACAAGCGGTTTGACGATTGATGAACGAGTCGAAAACGCCGCCGAAGTCGCCGAAATTATCCGTGCGCGGGATGATTTGAAACTTCAAAACGCGATTCTTTTAACCGTTCCCGTTCCGGCGGAATTTGAAATCGAATCCGCCGAACTCGAAAAAATCCTTGCCGAAGCCTTAAAACTTGCCGCCGAAAAAAATATCAAGGGCAAAGAAATTACGCCGTTTCTGCTCGGTCAAATGTCCGAACGAAGTGCGGGAAAAACGCTCGCGGCTAATATTGCATTGCTCGAAAACAATGCGCGGATTGCCACCCAAATCGCCGTTTCACTGGAAAAGTTATGATTCGATAAAAACTTTTTGTTAACTTTAGTGAAAACTTTTCTTGCCAAAACCTTTTTCGATTTGCTAGACTACCGAACACAATTAAATGTCGCCGAAGTTGCATTTGCAACACGGGGGAACCAAACAGTGGGGCGCATCTGAATTTCAGAAGAAGACTTCTTCGCTTTTAGCCCGTCAGCTAACCTCGTAGGCGTTATCGAAGAAGGACACGACGAGTTTTCCGCCGAGAGCGTGAAGTCAAGTGGACTTTACGCTCTCTTTGTTTTTACGGATGACGAGTTGTTTTCTTTGACAAATTAACAAGCGATTTACGGAGGTTTTATTGTTATGAGACGAAGATATTTTTGGTTGATTCCCGAATTTACGCGCTTTCGCACGGTTGTTGAAACGGCGGAAACCGTTCTCGGTGTGAACGGCGATAACGAACATCGCCTTTTCCGCAAAGATACGGGCAAAATCTGTTTTGACGAGCGCGAAGCACTGCGTTTATCAATCTTCAAATTAACCGAGTTTGAGGAATCGGAAGATTTTTTGATTAAACAATCGAGGGCGGTTTATGTATGAAAAAATTCTACCCGCTTTCGCCCTAATCTGTCTCTGCGCGGCTTTGGCAACCGCGCAAGTGATTACCGATGATGAAGATATTCAATCGTGGAATGATGTTCAATTGACTGTTCCGCTGAATAAAAGTTTCGATTTTTACACAGCGGTCACGATGCGCTTCGGTAAAAACATTTCGCGTTTGAATGACGGCAGATTTGCCATTGGAGTTGTTTGGAAACCAACCAAGGCTTTGGCGATTATGCCGTTTTACTGGAATATTCAGGCGCGAAATTCGCGGAGTCAGTTTCGGCAGGAACATCGCTTAAACCTGCGGGCGACGTATCGTTTCCCGATAAAAAGTTTCGGACTGATCCATCGAAGCACTTACGAATATCGAATGCGTCAGCTCGCAAACACTTGGCGTTATCGCGGCGCGATGACGTTTGAGAAGGACTTGCCGAAAAAGTTTATTCCAAACGCGAAATTCTTTTTCGGTGATGAAGTTTTTTATGATTCGGCGACGAAGAAATTTTCGCGCAACCGTTTTAATATCGGCATCGGAAAAACGCTGAATAAGAACCTGTCGGTTGATGTTTACTATATGCGGCAGAACGACGGCTATTCGCATCCGGGCGATTTGAACACGATTTGGATGACGTGGCGCGTCAAACTTTAAAAAGTTCCAAGTTCCAAGTTTCAAGTTCCAAGTTAAAAATTTGGTAGTGAACAGAAATTCAGGCTGTTCGAGATTCTCTCACGGTGACTCAAGAAGAAAAGCGTGGTTCGCCGGGAGCGCACGCATCCTTGCGTGCTGAGCGCGTGAGCGCGAATCATTGCGCTGAATGTCGAGTCAAGATCGAGGAACGCTTTTACGCCGCTTTTTCAAGCGACGCAGCACGCACGGATGCGTGCGCTCCCGGCGATGAAAGTTCTTGCTCCGATAGAGCAATTTTCAAAGCATTACTTTTAGTTCGCTACCAAAAATTTATCCAACTTGGAATTTAAAACTTGGAACTTGAAACTAAAAAAAGGAGGATAAGATGAAGTTTAGATTCGGACTGACATTTGTTTTAACGATTTCATTCTTTTTGATGAGCTGTTTGCCGAGTGCGCCGAGCGGCGGAAAAGGTGCGCGGACAATTACGGTGTATGGCTTTTCGATTATGAAAGAAGCGATGGAGAAAGACATTTATCCTGCGTTTGCTGCCAAATGGAAGTCTGAACATAACGGCGAAGAAGTTAATTTCGTGTCGTCGTTTGCGGGTTCGGAAACCATTACTAATCAGATTCTGCAAGGCGCACCGGCAGACATTGCGATTCTGTCCATCGAGCGCGACGTTGACCGGATGATTCAAGCCGGACATATTCCGAACGACTGGTATGTCACGCCGCAGAAAGGCATCGTCAACAAAACGCCGTTCGTCATCATTGTCCGCAAAGGCAACCCGAAAGGCATCACGGACTTTGCCGATTTGGGCAAAGCCGGCATCAAATTGATTCACCCCGATCCCGTAAGTTCGGGCGGCGCACAATGGTCAATTCTGGCAATTTACGGTTCGGAACTCAAAAAGAGTGAAGCCGAAGGCGGCAAGAAAGACGAGGCGCGAGCCTTGAACACGCTCAAAACAATCTGGCGAAACGTCATTGCCACGCCCGGCTCGGCGCGTGAAGCCCGCACACAATTTGAACTCGGACAGGGCGACGCGCTGATTACCTACGAACTCGAAGCCCTTTTGATGAAGGATGCGAACGCACCCTTTGATGTCGTTATCCCGAAATCCACGATTTTCAGCGAACATCCGGTCGCCATCGTTGACCGCAACGTCACGCCCGACGAACGCCTTTTGGTTGAAGCCTTCCGCAACTTCCTTTGGTCGGAAGAAGCGCAAAAAGCATTCGTCAAAAATCATTTTCGTTCCGTGACCAACGAATCGCTAAATGACGCGAACGCGCAGTTTGCCAAAATAGAAATGCCTTTCACCATCGAATATTTCGGCGGTTGGAGCAAGGCGTATCCCGATGTCATCGAAAAAATCTTCCGCGACCAAGTGCAGAACAAGTGAGGGATGAGGGATGAAGGATGAGGGATGAGTTTAAAAACAAACTTTCATCCCTCATCCCTTAAGTGAATTTATGAGCGAAAACGTCAGGCATACACGCGGTTTTGATATTATCAAGCCGTTGAGCATCACGACGCTAATTATCGTGATGATGCCGCTTGTTTTGCTTCCGCTCGCTTCGATATTTATCTTTGGAACGAGCAGCGGTTTGGCAAGTTTCTGGCGTGCGCTGACCGCGCCCGAAGCGATTTTCGCGCTTCAGCTTTCGATTGTCACGAGCTTTTGGGCAACCATCTTTAACGTCGTTTTCGGACTCTTTGCCGCGTATGTCCTCTCGAAATACAATTTTTGGGGACGCAACGCGCTGATTGTTACAATCAGTCTGCCGACCGCGATTCCGACCGCCGTTGCGGGATTTTCGCTGCTTCTGCTTTGGGGACCTTACGGAATCTTGGGAAAATATCTCGAACCGCACGGTGTGCAAATTATGTTCACGGCGGCGGCGATTATTCTGGCGAATATTTTTGTCACGTTTCCGCTCGCGTTCGGCGTGATAAAACCCGTTTTCGACACGATGAATCAGTCGCTCGAAGAAGCGTCGGCGACGATGGGCGCGACGCGCTGGCAAACTTTCTGGCACGTTACTCTGCCGAGCTTGCGCGGTGCGATTTTGTCCGGCGCGTTGCTGACTTTTGCGCGTTCGGTCGGCGAATTCGGCTCGACGATTCTGGTTTCGGGCAATCTGGCGGGACGCACACAAACTGCGCCGCTTTATATTTTTGCAAAATTCAACGAAGGACAAGTCGAAGCCGCCAACGCGATTGCGATTGTGCTGGCTCTGTTCTCGTTCGTAATTTTCAGCGTCCTGTTTTTTGCGCGTGACTGGCTCGAAGCCGAATAGTTGGATTCAAGATTCAAGATTCAAGATTAAAATACAAATTAATCTTGAATCTTGAATCTTGAATCTTGAATGTTAATGACAGATTCAACCGAAAAAAATCAAATAGCCGTCAACGTCGAGGGATTAAGTAAGAAATTCGGCGAAACGGTCGTCTTGGAAGACATCAATTTTCACGTCAAAGAAGGCGAGACGATTGTGCTTCTCGGTGCGTCGGGTTCGGGCAAAACGACGATTTTGAGAATCATCGCCGGACTCGAAAAGCCCGATGCGGGACGCATCATTCTCCACAGCAAAGATGTCACGAATCTTCCCGCCCGCGAACGCGGTGTCGGCGTAATCTTTCAATCCTACGCGCTTTTTCCAAAGATGAACGTCGAACACAACATCGGCTACGGTTTGCGTCTGCGCGGCAAACCGAAAGCCGACATCAACGAAATCGTCAACGGTTTAATCGAACTGACAGGTCTTGAAGACCATCGCAAAAAATCGCCGTCACAGCTTTCGGGCGGACAACAACAACGCGTCGCCATCGCCCGCGCACTCGCCTACAATCCCGAAGTTTTATTGTTTGACGAACCGTTCGGCGCATTAGACGCGCAAATTCGCACACGGCTCAGACGCGAAATCCGCGCTCTTCTCAAAGAAATCAAAGTTCCCTCGATTTTTATCACACACGACCAGGAAGAAGCGTTGGAACTCGGCGACCGCATCGCCGTTTTGAACCAAGGCAGATTAGAACAAATCGGCACGCCGTTTGATGTCTACAACAAACCCGCGACCGAATACGTTGCCACATTTTTGGGTGCGGCAAATCTTCTGCTCGGCATCATTAACGAAGGAAAATTTGAAGCGGAAGATATTTTTCTGAAAATCGAGCCGGACGCAAAGGTGCGCGACGGTCAATCGGTCAAGCTCGTCTTTCGTCCCGAAGACGTTTTTCTGCGCAAACCCGAAAACCTAACGCAAAATTATCAGCAATTAACCGACGGATTCGTCGAAGAAGTAAATTTTGTCGGCGCGTTTGAAAGAGTCGTCGTCAGATTAAATATTTCGACCCGCCAGCCGATTATCGTGACGCGCCCGAAAACCGAAACAACCGCATTTCCGCTCGAAATCGGGCAAAGAGTCACGGTCGGATTGGTGCGATTTAGAATTTTGCCGAACTACACTCTCGCATCCGAACGCGCCAGCCGCGTTGTTTGATACTTCAAGAAAAAGAAAATTAATACTTTTTACTTCTTACTTTTTACTTCACCGCTTCCATCTTTTCCTTCAAAGAATTGAGCCGTTTTTGCGCTTCTTTGGCTTCGTTGGTCGTCAGAGGTTTTTCGATTATCTCGCGCCAGCTTGCGCCGTTGTAATGGAAAAGTCTTGTGCTTGAATTAAACACGAAGCCGATTCCGAGCCGCTGATAACGGTCGAGACCCGAATAATTCAGATAAAAACTGTGCAGCGGTGCGCCCGATGCCGCCATTTCACGGCGACTCAGACGCTTTGCCGCATCCGCCGAAAGTTTCAGCGCGATTTCCTCCATCAAATCGCCGAATAAAAGCAAAATTGATTGCCGAAACGGTGAGTCGGGAAAGCTTTCGAGAAAAATTCGAGCGCGTTCGATTTGCTCGAAGCCGTCTGAAGACTGAACGAGCCTCGCCAAACGCTCGTCGTCACCGCGCCGGGATTTTCCCGCAACGGCTTCTTTTTGCACCCAACCCGAACCGCTCGGAACAGCCGCCACGCGATAAAACGTCACGCCGTCAGATTCTTTCGCCTCAAAAATCGTGACAACGCGCCCGCGCCGCATTCGCTGAAGCGGTTTAGCAAAAAGACTCGGCGCGTTTCGCAAAACGGCGAGTCTTTCATCAATCACGATTGCTTTGTCGGCATTCGCTTCGTTCTTTTGGATTGTCGCCGCTTTTGGTTTCGGCTTCGGCTTGACGCTTCTTTTTTGTGCTTCTGTATTGAAACTCAGAAAAATCAACAATAAAAGTAGGAAAAGAGGTCTTTTCATACAATTTCTCCTTTTGGATTTCGGGATTTATAAAGCCCAAAGAATAAAATAGTAAAAACCTTGTTATGAATCTATTTTTTTAATTTCGCAATATTTATACGGTTCTGGACACCCGCGTGGTGAAAATGGCAAATTGCAATCGCCAGCGCGTCCGACGCATCGTGCGGTTCGGGAGCTTTCTGTAATCGCAGGAGCACGCGAACCATTTCTTGAACCTGGTGTTTTTCGGCATTTCCGTAGCCGACAACCGTTTGTTTTATCAAACGCGGACTGTATTCGGAAATTTCCAAACCGTGTTTCTCGCCCGACAAAAGCACGACACCGCGAACTTGTCCGAGCTTTAATGCAACCTTGACGTTATTTGCATAAAATGCTTCTTCGACCGACAAAGTATCGGGCTTAAAAGTAGCGATAACGGCTTCGACACCATCATAAATTTTCAAAAGTCTTTTTGAAAAGCTCTCTTTCGGAGAAGATTTGACCGTGCCGAAATCAACGAGTTTGTATTTCAACCCCTCGCCTTCGACCACTCCCCAACCGAGCGTTTCACTTCCCGGATCAATGCCTAAAACTTTCACCTATGCACTTTACTACTCAAATTCCGATTCGTCAATGTCAAAATTTGCAAAATATCACCATATTATTTTAACTCTTCCGGCAATCCTATTCGCATAAAAAATCTTCCAAATGCCTGCGCGACATATTCTCTATACGGTGGAAGAAGTCCGGTTATGATTTTGTCTCCAATAAATTCTAAAACATACTCTTTCGGTAAGGTATAAGTCTGCCGGAAGTCAATAACTTTTCTTTCAATCTCGGAAAACGCTTCAATTAAGCAAAGCGCGGGCATTTTATTAGTTCGTATGTTGTCTAATGTATTTTTGTTATAGCTTGAAGAAGAAGTAAGACCACAAAGTAACACTTGCTCGGTCTTATCATTTGCCAAATCACAACTTTGCGTCATGATTATAAGATCAATTCTTTTAATATCGGGAATTATATCGATTTCATCACCGTCTGTCAGACTGGCAAACTTTTTAGAGTGATTATCGGAAACGTCAATAATCGGACAATCAAAAACTAAAAAACCTTGTTGTAATATCTTTGCTTTATCTTCTCGAAAATTCTCTATCTTTCCAATTTGATACCAAGGATAAAGGAGAGGCGTGAGAGTTTCGCTCATAAATTAGTTATCCTCCTCACCAACTTTGAGAGTCTTGACTCGACCATTCATTCGGACTCTCATCTTTACTTTAACAGAACTTTTTACGGGTGAAACATAAACATCGCGGTCGTCTAAAAGAACATCATCTTCATCAATTGGAAAAGGTTTAACTCGACCATTCATTCGGACTCTCATCTTTACTTTGACAGAACTTTTTACGGGCGAAACATAAACATCGCTATCATCTAAAAGAACATCGTCTTCATCAACCCGCTTATTTGAATTTATTCTTTCATTTAGTCTAAGCATCGCTTTTTTGATAGCAGATTTTATCTCGGCATCGTCCTCGTCTTTTTCTAACTCTTCCAAAACGGCTATATGTTCCGGTTTGCCTTGTTCGCCAAACCAAAGAATTGAAGCTATTTTTTGCTCTTTATTTGTTCCAGCAATGTCATTTATTCTATCTAAGTATTCAAGATTATTACCTAAATCTTTTAATAATTCCGGCTGTGATTTGAAAAACCTTCTGAAAATATAGACAAATGTATCTTCTTTATTATCTTCCAAATCTTTAAAAATTTCTTCAAGAAACGGCTTATACTCATTTGGCGTTAGACTTTTTATTTTCCGTTTCTGCTCTTCTATAAAACTCTCAAATTCCTTTTTATACTTTTTAGGAAGTGATTTCTCAATTTCTTCTAAATTATTATTTACTATAATTTCAAAATTTACTAGGTTCTCACCACGAGATTGTGGTAAAAAGGCATCTTGTTTAGCATTGTGCAGTCTTTCACTTAAAAAGTAATAAACTGAGTAAATATCCTCTGTTTGCTCAAGATTATTAAATTCTCGTCCCATAAAACATTCCTTTCCTTAACAAAAGGTTTTTACTTTTTTTGCAAACTCAAAAGGCATAATATCGTCTTTTCTATCAAAATAACAATCTTTTTGTTCTTCAAAAAATTCTTTCACATCTTCACGAGAAACATTCGTTAAAACAAAAACACTGTTTTTTGGAAAAAATTCTCTAAATCTTTTGTAAAATTCAATTCCTACTTTAGCTTCCTCACTAGCAAAACCTTTATCAAAAGGCATCATCACATCTAATACAATTGATTCAATTTGTTTACCCTCTTCAGATTTAATGAACTCTAAAGCATCAGCAACATTATTGATATACTTGACTTCAAAACCAATTTCTTGAAGTTCTTCAATATAGTTTTTGACATATCTTTTTTCGTCATCAATAAACAAAATCATTTTTGTTGCTCCATGTCAAAGAGAAGTTAAAGAGGTTTCTTCTCATATCTCTTTGGTATTTTAACATTGAACTCGGTTGGATTGGAAGAATTAGCTAAAATCAAATCTCCTTTTATGTCCTTTCTCATAATTGCACGAGATATAGTAAGTCCAAGTCCTGTTCCGCTGACAAATTGTGCGTTTGCTTCGGGTGAACGAAAATAATCGTCAAAGATTTTATTTTTGTAGTCTTCTTTTATTCCGATTCCCCAATCTTGAAATCTTATAATGAAGTAATCTTTTTCTGTTTCATCATCTACAATAACTTTTAACTTGAATATTTTAGAATTTTTATTGGCATATCTTATTGAATTTACTAAAAGATTATAAAAGACTCGACCAAGTTGAATCTTATCAGTATAAATTTTGATTTTTTTCAAATCTTCTCTATCAATACACGAGTTAACATCAAAATAAAATCCTTCATCTTCTATTAGAGATTTAAGTTGTTTGATAGTTTTCAAGACTATATCTTTCATTACAAAAATTGGATCATCTCCAATTTTGGGTTTTGGAAAAGGTCTTCCAAGGAAATATTCGAGTTCCAAAATGTTATGTTTTAAGATTTCGCAATCTAGTTCGATGTCTTCGAGTTTTACATCAATAAACCACTTTTCCCAATCTCTATGATGAGCTTTTAGCCTATCTATATTACCTAAAATTCCGGCTATGGGTGAACGCAACTCGTGACTTATTTTGTCGAGTATGCGGCTGTTTTGTCTTTCAAGCATTGCGACAACCAGTCCGGCAAATCCTTGTAAAATTTGAATATCACTCTCGTAAATATGTTTTCTAAATCCTTTTTGATAACCTGCTTCGATTGTGCCAACACATTTATTTGTTAAAGATGAAATTACGGGAACAAAAACTCTGATTAAATATTTATGCCTGAATTCTTTCCAAATTGCCCTGTCAAACCTACTGTCATTATCATCAGGAACTTCAATTTTTTTACTTCTCACAATCTCCGCTTGAATGTCTTTACTGCTCAAGGAATGAGAAGCCATTTGTAAGAATTTTTCAACATTTTCTTCTTCAATTCCGACAACAATCTGTGTATTTATTGTTTTTTTGGAATCATCAACCAAAGAAATATTGATAAATTCAAAATCCAATGTCTTTCTAATTCCTTCAGCAATTATTTTAAGTGATTCTTTTTGATTTTGCTCGGTTAAAACCTGCCTTTCAATATCTCTTAGTTGAGAATTTTTTCTTTCTATTGCTAATTTTTCAATAAGCAATGATGCCTGACTTGTTAAAGGTAGAAGAATATCCACATCTTCTTGAGTAAATTCATTTAGACTACGACTCTCAAAATTGAGCACTCCGATAGGTCGAGAAGCAAATACAATATTATTCCGAAAACGAATCTGCTCCTTTTTAATTAGCAAAGGAATAACCATTTCACTTTCGGTTCCTCTTTGCCAAGCATCTATATAAATATCTTTCCAATCAACTGAATTGCTATCTCTAATTACCGCTTCTTCTCCTATTAAAGCTTGACTGTAATATCCATTTCCAAAAGGAATAAGTTTCTCATTTGTATCGGGAATTGCCTTTAACTCTTGTACCATACCTGTTTTTTCATCAAATTTGAGAACACTTGAAAATATTTCATTTTTACTAAGAAGTTTTTTAGAATATTCCAATGTAATGCGTAGAATTTGGTCAATTTTGTCTTCACCTTTTATATTTGCCAATTCTTCAATGGCATCTTTAAGTGTCTGATTTTTGTTTTTCCACACTTCATTTTGGAAAATTTGTATTTCTGCAAATTTAGAAATTATTTCAATTTGCAATTTCAGACTAGTAGAAAACTGAACTTGTTCCGTTGAAAAAAAATTTAGATACCCTTTTAGTTTTTCATCAATCTTAATTGGATGAGAGTAAAAATACTTTAACCCAAACCTCTTTGCAATTTCAGGATTTGAAACGCCGCCGCCGTCTTTTTGTAAACTTAAACTTTCATATTCTTCTATTTTTGGGGCAGTCTTGAAACTCACTCTTAAATTTTCACCATTCGGATGAATTATTAATTCTTTGTCTAAATACTCTTCAAACTCTTGATCTTGACTGGAAGACGCGATTCTCAAAACTTGCTCTTTTTGTAAATCTACAAAGGTTAGAAGACAAGTATGAGTGTTTGTTAATAGGCGTACTAATCTGGTGAACTCTTTTAAAGGGGTATTTCTTTTCTGTTCTGCCGATTGCAAAGGTTCATTTGTCAATCTGGCATAAATTTTCTCTAAAGTCGTTTCCGAATTATTAGTGGGCATATTCAATTATTTATCCATTATTCAATTATTCTATCTCGCTCTCGTCAATATCGAAGTTTGCATAAACTTTCTGCACGTCGTCGTTGTCGTCGAGCGCGTCGTAAAGTTTGAGCATTTTCTTGGCATCGTCGCCCGTGAGTTCGATGTAATTTTGCGGAATCATCGAAATTTCGGCAGCTTGCGGTTCGATTCCGGCGGCTTTGACAGCATCGTGAACGGCATCGAAATTTTCGGGCGCGGTGTAGATTTCAAAAACATCGCCTTCGAGTTGCATATCGTCCGCGCCGGCTTCGATGGCGATTTCAAAAAGTTCGTCTTCCGATTTCGCCGACTTATCTACAACGATGTAGCCTTTTTTGTCGAACATCCACGCGACCGAACCGGCTTCGCCCATATTTCCGCCGTTTTTCGAAAAGATATGACGAATTTCGGCGACCGTTCGATTGCGGTTATCGGTCATCGTTTCGACCAACACGGCGACTCCGCCGATGCCGTAACCTTCGTAGGTGATTTCGTCGTAATTCACGCCTTCGAGTTCGCCTGTGCCGCGTTTGATAGCGCGGTCAATCGTGTCGTTCGGCATATTCATACCTTTCGCGTCCGTCACGACCTTGCGTAAACGTGCGTTTTGATCAACGTCGCCGCTCCCGCCGACACGCGCCGCGACCGTGATTTCTTTGATCAATTTGGTGAAAATCTTGCCGCGTTTTGCGTCCAACGCGCCTTTTTTGTGTTTGATTGTGTGCCACTTGGAATGTCCTGACATTTGAAAATTTACCTTTGTTTTATTGATTTAGATTGAAAAGTTTGAATATATCACGCCGCGCAAAACTATTTCAAACCCGTAACTTGTAAGAATTTTTCGGCTGTCAGTTTGGCGATTTTAATCTGCTTTGTTTTTGAAGTTTGTCCGCCGATGATTTCGACCTGTGATTTTGAAACATCGAAGAATTTGGCGAAAACTTTGATCAATTCGCCGTTTGCCACGCCGTCAACCGGCGGCGAAGCGATTCTGACCTTTAACGCGCCGTCATGTTCGCCGACGATTTCACTTTTTGAAGCTCGCGGCACAACGCGCACCGTAAAAATTATCGTGTTATCTTTTTCGGTAAAATTTATCAACGAATTCCGAACACGCTCAAAACCACGCCTTGCAGTAATTGAATGACAATCAGCACGACCATCGCCGAAATGTCGAACATTCCGATGGTCGGAATCAGACGTTGCGCGGGAAGCATGATCGGGTCGGTCACGCGCATCACAAAGCCGAGAAAAGTATTTCGCGTAAAGACGAACCACGACGAAATGAAGCGTATAAAAATAAACAAAACAAGGACGCTCAAAACGGCATAAAGCAGAATACCGATTATCCAATTCACCTTTCCCGAAACTACCCCTTCCGTTAACTTGTCAATGATAAAAAATGTGTTGTGAACGATGTTCAGACCGAAGTAAGTAAAAGCGGCGGTAATCAGTGCCGTCAAAATCGGTGCCAGCCGCGTGTCAATCCGAAAACTCGCCAAAAACCGCGCCGCCGGATAAACAAAACGGTCGGTTCGCTTCTTCAGATGATACGAAAATCTGCCGATTTTACCGAACGGATTCGGGTCTGCATAATTAAGAATCACGCGCAAAATCAACGCCGCGAGAAATGTTAAAAAGATAATCGTAACTACCCAAAAGACGTATGGATAAACAAATTTCGTCAAAAACATAAAATTTAATTCCGATAATTTCGTTCGCCGAAAATCGCCGTTCCGACGCGAATCACGGTCGCGCCTTCTTCAATCGCCACCGCAAAATCGTGGCTCATTCCCATCGAAAGTTCGCCTCGCGGACAAATTTCATCACGCATCTCGCGCAACCGTCGAAAAAACGGTCGAACCTGTTCCAAATCTTCAAAACACGGCGGCACGATCATCAAACCGTCAAATTTCAAATGCTCGCATCGGCGCAAAAATTCGACCAATTCAGGCAAATCTTTTTCTTCGATGCCGTTTTTCGTCGTTTCTTTCGCCAAATCAATCTGCGCGAAAACCGACAATTCGGCGCGTCCTTCTTCTTCACAGATACGCTCCAATCTTTCGGCAAGTTCACAGGAGTCGAGCGAATGAATAACATCAAAAAGTTTAACGGCTTTGCGCGCTTTGTTCGATTGCAGATGCCCGATCAAATGCCATTCCGCTTTTTCGCGTCCGACTTCATTAATTTTTCCTTCGGCTTCCTGAACTTTATTTTCGCCGAAAACCTTTGCGCCCACCGCGATTGCTTCTTTGACAGTTTCCGCCCGGTGCGTTTTGCTGACTGCGACGAGCTTTATTTCATCCGCATTTCGATTCGCTTCTTCCGCCGCACGCCGAATTTGCTCTTTAACTTTTACCAGCCGTTCAGCCAAATTTTCCGTCATCCGCTTTATCATAACAAAGTTGCGTTTGAACTTTCACGCGCCAAATTGTATATTAACTTTTGCCTTTGACGCGCGGACGTGGCGGAACTGGTAGACGCGCAGGTCTCAGAAGCCTGTGGGCGCAAGCCCGTGATGGTTCGATTCCATTCGTCCGCACCAATTTTTTGAACCAAATAAAAAAGCGAGAGGTTAAAATTAACCTCTCGCTTTTTTCTATCTATCCAAATTTTTAAGTGTTTTTGGTAAATTCAAATTCGTGATAGGTAAGATGGTCAATCAATGAACCGTCTTCGTAGTTTAAATCAATATCAAGTTTCAAATCCCACGCACCTTTCCGCAAAATGATTTCGTCATACGGCAAAAATATGTCTGCATCTTCATAGACGGTCGTTGCATAACCCGGCTTCATTGAAAAAGAAATTTCCAATTCCCCGTCGTCGTTTGAAAATTCCGAACTACTTTTTAAAAAAGAATCGTCGTCACGCCGCACACGAACGGTAAGTTTTGAATCAACGCCTTTGAGTCCGACAACTTCAAAATTAACGTGAATCAGCATTCCTCTTCTTTTATTTTGAGTGATGTTGTAATCAATCCAAACTCTTTTGACGGTTGCACTGATAGTTTTACTCGGTGTTTCAATCGTCGAGCCGCCGGTTGAAGTAAATTCAAATTCCTTGAATGTCAGATGCTGAATCAATTCGCCGTTCTCATAACTTAAATCAATGTCGAGTTTTAAGTTCCAAACGCCTTTTCGCAGATTGATGTCGCTATACGGCAAAAACATTGTCGCATCTTCATAAACTGTCGTTGCATAACCCGGCTTTATTGAATAAGAGGTTTCCAGTTCGCCCTCAGCATTTGAATATGACGAATTGCTCAATAAATAATCCTCGTCGTCTTTTTGAACCCGGGCAACAAGTTTTGAATCAACGCCTTTCAGTCCGATTACTTCGACATTAACGTGAATTCTCATCCCCTTTCTGTTGTCTTCGGTTACGTTATAGTCAATCCAAGAACTTTTAAAAACAGCACTCGGGCTAAACGAATTTTTTACCGAATTATCCAGCGATAAATTATGGTTTTCGTTGGTTAAAGCGAATGCCGATGTTAAAGTTAATAAACAAACCGCTAATACCAACGCGGCGCGGTTTAAATTTTGCATAATTGATTTTGATATGTTCATTGTAGAACCTCCGATATATTTACAATATGTTGTGTTTTGGGGAAAACTAAGATTGTAACTGCCGTTATTATTCATTTATTTACAAAAAAATCAACTCTGATTTTAATCAAAAGAACGGCTGTCTATATTTTTTTTGCAAAACTTTTCAGAAAAATTTAAGAGACGCAAAAATGACCGAAAAACTTATCGAAGCAATCCATAATTTTCAAGCTGATTTCGGGTTAAAGTTAGAGGAAAACCATCTCAAAAAAATAGCCGATTATTATAATTTGGTGCAAAAAAATAATCCTTTGCTTCATCTCGTCGCGCCGTGTTCGGAAGAAGAGTTTGCTATCCGCCATATTCTTGAATCGCTGACTTTGCTTGAGTTTTTGCCGAAAAATACGAAATTTGCCGATGTCGGAACCGGCGCGGGACTTCCTTCAATTCCCTGCTTGCTCGTGCGCGAAGATTTGCAAGGCGTTTTAATCGAATCTAAATTAAAAAAAGTCGCATTTTTGCAAGAAGTTGTAAAAGAATGCGGCTTGGAAAACCGCACAATTATTATAAACCGACAATTTGAAGAACTTTCCAAATCCGGTGCTTCTTATGTTACCTGCCGTGCGCTCGATAAATTTACGCAAAAACTGCCGAAACTTTTGAAATGGTCAAAGGATTCAAATCTGCTCTTTTTCGGCGGAAACTCGCTCCGCGATGAATTACAGAAAAACCGCGTAAAGTTCAAAGAAAAATTGATCCCGATGTCCGAACAGAGATATTTGTTTATCGGTAAAAGTTAGATTATTTTAGGTTTGAAATAGCGTTTCACTTGCGATACAATGTCTTATATGAAACGCGCAGTCAAGAAAACCGTAACGCTCGAAAACTCCGGCACAAAAACTTCAAAACTTGCTTCTGCTAAGATTTCAAAGCAAGAAAAGCCGTCGGTTCTTCAAAAGAAAACAGCGGTTGTTGCAGAAAAACCCGCCAAGAACTTTAAAGTTTCGGAAACTGCCGGGAAAATTTCAATTCCAACACCAAAAGCTAAAAAAGCCGTTTCCGTTAAAGTTTCCAAACAGGAAATTCTTCCTGCTCTCAAAAAGAAATCCATTGTTCCGGCAGAAAAAATCGGCGGTAAATCAAAACCCGCAAGTGCCGTAAAAATTTCCGTTTCAACACTAAAAACACAAAAAACGGTCGCGGTTAATCAGACAACTAAACAGAAAAAAGAGAAAATCGTTCCCCCGGTTTCGGTAAAAAAATTAAAATCGGAAAAAGTGAAAGTTTTACCCAAAACCGTCAATAAGAAAATTAAAGCTGTTGAAAAAAAAGCCGGAATTATGATTCCCGCGATAAATGCAAAACCTGAAAAAGCTCCCAAATCTGCCAAAACAGAAACGGATAAAAAGATTGAAAAGAAAATTGAAGTCGTAATTACGCCAATCGCGTCGAAACCTGTTAAGAAGAAAATCAAACCAATCGGTTCGGCGGTTGTACGCGGCAAAACGGGTCGTTATGATTTTGAAATTTTCCCGCTCGATGTTGAGTTAAAAGACGGTTCAGCAATTTATGTTATTTCAAAACGAATTACCGATAAAGGCGGGCGCGGACATCATAAATTTGTTTGCATCGGTCAAACTGAATCGCTTCTTGGCGAGATTAAAAAACACAAAAAAGATAAATGTATAAAAGAGCATAAAGCCAACGTCATCTGTCTTTTAAGAGAAGAAAGCGAACAGAATCGGGTTAAAATCGAAACCGACTTGCGCGAGGCTCATACTATTTTTTGTAATCAAAAATAATTCCGGCTTGTGTTTCGGCAAAGACTGTTTTTTGTTAAGATGACAGAATTATGAATCGTCCCGAAAAAGGTGAATACGCCGAATATTACGAAAGATATATTTCGCTCGTCGAAGAAAACGACATCGTTGCGGTTTTGGAAAACCAGCAAACCGAACTACTCGAATTTTTCAAAAAAATCACGGAAGAAAAATCGCTTTTCGCTTACGCTGAAGGCAAATGGTCAATCAAAGAAGTTATCGGACATCTGACTGACGGCGAACGCATTTTTGCTTACCGCGCTTTGCGAATTTCACGCGCCGACAAAACGCCGATCGAAGGTTTTGAACAAGACGGCTACATCGAAAACAGTAATTTTGATAACACTCCGCTTTCCGAATTGATTGATGAACTGCTTTTGTCTCGCAAGGCTAATCTTATATTGTTCAAGAATTTAACTGATGAAGCGTGGCTTCAAACAGGCACGGCGAGTGATAGTCCTGTGTCGGTTCGCGCAATTGCTTATATTATGGCTGGTCATATTAGCCATCATCTGAAAATCCTCAATGAGCGATATTTAGCTCAATGAAATTCGACGCAATAATCATCGGCGCAGGCGCAGCCGGACTTTTTTGCGCTTGGCAAGCCGGAAAACGCGGGCGAAAAGTTTTAGTCATTGAACATAACACGCAAATCGGACGCAAAATTTTGATTTCGGGCGGCGGACGCTGTAATTTCACGAATCTTCACACAAAGGCGGAAAATTTTATTTCCGCGAATCCGCATTTTTGTAAATCCGCTTTGGCTCGTTACACACCAAACGATTTTGTCGAACTCATCAAACGGCATCGCATCGAATTTTACGAAAAAAAACTCGGACAGCTTTTCTGCCGCGAAAGTTCCCGCCAAATTGTCGAAATGCTTGTGGCGGAATGTTCAAAAGCAAAAGTCGAAATCCGCACCAATTGCACGGTTAAAAATGTTCGGAAAAATGAATTCTTCGAGATTGAAACTAATCAAGGTATTTTCAGTTGCGGAAGTTTGGTAATTGCGACCGGCGGACTTTCGTTTCCGAAAATCGGTGCGACGGATTTCGGCTACAAAATTGCCCGAAAGTTCGGATTAAAAATTATCGAAACCAAACCTTCGCTGGTTCCGCTTATCATTTCAAAAAACAGCGGTTTCAACCAACTTGCCGGAATTTCGATTGACTCTCTGGTTTCAACCGGAAAACATCAGTTTCGTGAAAATATCTTGTTCACGCATCGCGGACTTTCCGGTCCGGCGATTTTGCAAATTTCAAATTATTGGCGAAAAGATCAGCAAATTTCGATAAATTTACTGCCTGATTTTGACGTAATGGAGTTGTTTGAAAAAAATCTTTCAAACAAACAAAATCTCGACAATTTTCTGGGTAAATTTCTGCCCAATCGTTTTGCCGAAATTTTTACCACAAGCAATTTTCCGAATAAACCGCTCAATCAATTCAGCCGCAAAGAACTCGAAAAAATTGCCGAAAAGCTAAATAATTGGCAGGTTTTGTTTAATGAAACCGAAGGTTATCACAAAGCGGAAGTGACGCTCGGTGGCGTTGACACGAAAGAACTTTCTTCGCAAACAATGGAATCGAAAAAGGTTGCGGGTTTGTTTTTTATTGGCGAAGTGGTGGATGTCACCGGCTGGCTCGGCGGATATAATTTTCAGTGGGCTTGGTCATCCGCGTTTATTGCGGGACAATCGCTTTAAAATTAAAGCGGGGAAACGTCTCCCACACCGCTTCCCCTTTATCCACGCCGACTACAGGGTGCAGCCAACGTGAAACTTGTATAAATTTTTTTAGCGGGGCAACGTCTCCCACACCGTTGCCCCTTTATCCACGCCGACTACAGGGTGCAGCCAACGTGAAACTTGTGTAAATTTTAGCGGGGAAACGTCTCCCACACCGCTTCCCCTTTTTCCGCGCCGACTACAGGGTGCAACCAACGCGAAAATTAATTTTATTTGCTTTTTCACGAATAAGTCAAATCTTTATTCAGTCCCAAAGAAAAAAGCTACAAAATAGTTATCAAAATTAACAAAAATCAATGAAATCTTTTTTTTGTTCAATTTTTATTGCAATTAACCGAACAATTGTTTATTATTTTACACAGTCGTTAAGTTATGTCAAGCAAAAAAATAACAATTTTGAAAAATTTTTCTTTTGTTGCGCGATTTACTGAAGTTTGCGAAAGTTCGCAACCAAATGAAGTTGCACAATTGTTGAATATTTCCTATCAAGCTGCCAAAAATTATCTGCAAGGCAGACTTCCCGACTCAAAAGTTTTGATAACCATCTCGGAAAAAACACCTTATTCGATTAACTGGCTCTTGACAGGAGAAGGCGAAAAATTTGTTAAAGACTCAATAAATCAAGACACAGCTATACTCTCTGACCAAATGGAAACGTTAGTCAGACGAATTTGTCTGGAAGTTTTCGGCGAAATGTTAAGCAATCGAAATGATTTGTCTCAACAAAAGGTCATCGTTTTAACTTCCGACAATATAAAAGAGGAAAAGATTTTAGACGAATCTGCTGTTTTTTCTGAAAATACCAACAAATAAGTCTTTAATATTCTTAGTTATCAAAATATTTGAATATCGAATCCAAATATTCTTGAACAAAATCTAAAACAGTTGCTTTTGATTCGGTCGGTGTTATCTCTTTGTCAGTCGGCTGACTTGCCGTTAAGCAAGTAGTGCCTGTCGGACAGTTTTTGCTGCCATTACCCATTTCGCCATCGGCGAAAGTTACTGAACTAAAAAGACAAACGACCAGAACTAATTTAATTGTTGATTTCATTTTTTTTCTCCAAGCGTTATTTTGATTTGATACTTTGGGGTATCGCGTTTATAATACCAAAAATCTTGCTGATTTCGTTATGAATACTTTCCACACAGATGTTACCGTTTCTACCGGAAGCCTGTTTAAACTTGAGAGATGCGGCAAATACGAAGAAGCTCTCGCAGATCTCCGGCACATCTGGAAAGACACCAATGACTTTCCGGATGTTGATTATTTTGTGCCTCACGCTGCGGCTGAAATTATCCTCCGATGCGGTGCATTAATCGGATTTCTCGGACAAAACAAACAAATTCCCAATTCGCAGGAAAAATCAAAGAATCTTTTAACCGAAGCACGCAATCGGTTTCTTGATATTTACGATGTCGAAAAGATTGCCGAATGTGAAAACTATCTCGCGCTTGCTTATTTGCGCGGCGGCGAAATGGTTGAAGCGGAAAGTTGGGTTGAAGAGGCTTTTTCGCATTCTTTGAATGAAACAAGCGAAACTTGGCTTTATGCTAATTTAACCAAAAGTTTGATTGACATATCTGCCGGAAAATATCAAGAAATAGAAAAAAATCTTAAACCCCTCGAAAAACATTTAAAGAAACTCGGAAGTTATTTTCTGCTTGGCGGTTTCTGCACAAATCTGGCGGTCGCGCTGAGAAATCTCGGCAAGACTGCCGAAGCTTTAAAGTATTACGAATCAGCGCGATTTTACCATCAAAGATCGGGGCATCAAATTTATCTCGGAACGATTGAAAATAATCTGGCTTTTATTTATAAATCGCAACGCAGATTTAAGGAAGCTCATCAAGCGATTGATAACGGTGTCGAGATTTTCAGAAAGGTCAAAGACCGTACCCGCGAAGGTTTTTCGCTCGATACAAAAGCGCAAATATTCTGCGACGAAGGTAAATACGCCGAAGCCTTAAAAGTTATCGAAAAGGCTGTCATTATTTTGGGCAAAGGCGAAAATGCCGATTTTTTGGTTGAAACCTATCTTTCCAAAGCAAAAATTTTGCTTTATGTGGAAGATTTTACCGCCGGATTTATGTGTTTGTCCGATGCTGTTCAGATCGCCAAAACAAAGATTAGCGAAGCAAAGGCAAAAAATCTGATTAAAGATTTTGAAGCGATTCTAAAAGAAAAAACCACGCCCGTTATTAATACAACTATTTCCGAAAAAGAACCCGGCGGCAAAAAATTGGAATTGATTTTGCACCCGACAATCGCCCATTATCAGGAGGTTCAAGGAGTTTGGATAAAGAATTCTAATCTTGAAAATTTCGGTTTGCGAAAAGGTGCGCTGGCGGTTGTGACCAAAGCCGAGCTTAAACGCGGCGATTTGGTGGCGATTAATGAAATTGCGACGGATTCGGTAATCTGCGGATTTTATGATTCGGATTTCGGACTAATCTGTTTGGAAAGAATCGGTGCAGAGCCGAAATTATATAACGAAGATGAAATCGAAATCCTCGGAAAAATTGTCGGTGTCGGCAAATCGGACAAAAATTCCGGCGGGAAAATAGTTGTCGAACCGCTAAATCTTTAAAGTTAATCCGATAATTATCAGCCATTCGATATTTTGCAATCTTCATTACCGGGCAAAATATCGAATGGCTGATTTTATCCTTCAATTTACTTCTATTTATCTCTTAAACACCGCAACCAGCATTAAGATAAACAAAATAACGCCGATAATCGCAAAGACCAGACAGCCGATTTTCAGCCAGCTATACGGACGTTCGCCCTGAACTTCGCCGGTTCTGCCGTTGACGACGATTTGAAAAACTTTGCCGTTGAAACGATACGCGCCCGCGTAAATCGGCAGGAGAAGATGCTTAAATGTAATATTTGAATAATCGGTCGAAACATTGTGAACACGCTGTTCGTCGCCGGCGATGGCGTTTCGCGCATCACCGTAAATGACGTTTTCGGCAACTTTTTTGAATTTTTCAAAACCTTCGTCGAGCGCGATTTGATAAGTTTGCGCCTTGTGTCCCGAAAGATACGCGGGTTCATAGGATTTCAGTTCGTGCAAATCCCAAGGCTCTAATTTTTCGATATATTTTTCGGGTAAAGATTTGGTCGCGGGAATCGTCACGTCGTCGAATTGGCGCGAAACTTCGCCCGCCACCGAATACCAATGCGTTTTTTGGATTTGACGTTCTTTCTGCTCGCCGTTGTCATAAAAAGTTTCGGTTTCATAATAATGCTCGCCGCGTTCGCCGTCGTATTGGCTGTAGGTATCGGCATCATAAGTCCAATAAGGAATATAAATACTGCTGAGTTTATCGGCTTGCGCCATCTCTTTTAAGGCACTCGGCGCAAACCAGAGCGTTGATAGCCACGTTTTGTAATTTCCGACCGCTTGCGTCTGCGGAACGGAAAAAGGCAGAACGCCTTCGGGTGCGACCAATGGATCGGCGGCTTTCGGTTGCGCGACGATTTTCGCACCGCAAAAATCGCAGTTCCGCGCCGTTTCGGGCGGCGTAAAATTGACAATCGCGCCGCAACTGTCGCAGCGAACCTGCATCGCGTCTTTCGCCATCGGCTGAAGATTCTGCATTCCGCGTTGGAGGAATTCGTAATAATCGCGCTCGTCAACCGTGCCGCCCGCCGCAACTTCCTGCGAATATGCACAATACGGGCAAGTCAGTTTTCCTGATTTAGCGTCGAAAACCATATTCGCGCCGCAATTGGCGCACAAAAAACGATTGATATTTTCCTTGTTTATTTCCGGGGCATTTTCCATGTGTTTTTTATTTCAAGTATTGTTTGGTCGTAAATATATTCTGTTTTTAAGTGTATTTATTTTGAAAACATTTCACCATTCGGCAACAAATTAATTTTCTTTTGGCTTTCTGATTCGATTATAAAAAATCACTTTAGATTTATAAAAACTGTGCTATTATGAGTTTTTGTAAGCCCGTATTCATCAAATAGTTTATAAAAAAAATTTAGCTTTTTTCACGAATTGTTGTTTTCGTTAGAGTAATTTTCGTTTTAGCAGATTCGAGTAGGATTTTCGTCGAAAAAAACAACCTTCATCGGTTGTGTCGGAAGTCAGGAGATTTCGTTTCAGACAACTTATTTTGTCGCTATTCAAGAAAATGAGTGATAATCCCCAAACAAGCAATATTACAGATGTTTCGCGCCGAATTTTGGTAATTGAGGACAATCTCGATTCAGCCGAAGTTCTGCAAACCTTTCTGGAAATTCACGGACACGAAATAACAGTCAAACA
Organism: Acidobacteriota bacterium; assembly: GCA_031412675.1. Lineage (GTDB taxonomy): Bacteria > Acidobacteriota > Blastocatellia > Pyrinomonadales > Pyrinomonadaceae > JAFDVJ01. Next base: position 5,051 of record JANODL010000002.1, on the reverse strand, counting down.
TACCGCAACCGACGGTTTAACCGCCGTCAACCAAATTTTGCCCGATGTGGTAATCTGCGATATTAGTCTCTCCGACGAAATGGACGGTTATGATGTCGCCCGGGAAATTAAACAAAATGAACAATTCCGTTCAATTTTTCTCATCGCTTTGAGCGGCTACGGTCGGATTGAAGACAAAGAACAGTCAAAATCCGCTGGATTCGATGCACATCTCGTCAAACCGACGGACTTCAACGAATTACTCAAGTTAATCGCCCAATTTAATCACCAATAATTATCGAAACGCCGAAATATCCATGCCAAAGCGTTCTTTGACGTATTCTTCCTGCGCTTCGTTCAGATTTTTCAAATTCGCCAATCGGCGTTCGCTCTTTTTGATGTAGGTTTTCGTGCGCTCCGCCATCTGTTTCAACATATTTCTGCCTTCGCGCATTTCCGCTTCGACCTTTTCGTGCAAGACGAAAAGTTCGGAAAGTTCGGCAACGAGTTTTTCTTCTTTGAGTTCCTTCAAACGATTTTTGATTTGCCAAATCTGACGAATTGCCCGCACGAGTTCATCGCCAATCGAATCGCCGCGCACCAAATCGGGCGAATCACGGAAGTCTTCGACCAATTTATTCAAACGATTTTGGTCGCCCGACGAATATGCGTCGTTTAATTTTGACATCAGCTCGTGGCGTTTTTCCTTTTCTTCCGCGTCCAAAGCCAAATCGGGATGAATGATTTTTGCTAAGTTGTGATAAGCCTTTTTCGCTTCGGCGGTCGGCTGCCATTTGAACGAACAATTTTCGCCGTCCTCGATGTTGACGGCAGATTCTTCGGCGCGTTTTCTTAATTCCTCAGCACGTTTTTTGATTTCTTCGTCGTCCGGTACGAGCTTGACTTCTTCCTCGGCAATCTGCGCTTCGATTTCGTCGAGTTCGGCATAAAACCTGGCGACTTCCATCGTGTATTGCGCCTCGAATTGTTCGAGATCGGCGCGAAGCTCGGTCATTTCCTCTTCGCGGTCGGCGAGTTTATCCTTCAAACGCTCCAAAACTCGGCGTTTTTTGTTAAGTTCGATTTCTTCGGGTGCAAGCACGTTCATAGCTTACAATATTGTAGCAATTTAAAATCAGTATAGTGAGCGGTAGCGAACACCGTCGCCCTCAATCTTGATTAAAGCGAAAGGTGTTCGCTACCGCTCACTATACTGATTTTTCCGTTACTTCGATGATCTCGAAAGTCGTCGTAATTTCGACCGTCGGTCGAACGGTTGCCGCGACCGAGCAATATTTCGTGTCCGAAAGTTCGATGGCGCGTGCCAACGATTGTTCGGAAACGTCGTGACCATACACGATATGGTGAACGTGCATCTTCGTAAATGAACGCGGATGTTCTTCGCGCCGTTCGCCGGTAATTTCAACGCGGTAATCGGTGACATTTTGCCGTTTTTTCTCTAAAATCGAAACGACATCAACCGCTGTGCAAGCTGCGACCGACACGAGAAGCAGCTCGACCGGAGTCGGCGCAGATTTTCTTTCGCTTTTCGTATCAATAGTTAGCGAATAATTGTTTGGGGTTGTAGCGATCAGAAATTCGTCGCCCGCATTTTTGACGGTTGCTTTGTATGTAATATTTGACATTGGAAAACTCCTTTTACAGAACGTGATTTTTTAAGTATTTTGACTAATTCTAACATATAATTTTGGCGATTTCGGCAGACAATATTCGCAAACAACCTTTTGGCATAAAAAATGCTTCCAAATATCGGTCAAACATACAGTTTGAGGCTTTTCGAGATAAAAGGAGATTGATAAAAAAATGAGCAGATTCAGAAGTGTTTTTGCGGTTTACTTGGCGATTGGTTTAATGCTTTGCGGTTTCGCGGCTGAGACAAACGCCCAACGAACGCGCAACGAAAGAGAGATTCGCAACATCGTGCGAAATTTGGATTCAAAGGTTGACGATTTTCGCTACAGCCTGCAATACGGCTTGAAAAACAGTTCGGTTGACGAGCAAGACGCTGATACAGCGGAAAATTATCTTTCAACATTGGACGGAAAAATCCTCGATTTTGAGAATAATTTAAACCAACGACGCGAAAACTCGGACGATGTTTCCGACATTTTGAACGCCGCCAAAGGCATCAACGATTTTTTGGTTGGTAACCGCGTCAACAATACGGTTCAAAAAGATTGGACGAGCGTTCGCACGCTTCTCGATCAATTGGCTTCAAACTACAATATTTCGTGGAATTGGACGAGCGGAACTTATAACAATAAATCCACGACTTCAAACTATCCGACTTCAAATTATCCGACAAATACTTCAAACAGCTACGGTTTGACCGGAACATATCAGCTGGATACTTCAAAAAGTGAAGATACCCGCGATATTATCGAAAACAGCGGTGCAACGACCGACGCACAACGCGAAGATTTGCAAAATAAGCTCGAAGCCGCCGACCAATTGGCGATTGAAGTTCGCGGAACGCAGGTGACTTTGGCTTCATCCAAAGCCGCGCCGATTTCGTTCACGGCAGACGGACGCACCAAAACGGAAAATGTCGGCGGCAGAACGATTCGCGTTCGCGCCACGCTTCGCGGACAGGAATTGACTGTTTCGAGCCTCGGCGGCGAAACCGATTACACCGTCACTTTCACGTCGCAAGACAACGGCAAATCAATGAAAGTAACGCGCCGCATTACGACCGAATATATGAATCAGACGGTTTTTGCCGAAAGTTTCTACAACAAAACCGATTCGATTGCGCGGCTCGATATTAATACGAATCCGAATACGAACACGACATCTAATTATCCGACAAATACGGACAACAACAACGGAAATTATTCGAGCAACGACCAAACGGACGTGCCGAACTCTAATTATCCGACGACTAATAATGCGCGAACGGGTAATTTTATCGTCCCGAACGGAACGGTTATCACAGGCGTTTTGGAAAATTACATCACGACAAAAGCCTCGCAAAACAACGACCGTTTTAAGCTGACCGTTCAATCGCCCAACGAATATCGCGGCGCGACGATTGATGGTTATGTCACGGGAGTCAATCGCTCGGGCAAAGTTTCGGGAAATTCAAAAATCACGTTCAATTTTGAAAAAATCACTCTGCGAAACGGTCAGACTTACGAATTCGCGGGATTTCTGCAAAGCGTGACGGACACCAACGGTAAAACCGTCAAAATTGATACCGAAGGCACGGCAAAAGGCGACAGCCAAACGAAAGAAACCGTCAAACGCGGCGGAATCGGCGCAGGTTTGGGCGCAATTATCGGGGCAATTGCCGGCGGCGGCAAAGGCGCGGCAATCGGCGCAATCATCGGCGGCAGCGCGGGCGCGGGTTCGGTCGTCTTGCAGGGCAAAGACGATTTGGAACTCCAAAAAGGTTCAATGATTACGGTCACTGCTTCCGCACCGAATCGTTAATCTCGAGCTATTAAATAAAACAAGATGGACAGGATTTACAGGATATTAATTTATCCTAAAAATCCTGTCCATCTTGTTTTAAATTGCGGCTTTCATCCGAGCAGATTTGTGCCATCTGTGGTTTAATATCGCTTATGAAAATCTCATTTGAAGAAGTGGAAGATTTCCGCGATAAAAAATGGCGGCGCGAGGAAACTTTGAAAGTTGAAACCGCGCCGGAAGTCGAAGCGATGGTCGAGGATTTGGGATTTTGTCTGGGTTTGACCGATTCGCGGACAAATTTGCCGAGTGTTTACATCGCAGTCTGCGGTCGGCGCGACGCATTTTCGCCGAAAAATGTTCAGAAGGATTACGAAATGAGCTTGGCGTGGACGCTCAAGGACGAGGTGATGATGCGCGGAAAGGTTTATTATTCAAAGCTCTCGAAAGGACGTTCGACATTCGTCGCGCCGCGTTTGATTCCGGCTTTCAACGCAATTTGGGGCGTAGCGAAAAAGGATGAGAAAACGAAATTATCGGCTGACGCGCAGAAAGTTTTGAAGGTTTTACGCAAAGAGTGGGAAATGGGAACGGCGGATTTACGCGCCGAAGCCGGAATCGAAACGCGCCCAAAACTCTCGAAAGCACTCGACGAACTGCAAAAATGTCTGAAAGTCGTCCCTCAGGAAGTTCTTTATCAACCGAAATTTACATATATCTGGACGCTTGCCGAAGCACGTTTTCCGAAAGAACTTTCAAAAAAAATCTCACGCGAAGAAGCCGTCAAAGAACTTGCCCGCGCGTTTTTGCAAATGTGCGGCACAACCGCGCTCGGCGAATTTGCCAAAGCGTTCGGTTTCTGGCGTTGGGAAGCCGGCAAGGCAAATCACGCGCTCGTTGCCGAAGGCTTTGCCGAACGATTAGCGACCGGAATTTACCGCCTCAAATAATTTTGGATTTCAGATTTCGGATTTCGGATTTGCTTTCGCGTTAAGTCAATTAAATTGATTTAACGCTTTTTTTCGGTGAAATAAAGTATTTCATACTCCCCGGATTTTATTCATATTTGAGCAAAGCCGCCTGCGTTTCTTCCAGATATTTGCGATCAGCTTCGCTGAGCGCGTTTTGAGCTTGCAATTTTAAGAAGATGTCCCGCGCGCGCCGGTAGTTTTCTCCCGCCCTTTGCGAATTTTTTTGGCGTTCCTCCTGCTCGCTTCCGGTTTCTGCCAAATCGCGGTAAACATCCGCGGTATAACCGAAAACTGCCGCCAGCTTGCGTTGCGGAAAAAGATTTTTCGGGTCGGCGGACTGAAGTTCGAAAACCCGGACGGCTTCTTCGTAAGCATCGAGCGCACCCGCGAAATCACGCTGCCGATATTTTGTTAAGCCGAGCTGAGTCAGATTTCTGCCGATGTCGTCTTTGTAAGTCAGATTGTCGGGTTCCGCTTTTTCCAACTCGCCGAATTCGGCGAGCGATTTTTCGAGAAACGAAACGGCGGCGGAAGTTCGCTTCAAATAATTGGCGTTCAAGCCAAGCGCCGAGTATGTTTTCGCCAGATTTTGCCGTGCCTGCGTGTTTGCGGAATCGATTTTAACCGCTTCTTCCGCGACCTTCAACGCTTTTGACAAAATCTCGAACG
>JANODL010000001.1:0-49575 GCA_031412675.1 Acidobacteriota bacterium | reverse complement strand
GTCGTAGGCTTCCTGAACTTCCTTAAATTTTTCCTCGGACGTTTTATCATTCGGATTGACATCAGGATGATATTTCCGCGCCAGCCGACGATAAGCCTTCTTGATTTCGTCCGCCTTCGCGTCCTTTTTTACGCCGAGAATATTGTAATAATCTTTATTTGCCATTTTGGGCTAATCAATTTTGAAAACGAATTTAACAGTTTCAAAAACTTCCGCCATTTTCAATGGCGGAAGATGTGTAATATACGAACCGATTTTATCTTTCGGAACAGTTTGGATAGCTGATAAATTAACCGCACATTCTTCTGTCATCCCGTCGCCTTCATCTAAAAAGACGTGCGTATTTGCCTCTCGAAGCGTTGTCGTTATGGGAGCCACAGTTACGGCATTTAATATCGGAATCAGATCGTTGTTTGTCAGAATCAGAGCCGGACGACGTTTATCGGGCGTTTTAAATGTATAGTAGCGAATATCGCCTTGAATCATCAGTCCTCCCAAACCTGTTCATCTAACCAAATCTCATACTCTTCAGGCTGTTGCGGAAACTTTTTATACGATTCTATTGTTCGTTTTACTTTTTCTTCGTAACCTAATTTATTTTTTTCATCTCTCGTCAATTTTTCTTCGAGAGCTTTTTGAAAATATTCAATCCGATTAGCAGAAAAAGAGTCAATTTTCGACACCGTCTTTTCGTCAATTTCAATCGTAATTTGCATAGCTTTTGAAGTATCGCAAAATCAGCCGTTGCCTGCAACAATTTACAGGCAAACGGCTGAATTACTGTGTAGGCTTTATTATTTTGCCTTTTGCCTTTTTACTTTTGCCTTACTTCTTCTCTTCGTCAACATCAACGTATTCGGCATCAATGACATTGTCGTCCGAACTCGTTGCGCCTGTGTCGCCGCCGGCACTTGCCGAAGATGCCTGTTCAGTTGTTTCGGCTTCGCCCGTGTTTGCCGCGCCGGCTTGACTGTAAAGCACTTCCGCGAGTTTGTGCGAAGCGGTTTGCAAGCGTTCAAACGCCGAATTCATCGCATCCGAATCTTCGCCCGCGAGCGCAGTTTTCGAGTCGGCAATCGCCGCTTCGATTTCGGCTGAGCCTGCCGCGTCGAGCTTGTCCTTATTTTCGCCGAATGTTTTTTCGACCGAGTAAACAAGACCGTCAAGACGATTGCGCGCTTCGATGGTTTCTTTGCGTTTCGTGTCTTCGCCCGCGTGCGATTCGGCATCTTTCATCATCTTGTCGATTTCTTCTTTTGAAAGACCCGAACTCGATGTGATCGTGATTTTCTGTTCGCGTCCCGTGCCGACATCTTTCGCCGAAACATTAACGATGCCGTTCGCGTCAATATCGAAAGTTACTTCGACCTGCGGCATTCCGCGCGGTGCGGGCGGAATGCCGACAAGATGGAATTTTCCGAGCGTTTTATTGTCGGAAGCCATCGGTCGTTCGCCCTGCATGACGTGAACTTCGACCGAAGTTTGGTTGTCCGAAGCAGTCGAAAAGATTTCCGATTTGCGCGTCGGAATCGTCGTGTTGCGCTGGATCATCTGCGTCATCACGCCGCCGAGCGTTTCAATTCCAAGACTCAACGGTGTTACGTCGAGAAGCAGAATGTCGGTTTTTTCGCCGCCCAAAACTGCCGCCTGAACCGCCGCACCGAGTGCGACAACTTCGTCCGGGTTAACGGTTTTGTTCGGTTCTTTGCCAAAAAATTCCTTAACCATTTCCTGAACTTTCGGAATCCGCGTCGAACCGCCGACGAGAACGATTTCGTCAATCTGACCTTTTTCGAGTCCCGCATCTTTAATCGCTTGTTCGACGGGCGGCATCAGACGTTTCAGAAGCGGCTCGACCAATTGCTCGAATTTCGAGCGCGTCAGTTTCAAAACCAGATGCTTCGGTCCCGATTGGTCAGCCGTGATAAACGGCAGATTGATTTCGGTTTCCATCGCCGATGAAAGCTCGACTTTCGCTTTTTCCGCCGATTCCTTCAAACGCTGTAAAGCCATTTTGTCCGCCGTTAAATCAATCCCTTGGTCTTTTTTGAATTCGTCAATAATCCATTTAATCAAGGCTTCGTCAACGTCGTCGCCGCCGAGGTGCGTGTCGCCGTTGGTGGATTTAACTTCAACCACGCCTTCGCCGACTTCCAAAACCGAGATGTCGAATGTTCCGCCGCCGAAGTCGAAAACCGCAATGGTTTCGTCTTTCTTTTTGTCCAAACCGTAAGCCAAAGCGGCAGCGGTCGGTTCGTTAACAATCCGCATTACTTCGAGTCCTGCAATTTTGCCCGCGTCTTTCGTCGCTTGACGTTGCGCGTCGTTAAAGTAAGCCGGAACGGTAATAACCGCTTTATCAACTTTTGCACCGAGATAATCTTCCGCCGCTTTTTTCAATTTCTGCAAAACCATCGCCGAAATTTCGGGCGGGCTGTAGGCTTTACCCTGCGCGTCCAATTTCACGTCGCCGTTTCCTGCCTTTTCAACCTTAAATGGAACTTGCTTGATTTCGCCCGAAACTTCATCAAATTTTCGTCCCATAAAACGCTTGATCGAATACAGCGTATTTTCGGGGTTTGTCACGGCTTGGCGTTTCGCAACTTGTCCGACCAGGCGGTTGCCGTCTTTGGTAAAAGCGACTACCGAAGGAGTCGTGCGTCCGCCTTCTTCATTGGTGATAACGACCGGCTCGCCGCCTTCCATCACGGCAACCACCGAGTTTGTCGTTCCCAAGTCAATCCCAATAATTTTACTCATCTGTTAAATTTCTCCTTTAAAAATTGCTTTATAATGCCTTCTCACCAAGCCGTTGTTTGAAAAATTACAGCGGCAAGTTGAATGTGTTGATAGAATAATATATGAGTGTGTTGTTGTCAAATTTATTTTAAAAAATTCTTGCAATGAAATTTTTGCAGCATAATTTACACACCATTTTGCCGATTGGGACTCTCAAATCCCCCGTAAACTGTATGTTCGCCGATATTTATTGTAAAATTTGCTTGATTCAGTAATTGATCCGAGTAAGGGAATTTTTAAATGTCAGCCGAAATCACCGACCGCAAAATGATTGACGAAGATTCACTCATAAATCAGGAACTCTACCGCGTTTTTGTAAGTCAAAGCAGTGAAGCCATCTGGCGTATCGAAATGGACGAACCTGTTTCGGTCAGTCTTTCAACCGACGAACAAATCGAACAGTTTTACCGCTGTGCTGTTCTTGCCGAATGCAATCAAGCGATGGCAAAAATGTATGGGTTTGAGTCCGCAGATGAGATAATCGGCACACGGCTCGGCGATCTTCTGGTGCGCGAAGATGAAAGCAATGTTGAATATCTGCGGGCTTTTATTAATTCAAATTATCGTTTGGAAGATGCCGAATCGCACGAAATTGACCGCAACGGGAATCCGAAATTTTTTCTCAATAATCTGATCGGCATTGTCGAAAACGGCTTTGTCAAACGTGCTTGGGGAACACAGCGCGATATTACGGAATACAAGGAAATCGAAAGATCAAAAGCGCATTTAGCGGCGATTGTCGAATCTTCCGACGACGTGATTATCAGTAAAAACTTAGACGGAATTATTACGAGCTGGAACAGAGGCGCGGAAATTACTTTCGGTTATACGGCTGACGAGACCATCGGAAACTCGGTGACGATGTTGATTCCGCCGCATTTGTTAAACGAAGAGAAGGAAATTCTCGACCGCATCAAAAAAGGCGAAGCGGTTAAGCATTTTGAAACCGTGCGGCGGCGCAAGGACGGCACGGATTTGGATATTTCGCTGACGGTTTCGCCGATTAAAAATGATGCGGGCGAAATTATCGGCGCGTCGAAAATCGCCCGCGATATTACCGAAAGCAAACGGGCGGAAGAAGCCTTACACGAAAGTCAGGCAATTCTCGCGCTTTCGATGCAAAGCAGCCGGATGGGCGTTTGGACGCTCGATTTGTCAACCGATACGGTTTGGTGGAGCGAAGAACTCGAAGAAATTTTCGGGTTGGAGAAAGGAACTTTCGGCGGTTCGGAAAAAGAATTTTTCGATTTTATTCATGAGGACGACCGCGAAGAAAGCTGGAGCGAAGTTCAGCAGGCGATTGCCGAACATCGTGATTACGCGATTGAATTTCGTTTTTGGCACGCTGACGGCAGTTTGCGCTGGATGGAAGGACGCGGCAAAGCCGTCTATTCCGAAAAAGGCACGCCGGTCAGACTTTACGGCATCGGCATTGACATTACCGAGCGCAAAAAATCCGAAGAAAAATTGCGCGAAAGCGAAGAACGATACCGAACTTTATTCGACTCGATTGATGAAGGATTTTGTCTGCTCGAAATGATGTTCGACGCTGACGGAAAACCTTTCGATTATCGCTTTCTGGAAGTCAATCCGGTTTTTGAAAAATTAACGGGACTTGAAAATCCGGTCGGTAAAACCGCGCTTGAAATGCTTCCCGATCTTGAACCGCATTGGTTCGAGATTTACGGGAAAGTCGCTCTAACGGGCGAATCGGTTCGGTTTACGGAAGGTTCGGACGCGATGAACCGCTGGTTTGACGTTTACGCGGTGCGCGTCGGCGGCGAAGAAAGCCGCAAAGTCGTGCTGATTTTTAATAACATCACCGAACATAAAAAAGCCGAAGAGAATCTGCGCGAATCGGAAGAAAAATTTGCCAAAGCCTTTAATTCCAGTCCGCTTGTTCTGACAATTACCTCGCTGAAAACCGGAAAGCTCATCGAAGTCAACGATACTTTTGTTCAAATTACGGGTTACACCCGCGAAGAAACGATTGGGCGGACAACCGCCGAACTCGATTTATGGCAAAATTCCGCCGAACGCGAAGCCGAATTGTCAGCGGTTCAAAAACAAGGTGAAATCCGCGATTTGGAATATATTTTTCGGTTAAAAGACGGCAGGGAAATTGTCGGTCTGCTTTCCGCCGAACTGCTCGAAATTCGCGGCGAACCGTGTGCTTTGACGGTGATACAGGACATTACCGAACGCAAAAAAGCCGAGGAGATTTCCGAGCGATACCGTCTGCTTTCGATACGTGCGCGGGACATTATCCTGTTTTTCCGCACGGACGGACAAATTGTTGACGCGAATCAGGCGGCGATTGAAACTTACGGCTACAAGCAGACGGATTTGCTGCAAATGAGGATTCACGATTTGCGTGCGCCGGAAACTTTATCGGTTATTGAAGGGCAGTTGAGGCAGGCAAACGAATCGGGTCTGCAATGGGAAACCGTTCATCAACGCAAAGACGGCACCAGATTTCCGGTCGAAGTCACATCGGTCGGTGCGGACATCGGCGGCGAGAGGCTTTTAGTAAGCATCATCCGCGACATTACCGAACGCCGGGAAAATGACGAGATTGTGCGGCAAAGTATGAAGCAATTGGCACTGGTCACCGACATCGCGCCCGTCTACATTGCACATTGCGACCGCGAAATGCGCTTTAAGTTTGTCAATAAAGCCTACGCCGAACGGTTCGGTTTGAAACCCGAAGATTGTCTCGGCAAACCGATTTCCGAAATTCTCGGTGAAACTGCCTTTAAAGACATTGTAAAATACATCGAAATCGTTTTATCGGGTCAGCCGGTCGAATTTGAAATTGAAATTACTTATCCGAAAACCGGCAGTTATTTTGTGCATTGTTCCTACGCGCCGGAATTTGACGACAATGGAAATGTCATTGGTTGGATCGCGGCAATCACGGACATCAGCGAACGGCGCAAGATGGAAGAAGCTGTCCGCGAATCCGAAACCCGTTTCCGCTCGATGACGAACAATGCGCCGATGCTCGTATGGATTAGCGGAACGGATAAATTCAGCAATTATTTTAATCAAACGTGGCTCGATTTTACGGGTCGAACAATGGAGCAGGAAGTCGGCAACGGTTGGATGGAAGGAATTCATAATGAAGACTTCGAGCGTTGTCTGGAGGTTTTTTCGAACGCTTTCGATGCGCGTGAAGATTTTGAAACCGAATATCGCTTGCGGCGTTTTGACGGCGAATATCGTTGGCTTTTGGATAAAGGCGTTCCGCTTTTTACGCATAACGGAACATTTAAAGGCTATATCGGTTCGTGCATTGACATCACCGAACGCAAACAAGGGCAAGAAGCCTTGCTCAAAGCCGAACGACGCGCTTCGGAAGAATATCTGGAACTGCTTTCGCGGATCGTGCCGATTGCCCAAACACTCGGCACGGCGCGTGATTTGACTTCGATTTATCGTGCGCTTCACGATTTTGTCCGTGCTTCGATGCCTTGCACGGCGTTTTTCGTTTCTTCCTACAACGCTGAAAAAAATCTGCGAGTCGCCGAATATGTCTGGGGCGAAGACGGCGAGGTTGATATTTCAGTTTTGCCGCCGATGCCGATCACCAAAGACGGCGGACCGAATTCGCAGGCGATTTTTCAAAAAAAATCGGTCGTCGTCAATCGTTACTGGGATTTGATGAAAACTCGTCCGCACGTTGTTTTACAGGATGACGGAATTGATCCGAATTCGTCGCTCGTTGTGCCGATGACGGTGATGAACCGGATTATCGGCACGCTCGAAGTGCAGGCGTATCAGGATAAGGCTTTTACGAATGAACATATCATCGCGCTCGAAATGGTCGGAAATCTGGCGGCGGCGGCGATTGAAAACGTGCGGCTTTTGCAGGTCGAAGCCGATGCCCGCGAAACCGCCGAAGCCGCCAATCGCGCAAAAGACGAATTTCTTTCGGTGCTTTCGCACGAACTCCGCACACCGCTCAATTCAATTCTCGGCTGGGTCAGAATGCTGCGGGCAGGAATGCTCGATAAAGAAAAAACCATCAAAGCGGTTGAGGTTATCGAGCGCAATTCACTTTTGCAAAATAATCTGATTGAAGACCTTTTAGACGTTTCGCGGATTATTTCGGGCAAAATGCGGATCGAAAAAGAGGCGGTTGATTTGGTCAAGGTTTTTGAGGATGCCGTCGAAAGTTTGCGTCCCGTGGCGGTGCAGAAAAATATTTCGTTTGAAGTTGTTGCGGCGGAAAATTCGCTGACGATTGACGGCGATGCGATGCGTCTTCAGCAAATTATCGTTAATCTGGTTCAAAACGCTGTTAAATTTACCGCCGAAGACGGCAAGGTCGAAGTTGCTTTATCACGGCGCGGCGAATTTGCGCGGTTGGTTGTCAAAGATAACGGAATCGGTATCGGCGAAGAGATTTTGCCGTTTATCTTCGAGCGTTTCCGGCAGGCGGATTCTTCGACCAAACGCGCTTTTAGCGGACTCGGACTCGGCTTAACGATTGTCCGCAATCTCGTCGAACTGCACGGCGGCGCAATCACGGCGGAAAGCAAAGGCGAAGGACACGGCGCAACTTTTATCGTCGAAATTCCGCTGACCAAAGATTTTTTGGAAAACGTCTTTTTGGAGAGCGAAACTCAAATTCCTTCCGCCGAAACTTTCGCTTTGCAAGGCGCACGGATTTTGCTGGTTGACGATGATTCCGAGAGTTTAGTTCCTTTACAACTTTTTCTGGAAAAGGAAAAAGCCGAAATCGTCACGACAACTTCGGCGAAAGACGCGCTCGAAAAACTTTCGCAGGAAAATTTTCACATTTTGATTACCGACATCGGAATGCCGCTCGCCGACGGCTACGATTTAATCGCCAAAGTTCGTCAGCTTCAAACCGAACAAAACGCCTTCATCACCGCGATTGCCCTGACCGCTTACGCTTCTTCGGACGACCGCCGCCGCGCTTTGGCTTCGGGTTTTCAGGAACATTTTGCCAAGCCGGTTGATTACGACGAACTTTTATTAGCTGTTAAAAGAATTTATGAAGAGGCTATAAAACAATAAAATCAATTTGTTTTGCTATTGCCTTCATCTTCCCGCATCAATTTGGCGACAAAGAAAATGTAGTGAATTCCAGAAGCAACCGCTAAAAGCGCGACAAAGAAATAAGTCGTTTTCAGAAAAAATCCGTAACCCGAAACGGCGGCAAAAAGGATTAGTGCAACAGCTATGACTTGAACAAGCGTGCTTAGTTTGCCAAGCCACGAAGGTTTGAAATTCTTAAAATCGGTTGTTATCAAAATGGCAATGGCAACCGCGATGATTAAAACATCGCGTCCGATGACCGCCACCGCTACCCATGGCGGAACGCGAACCGATGGCAAGACGTTCGGCAAAGAAAGTACAATAAAAGCCGCCGTCATTAAGAGTTTGTCGGCAATCGGGTCTAAAATCGTGCCGAGTTCGGATTCCTGATTAAACCGCCGCGCAACAAATCCGTCAACTCCGTCCGAAATTCCCGCGACGAGAAAGACAAACAACGCCCAACCGCTGTAGCCGTAAAATAAAAGGCTGGCAAAGACGGGAATCAAAGCCATTCGCATGAAAGTCAGCAGATTTGGAATCGTTAGAATATTTGAAGCCATTGCGTAAATCGTTAATCGTAAATCGTTAATTGTAAATCGTATTCAGAATTCAAACAATTAACAATTAACCGCATCGAAGTTCGATGAGCGAAATTTCGGGCGGACATTGATAACGAATCGGCAAAACGACCGTGCCGATGCCGCGTGTGATGTAAATTTGTGTGTCTTTGCGCCGATGCAAGCCGTTTTTCAAACGTCGGTTCGGCAAAATTCGCTTATCTTCGTCGCGCAGTTTGACCTGTCCGCCGTGCGTGTGTCCGCTTAAAACGAGGTCAACATTGAATCGCGCCGCTTGTCTGACAATCACCGGATTATGCGCCAGCAGAAGTTTCATTTCGTCGGGAAAACTGCCGTGCAATGCGCTTCGCAAATCGGTTTTGCCGACCATATAATCGTCAACGCCGCAGAGCCAAAGCGAAGCGTCACGCGCCGTAAAACGAAAACCTTCGTTGATTAAAACATTGATATTGGCACGGCGAAACGAATTTGTAATCAGTTCGGCATCCGTCCAATGATCGTGATTTCCGAGACACGCAAAAGTTCCGTGTTCCGATTCCAGTTGACCGAGAACTTCGGCGACCGGCTCGATATATTCCGATTCGTGCGAAACGTAATCGCCCGTCAAAACAAACATATCGGGCTTCAAACGATTGGCAACCTTTACGGCACGCGAAATATGTTCGAGATTTGTAAAAGGGCTGTGATGAATGTCGGAAAGATGCACGAGCCGAAAGCCTTCCAATTTTTTCGGCAGACGGTCTAATTTTATATCTATTTTTTCGAGCGAAAGACTGTTGGCTTCGGCGAGCGCGTATTTGGCAAATTGCGATAAATTGCCAGCCAGTTGGCGCAGAGGCGTTTCAGAACCGATGGCGGTTGAGATTCGTTTAGACAGTTTTCCCTTCGATGTTCCAAACTTCATCTTCATCAACAAATTTTTAAGCGGCGGTTAATTTTTTGGTAAGACAAACCGATTTAATCACCAAAACTTAAAAATGTCCAGACTTGTTAGAGTGGAAAATCTGCGGAAGGTTTGCAATAAAATACTTTTCCGCCATATTTCAGCGAACTTCCCGCAAATTATTAAACGCAAAAATTACTTAATGCCAATCGTTACGCCGTAAGTTCCTTTTTTGTGCTTTTTCGGATTCCATTCTTTTTCTTCTTTTAGCGTGAACGTCTTTTTGCCATTATATTCCGCGCTGATGGTATGCAGAAGTTTGTCCTTCTTTTCTTTGGTCAAAACTTCGTGAAACTTGTCCGCCAGCTCGTCAACTTTTATCTTGTCCTTGATAATTGTCGTAAAAACGCCCGGAATCGGAATCAAATCTATCGGATTGATTCCCAGAGATTTCAGATGTTTGATTACTTCGGGCAAAATTTTGCTTGATAGAAAATTACCGATTGAAGAATCGAAAACATCGAGAAACTGCACGGTTATATCCGTAATTTCACCGTCAATTTCCGCAATTTTGTCGGAAGCCGCAGCAAATCCGTTACCGCCTGTTTTCAGCAGTGCCGTGTTTAATTCGGCAGAATCTCCGACGATGTTTGGCGGCAGAAAAAAGTCTTTGCTCGATTTTCGCCATTGCCATTGTCCGCTGTCGGGCTTGGAAACAATCGTCGCCGTTTCATCACCGTCTGCGTTGGTATAAGCGATATAGAAGATCAAACGAAAATTTTTCTTGCTGTCGTCATCGCCAAAGTCGGGAAAAGTTATTCCCTTTATAGATAGTTTTTTCTTTGCCATCATTTCACCTCTCTGTTTTGATTTTAGGATTCCTTGACTAAAGAAATCGGGTTAAGAACTACTAAAAAGTTGTATCTAACAATATATTCCTTTTTAAGAAAAAAATCTCATAAATTTTTGAACTCGAAATATAGTTTTGGCAAAAATGCCTTGGAACAACAGCAAACGATTAACAATTAATGATTTACGATTTACAATAAGGTTATGAAATTCAAACAATTTTATTTGGGCTGTCTGGCACACGCTTCTTATTACATCGGTTCGGAAAACGAGGCGGCGATAATTGACCCGCAACGCGACGTTCAGCAATATCTGGACGAAGCCGAAGCGAACAATCAAAAGATAAAATACATTATCGAAACGCATTCGCACGCTGATTTTGTTTCGGGACACCTCGAACTCGCCGAAAAAACGGGCGCGGAAATTGTTTACGGCGAACGTGCCAACACGCAATTTCCGACGCACAAAGTCAAAGACGGCGACGAATTAAACGTCGGCAAAGTAAAACTGAAATTTCTCGAAACGCCCGGACATACGCCCGAAGGCATCACGATTTTGGCGGAAACGACAGGTGAAACCGCCAAACTTTTCACGGGCGACACGCTTTTTATCGGCGATGTCGGGCGACCTGATTTGATCGGCTCGAAAGGCTTTACGGCGGAAGAGATGAGCGCGATGCTTTATGATTCACTGCGCGAAAAAATTCTGCCTTTGCCTGACGAAACCGAAGTTTATCCGGCGCACGGCGCGGGCAGTTTGTGCGGAAAATCGCTTTCAAAGGAAACTTGGTCAACGCTCGGCAATCAGCGCAAAATGAATTATGCGCTGCAACCGATGACGAAGGAAGAATTTATCAAAATCGTCGCGGCTGACCAGCCCGAAGTTCCCGCGTATTTTCCGAAATCGGCGGCGAAAAATCTGGAAGGCTCAAAGGCTTTGGAAGATTTGCCGAAACCGAAATCGCTCTCGACCGAAGAAATCGAAAATTTCGACGGCGTGGTTTTGGACGTTCGCCAAAATACCGAATTCGGCGCGGCGCACATTCCGAATGCAATCAATATCGGACTCGGTGGGCAATTTGCGTCGTGGGCGGGAACGCTCGTTTCAATCGGAACGCCGATTTCGATTGCGGCAGACACGCAAGATCAGGTTGACGAAGCCTTTATGCGTCTGGCGCGAGTCGGACACGAAACGGTCAGAGGCTTTATTTTGATGAAGGATTTTGCGGGCAAAACCAACGAAATCGAACAGGTTTCGGTCGGCGAAATTCAATCTTTGACCGAAACCGAAAAATATCTGCAATTCGTTGACGTGCGCCGTCCGGCTGAACACGCGAGCGGTCACGCTTCTCGAACGTGGAATATTTCGCTCGATAAATTGTCGAAGGAAATTGACAAACTCGACCCTCTCGCGCCGACTTTCGTTATTTGTCAGAGCGGGTATCGTTCGAGTTTGGGCGCGAGCATTTTGGAAAACGCCGGATTCAAAAAGGTTTATAATGTGACGGGCGGCACACAGGCTTGGATAAACGCGGGCTTTGAAACGGAAGTTTCCGCGACGGCTTGTGCGAATTAAAAATAATGCGGAAGAAAAATTTTATGAAGATATTGATTACTTTTACGTTAATTTTCACAGCTTCGATTTTCGCGGCTTGTCAAAGCGCAACGCCTGAAAAGGCGGAAATAAAACAGGTTTCGGTCGAGCAGACGAATGAAACTGTGGCGAAAAATAACGTCCAGTTTGTTGACGTGCGAACGGTTGAAGAATACAAAAGCGGACACGCGCCGAAGGCTGTCAATTTGCCGCTCGAAGGATTGGAAAATGAGCTTGCCAAGCTCGATAAAGACAAGCCGGTTTATGTAATTTGTCAAACCGGACGGCGTTCGCAAAAAGGCGCGGAGCTTTTAAGTCAAGCGGGTTTTAAGGAAATTTATAACGTGACGGGCGGAACTTCGGCGTGGACAAGCGCAAATCTGCCGCTCGAAAAATAATTTTATGGATGAGCTTTATTGGATCGGCGGATTTTTCGTCATTTGGCTTTTACTGCAACTCGTAATTTTGCCGAAACTCGGCGTTTCGACCTGAATGCGCGGAGCTTGTCGCGTCGAGTTTCGGCGCGAGAAAAATGTTCAAGAGCCAACCGAAACGGAGGTTGGAAAATGAATAAAAAGACGCATTGGGAAACGGTTTATGAAACAAAATCCGACCGGCAAGTCAGTTGGTTTCGGGAACATCTCGACAATTCTTTGCGGATGATTTTAGATACTAAAGTCGGCAGAGAAGCGACGATCATTGATGTCGGCGGCGGAAGTTCGACGCTTGCCGATGATTTGCTTGAACACGGTTTCGCGGACATTTCGGTTTTGGATATTTCCGCAAAGGCTCTGGAAAAAAGCAAAGTGCGTTTGGGAGATCGTGCCGCGCAAATCGAATGGATTGAAGCCGATATAACGCAGGTTTCGCTGCCCGAAAATCATTATGACGTTTGGCACGACCGCGCCGTTTTTCACTTTTTGACCGAGACGGAAGACCGTAAAAAATATGTCGAACTCGTGCTACGTTCGTTAAAGGTCGGCGGACATATTATCGTCGCGTCGTTCGGCGAAAACGGTCCAAACAAATGCAGCGGTTTGGATGTCGTGCGCTACAGCCCCGAAAAAATGCACGATGAATTCGGCGGCGGATTCAAACTCGTGAAAAGTCTGAACGAAAATCACGAAACGCCGTTCGGGACGACGCAGGAGTTTGTTTATTGCTACTGCCGAAAATTTGCTGAATAAAATTTAGCCGAAAACAAAGCACAAAAAAGGTTCGCACCGCAAAATCTTGCGGCGCGAACCTTTTTTCGATTGAGTTAAAAACGATTAGAAGCGGTTGTAGTTAGCCACCGGATAATCGCCGTTTTGTCCGAACGGAACGCTAAATGCGCCGGTGGTTGAGCCTAAGACCCAGAAAGCACTCGCGCCCGCTGTGGCACTCGGTCGCCAGATGGCAAAATCGGTTTTACCGTCGCCGTCATAATCGCCTTGTGCGGTGAAATCGGTTGCCGATACGCCGAAAATCGCCGTCGGACTTCCGCTGATAACACCGGTCGAACTCGGATGAACATACCAGTTGAGTTGTCCGCCTGAGCCTCTGACAACTGCCAGATCGGTTTTGCCGTCGCCGTCATAATCGCCCGGAACGATAGTATCGGTCGGGTTTCCGAAGACAACCGAATTAAATCCGGCAGTCGTCTGAAGCATCCAGAAACGGGCTTGTCCGCCGCCGCCGTTGCGTTGAATGACAAAATCGCGTTTGCCGTCGCCGTCATAATCTCCCGGAGCCGGAAAATCGCCGTTTTGTCCCCAATTAACATAGGTGACGTTGCCTGACGGATTACTCAACGAGCCGCGATAAAACCATGTGCTCTGGTCGCCGGCATTTAAGCCCGCACGATAAACCGAGACATCAGCTTTACCGTCGCCGTCGTAATCGCCGACAATGCGCGGTTCGTCACCCGTTTGTCCGAATTTTTCGATTCTGACAGTATTGCCGTTGCTTTGCAGAATATAGAAAGCCGCGACGGTCGGCGCGCCCGCACGATAGATGGCAATATCGGTTTTATTGTCGCCGTCATAATCTTCCGGCACAAAGAAATCACCGTTTATTCCCCACTGCGAAGCATAGCTTATTCCCGTTCCGGTCGGATTGATAAACCACGTTATCTGCCCGCTCGGACCGCCGCCCGTGTTACGGACAACTGCAAAATCGGATTTGCCGTCGCCGTTAAAATCAACGTGATTCTGGGTCGGTGCGACAGGTCCGCCGCACGGCGCGGCTGTTGTCGCCGTATTGCGCGGAACAGGTGCTGTAATAACGTCGAAATCGGTGTTATTGTTGTCGGTTTCCGTGCAGCCGCCTGTTTTGCGAACCGAACCTTGCGTCGCCGTCAAAGCCACGCCGTTGTTGACCGTTACGCCGCCTTCCGCGTTGTTTGACGTTCCCCACGCCACCAAATCAATAATGCTCGCGCTCGGCAAAGGACACGGTGTTGCCGTCGCGCCGCAAGTGTTGTTCGTAAAAGCGGCAGTAACCAACGCCGCCTTGCCACCCGCCGCCGCCATACTCAAATTAGTCGTCGTCGCATCGGGCGAAGGCACAGGCACGCCGCCCGCGCCCGCCGCGCCTAATTGAACCAAATAATATTGACCCGGATTGAGCGTAACATTGGGCAACATAAACGAATTAGTCGCCACACTCGCAAACTGTCCGGTCGCCGAACCATACACGAGAAACAACCCGTTTAACGATTGCGGAGTCGCGGAAATATTCTTCAACTCGATGTAGTCGTTAAGATACGTCGAACCCGCGCCGCCGCCGCCGCTGTATGCCTGACTGATCACAATCGTCGTTGAAAGCAATTGCGATGAATCATCACCTTTACCGAGTTTTTCCGCCGACACAGAATTAATAAAAAATGTGCCTGTAATGACCGCTAAAATAGATAAGATGCCTAAAGCAAATTTTCTTTTCATATTTCTCCTCTTCAAAATTGACAATGTAATAATTTCAAATGTATAGAAAGCTATCCGTATTTGGTTTTGAATACAAAACGCGAACGTAAAGGGTTAAGTTTGCAAACTACAATTTGGAGAAAGAATAGCACAAAGGACAGGCAAATTGATAAAGCAAAACCGGAGAACTTCAAAGAAATGTAACGTAAAAAAGTTTTTTCTGCTAAAATCGAAAAAAAACGGAGTAATTATTATTAGAGATGAAATTGACGCGATTTGTTTTACTGCTCATTTATATTTCGGGTTTAATCATCAACCTTTCGGCGCAAACCGATAAGAAGGACGATGACGAAGTTATTCGCGTTGATACGCAGCTCGTTGACGTTCCGATTGTCGTCACAGACAAAAGCGGCAAGCCGATTCTTAACCTCAAACAGACCAATTTTATAGTTTACGAAGACGGTAAAAAACAGGAAGTTTCCGAGTTTGGCGCGACCAACGCGCCGTTTGAAGTCGCGCTTTTACTCGACACTTCGGGTTCGACGCGTTCGGATTTGGCTTTAATCCAACGCGCCGCCGCCAATTTTATCGCGTCGCTCCGAACAGGCGACAAGGTTTCCGTAATTTCCTATAAAACCGAGCGCGACAGCCTCAAGGCTTATGCGATGAGCGAAATTTTGAACGGTTTGACCGATGACCGCGATAAACTTAAATCTGTCTTGGAAACCGTCAAAACCAGCAATGGAACGCCGTATTATGACAGCCTTTTGCAAGTCGCCGAAAAGGTTTTCGGCAAACCCGCGAAAGACGATTTTCGCGGCAGACGTGCGCTTGTTGCTTTGACCGACGGCGTTGATTCCGTGAGTTTGGCGGAATTTGACGAAGCCAAAGAAGAACTCGAAAAGGCAGGAATCACTTGCTATTTCATACAGGTCAACACCCGCGAATTTTTTGAAGAAAATTTGTTGGGCGATTGCCAGAGCGCGATTCGCTTTTCGGTCGCACAAATCCGCCGTTATTACCGCACATATTATCCGCGCTCAAACGTCGAAAAGACCTTTAACTTCTGCGGACTCGGCGATTTTGAACGCCTCGCGATGAGCAAAGGTCTTTATGAATTAGCCGACAAGCAAATGAAGGATTTGGCGCGTAATTCGGGCGGCAGAGTTTTTCCCGTCGAAGATTTGAGCGAAGCCCGCAACGCTTTTAAAGCGGTCGCCGACGAAATCGGCACGAAATATTCTTTGGGCTATTATTCGTCAAACGAAAAACGCGACGGCAGCTACCGCAAAATCAAAATCGAACTCAAAGGCATTCCCACAGGCGCACAAATCCGCGCTCGTGAAGGCTACACCGCACCAACAAATTAGTTTATAGAGTTTGTAGAGTTTTTAGAGTTAAGAGTAAAATTGAACACATAATGAACTCGAAATTTAATCGAATAGTTTTGATGGTTTTAGACAGCGCGGGAATCGGCGAAATGCCCGATGCGGCGAGTTGGGGCGATGCGGGCGCGGACACGCTCGGACATATTCTCGAATCGCGCAAGGTCAATCTGCCGAATCTGCAAAAACTCGGTTTGGGAAATATCAGACCTTTGAAAGATTTACCCGCAATCGAAAATCCGTCCGGCAATTACGGCAAATGCACACTCAAATCGAACGGCAAAGACACGACGACCGGACATTGGGAAATGGCTGGCATTGTTTTGAAAAAGGCTTTTCCGACTTTTCCCGAAGGTTTTCCGCCGCGCATCATCAATGAATTTGTCGAAAAAGCGCGCATTCCCGGCGTGCTGGCAAATATTCCGGCTTCGGGAACGGAAATCATCAAACAATTCGGCGAAGAACACGTCAAAACCGGCAAACCGATTATTTACACTTCGGCTGATTCCGTCTTTCAAATCGCCGCGCACGAAGAAATTATTCCGATTGAAAGACTATACGAAATCTGCCATATTGCCCGCGAAATTCTCGACGGCAAAGATAAAGTCGGGCGCGTGATTGCGCGACCTTTCTTGGGCGAAACTGCCGAAACCTTCAAGCGCACCGAAAATCGCCACGATTACGCCGTGCCGCCGCCGCCGGATAATCTTTTGCCGATTCTGAAAGATAACGGTTTGGACGTTGTTTGTATCGGTAAAATCGCTTCGATTTACGATTCGATGGGTGTCACGGAAGATTTGACGGCAAAGAACAACGATCAGGCGATTGACCAGACAATCAATGCTTTGAATGCCGAATCACGCGGTTTGATTTTCTCGAATCTCGTGGATTTCGATATGCTTTACGGTCATCGGCGCGACACCGAAGGCTACGCCAAAGCGTTAGAGCATTTCGACCAAAGATTGCCCGAAATTCTCGATGCTATGCAAGCCGACGATTTATTCGTCATCACCGCTGACCACGGCAACGACCCGACCAAAGAAGGCTCAGACCACACACGCGAATACGCGCCGCTGCTCGTTTATGGAAAATCAGCGAAAAACGGCGTGAATCTCGGCACACGCCAATCGCTTTCCGACATCGGGCAAACAATTGCGGAAAATTTCGGTTTGGAGTTAAAAGAGGGCGCGAGTTTTCTGAGTGAAATCTAATTTATTCATCTGTTGAAATGCACAAAAAAGGCGGAAACTTTCCGCCTTTTTTCAATTAAATATTAACTTTTACTTTGCTTTGACCTTCACCGCTTCTTCTTTGGGTTCGGTTTTGATGACATCGCGGCTGACGCGCTTGGGCGGTTTATATTCGGGTGTCGGCGATTCGGCACGTTTGACACGCGGCGTTTGCGCGGTTGTCGTGCCGGAACTGCAAGCCGCGCCGAATGCCGCGAAAGCCAACAAAAATACGCCGATAAACATTTTAACTTTAGGGGTTTTCATCATATTCCTCTCCATAAAAACAGGATACTTTTTAGCAGACGCAGAAATAGAGAACTTTGGCGTAAGAATTTGATATTTTTTTGAGATTAAATTTGGGGAGCAGATTTATTGGTCATCGAAAATGTATCAATTATTTTGTGTCAGAATTGCGGCAAAAATTATCTTGCCGCCAAAACCTTATGCGAAATCGAAAACATCAAACGTAATTAATCGGACATCGCCGCCGAAAACTTGTGGTTGTTAATCATTTTCAAAGGCTCGATTATAATCGGTCGCACTATGTAAAACGTGCAGAATTTTAACTCCGTTATTAAACGGTTTGTAAAAAATCAGATATTTTTCAAAACCTTTGACACGCCACATTCTGACTTCGGAAAGTTCCGCGTTTTTGAAGTTTCTGAAACTTCCGGCAAAAGGATTTTCGGCTAAGAACACAAAAGTTTTATCGCAAGCGTCAAGAAACTTTTGAGCAATATCTTCGTCATTTTCGGCAAGATAAAAGGAAAGATTGACGAGTTCTTCAAATACGCCGTCAGCGTAATTTACCTTCATCATTTTTTCCTTTTACTGAGTCTTTTCGCCAATTCTTCGCGGACATCATTTATCTCGAACTCAAACTCCGTATCGCCTTGAAGTCGTTGCAATAAAAGAGTTTCGAGTTTTTCTTCCTCACGCCGTTTCTGGTCGGCGCGGATGAGTTCGCGGATATATTCGCTAATTGTTCCATAACCGTCATTCGCCAATCTTTCTTCCACAAAAGACTTCATCGTATCGGGAAGCGAAACATTCATTGTTGTAGTCGTCGCCATCTAAATCACCTCAAAAAAATCATATCATCTTGGCAATAATTGTCAATAAATAATATTTTATGGACTAGGATTTTGTGTGCAACTACTCAAATTTTGCTGCCAAAAGCCCTGTAATATTTTTAATTGAGATTGCTTTACATCAATTCCATCAAATAATGGTAAAGGATGATTTTGTCTCTATTTGAATCAACAATGCGAGTATTTTGGGAAACGTATTTTTTAGTTGTGCTGAAATCATTTATTTCAGTTAGCAAATCCTCAGAATCCCAATGAATGCTGATGTCCGAGTTATTTGAAATCAAATCGTCAATCAATTTATTTATTTTTGTATGCCAATGTGAGCAAGTTTCTTCCTGAACATAACCAATCATCGCGCTTTGTGATAATCCTTTTCCGTGATGTCCTCGTTTGAAACGCTCTATACCGCCTTGATTGCCTTTAACATAATCTTTTGAGCCAGATGGTAATAATTTAGCTTCAAGTTCAAAAAAAGCATTCGTCAAACCAAATGGATTTTGATCTTCAAATAACCAAAATCCAAAGTCCGGTTTCCGTTTAGAATCATCAGAATATTCCCATTGCCCTTTAATCCGAAATAGCTTATCGCTAATTCTTCTTTGCAAAAAAATTTCTAATTGTTGACTAATTAAATTTTCGCCTATTTTGTCGGATTCAGATGGTCTTTTTATAAAGTCAGAGGCAAAATCTATTAGATTTTCATCCAAAAACTCTATCACAGCACCGATTGGACTATCCTCTGTATCTATTTGAAATTGATTTGTTGAGTTTTTAACTTCAGACATTTGGGAAATCAGTAACCTGCCTTTATCGAATCCGAAAAGGCTTCGTCGGCATCTTTAATCGCAATCGAACGCAACCAATAACGCAGGGCTTTCGGTTTGATTAAATAGATTTTATTTCTTTCGTATAATTTCAGAGTTTTGATTAAAAAGGCGTTTCTGCCATATTCGGTTTCAATCAAGGATTTAACGCTTTCAGATGGCTCATAAATTTTTTCAAATTCGGCATCGCTTGCGTTAACTCCGTAATTAAACTCCGTCATAAAAAACGCGCCCCAATCGTAAATCTTTTTCAGATAAAAATATTTGCCTGATTTGCCATAAACAGAATTAAGCCTTTTGCTAAACACTTCGCCAAAATCCTTTAAATTTTTCGCTTTAGCAGAATCGTTCATTTTTGCCTTACTGCTTTTTGCTTTTATTTGAATGTAATATTCCAAAACATCATCGCAAAGTATCTGCTCGACAAAAGACAATTTCATTTCTTCTTTATCTTTGGGATAAGGAAGATTCATAAGGTCTTGTTTATATAAAAGAGTTCCGCGAGTTACTAAATACTGATTACTTGTTGCTGAAATATATGCGCGTAGTAAGCTATTGTATTTTTTGAAGTCATTATAAAAATTTAGAAAAGCTGATTTGTCCCCCGCTTTTGATGCAGAAATACCAATTATTGTGCTTTTAAAGGGAAGGTATTCATTAGAAAGATGAATTGGAATTTTCTTTTTCCCAATGTTTTCTTTAATGAGCATCAATGGCGGTTTGTATAATTCCTCTTCCCTAGGATGTTCAAATAAAACTGCATTTTCAGTAGTAATTTGCTCTTCATCTATGCCATCCTCTTTCAAAGCGGATGCTGGTAAATATTTTTTGCCTGTTATGTAAGTTGCTGGAATGCCTTTTCTGTTTTCATTACCTCTATAAACAATGTAACCCTCACTAACATACCATCCTTGTTCATTAATAAAATTCTTAACGGTTTGATTTTCCGACAATCTGCTAATCAAATCGTGAAGTCTTCCGCCGCCAAGCAAATTGCATTTCCAAACGTGCTTATCGCTTAATGCGCTTTGCTGTCTAACATTATGAAAATCATATTTATCAATCTCGAAAAATATTCTGTCTTCAACGCTTCGCGTTCGACGAATCGTAATATGCGTGAGCGGTTTGTCTTCCTGATGCTTTTGTTTCCGAACAAAAATGGCGGCAGTAGGAACATTAGCCTCAAACAAAACTTCGTCTAAGTTTGTAAAATCGAAAATTTGATAAACCTGATGTTTTGGGAAAAAATGCTTTCTAAATTCAAACGAATTATTATAAAGAAGCGGTGCGGCAGGCATAATCAGGCACAGCAAGCCATTTTCTTTGAGCAAAAGCGGGGCTTGCTCCAGAAACATTAAAGCCGTCTGATTATCGGGGAAAATTTGTTGCTTGCTTTTGAGAACTATGTCCTCATTGACATACATTCTCTTTTTTTCAGTTTTTCCTTCAAAATTCTTTTCTCTATATTCCCCGAAATAGTTACCATTTTCATCCTTAAAGTAATTACTGTTTTTACCTTTTGACAGACTTATAAACGGCGGATTTCCAATAACCAAATCAAATTTCTCAAAGTTGCTTTCGTTTCTAACATAATCGAAAAAATTTTGGGTTGTAAAATTGGTGTCAAAAGTATCGTTAAATTGCAGTTCCGTCCAAATCTCTTTCGGAGATAATTCATCGCACAAAGCCAAGCAAAGACTAAAAACCGCCAAACGAACGGCTTCTTCTTCGATGTCAACGCCGAAAATATTGTCTTTGATAATTTTTAAGAGTTCGTTTGATTTTAGCGTTCTTAATTCGCCCGTTTTTTTAAACTCAGCGTAACGGTGTCGCTGTGCTAACTGTTTAAAAACTGACACTAAAAAGATACCCGAACCACAGCTTACGTCAATTGTTTTGACCGAGAGATTTTTAAACTCTTTCAGCCGCATTGACTCATCAACCAATGTATTGACTAAAAATTCGGGTGTATAAACAGCATCATCGCGTTCGTTTAAGAATTCTTCATAAACGGAACTAATGAGTTCGACAGGCAGATGATTAAAAGAATATTTTCGCCAATCAAGAAAAAGTTGTCCTGTTTCCAAATTTGAATCGCCATCCAGAAAATAAGCAAGTTGCGTCAAATCCTCATCTTCAATCGCTTTTCTTTCTTCATCCGTCCATTCAAAAATTCTGCCGTTAAAATGGCGACTCAGTTCAGCAAATAAAGGAATGATTTTTCCCTTTTGTCGTAAGACATCGCAAAAATTTTCAGCACCGAGTTTTTGAAAGAAATCGTGAGCGAATAAACTTTTATTTTCGTTGCCACGCTCTTCCAAATATTTGATTAAAATTGAAAAGACCAATAATTTATTCGCTATTTTCGGCGACAATTTTGTTTTTGTGAGAAAATCCTTGCGGACTTTCTTCAGACCTGAAATTAAGTCGTTGTAAGCCGATTTACTTTCCAAAAATCTCCCTTTGGCTTGATCGCTTTCCCAAAAAACGCCACTATCGAATAGTTTTCTTGAATAAAGTTTTATAGCATTAGAAGCAATATTAATTGGCGGAACAATAGGCTTTGTTTCAATCGGATTGGTCGAAATTTCTTTACTAAAAAGTCCTGTTTCTTGACGAGTATCAAAAAGTTTTACTGGCTGACGAGCATCATAAATTTTAATGTCGGTTTTCTCAATGACGATAAACATCGGAATCCGACAATAACTCCACAAATCGCGGTGAATTTCTGCCTTTTTTTTGTCGTCCAAATCGTTTCTGATGTTGTCATAAATATAAATTTGCGGAATCGGTGAACGATCATCTTGAAAAAGACGAAAATAAACGGCGGTTGCTTTAAATTTTTCCGCTTCTTCGAGTGCAATTATTTGAGTAAAATTTAAAGTCGGATCATTTTTTTCAGAAACCAAAACAACTGAGCGAAACTCCTTATCAGTCGGATCGAAATCCATCAGTTTTAAATTTTGGATAAACAAGTCGTGCATTTTCAGCTATTTAAGTGCAATTCATTAAGGTTTTATACTACTTTTTGGAACAACCTATTATCATAATTCTTAAAAGCTAAAATTCCAACTTCGGCTTATAAGTTTTCAGTCATTTTTTATAAAATTCAATTTTTTTTCGTCCAAATTGAGTTAAAATTCAAACACTATGAAACGTCTGACTCCAATCATTTTATCAATTCTGTTCGCCACAAATATTTTCGCTCAAACTGTTGATGATTTGAGTAATTACAACGAACCGCCGAGCCGTTTTCGAGGTGTGATCGAGAAGTTTTCGGAAGATTATGGAAGCCTTGACCGTTTTTATACGGCGCAAACTTCGCCAAATCGGATGGCGCGTTTTCGGCAGTTAAATAGCGATTGGCTCGCGCTTTTGGGCAAGCAGAATTTCGACGCTTTGAATCACGACGAGCAGATTGATTATCTGCTTTTCAAAAATTACCTCGACCACGAACAGCGCGAGTTGGCGCGTTACGGCAAACAGCTCGAAGAAATGTCCGCGCTGATTCCTTTTGCGAAAACGATCAGCGATTTGGAAGATTCGCGCCGCCGGCTCGAAACGATTGATGCGGCGAAAACCGCCGCGCTTTTGAATGATTTGAACAAAGCGATTTTCCAAACGCAAAAAGGCATCGAAGCGGGCAGCGTTGCGAAACCGAAACGCACGGTCGCCAACCGCGCCGCGCAAACCGTCGGTTCTTTGCGCCAGACTTTGCGAAATTGGTTTAATTTTTACAACGCTTACGACCCGAATTTTACTTGGTGGAACAGCGAACCTTACAAATCGGTTGATGCAAATTTAGCGAATTATCAAAACTTTGTCAGCGAAAAATTGGTCGGAATTCGTGCGGACGACAAAGTAACAATCATCGGCGACCCCATCGGGCGCGAAGCATTATTACAAGAGTTGGAATACGAAATGATTCCTTACACGCCCGAAGAATTGATCGAGATTGCCAACAAAGAATTCGCGTGGTGCGAAACGGAGATGAAAAAAGCCTCGCGTGAAATGGGTTTCGGCGACGATTGGAAAAAGGCTCTCGAAACGGTCAAAAACAAATACGTCGAACCGGGCAAACAGCCCGAACTGATTCGCAATCAGGCGTATGAAGCCATCGAATTTCTCGAAAAGAACGACCTCGTGACAATCCCGAAAGTTGCGCGTGAATCATGGCGGATGGAAATGATGTCGCCCGCGCGTCAGCTTATCGCACCGTTCTTCTTAGGCGGTGAAACTATTCTCGTTTCCTACCCGACCGACACGATGACGCACGAGCAAAAAATGATGAGTATGCGCGGCAACAATCCGCATTTTACGCACGCCGTGACGCATCACGAACTGATTCCCGGACATCATTTGCAGCGTTTTATGAACAATCGCTATCGCCCGTATCGCCAAACATTCCGCACGCCTTTCTGGACGGAAGGCTGGGCTTTGTATTGGGAATTTCTGCTCTGGGATATGGGTTTTAATAAAACGCCGGAAGATAAAGTCGGCGCGTTGTTTTGGCGAATGCACCGCTCTGCGCGAATCATTTTCAGCCTGAGTTTTCACCTCGAAAAAATGACTCCGCAGGAATCGGTTGATTTCCTCGTGACGCGCGTCGGACACGAACGCGACAACGCGCTCGGCGAAGTCCGGCGCTCATTCGCGGGCGATTACGGACCGCTCTACCAAATCGCCTATATGATTGGCGGTCTGCAATTCTACAACCTGCACCGCGACTTTGTTGATTCAAAGAAAATGACCAACAAACAATTTCACGACGCAATCTTAAAAGAAGGCGCGATTCCGGTCGAAATGGTCAGGGCGATTCTGACAAAACAGAAATTAACCAAAAATTTCAAATCAAACTGGCGTTTTTACAGCGGTTTGCCGAAATAATAAAGATGGTCATTTACGAAATAACCGCGACGGTTCGCGCCGATTTAAGCGAACAATACGAAAAATATATGCTTGAGCAACACATTCTCGATTTGCTTGAAACAGGTTTTTTCAGCGGCGCGAAACTGTCGCGTTCAGGTGAAAACCGTTATCGAATCCAATACGAGGCGCGTGATCAAAATGCTTTGGACGAATATCTGGCAACGGAAGCCGTGCGGCTTCGCGCCGATTTTCTTACGCATTTCGGCGAAGGTGTCGAAGTTTTGCGGGAAAATTGGGAAGTCTTGCAGATTTGGAAAAACGCTTAGCACAAATTCAAAACAGAAAGCGGGCTTGAAAGATACTTTCAAACCCGCTTTTATTTTGTCTGATTTTAACGGCTAACGGCTAAAAACTAATTCAAGTTCGTCTTCGCAAAAATCGAATTCTGCGGCTTCCGACTCGACTCCGTCGGAATAGACGGCTTTGAAATATTGAACACAGCCTTGGTTGTTGGTTGATTTATCCCAGACCAGAGTAACGGTTTTTCCCGGCGGGATTCCTTTGCCGATGTCGAAATAACCGTATTTTTTCCCCGCTTCCGCAACCAACAGTTTTTTGATTGTCGTCCTGGTATTGTTAGTTACCTTAAACGAATATTCCTCCGATGATTGAGCTTTTACCGCCGAAAAACTCAAGATAATAAACGCCATGCTCAGCAGAGCCGTTTTGACGAAATTGCTTTGAAACTTCATTAAATTTTTCTCCTCTATTTTATAAAATTTGAGAGACGTTATTAACGCTTGTTGGATTATACGCAACCAATGCTTTTTCTACAATAAAAAATGCTCAAACGCTAAGTATTTTTTAACTAATTTTCGAATTGCGCTGAATTTTAAGATATTAAAACTGTATTGAAACGATTCAAAAATTACGTTTTGTTACGATACGAACACTTGCCGATTCTTAAAGCATAGTCAATAAACATCAATATTATCGAGGTTTTGTCGTCTGGCACGGGCATTGCCAAGTTATCAACTGAAAATATCGAAACTATTTTTAAGGAGAAAAGAATATGGCAAAAGATGTAATAACGGTTGACGGCGAACAGAGAGTAGTTAGGGAAGACACGGCAAGATCGTATCGCGGTGTGATGTGGGCTTTGTGGAGTCTTTTGGCGTTTGTCGTGATTGCGGCAATTTTGTTTTTGGGCGGATTTATCGGCGGCGCGGTGGACGGCGATATGAAAAGTCCTGCACAAATCGAACAACAAAGACAATAAATTTTAAGGTTTAATTTTCACCCCAGCGTCGCGTCTTTCAATCCCTAGAAGACGCGATTTTTCTTTTTTGTATTACAATTTAAGAATGTTGATTTTGGGCATTGAAAGTTCGTGCGACGAAACGGCGGCGGCGGTTGTCAGAGACGGCAGAGAGATTTTGTCGTCGGTCATCTCGTCGCAAATCGAACTGCACCGTCCGTTCGGCGGAGTTTTTCCCGACCTCGCGGCGCGTGAACATCTCGAAAAAATCGAGCCGGTCGTTAAAGAATCATTGGAAAAGGCGAATGTTACTTTTCAGGACATTGACGCGGTTGCCGTCACACAAGGTCCCGGACTGATCGGTTCGCTGCTCGTCGGCGTGAGTTATGCAAAGGCTCTCGCGTGGGGTTTGGACATTCCGTTTATCGGTGTCAATCACATCGAAGGTCACGTTTATTCGATCGTTTTTGAAAATCCGTCGGTCGAATATCCCGCGCTTGCGTTGATCGTTTCGGGCGGACACACGAATCTTTTTTACATTCCCGAAGAAGGCAAATACAAAATCGTTTCGCGGACACGCGACGACGCGGCGGGCGAAGCGTTCGATAAAGTCGGCAAAATGCTCGGACTGAGTTATCCGGGCGGACCCGTGATCGAAAAATTGGCGCGGGAAGGCGACGCGGCAAAGATAAAGTTTCCGATTGCGAAGATTTCCGACGGGCGACCGGATTTCAGTTTCAGCGGACTCAAAACCGCCGTCTCGCGTTATATTCGCGAAAACGAAATCGTGCCTGCCGCCGATGATGAAACGCCGAATCAGGCGATAAAAGACATCGCGGCGAGCTTTCAGGCGACGGTCGTTAAAAGTCTGATGGCGAATGTCGAAAAGCTGGCGGTCGAATTACAGCCGAAAACTTTAATCGTCGCGGGCGGTGTCGCGTGTAATCTCGCACTGCGCGAAGCGGCTGAAAAATTCGGCGAGAAAATGAATTTGCCCGTTTATTTTCCGTCGAAACATCTTTCGACCGACAACGCTGCAATGATTGCGGCGGCGGGTTATTTTCACTTGAAACAGGGCGAGCAATCGGACTTGCGAATGACGGCGGACGTAACTTTGCGGCTTCAGAATTTCGAGAACGAAGACGCGGATTTGAAAAGAAAAAAGGTTCGCTACCGATTGTAGATTCCAGATTTCAGATTTCAGATTTCAGATTCAGATTTCAGATTCAGTTTTCCAATTTGGAATTTGGAATCTGAAATTTGGAATCCGGAATTATATTTGTCTTGCTTTTCCCTTTGCCGAATCGTTACAATTTAAATAATCTTTAGTGAGCCGTTTCGGGCAGGAAAAGAAATGAAAATCAGATTTATTATTGCCTTGGCGTTTGTTTTTTCAGCCGTTATCTTCGGTTTTTCGTCTAACTTTCAGAAAGCGGAAAGCGCGGTGAACTTTAAGTCAAGATGTGCGACTGCATCATTTCAAGCGGCTTACAGCCAATCGAAAGCCGTGTTTGTCGGCGAATTCGTCGGCGAAGAAAAAGACGGCGATACCAAAACTTTCGATTTCAAGGTCGAAAAATACTGGAAAGGTTCGGACTCTGAAAACGTCGAAATACTCGTTTATGAAACTTCGCGTTATCAGGCTTGGTTTAAGAAGGGCGGAAAATATTTGATTTACGCAACTGCCGATGAAGACGGCAAACTGCGCGTCGGGAGATGTTCGCGGAGCCGCGATGTCGAAAATGCCGAAGAAGATTTACAAAAACTCGGAAAAGGAAAAATCCCCCGTTAGAAAATTTTATTTGGAGAAAAAAATGAGGAAATTAGGATTTTGGGTAGGTTTGTTTTCAATTGTTCTGACGGTAAATTTGTTTGGACAGGGCGTTCCCGCGCCTTTGACTATTAGAATGCAACCCTTTATTACGGGCTTGTCTTTGCCCGTCTATGTGACGAATGCCAAAGACGGCACAAAGCGTCTTTTTATCGTTCAACAACGAGGCATTATCAAAGTCGTTCAGCCGGGAGCGAATACGACAACGGATTTTTTGAATGTTTCTTCGGTGGTCAGCGCATCGGGCAATGAACGCGGACTTCTCGGACTTGCGTTTCATCCGCAGTATTCAACTAACCGGCGATTTTTTATCTATTACACACGCCAAACGGACGGCGCAATCGAGATTGCCGAATATGAAACTAACGCCGGTAATCCGAATCAAGCAAATCCGACCGCCATCAGAACAATTATCACGATACCGCACGCGAGTTTTTCCAATCATAACGGTGGAACAGTTTTATTCGGACCCGACGGCTTTCTGTATGCGGGAACGGGTGACGGCGGTTCGGGCAACGATCCGGGCAATAACGCGCAAAACATCAACGCGCTTCTCGGAAAAATTTTGCGAATTGACATAAATACGCCGGTCGGGCAAGTTCCGGCATATAACATTCCGCCGACGAATCCGTATGCGGGCGCAACGCCCGGAGCAGACGAAATTTATGCTATCGGAATGCGAAATCCGTATCGTTTTTCGTTTGACCGCGGCGGCACAAACGAGCTTTGGGTCGGCGATGTCGGTCAGGACTCGGTTGAAGAAGTTGACAAAATCGTGCTTGGCGGAAATTACGGCTGGCGTGTTTATGAAGGAAATAATTGCACGAATAATGATCCGGGACTTTGTACGCCGACAAATTATCTGCCGCCGGTTTTTCAATACACCAGTGCTTCGCCCAATCCGCGCTGTTCGGTGACGGGCGGTAATGTTTATCGCGGAACGCAAAATACTTTGCCGGTCGGTTCGTATCTCTACGCCGATTACTGCACGGGCGAAATTTTGCTTTGGAATAACAGCGCACAAACGCTGCTGCTCGATACCTCGCGTCTGATTTCATCGTTCGGCGAGGACGAAAGTGGCGAGCTTTATGTTGCCGGTTTAACCAGCGGGACAGTCGAAAAGGTTGTTCGTGCTAAGGCATCGGCTGATTTTGACGGCGATTTCAAAACTGATGTTTCCGTTTTTCGACCGTCAAACGGTGCGTGGTATATCAGCCACAGTTCAAACAATACGGTTCGGATTCAAGGTTTCGGTTCAAATGGCGATGTTCCGACACCCGAAGATTACGACGGCGACAACATTACGGACATCGGCGTTTTCAGACCTTCGACAGGCGTTTGGTATCATTTTCTGAGCAGTAACAACACAGTCGGAATTGTTCAATTCGGCGCAAACGGCGATGTTCCTGCCGCCGGCGATTACGATGGCGACGCGAAAGCCGATTTTGCGGTCTTTCGTCCTTCGACAGGCGTTTGGTATCGTCTGAATTCATCAAACGGCGCGGCGGCTATTCAGCAATTCGGTTTGACCGGCGACATTCCGGCACCGGGCGATTTTGACGGCGACGGCAGATATGATCTTTCCGTTTTCCGACCGTCGAACGGTTTCTGGTATCGCTTGAACAGTACGAATAACGCGTTTGGTTCAGTCGGTTTCGGTGCCAACGGCGATGTTCCGGCGCAGGGCGATTTCGACGGCGATTTCAAAACCGACCAAGCCATTTTCCGCAACGGTGCTTGGTATGTTTTGCAAAGCTCGAACGGCAGTGTTCAGATCACGAATTGGGGATTAAGCGGCGATGTTCCGGTAGTCGGCGATTATGACGGCGACGGCAAAGACGACATCGGCATTTTCCGACCTTCGACCGGAGTTTGGTATGTCATCCGCAGTTCAAACGGTACGTTTTTGATTACACAATTCGGTCTCGACGGCGATTTAGCCGCCCCGAAATACGACGCTCCATAAGGGATGAAGGATGAGGGCAGAGGGATGAATTAAAGCAATTATTCATCCCTCTGCCCTCATCCCTCTGCCCTCAGATTGCGCGGGCAATGGTTAGCACATAAACCTTGTCCGCCCCTTTTTTCTTTAGGGCTTTGGCGCAAGCTGAAATTGTCGCGCCGGACGTGAAAACATCGTCAACGAGCAAAACTTTTTCGCCTTTAACGAGTTTCGGGCGCGTAACTTCAAAAGCGTTTTCGACGGTTAATTCACGAGCGCGTCGGTCCATCGCGGCGCGGTGCATCGGCGTATGAATCTTTCGCGCAAGGCTTTGTTTGTCAGTTTTCAGACCGCCTTTTTTCGCTAAAATTTTCGCTAAAACTTCCGCCTGATTAAAGCCTCGTTCCAAAAATCTTTTTTTAGAAAGCGGCACTGGAATTATCATGCTCGAATCCTGAAAAGGTGAGTTTTCAAAAGCGGAGATAAAAAGATGTTTGAGAGTTTTGGCGACAAAAGGCTCACGTTTGAGATGCAGAATCGAAGCGGCAAGCGCGTTTTCATAAAGTCCGACAGCGCGCACCGAATCATAAAAATGTTCGTCGCAAATGTGGCAGAAGGTTTCAAAGTTTGAGGGTTTTTCCTGTAAAAACGCGGAACATTTCGCGCAGAGAGTTTCTTTTCCCGAAAAGACGCGGGTTTTCTGCCAGCATTTTCGGCAAACTACGCCGTCCGCGCTAATTTCGACGCAGTTACTGCAAACCTGACAGGTTTGTGGATATGCGAGAGTTAAGAGGGAATCGTAGATTGTTTTGAACATAAACCAAAAGCAAAAGTAAAAAGACAAAAGGCAAAATTATCCTAACCGAATAAATACTCGATTAGTTCAAACAGCCGCTAAATTTTGCCTTTTTACTTTTGCCTTTTTACTTGGTTTTAATCTTCTTCCAACAAGCCTTTTTCGACAAGTTCCTGACAATCCAAACAATAACGCGCCCAAGGAATCGCGTCAAGACGTTTCGTTTTGATTTCTTTTTCGCAGTTTTGACAGGTGCCGTATTCTTCATCATCAATGCGTTCTAACGCTTCGTTGATTAGAATTAATTGACGGCTGTCGTTTTCAGAAACTGCCAGCATCACGTTTTTTGAATAGTTTCTGACCGCTAAATCAACCGGGTCGGGAGTTTCGGAATCGTCAACCGAAAGATCGTTTTCTTTCAGTTTTTTCACTAGACTTTCGCGTTCGGCGATTAGTTTTTCTTTAATTTCTTTCAAGTTCAGTTCACTCATTTTTGATATGGAAACCCTTTTATAATTGTAAATGCCCGATAAAGTTGTTCCAACATTACAACACGCGCCATTTCGTGCGTAAAGGTTAGAAACGACAAGGATAAACTATTATCCGCCCTTTCGACAACCTCAGACGCGACACCTTCCGCGCCACCGATGATAAAAGTCACTTCTTTTAATCCGCGATTCTGCCAATTTTCCAGATTGGCGGCTAAATCGTGCGAAGAAATCGAGCGTCCCTTCACGTCCAATAAACAGACGAATGTGCTTTGATTCAGCTTATCTAAAATTAGTTTGCCCTCTATTTCCTTGCCCGCATCTTTCAGTTCGACCATCTCGCACCGCACAAAATGCGAAAGGCGTGCAAAATATTCTTCCTGCAACGCCCGCCAGTTTTTGTCTTTTGTTTTGCCGACCCAAAGAAAACGAAATTTCATAAAGTAAAAAGTAAAAAGTAAAAAGTAAAAATAAACGCGGCAAAAGCAAAAATTGTGGAGTCGAAATTTTTTTTTACCTTTTTACTTTTTACTTTTTACTTAAAAATCTTCCGGCAACTCGACCTTTTTCGCGTCGCGCCACAATCTTTCCAAATCATAGAATTCACGCGCTTTTTGCTCGAAAATATGGACGATAAAATCGCCGTAATCCATCAAAACCCATTCGGCGGTCGAATAGCCTTCGGTGCGGACGGGTTTTGTTTTCAGTTGTTTTTTCAGTTGTTCCTCTATTTCGTCGGCAATCGCCTGCACTTGCCGCTGATTTGAACCACTCGCAATAATAAAAAATTCCGTGAAGCTGGCAACCTCGCGCAAATCGAGACCGACCAGCGCGAACGCTTTTTTCTCGCTCGCCGAGTGCAGAGCGAGTTTGACTGTTTCGTCGAGTTCGGTGAAAGGCGTTGAGGTTTGTTCAATCTCAACCAAAACGCTTTCGCGCTGTAAAGTTTTTTCCTGTGTTTGTTCCATCATTTATAAAGTTCGTATTTTTCGATGTATTTTGCAACCGCTTGCAGCACATCTTCGTGCCAATCGTTTGTCTTTTCCTTAATTTCCTGCCGAATGTCCGTCGCCGAAATATCAATCTGCACCGAATCGGTGATATAGATTTTAGTTCCAGGTTCCAAGTTCCAAGTTCCAAGTTTTTCTTGACTTGGAACTTGGAACTTGGAACCTGGAACTCTTAAATCTACAATTCTTTCCCGAATTTTATCAGTTATATGCGAAAATCCGATTTCGTAATCGGGGCGCGTGACGACGATGATATTAACGAGCGTCAAAACCTTTTCCCATTCGCGCCACGTTGTAATTTCCTGCCAAGAATCCGCGCCCATCACGAAGAAAATCTGCGTATCAGTCAATTCATTTTTCAACCGCGTTAAAGTTTCAACCGAATAAGGACGTTCGGGAACATCGAGTTCCATTTTGGAAACTTTGATGTGCGGTTCGTCACTCGTCGCCAGCGCAAGCATCGCAAAACGGTGAAACGCCGAAGTCGGTTTTTTGTCTTTTTTATGCGGCGCGTGAAAAGCCGGAATAAAAACGAATTCGTCAAGTTCAAATTCTTCGCTCAATCTGTGGGCAATCGTCAAATGTCCGTTGTGTGGCGGGTCAAACGAGCCGCCGTAAAATGCAATTCGTTTCATCTTTCTAAAAGCGTGCGGAAATGGTCGCAGACTTCGAGCAAAATTTCGTCCGCACAATTCGGGTCTTCGACGAAAAACCAGTAATCGCCGAGTTGATTGTTGATCGAAAATTTATGCCCTTGATATTCAAAATCGAGCCACATTTCAAGCACGCCGTCCGTAATAAACTCGGTAATTTCCGCTTCTTCGAGTCCTTCGGCGTGATCGGCAATTTCATCAAAAAAAACGGTTTCGGGCATATCCGCAAAATGCCGCGAGCCGTCGTTCATTCGCATATCTAATAAATCTTTAATCATCTGTTCGCTCGACTGGAGCGCAAGCGACTCGCTTGCCACATCGCGTTTTTCAGCGATGTAACGGCGTTTGCCTAAATTCAACTTGATTTCAGGACAAACGCCGTTTTCGCGCTCCGCGCTTATGCAAGTGAGCCGCTTGCGCTCCAGTCCGTTTCGCGCAAATCAATTTCTGTTTGCTTGATTTCTTCCAGTTTTTTGGCAACCGCCGAAACGAGTTCTTTTGTTCCGAGATTCGTCACCGCTGAAATTTCCAGAAAATCTTTGCCGTCTTGTTTGGCACGCGCCCGCAAATTTTCCAAACGCTCAGGCTCGTCCAATGCGTCGAGTTTTGTGGCGACGACGATTTGCGGTCGGGTCGCTAAATTCTCATCGTAATTAGCTAGTTCGTGGTTAATAATTTCGTAATCCTCGACCGGATTCCTCTCCGAAAGTGAGGAAACATCAACGAGATGCAGCATCAATTTCGTGCGTTCGACGTGGCGCAAAAACCTGTCGCCTAAACCTGCACCTTCCGACGCGCCTTCGATCAAACCCGGAATATCGGCGACGACAAAAGTATTAAAATCACCCAAATCAACTACGCCGAGATTCGGCTCGAGCGTTGTAAAAGGATAATCGGCAATCTTCGGTTTGGCGGCGGAAATGACCGAAATTAGCGTTGACTTCCCGGCGTTCGGAAACCCGACCAGACCGACATCGGCAATTAATTTCAGTTCGAGCTGTAATTCCTTTTCTTCGCCCGGTCGTCCCGTGTAATGAAATTTCGGCGCACGGCGCGTGGGTGTCGCAAAATGCTGATTGCCCCAGCCGCCTTTGCCGCCTTTTGCCGCCAGAAAACGCTGTCCGGCTTCGGTAAAATCGAAAACGAGATCGCCCGATTCGACATCGAAAATCTGTGTTCCGACGGGAATTTGAACGGTCGTGTCTTCGCCGTCTTTGCCGTGGCGGTTTGAGCCTTCGCCGTGTCGCCCGCGCTCGGCTTTGTGTTCAGGATTGTAGCGCAGATGAAGCAAAGTATTTAACCCTTCGGTCGCTTCGAGCCAGACGCTTCCGCCAACACCGCCATCACCACCACTCGGACCTCCGCGAGGAATAAATTTTTCGCGCCGAAAAGCCGTCACGCCGTTTCCGCCGTCACCTGCTTTGACTCTGATTTTTACACGGTCAATAAACATATAGTCCTAATTGTAAGGTTTTGCGAAGGGCTTGGCAAAAACTAAAACAAATCACAAATGTTTAAGTATTGTCTTGCTTTTTGTCACTCCTGAAACTATGATTTTGCTTTTCGCCAAACATAATTTCAGAAAAATCGTCGAAACCGTTGATTTTGTTTTCGACAGATAATTGTAAGCCGATTGGAAATCAATCAAGGAATTTACCGGCTAAAATGCTTGCGAAACAAAAATAGCAGAAAAGCGTAAAAGAAAATGTTTCGTTCTAATAAGGAATTTTAGGTAAAATTCATGTCGTTTTATGAAGCTCTAAAGTTAGCGTTGGCATCGGTTCTTGCTCACAAACTGCGTTCGTTTTTGACGCTTCTCGGGGTTATTTTCGGCGTTGCGACCGTCATCGTCGTTGTTTCTCTCGTCGAAGGTTTCAACGCTTACGTTGATGAAAAAATCGCCAATATCGGAACTAATGCATTCAGCGTTCAAAGGTTTTCGATCGAAGATTTTTCGAGCGTCGAGGTTTTGAACGCGGCGCGAAGACGCAATAAAGAAGTGATGATCGACGACCTCGAAGCCTTAAAAGGACGCGGCGGTTTTATCAAAGATGTCGGCGGTCGAGCCGATTCGATGGGCGACATAAAATTCGGCGAGAAAACGCTTTTGAACGTTCAGGTCAAAGCGACGACCCCGAACATCGCCGACATCGAAAAGATCGAGGCAAGCGACGGACGATATTTTATCAATGCCGAAGAAGAACTCAGAAAATACGTCTGTTTTATCGGTTCGGAAACCGCCGAAAAACTCTTTCCGACAAGCAATCCGCTCGGACAAACCATCAAAATTGACGGACGCACATTTCAAGTGATCGGCATCGGAAAAGAGGTCGGTTCGGCATTCGGACAATCACGCGATATGTATGTTTCGATGCCGCTTTCGACGTTTCTTTCGATCTACGGCAAACGCCGTTCAATAACTATTTCCGTAACTTCGACAAGTCCCGCAACTTATGAAGACGCGATCGAGGAAGTGCGGACATTGATGCGCGTTCGGCGCAAACTTTCGTCTTCGGAAAAAGACAGTTTCGGCATCGTCACACCGAGCGCGATCAATGGATTGCGCGATAAAATCTTCGGAACAATTCAGGTCGTCGCAATTGGCGTGACTTCGATTTCGCTGGTCGTCGGCGGCATCGTGATTATGAATATTATGCTCGTTTCGGTGACGGAAAGAACAAAGGAAATCGGCATCCGCAAGAGCATCGGTGCAAAACAACTCGATATTTTGAAACAATTTCTGGCAGAATCAACTTTGCTTGCTTTGCTCGGCGGCTCGATCGGCATTTTGCTCGCGTATTTGATTGCAAAACTCGTTGCTACCGCTTTTTCGATTCCGACCGCGCTGCCGCTTGTTTGGGTATCAATCGCATTATTCGTTTCGAGCAGTGTCGGCTTAATTTCCGGCGTTTATCCCGCGTGGAAAGCCGCCAAATTAGACCCGATTGAAGCCTTAAGAGCGGATTGATTTTAACTCTTAATTTTTAACTTTTGAATGCGTTTACTTCATTCCAAATTTTACGAAAATCTTTTGATGGCACTGGACACTTTGCGCGTCAATAAACTTCGTTCGTTTTTGACGATTCTCGGAGTTGTCATCGGCACGACGACCGTTATCGTTATCGCGGCTTTTGTTTCGGGAATCGATGCGCGGGTTTCAAAAGAGATCGAATCTTTCGGCACGAATTCAATTTACGCTTTCAAATTCGATCCGGGTTTTAATTTCAATCCTTCGATGGAAGAACGCACGCGCAAACCTTTGAAGGAAGAAGATGCCGACGCGATTCGCGCCGAATGTGTTAATTGCGAATTCGTTTCGCCTTTTATGTCGCCCGTAGATTTCGTCAGCGGACCTTTTGCCGAGCGCGTAAATGTTCGTAATAAAGAGATTGAGATGACAAACGCGACCGTTCAAGGCGCGGCTTCGGATTATTTTCAAATGGGCGTTTCGACGCTTGCCGAAGGGCGATTTTTCACGGCTGACGAAGAAGCGAGCCGCGGAAGAGTTGCCGTGATCGGCATTGATGTTGCCAACACCTTGTTTCCGTTTTCAAACGCTTTGGAGCAGGAAATTCAGATCGAAGGTCGCAATTACAAAATCATCGGCGTTTTAAAGGAAAGGGAAATCTTCCTCGTCGGCGCGGAAGACCCGAACAACGAAAACAAAGCCGTCTATCTGCCTTTTAAAACCATCAAACAACTCTATCCGGCAAATGAGGATTGCTTCATTATGACGACGGCAAAGCCCGGAAAAATGAACGAAGCACTCGAAGAAGTCCGCAGTATTTTGCGGCGGAAAAGAAATGTTCCCTCAGATAAGCCGGACAATTTCGGCGTGCAAACGTCCGACCAGATAATTAAACAATTCAGCGCGATTACGAGCGGTGTTTTTATTTTAATGGTGGCGATTTCAAGCGTCGGATTGCTCATCGGCGGCATCGGCGTGATGAATATTATGCTCGTTTCCGTCACCGAACGAACGAAAGAGATCGGCATTCGCAAAGCCGTCGGTGCAAGAAAATTCGACATCATTACGCAATTTTTGATCGAAGCCGCGACGCTGACGGGTTTGGGCGGAATTTTAGGAATTGTTATCGGAGTTTTACTGGCTTTGTTAATTCAAATGATCTTGCCGACTTACATTCCGCTCTGGGCGCCGATCGCCGGTTTTGTCGTTTCCGTCGGACTCGGTTTGGTTTTCGGTTTGTTGCCCGCCTGGAAAGCCGCGAGATTAAATCCGATTGACGCTTTGAGATACGAATAAAAGTTGAAAATCACTCAAATTCTGAAAGTAAGACCGCATCCCTCGATTGTTGTCCGCGTGAGATTACTATTTTTTCCCCGTCTTTTGACCATGCGAAATTGAAAATCTTTCCTTCGGGTGTGGTATAGATCGGTTGCGGCGTGCTTCCGTCAAATTTCTGGCGGACGATTTGCGTGCCGTCGGTGACGGCGTAGATGTAATCGAGTGATTGATTACCGGGCGAAAAACGCCGAATCGTCGGAACTATCGAAGCCGCAAATGCTTTGATGTCGGTTGTGTTTTCAATGGAAACGACAGTCATCGAACCGCCCGATTTGTCCGAAGAACTTTGCGATGTGCGGGAAAAGGTCAAATATTTATTATCGGGCGAAAGCTCCAAAAAGGCTCCGGGCTGAAAATCGGGATTACTGAAGAAAACCTCTTCCTTTCGATTCTGCAAATCAAATCGTAAAATACTGCTTTCTTCTTTGCCGCGAAGCACGTAATAGAGATATTTCGAGTCGTTCGTAATACGCGGCGAATGTCTCTGTCCATCGCTTCCGTCGGTCAACTGCCGGATGTTTTTTCCGTTCAAATCCATCTGGAAAACCTGCGAAACACCATTCACGCTCATCGTGAACCAAATTTGTTTGCCATCGGAAACCGGAATCCGAAAGGCGTTTTGTTTTTCGCTCGGAATGGAAGTTTTCGAATTGTCGTAAATATTCAAAATCGTCAGATTATCGGCGAGATTTTGTTCGATTTGCGTTGAATACAAAATTCGCTGTTCATCAACCCAATGCAGACCGTTTTGACCGAAATTATTCTGATTGCCAAAGGTGATCTGTCTTTCATTGCTTAGATTTTCGGCATCGGCGACAAAAAGATTTGAATTTTCATCAGCTCGCAGGGTGAGTATTTTTTTGCCGTCGGATGAAATCGAAACTTTTCCGTAACTTGCCAAACCGTTGGTCAAAGGCTGAACTTCGCCGTCGGGATAAAAAATCTTCCAAAGGTGAAAATACTGCCCGCCTTCGGTTGCCGAGACGATAAAACTGTCGCCGTCGGGCGACCACGCGGCTTGCTCGAAACGCCGCAGTTTGTCGGTTTTGATTTGTTCTTTTTCGCCGTTTTCGAGATTCAAAACAAAAAGCTGTCCGGCAGTCGGCGGAATATTTACCGTGAACAAAATTTTACGGCTGTCGGGCGACCACGCGGGCGAACAAACCGCACAAGGGTTTTCAGGCTGTTCGGCGGCTAAAAATTCCTTTTCTTCGCCCGTTTCCAGATTTTTGACGTGCAGATTGAACTTGGCAATCGGCGGGACGTTCAGAAAATACGCGATCTTTTTGCCGTCGGGCGAAAGACTGAACGATCCCCAAGCCTTTTCGACAACGGATTGCGGTTCGCCGCCGAATCGTGAA
Organism: Acidobacteriota bacterium; assembly: GCA_031412675.1. Lineage (GTDB taxonomy): Bacteria > Acidobacteriota > Blastocatellia > Pyrinomonadales > Pyrinomonadaceae > JAFDVJ01. Next base: position 11,857 of record JANODL010000001.1, on the reverse strand, counting down.
GCCTTGAAAATTTCAGCCCGCGCTCCGGTCGTTACGCCGTTGCGGAAATAGATAAAATTTCCGTCCGGCGAAAATTTCAGCGAATCGAAGGTTTTGATATTCGGAATTTCGAGTTTGATCTCTTTTTCCGTCAAAACATCCTTCAGAAAAACGCTGTCACCGCGATGAAAGGCGACCAATGTTCCGTCCGGCGAAATGACCGCGTTGGTCAAATCTCCCGTATTCGTCAGTTGCGAAAATCTTACTTTTTCAATCGGTTTGAGAAAAAACGCGGCAATGTTCGGGCGAAAATAACGATAAGCGAAAAACGCGGCGGGCAAAAGGACAATTAACAGAACCGCAAATAAAAATGCCGTCTTTTTTCGGATTCGAGACGGCTTTTCTTTTGGAATCGGCAGAATCTTTTCGTCGTTGGCATCATTTTGCGGCGCGTTGGAATTTTCGAGCAAATTTCCGTTGGTTTGTTCGATTTTGTTGATCGGAATCGTAATGCGATAACCGAGCCGAGTTTTGTTTTCGATAATCGGCTTTCCGTCCGCGTCTTTGCCTAAAGCCTTGCGAAGCGTGTAAATGTTTTGTGTCAAAACGCCGTCTTCGACAAACGTGTCCGTCCAGACTTTTTCAAAAATCTCTTCCTTTGAAACAAACTCGCCGTTTCGTTCAAGCAGCAACACCAAAAGTTCTGAAGCCTTCGGCGACAGCAAAATCAACTCGCCATTTTGCCAAAGTTTTCCCCTTTTACCGTCAAAACGGAATTCGGCAAACTCATATAAGTTGTTGAATTCATTCGTCATAGACGCTTTGATAATTTCTTTGAGAATTATTGAGCGAATCTTTGAGGACAATTCACGCAAACTTCATCTATCTTTTTAGTCAATCCGGCAAATCCAATCGAAAAAACATTTTCGGCTTGATTTTATAACAAAACAAAAAAGGAGCAAAAGAAAAAATGAAAAAAGCTAACTTAACAATCATCGCAACAATTATCGGAACACTTGTTATTTCGATATTTGCAGTTCAACCAACCGCAACCGAAGCGAGCAATAATGTTTTGCCGACAACTGAGCCAAGTCCGCGAAAGATCAGGAAGATGCCGAAACAATCAATCGAGGTAGAAAACGACGAAACTCACCTCACTCGGAAGCCGATAACAAAAGTCAAAACTAAGAAACCTGCTTACAAAGAAGGTGGAGTAAATGACACAACAACACGAAAATCACGGCGAAAAAGAAACTAGCCAATCAGTCGAAACGGTGGTGAAGTTTATTCTTCGCCTTTCAGAAAAAGTGAAATTTATTTTTATTTAACAGCCGACGAAATGTAGAGGAAACAAAGATGATTATTTATGCCGGAATTGACGGAACATCAACCGAAGAAGAAACCTATGATGCTACTTATTACAACAGTTTCATAAATCGCTTGTATCGCAGAGAACTTGTTCAATTTCTCGATACCTGGTATTTGCGCGGACCTTTTTTGAGCGGTTTTGACACCAAGGAACGCGCCGATGATTGCTACGATTGGGTAAAAGAACGATGGACAGCAGGCGAAGCAAAAGCCGTTTTTCTCGGCGGACACAGTCGCGGCGGAGCGGCGGTGATCGAAGTTGCCAAATGGTTAAAGGAACGCGATAACATTCCGGTCGAATGTTTGATTTTATTCGATGCGGTGGACAGAACAAACACGCTCGGCGGAATTTTTCGGAACACGCCGATTCCTTCAAACGTCAAGCAAGTAATTCACGCCCGCCGTAATGTTCTTTTGACGCACTCAAGAACATCGTTCGGTAATTGCGGCACGACCTACGAAAGTTCCAAAACACCTCTTTTCCAACAATATTTTTTTGCCACGCACAGCGGAGTCGGCGGCGTTCCCTGGCTCAAGGCGGTTGATCCGGTCGGCGGCGTGATTCCCATTCCGACTATTTGGGAACCCTGCGAAACACTGCCGACGACTGTCACGGTCAGCAAAGATATTGCAGGTTCGGCGCAGGTTTGGAGTTGGGCAAAAAATCATATTGCTTTCGCTTTTGAAAATTGCAAACAGCAGTTGGAAAAGGAAAAGCCGAACGGTAAACCGGATTTTCAAATCCCCAATCAGCAACCCGGAGGTTCGCTTCCGCCAAATCGCGGCGGCGGCAGCCAGAGAATTCACATCGTTCAATCCGGCGACTGGCTTTCAAAAATCGCGCTCAAGTATTACGGAGACGCGATGAAATACACGATTATTCATAAAGCGAATCTGCAAGTTATCGGTCCGAACCCGGATATTATCAAACCGGGACAAAAGCTGGTAATTCCGTAAACAACAAATGCGGATAAGCGAACAAAGCATCGTGCTTTTTGTTCGCTTTCCAAAAATTATCAATAAACCAATATGAAAATCTTAAAATTTTTGACAGTCGCATCAATTTTATTCGCGTTCGGTTGCAGTTCGCCGAAACCCTTTGAAATAAAAGACGTTTGCGCTCAGCCCGAAGGCACGAAAGTCATTACGCAAGGCTATCTTTCGCTGCCGAAAACGATTGACACGATTCAGTTGACCAAAGGCGGAAAGATCACGGCGGTCGGTTATCAACTGTTTTTGATGACCAAATCGGACGCAACCGGCGATGCCGTAAGAGTAACCATTTGGACGAGCGACAAAGGCGAACCGAATACAATCAAACCTTTGCCAATGAGCGGCTACACTTGGAACGATTTGATTGTTTATTCGGACAAAGGCGAAGAAATCAAAGCCGGAAAAATAATTATAGTTACAGGCGAAACCGTGCCGGACACGAAAACGGGTTGCGACGTTAGTATAACGAAAATTGAAATACCGTGAACGACTGGAGCGCAATCGGCTCGATTGCAACATCGCGTTTTTCAGCGATGTAACAGCGTTTGTATAGATTTAAGTTGATTTCTACTCAAACAGCCGTTTTCGCGCTTCGCGCTCAGGCAAGCGAGCCGCTTGCGCTCCAATCGGAGGAAAATCTATGAAAAATCTTTTATTTATTGGCATCATTTTAGTTTCAACTTCCACGATTTTTGCTTTGCCGGGAGATTTAGACACGACGTTCGGCGTTTCCGGCGGTTATGTGATTTCGGATTTCGGCGCGGCGCAGATTGATGAAAGACCGCGTGATTCGGCGATTCAGGCGGACGGGAAAATCGTCGTTGTCGGCAGACAAGAAACCTCAAGCGCATCTTTTTATGACTATCTCGTCGCACGATACAACGCAGACGGCACACTCGACATAACCTTTAACGGAACGGGCTTTTTTACTTTACCCGCCGGTTTTCAGAATCTATCGGCAAACGCCGTGGCGATTCAAACGGACGGAAAAATAGTCGTTGCGGGCGGTATCGGCGGTTCCTTCGGCAGTTCTACCGCGACGATTTTTCGCTTGAATTCAAACGGCACACTCGACACGAGTTTTGACACGGACGGAATTCAGTCGGTCGTAAATTCGGGCGAGGCATTGTCAATGGTCATCCAAACGGACGGAAAAATTGTTGTCGGCACAGGTTTTAACGGTGGTTTGTTTCCCGCCCTTACCAGCGCAGTCGTTGTTCGCCTTAACGCAAACGGCTCGCTCGACACGACGTTTGACGGCGACGGCAGAGCAACTGTGAGTCCTAATATTTATTTTCCAAACGGTTTGGCATTGCAGACTGACGGAAAAATCATTCTTGCCGGACAAAAATTTGCAACGGCATTACTAAATGGTGCAGTCGTTCGTTTATTGACGAACGGTTCATTTGACAATTCATTTGACGGCGATGGAGTTCTTGAAGTGAATATTCCCTCAGGAATTAACGAAGCACGCAGCGTTGCGGTTCAAACCGACGGTAAAATTATTATTGGCGGCGGAGCGATTTTAACCAGCGAACGCGATCCTTTGTTGATTCGATATAATTCCGATGGAACTTTAGACACGAGTTTTGACGGCGACGGAATTAAAATCATCGAATTGACCGGCGATAGCAGCGCGACTTATTTCAACGAAATCGTGATTCAGCCGGACGGAAAAATCGTCGGCATCAGCGACACAACCGGAGTTTTTTCCTTTTTCGCAGATTCGGATTTCTTTTTGGTTCGCTTCAATGCGAACGGTTCGATTGATAATTCGTTTGACGCAAACGGCGTGGTAAAGTCGCAATGGTGTGAACAAGGAACTGATTTTTTTTTGCAACCGGATGGCAAAATCGTTGCCGTCGGTTCGCAAGATCGCTCGGATATTTCGGCGTTTGTTCACGGAGTTTGCGTTCAACGATTTAACACAGACGGTTCGGTTGATACGGATTTTAATTCTACGCCGTCAGACGGAAAAGCGATTCTTTCGATGTATGGTTTTACAACCGTCGAAGCAATTGCGGGCTTACCGAACGGCAAAATTATGGTCGCAGGTTCGGGCGAATTCGGCACTCTGCCGTTCAGTCAATCGAAACTAATTCGGCTCAATGCGAACGGCACACTCGACACGACATTTATGGACGAAGGCGTTTATGCAGAGCAGACAAGCAACTCGACTTTGACCTCTTTTTATGATCTAAAAGTGTTGGGCGACGGAAGTTTTTTTGTGGCGGGCGAATTCGCCTCATTCGGAGGAATGCTCGTCAAATTTACGTCTGCCGGAATTCCCGATACAACATTCAGCGGCGATGGCGTAGCAACAAAAACCAATGCAACAAGATTTTACGGCGTTACGGTTCAACCGGACGGCAAAATTGTCGGCTGTGGTTCAAGCGGTTCAACGACCCGAAGCGGAAGAATCGCCCGATTTTCCGCGACCGGAGTTTTTGAAACATTTGCCGTCAATAATTTAGGTGCGTCGGGCAATAATCACGAAGTTTATGAATGCGGTCTTCAATCGGACGGAAAAATCATTGTTGCCGGTTACGGATTTGACGGCATCAGCGACAGCGTTCGCATCAGTCGGCATCTTTCAACGCTTGCCGTTGATACGACCTTCGGCACAAGCAGCGTAACCACAACCGATTTATCTGCAACGCTTAACGACCGCGCAACCGATATGGTTGTTCAATCGGATAACAAAATTGTCGTCAGTTCGACGGGATTTAACAGCGACCGCGATTTTGCCGTCATTCGCTATGACGCAAACGGCACGCTCGACCCGAATTTCTACGAAAATTTTGGTACGAACGGCATTTCGTTAATTGATTTTGTCTTGGGCAATCCGAATGACGAAGCGAATGCTTTGTTGATTCAGCCCGATGGACAGATGATTGTCGGCGGCACAAGCAATGCGGGCGCGGGCGAAAGATTCGTTTTGGCAAAGCTCAACGCCAACGGACTGCCGACGCTCGGATGGGGAACGCTCGGCAGAACTTTAACCGTTTTTCCGAACAACGATGCAAGAATTAACACTTTAGGTTTTTACTTAAACGATAAAATTCTCGCCGCCGGAAGAACTTGGAACGGCACGGATTACGACTTTGCAGTTGCGCGTTATCAAAACGAATTTATTCCGTCAGCGGCAACCGTTTCAGTTTCGGGCAAAGTCTTGTTGGCAATTGGCGGCGGCGTTCGTAACGTAATCGTAACCCTAGCTGATACAAACGGAAATATTTTAACGGCGCGCACAAACTCTTTTGGCTATTTTCGGTTTGATGAAATTGAAGTCGGTCAAACCTACATTATTTCCGTCGCGGCAAAGCATTTTACTTTTAATCAGTCTTCGCAAGTTTTAGTTGTTAATGACGAGTTAACCGATATAAATTTTATCGCGCAGGAATAAAACGCAAAAAAACTAGGAGCCGCCTTGATTTCTCAAAGCGGCTCCTAATTTTTGCCTTAAAGCTAAATGCCGAAGCATCTTTTTCTAAGGTGGTAACTTTCAGATGTACACCTTACTCATTACCGATTTTTTTGTATCCCGAAAATGCTCGCGGCGAGCGTATTTCCGGTCAGCACACAATCTGTTTTCACATTTTACTGTTTCCGCATTTTGCTGTGTTTCTCTCGAAACACCGTGCCGATAGGTTTTTGTTGTGGTGGCTTTTCCTCCACCGCCGGTTACGTTCCCGGCAACGAGGCTCATTCGCTTGCGCGCCTGAGCGACTTTCGCTCTCTTTCCGGTGGTTCCTTGCCGAAAAGTGTTTTCCGTTTTTATCCGGAAAACCGGAAAAAATCTTTCAACTTCTTCCTTGAGCAAAGCCTTTCGGCTTCGATTCAGGGCGTAATAGCAACTTTTTTCCGTCTTTCGTTGCTCTCAAACAATGCGTCACCGCTCTGTTCGCCTCTCCTTGTATCGGTCAAAAGCCCGTAAGCATTTTTGACTGTAAAATGGAGTCTACACTCTTTTTTTTTCTTGTCAAGAGGAAAACGGATAGAAAATACTTTAAGTTTCCCCCTTATTTTACGGGCATTTGGTGAACTTTCTGTGGATAAATTTTCGGTCTGCCTGTGGAAAAAGCTGTGGAAAACTTTGCAAGTGGTTTTATGTATTGATTTAAATAATAAATAGTTTTTTGGCAGTACGAAACTGCCTGTGGAAAACTTTCAAATTCCGCTGAAACATTTTTTTTTCAGCGTCAAAAAAATGTTTTTGACGATTTTTTTAATTGGATTTATCGAAAATTGTTTCAAATTGCCGGACTGTTTTTGAATTTTTATTCAAAAGATGAATAATTGCTAATTAAAACCGGCGAACCTTCTCGGGTTTTAGACGCTAACGAAGCAGTAAACAATCTGATTTCACCGCCGTGGAGTGAATTCTTTCAAAATCAAACGGCAAAAAGCGCACGTCAGATTTGACGTGCGCTTTTTCTGAAACGAAATTGCGAAATTACGAACAATCGCAAATTTAAGGTCGCAAGTTTCTTATACCGCTTTCGGTTCGAGTTCGGTCGCGCCTTCTGCGTAAACGCTGACGAATTTGCCTCTCTGACCTTTGTTTTCAAATTTGACGAAACCTTCGATTAACGCAAAAAGCGTATCGTCTTTGCCGCGTCCGACGTTTTTGCCCGGTTTCCATTTCGTGCCGCGCTGACGCGCCAAAATGTTTCCACCGAGAACGTGTTCGCCGCCGAATTTCTTCAAACCTAATCGCTGCGCGTGTGAATCGCGTCCGTTTCTTGATGAACCTACACCTTTCTTATGTGCCATATCTCAATTCAAGATTCAAGATTCAAGATTCAAGATTCAAAATTGACAATACAATTTTGAATCTTGAATCTTGAATCTTGAATTCTATTCCTCCTAAAACTTTTCTATTGTGATTTCAGTATAACCCTGCCGGTGACCTTGCTTGCGTTTGTATTGTTTGCGGCGTTTTTTCTTGAAAACAATAACTTTATCGCCTTTGCCGTGTCCGACAACGGTTGCTTTCAAGGTCGCACTGCCGAATTTCGCGTCTTTGCCTTCGCCGACCACGAGAGTTTCGATCTCAACTTTTTTGCCTGCCTCGGCTTCAATCGTCGGCACGCGCAAGGTTTGACCTTCCGTTACGGGAAATTGTTTTCCGCCTGTTCTGATAATTGCGTAACTCATTTTGATAGTATCTCCTTCGCTCTTTGCGGCAGAAATTTGTCTGCCAGTCGAAAACCATAGAGTTTAAAAGAAATAACCGCTCAAGTCAAATCTATCGCCGGATTTGTTGGCGGCAGGTCGAAAATAATCAACGCTGCGTTTGTCGCGGATGCTTTCCAAAGTGTAAAAATTTCAAATGTTTTAACAGTTTTCTACTTGGCTTCGGGAAAATTCCGTCGTTCGGCAAAATTGGACAGCAATCAAAGCGAATACAGCAAATTTGCCGAGATGCTCCGCACTCCGATCGCTTGCGCTCTCATCGAAAAGGCATCGCCGAAATTTGGCGATGCCTTTTTATTTTCCAAAAATTTACCGTTTATTTACCGCCGAGAAAATTCAAGAGATCGTTTGTTACCTGATCTTTATTACTCGCCAGAAGTCCGTGCGGCGCGCCGTCGTATTCGATAAGTTTCGAGTTGGCGATGCCTTTTGCGGCGGCACGTGCCGAAGCGTCAATCGGCACGGTTTTGTCGCCCGTTCCGTGAATGATCAAGGTCGGCACGTTGAACGCCGGCAGATCGGGGCGAAAATCCGTCGTCGCAAAAGATTTGGCGCATTCGAGCGTCGGTTTGAGTCCCGCCTGCATCGTAATTATCCAAGCCTGTTCGATCACTTCGTCGCTCGTCGGCTGCGTAACGTAGCCGACACCGTAAAAATCTTTGTAGAAAGATGCAAAAAATTTCGCGCGGTCTTCGGTCATTTGCTTGGTCATATCGTCGAAAACCGATTGATCCGTTCCGTTCGGATTGTCGGCGGTTTTCAGCATAAAGGGAATAACCGAAGCGACCAAACCGGCTTGCACGACGTTTTTGCCGCCGTAGCGCGACATATAACGCGCGACTTCGCCGCCGCCCATCGAGAAACCGACGATGGTTGCATCCGTCGCGCCTGTTTCTTCGATCACGGAAGCCAGATCGTCCGTTAAAGTATCGTAATCATAGCCGTTCCAGGGCTGTTCCGAACGCCCGAAACCGCGCCGGTCATAAAAAATTACGCGATAACCCGCGTTTGCCAGCGCATACGCCTGATCGTCCCAACTGTCTGACGATAAAGCCCAGCCGTGAAGCAAAATAACCGGGCGACCGCCGCCGTTCCAGTCTTTAACATAAAGTTTTGTGTTGTCTTTTGTTTTGATATAAGTCATTTTTCCCTAACCCTTGTTCACTTAAATTTTTTGTTTCGCACGAATTAATCCGCGCACAACGATTCTGCCCGATAAATCTTTGAGCATATTTGAATTTTACGAAATTAGACTCGTTTCGCAAACCGACTCGGATTCAAACAAATTATTTTGAGTGGCTTAAAGGCGGCGCGTCTTTTACAAAATCGTTTCTTTTTAGCAAAATATCTATCTATGTCAGAAGCAGCAAAAACAAACGAACAAACTCGGATTGAAACGGATTCGATGGGCGAGATCGCGGTCGAGGCGGATAAATATTGGGGCGCGCAAACCGAACGCTCTCTGCATCATTTCAACATCGGTTTCGACACGATGCCGCGTGAGATGATTCGCGCGCTCGGGATTTTGAAAAAAGCCGCCGCGATTACCAACAGCGAATTGAAATCGAATCTTTTAACCAAAGAAAAACTCGATCTAATCGTCCAAGCCGCTGACGAAGTGATCGAGGGCAAGCTCGACGCGCATTTTCCTTTGCGCGTCTGGCAGACGGGAAGCGGGACGCAGACGAATATGAACGCGAACGAAGTTATCTCGAACCGCGCCATCGAAATCGCGGGCGGCGCGATGGGCAGTAAAAAGCCGGTGCATCCGAACGACGACGTGAATATGTCGCAAAGCTCAAACGACACTTTCCCGACCGCGATGTATATTGCCGCCGCCGAAAGATTAAATGCTTTGATTCCGACTGTCCAAATGCTGCACGACGCGATTGACGCGAAAGCCAAAGAATTCGCCGACGTTGTGAAAATCGGCAGAACACATCTGCAAGACGCAACGCCGATTACGGTCGGGCAGGAATTCGGCGGCTGGGCTTCGCTCGTCGAACGCGATATTGAAAGATTGAAATTGGTTCTCGACGGCTTGTTCGATCTGGCAATCGGCGGAACTGCTGTGGGAACGGGTTTGAACGCGCATCCCGAATTTGCCGACCGTGCCGCCGCGAAGATTGCCGAACTGACAGGCTTGCCGTTTCGCGCCCATCCGAACAAATTCGCCGCGCTTTCGGCGCACGATGAAATTGTTTTTGCTTCGGGCGCACTCAAAACGCTCGCGGCGAGTTTGATGAAGATTGCGAATGACGTGCGCTGGCTGGCTTCGGGACCGCTCTGCGGCATCGGTGAACTTATTATTCCCGAAAACGAACCGGGAAGCTCGATTATGCCGGGTAAAGTCAATCCGACGCAAAGTGAGGCAATCACGATGGTCGCCGCGCAGGTCATGGGCAACGACGCGGCAATCGGTTTCGCGGGTTCGCAGGGGAATTTTGAACTCAACGTCTTCAAACCCGTGATGATTCACAATTTTCTGCATTCCGTCCGATTATTAAACGACGCTTGCAAGGGCTTCGTCGAATTCTGCGTTTCGGGCATCGAACTTAACCGCCCGCAGATTGACGCATACTTAAACGATTCGCTGATGCTCGTGACCGCACTTAATCAGCACATCGGCTACGACAACGCCGCGAAGATCGCCAAAAACGGACACAAAAAAGGCATCAGCCTCAAAGAATCCGCCATCGAATTAGGCTTATTAACGGCTGAACAATTCGACGAATGGGTCGTTCCGGTTGATATGACACACCCGTAAATTGGAGCGAAAATTGGAGCGCGTATAAAACATAAACCATTTCATCAATCTTTGCTTCCATATCTTCAATCATTCCTACTTTCTTTTGAATTGTGGTAAAATTCCGATGTTATGCAAGACATTCAAACAATTTATGAGCAAACAATTTTGCCGCTTCCGAATAGCGAAAGGCTCAGATTGGCAACGATTATTTTGCAGGATTTGAGCAGTAGCGAAAAATCATCTCAATCCGCTCTTGATTTGTTACAAACTTTGCCGAATAGTCGGGTTTTTGCTTCTTCCAAAGAGGTTGACGAACATCTGAAAACGGAGCGTGAATCTTGGGACAATTAAGTTTTCCGCCATTGGCGAAAATTTATCTCGACACTTCACCGATAATTTACAGCGTTGAGAAACACGCGGATTATTGGCAAATTCTTGTTCCGTTTTGGCAATCGCTCAAAGCCGATGAAATTGAAGTTTATACGAGCGAACTGACTTTGCTCGAAACTCTCGTTCAACCGATAAAACAAAATAATCAAACGCTTATTTCGGCTTACGATACACTTCTGACCAAAACAGACATTAAACTTCAACCAATCAATTTGGAAGTTTTGCGAGAATCGGCTAACTTGCGAGCCATACAAAATCTGAAAACGCCCGACGCAATTCACGCGGCAACCGCAATTGCTTCAAACTGCGCTTATTTCGTTTCAAACGACAACGGCTTCAAGCGTTTGACGAATTTTGATGTCGTCATTTTAAGCGAATTACTTTAAGCCTTGCCCTCGACAATTTCGATTTCTTCGGGCGTAAGTCATCAGGGCAGAAAACTGTTAAGTTATTTATGAGAAAGATTTTTATTTAACTCTAATTCCATTTTTTCAATTTGCTTTTGTATTTTTAGAAATTCAGTTCCTACTCGTTTTTCTAATCTTTTTAATACTTCAAATCTTATAAGAACATCTATGTTAGGCTTTGTAAGTAATAAAGTAGTTGTAATTTGCAATAAAGATATTGCTGTTTGATGAGCAGGGTCAGTAAATCCAGTATTGGTAGCACCTGCTGAGATTGAATTAGTTTCAATCATACCTAACTTGAACATAATACCTTTCGGATTTGCATGAGTATTATGACTTGCCATTTTGTAATATGGTCGAAAATGTTCTAAGCCGACATCTTTTTCAATATCAGAAAATGTTGGTTTATATTTTGGGCTACTATGTAATACGGAGCTTGCCCAACCATAATCTTCTTTGAAGTTAGCCCCATGGATTTTTATAAGTTCGTTATAATGTTTCTCAAACTGGTCTAATTTCTTTTTTGAATATGGTTTATATCCAAGTGAACCGCAGTATTCTTGATATTGTATTGCGGCTTTTCTGGATTCTATTATTTCGTGTAATCTATATTTTTCTGCTACAGATTTACTACTCTGTTTTTTAAATTTTTTAACAAAATAAGTGTTTATATCTCTTATGAGAAAAGAACACTTAAAATTAGCCGATTCAGAACATAGTTATTTGACAACACTAACGACTTCAGGTCAACTAAAAGCTCGAAAAATGAAGC